>DASQDI010000162.1:0-7443 GCA_035634255.1 Blastocatellia bacterium
CCTGGAGGGGATAGACATATTCCAGACGCCGATAAGCGCCGTGCACACGCGGGCTATAATCGACCCGGACTACGCCGTGAAGCTGACGGGCAAGCAGGGGCGCAACACGTTCGGCCTGCTGCTCGCCTCCGACAACGCGCCCGGCAGCTTCAGCGAGGAAGAACAGAGCGACCCCGACGTGTTCAGCCGGATAGAGAAGTTCGTAGATAAGAACGCCTACGTGGGCGTACTTCGCCTGAAGCGAGACATCGGGAAAGAGTCGAGCCTGGGTCTGCTGGCGACGAGCTACAACTTCATCGAGAAGCACAACCAGCTGGGGGGCGTAGACGGCCGCTTCCGCCTCGACCCAAAGACCGTATTCAGCTTTCAGGCGCTCGGCACGACTTCGCGCCGCTTCTTCTTCGATCAGGGGATCGGAGACGCGATCTACCGGACGGGCAACGGGGCCGCTTATGCGTTCAACCTGAGCCGGGCGGGGCGTAACTGGGTAACCGAGGTGGACGGGGTAGGGCGCACCAGAGATTACCGCGCCGATGTCGGCTTCACGCCTCGCATCGACACCAACCAGCAGTCGTTCTTCATTCGCTACGGGTCCGACCCGAAGCCGAAAGCCACTTTTATTTCGTGGAGGGTGCATAACTTTACCCACGTGAATTACGACTGGCGCGGGCGCATGCAGGTCGCCGAAAGCGAGAACTTTGCCAACCTCAGTTTCAGCAGGGAGTCCTTCATCGGTTTCGGCTATGAGCGGGCTTACGAGCGCCTCTTCGAAGAAGAGTTCGGCCTCGTCCGCACGGGCGCGCGAAGCGGCGCGTTCTTCGGCCCCGACCCCGAGCGCTCTTCGCACAAGCACCACTTCTTCGTCAACGGCGGGATCACCCCGAGCAAGAAGTACTCGTTCTTCGCGCGAACGACCTACAGGCAGGGGCATTTTGACTTCGATTTCGGCGCGGGCCGGAAGTTCCCGCGCGTGAGCCCGGCGGCCCTGCTCGACCCGGAAGCGCCCCTCGACCCCGGCCCCGGCAACCTTCTTGAGCTCGGCGCGTCGATTGTTTATCAGCCGACCAGCGCCCTGCGGACCTCGCTCGACTACACCCGCAACAGGCTCGTCCGGCACGACACGGGCCGCGTGGCTTTCGACGACAACATCTACTCGTTGCGCTCGACCTACCAGTTCACCCGCTTCCTCTTCACGCGCGCGCGGATCGATTACACCACCCTCTCCTCGCGCATGCGCGGGCAATTTTTGCTCGGCTGGGCTCCCAATCCGGGCACGTCTTTTTACGCGGGCTACAACGACGACCTTACGCGCAACGGCTTCAGCCCGTTCTCGGGCCACCTGGAGCCGGGCTTCCGCCGAAACGGGCGCACTTTCTTCATCAAGATGGCCTACCTCTTCCAGTACGGCCTGTGAGTGTGCGGGAAAATTTTGGAACATTGCGGCGGCGCGGGCGAGTAATCGGGTGATACCCTGATAATTGAACTAAGGAGGAACAGGCGCAATGAAGCGTATCACAATGTTCTCTTTGATCATGCTGATGGCGGCCGCCTCGGTTGCATCGACCACGAATGGCAATACCCAGAACCGTAACGAAAATGTCCGCCCCCGTCGCGCGTGGGCCGGCCAGGTCGAGGGCAACCTCTTTGACCGGGGGAGCTACATGGGCATCACTCTCGACGAAGTGGACGCGGAAGCGGCCCAGCGCTTAAGGCTGAGGGAAGAGCGCGGCGCTCTGGTGTCGGACGTAGTGGCCGACGGCCCCGCTGCCCAGGCGGGATTGAAGAAAGATGACGTGATCGTCCGCTGGAACGGCCAGCCCGTCGATAGCGCGGCCCAGCTCGCGAGGCACAGGCAGGAGACTCCCGCGGGCCGCACCGTCCGCCTCGGAGTAATGCGCGACGGCAGGGAGATGGAAGTGGACCTGAAGCTCGGTGAGCGGCGGGGCGCTTTCGGCAACATCCGGCCCATGGCTCCGAGGGACGGGGCCGATGGTCGGATGTTCTTCAGCTTCAACGACCGCGCGCGGCTGGGGGCCTCTCTGCAAAGCCTGACGCCTCAACTGGCGGAATACTTCGGCCTCTCGGGCCGGAAAGGTGTTCTCGTCAGCTCCGTGGCGGAGAATTCGGCCGCCGCGAAAGGGGGCCTTCAGGCCGGAGACATCATTCTCTCCATCGGGGGCGAGAACGTCGATAACCCGATGGAGATCGGGCGGCTGATTAACAGGAGGGACGAAGGCCCGGTCGAGGTGAAGATTTATCGCAACAAGCAGGAGAGGTCTCTGACCATCCAGCTTGAGAAAGGGCAGGGCGCGGTGCCAGGTGCCTTTGAAAGGCTGGACGAGTTGATCACGCTTCCGATGGAATTATCTTTCGACACGCAGCTCTTCGACCTCCCGCTCATGAACCTGCATGAGTTCGCGCTCCCGCCGCTGGACTTAAAAGAGTTCAAGTTCTTCGACGGAGACCCGAGCACACTCAATCTGCCGAAGATCGTAATCCCGAAGAGCCTCAATCGCGTCCATCTGTAAAGTGATGGGTGATGAGTGACAGGAGATCAGGCGAGCATGAGCTTCGGCCGCCCGCCCGATCATCTGTCACTCATCACTATCTGCTCACAGTTTGAAATTGAAGGTCAGAGTGGCCGTCACCTTCACGGGCTTCGAATCCACTTTAGTCGGCTTGAACTTCCACTTTCTCGCGGCCTTGACCGCGGGCTCCCTCAGCAGGGGGTGACCGCTCACGGCCTTCGCGCTCACAACGTTGCCCTTCTCGTTGATCACCACCTCCACCTCCACGTCTCCGCTCGCGTTGGCTGCTTTTGCGATGGGAGGGTACTCCGGGTCCACTTTCTTGATGACCGAGGATTCGGACTCCTTTTCCTGAGGATCGGCCGGGGGTCTCGGAGCCGCCGCAGCTATGGGCGACGCGGGCGGACGAGTCGCGGTCGGAGTCTCGTTCGGCGGGGCGGGCGTCTGCTCGGGCGCAGGAGCTTGCGCGGGCCCATCAACGTCCGGGGGCGGAGGGGGCTCTGCCGGCGGTTCCGGCTCAGGCGGAGCGCCCGGCCGAGATGGTGGTGGCGGCGGTGGCGGTAAGGGCGGAGGGGGCGGATACACCTGTCCCCAGTCGCCTCCGTCTTCGAAGACCACTCCCTCCATTTCCAGAGCGAGATCGCTCGGGTCGCCCTGAACCGTAAGGAGGCTATTATCCTCAGGCGATGGGTTCACGGTGTAGGAGCCGTAGGGTTCAATCGGTCGCCTGATGGTTATCAAATTAATGTACTGATCGCGGTGCCTCTCTCTTAGCTCGATTAGACAGACCTTGATTCGCCGGCCTGTGTTGTTTGTTATCGTAAACTGGGGCCTTACCCAGTTCTGGATGCTCCCCTCCGCGAAGGGGCCGTCCCCCTCATCCAACTCCGTCGCTTTGAGCCGGGCGTCGGTGATCGACACCGGCTCGTCGCTGACCTTGAAGACTTCGAGAGGTAATTCCGGTGCCAGACTCAGCCTTTCGAGCACTTCCGGCGATAATGTCACGCGCGGAAACGGGAGCGCCTCGGGCTCAACGTCTTCCTCCGCAATTTCGGGGACGTCGTCCAGAGCTCTCACGTCGCCGGCGGGCTGGCCACCGGCCATTATCTGTGCCGCCACATGGTCGCGGCCGAGCAGGCTCGCCGCGATGGATAAAAAGATTACCGCCGCGATGACCGCGCCGAAGGCGACGCGGTGCGACAGGACGAGCTTCGTGTTCATATTGCCGGTCATAATCTGCTCGATCCTCCTTTGTAAATTCGAGCCGGTGGCGAGAGAGACTCCCGCGACCTTCCACCCCAGGCAGAAGCCCAGGACCTTCACTAGGCTTGACGCATAAACCTTCGCCGCGCCGCTCAACTCCACCACCTTCTCGTCGCATGCGCGCTCGCGCTCGACGAGCAGCCTCCTGTCGATGAGCCAGACAATCGGGTGGAACCAGAAGACGCCGCAGAGCAGCATTTGAAAGCTGCTTGAGAGATTGTCCCATCGCGCGATGTGAACCATCTCGTGCATGATGACGGCCTCAAGCTCGGCCTCGCTTAGCAACTCCGACATGCTTTCGGGGAGCACGAGTACGGGTCGCCAGACGCGCCACACTCCGGGCTCGGTCAGGCCGGGCGTGACTATCAAACCAACCCTCCTTCGGATACCGATCCACGAGCGGACTCGGGCCGCGGCCGCGGCCTCCCTCCCGCCACAGCACGCCCTCCCGGCTTTCATCGCTCGCGCGAAGTCGCGACGCTTCCTCGACCAGACGAGCAGCACGCCCGCACAGCCCGCGAGCCAGAAAATTGTCAGAGCGCAGAAGACCTCGCTGTGCGGCCCGGAAGTCGGATGGCCCGGAACCGGGTTAGAGACCGCGAACTCTTCCTGCCAGGCCAATGGCTGCGCGATCAGGGCTAGGGTCTGTGCGGAACCCGCCTCTTCGCTCGCGAATGAGGGGAGAGCGATTCCGAGCGCGGCGAGCAGGTAGAAGAAGAGGAAAGAAGGCGCGGCGAACTTTATCGAAGCGACCAGCCATAAAGCGTGCCGCACCTGCGCGGGCGCGCGCTTAAGAAATGAAGCGGCGGCCACAATCACGAGGGCCGCCAGAGTCGATTGCCACAGATGATTGCCGATTAAAGGCCAGCCCCACCTCGACCATTCCGCCCATACTTCATGCATCATCGCTCACCAGTCCTTTCGGTGCTGATTTTGATAGCGGCCGAATCACTTTTTCCGGGGCGCGCGCCTGCCTGAGCCGCCCCTCTGCCCACGGCTATCTTTAGCCGGCTCGGGCTCGTCCTGCCTGTTGATCATCCCTTCGAGCTCTCTCAAATCCTCCATGCTGAGCTTCCCGGCTTCGGCGAGGTGAGCCATGAGAGGGCGGGCCGAGCCCCCGAAGAGTTCGAGCAGGTCGCTGATGAGCCGGTGATGCGCGGCCTTTCGCGAGACGACCGGCTCGAATATCAGGGCGTTGCCGATCTTTTTCGTCTGGCGGACGGCCCCCTTCTCTTCCAGCCTCCGCACGATGGTTTGGATGGTCGTGTACGCGGCCCGCTTCTTTTCCGGCAAACGCTCGTGAATCTCTCTGATAGATCCCGAGCCTATTCCCCAGAGCGCCTCCATCACCTCAAGCTCGAACCGCGTCAGTTTGATGTTCTTCTCCACGATCCCTCCCCGTCACGGTGAGTTCTTCTGACTACATCCGAAGCTGAAAATACTACAAATGTAGTTACGTGTCAAGGAAAGTTTTAGGGCGAGGTGCCTGCCAGGGCTCGCTTTGTGAAATATGTTACGAATATCCTTGACAATGAAGGCGGCCCCTACTTAACATTGAACGGTCCTAAAATAAAGACACAGGTATATGCCTTCTTCGGAGCGCCGTTCGTCGCGCTAGTAAAGGTAGAGTGTAATTCGAACCAAGGGTAGAAGTCGGGCGCAGAGCATCAACACTTTACAGGCAGCATTCGCGCAGCAGTTAGAAGGCTTATCTCATTAGGCATTCGTTTTCAACCCGCCCGACTTTCTACCCTTGCTTCATGTTTAGAGCCCGCAAATTAACAATCACTAGACAAAGGAGAAGAATCTTCGCATGAGTTCACTATTTAATTTGACCCTAAAAAAGAGGGGTGCCGCCCGTGTGCGGCCGAAAACTAACTCGGCAAAAGCTTTGCTGATAGCCGGGGGCCGGATACTTATCGTCGCAATAATTACCCTGGCCGGTTTGAGCGTGACGAGCAATCAGGCGTCGGCCCAGACATGGAATCTCACGAAGGCCCAGCGCCAAGCCTACCTGAATTATTACGCGCCGGTGATCCTGAAGCGGGGGGATGAAAATAACAGCAAACAAGGGCGCGACTGGATTACCAACTACGACTTCGATCAGGACGGCGACTTCTCCAACAACCGCGTCAACTGGCTCAACATCCCCAACTACGTCAACGCCTCGGCCGTCGGGCCGAGCGCCTACGACCGCTGGCGCATCCGGCCGACGCTCTACACCGCGCTCATCGAATACATGGAGGGGGGCAGCAAGTCGCTGGTGCTGTTCTACCACGTATACAACGCGACGGATAAGGACGGCGAGGACATTCACGACTGGGAGCGCGTAGAAATCTTGGTGCGCGGAGTGACCGGCACGCCGGGCGGGGGCGGCGAGTACGTCAACCACGTCGCGGTCACGATGCACAAGGAGCAGCTCATGCGCCGCTACTACGACGCGGGCGGGCTGAACTTCATGCAGACGGCGACGGGCAAGCACATCTTGATCTGGCAGGCCGACGAGAGCGACTGGGATTGGGCCACCTCCGACTACGGCTACCATGGGCACGCGCTGCGGCACGTCATAACCCCTTACAGCACGATTGCTTCCCAGATGAACTCGACGACGGCGGAGGCCAAGGTGGCCGTCACCCAGTCGGATAGTAAAAACGTGCATTACGTGTTCGCGCCCGAAGGGTCGCAGGCGGCCGTTGACACGTGGCGGGCGAAGCCTCTGAGCTACACGACCGCGTCGGGCCTCGCCAGCCGCGTCGACAACGGCGACACGGTGCGGTGGTATTCGACGAAGCGCATCACCTACGAACTCCAGGACGTCGCCGACATCTTCCCGACGCACTGGCAGGGTAACCAATGGTACGTCCACTGGCTGACGAACGACTTGAGGTACGTCCTGCTGGAGAGCCCGATTTTGAACGAGGCGGGGCAGCCGGAGGTGAGCGCGGGGATGCAGCTCTTCTACCTGAGGTCCCGTGACATCGGGAAGTCAGACGGGGTCGGCGCGGACGCCGCCGTCCTCGCTAAAAATCAGATCTGGGGCAACTACTCGGCCGAATTGAACTCGGAAGCCCCTTGGGATGGAGACGACTTCGGCGGTTTCGAGGGGCTCGGAATCGACAGCTTCGGGCGCAGCCGCGGGGCCGCCAGCGGGTACTACAACTCACACAACTCTTTCTGGTGGCAGCATGACTTCTTCGTGCACTCGGGAGTCATCACCAGCGACCAGACGCACCACGAAGCCGGGACGTGGCTCGCGGGTGAGTGGTACACGGCGGCCAACGGCGGGTTCGACGGGCGTTGGGTGCAGCTTTTCGATGATCGCCCAGGGCTTGAACCGTCAACCCCTCTGAGCTTGTCGATGACGTACCCGACCAATCGTTGCGCCGAGGTATTTTCTGTCACCGCCAGGGCGACGGGCGGTCAATCGCCTTACACCTTTACCTGGACGGGAGCCACCCCGACATCGTCGGCAAATGATCCTACCAACACGGCATACGTGTATGCATACACACAAGGTACGGTCACCGTGCAAAGTGCTGACGGCCAAACGCGCACGGCCAGCTTCAGACTTACGCCGCAATGTACGGGCGGCCAACAACTGCCCTAGTTAAGGCATTCTTTCCGGGCGACGCGCGTCCTGTGCAGTCACACG
>DASQDI010000163.1:0-63308 GCA_035634255.1 Blastocatellia bacterium
CCTTACCGCGCGAGCGTGCCGCGCCCCTCGTCCGTAACCGGCTACGAGCCGGGGAATTTTCAAACGCCTCACGGGCAGATCGTCCGCGTGATCGAAAAGATCGCGGCCGCCGCGCCCGACCGCGTACGGGTGATAGAGAACGGGCGCACCTGGGAGCACCGGACCCTCTACCTGGCCGTGATCTCCGCCCCGGAAAATCTGGCGCGGCTCGACGAGATCAAGGCGAGCGTCGGGCGGCTCGCCGACCCGCGAAAGGTCGCGAACGAGGCGGAGGCGGACCAGCTCGCGCGCAACACCCCCATCGTCGTCTGGCTCAACTACGGCATACACGGCAACGAGTCCGCGAGCTACGAGGCCGTGCAGCAGGTGCTTTATCAGCTGGCCGCGTCCGACGAGCCGCGCACGCTTGAGGTGCTCAAGAACGTGGTCGTCGTTATAAACACGATGCACAACCCGGACGGACACGAGCGGTTCGCGGTCTGGGAGAACTCCGTCGCCATCGGCAACGCCGAGCCGTTCAGCATCGAGCACCGCGAGCCTTACCAGGTTTACGGGCGCGGCAATCACTACCGCTTCGACATGAACCGGGACATGCTGGCCCTCACGCAGCCGGAGAACCACGCGGTCCTTCGCGGCGTGCGCGAATGGCGCCCGCAGGTCTTCGTGGATCACCACGGGCAGGTCGCGTCCTACTTCTTTCCGCCCGCTTCCGAGCCCATCAACAAGAACCTCCCCGTGGAGAGGTCGAAGTTCTGGTACGACAAATTCGGGCGCGGCAACGCGGCGGCCTTCGACCGCTACGGCTGGAATTATTACGTGCGGCATGTGTTCGACATCTTTTACGCGGGGTACATGGATTCGTGGTCGTCCCTGACCGGCGCGACCGGCATGACCTACGAGACGGACGGGGGCGGCCCGCGCTCGCTCAACCTGAAGCGGGACGACGAGACGATCCTGACCTTCAGGCAGGGGATCGCCAAGCACTTCACCGCTTCGATGGCGACCCTCGAAACGGCCGCGGATAACCGCGAGGCCCGGCTCAAGGACTATTACCTGTTCTTCAAGACGGGGATGGACGAGGTCCGCTCGTCCCCCATGAAGCGCGTCGTGATCCTCCCCGGCAGGGACCCCGGCCGCGCGTCGGCGCTCGTGCGCAACCTCGTGCGGCAGGGCATCGAAGTCACCCTCGCGCGCGAAGGGTTCCGCTCTTCGACCGCGCACAGCTACACGGGCACGAGGGCCGAGGCGAAGGACTTCCCCTCGGGCGCTTACGTGATCGACCTGAACCAGCCGAACAAGCGCCTCGCCCGCGCCCAGCTTGAGCCGAACTCGGAGGTCGACGCGACCTTCGCGAAGAACGAGTACGAGCGGCGCGAGCGCAACGAGAGGCGCGGGAAGAACGTCGGGAAGGAGGAGGCGGAATTTTACGACATCACTTCGTGGTCGCTCCCACTCGCCTTCGGAGTCGAGGCCTACTGGACCGAAGACACGCCCGCCGTCAAAGGCGCGCAGGTGCAGGTGAGCGACTTCGCCTTCGAGGGGGCGGGCAACACGCCGCGCCGCGAAACTTTTACCGCGAGCGACTCGCAGCCGATGCCGGGACTGGCGGGCGGAGTCGAGGGCGGGCGCGCGAACTCCGCCTACATAATCCCTTACGGCACGGATGCCTCTTCGAGGCTCGCCATAGCTCTGCTCGGCGAAGGCTTCAAGCTCGCCGTCGCGACCCGACAACTGAACGTGAACGGGCGCAACTGGCCCACGGGGACGCTCATCGCCCGCGTCCACCGCAACCCCGAAACGCTCCACGGCCGCATCAACGCCCTCTCAGCCGAGAGCGGGGCGAGGGTCTACGCGGCGAATTCAGGGTACACCGAAGAGGGCGACACGGGCATCGGGTCGGAGTCCATCGTCAGCCTCAGCCAGCCGAAGGTCGCGGTCCTGTGGGACGAGGGCACGAGCCCCACGAGCTACGGCGCGATGTGGTACGCCTTCGAGCGCGAGTACGGATTGCCCTTCACCCCCGTCTCCGCGAACGCTCTGAGGGGGGCCGACCTCTCGAAGTTCAACGTGATCATCCTGCCCGATGGGAACGCCGGGGCCTACCAGTCCGCGCTCGGCAAGGCCGGGATCGACAGGCTGAAAGAGTGGGTCGGCAGGGGGGGAGTGCTGATAGGGATGGGGGGCGGCGCGGTCCTCTTCACCCGCAAGGATGTCGAGCTTACCTCTTCGCGTCTCGTCGGCTCGGAAGATGAGGCCCAGCCTCCCGCTCCCGCCACCGCGCAGCCCGCGTCGCAACCCGCGGGCGCTACGCCGGGGCAGCCGGCCCCGCAGGCCGAAGCCAAGCCGAAAGAGAAGCGCAAGGAGGCCGAGGCCGCGATCAAGCCCGAAGAGAAGCCGCAGGCGAAGAAGCCGCCCACGACCCCACTCGCGGTTCCGGGCGCGTCTTTCCGCGCGGCGCTCGACCGGGATCATTACTTATCCTACGGGTACGATTCCGACCGGCTCGCGGTGCTCGTCGATGGGGACGCCTTCTTCCGCCCCTCCAAGGACGGGGCGAACGTCGTGACCTTCACGCCGGAAGGGCCCCTGACAATCGCGGGGTTTACATGGCCGAACAACACGGAAGAACTCCTCCGCGGCACGGCTTACGTGATCGACGAGCCGACCGGCGGCGGCCACGTGATACTGTTCGCCGAAGACCCCAACTTCCGGTACCTGTGGCGCACGACCACGCAGATATTCCTGAATTCGATCCTGCTCGCGCCGTCGCTCAGGTAGTGGCGGGCGCCGGGCCGGGCCGATCATCTTGAAGAGGGGGTGGCAGCGGTGAGCGATCAAAAATTACTCAGGGAGCGGGCCAGAGATTTCTTCGCCGATCTTCAAGACGAAATATGCGCGGCGCTGGAGGACGTGGACAAATCGGAACGCTTCCGCGAAGACCTCTGGCAGCGCGAAGGCGGCGGCGGCGGGCGGTCGCGCGTCATCGAGGGCGGCACGGTCTTCGAGAAGGCGGGCGTCAACTTCTCCGAGGTGTACGGCAAGCTCGACGAGTCCGTCGCCGAGAAGCTCCCCGCCGGGGAGGGCGTGGAGTTCTTCGCGACCGGCATCTCCCTCGTACTGCACCCCGGGAACCCCATGGCCCCGGCGAGCCATGCGAACTTCCGCTACCTTGAAAGAGGCTCCGGCAGCTGGTTTGGAGGCGGGGCCGACCTTACTCCTTACTACCCTTACGCCGAAGACGCGGTCCACTTTCATCGGACTCTGAAGCAGGCCTGCGACCTGTCCGACCCTTCGTACTACCCGAAGTTCAAGAAGTGGTGCGACGAGTATTTCTTCATCAAGCACCGGGGGGAGACCCGCGGGGTCGGCGGCATATTCTTCGATTACCTGACGGGGAGGGGGGAAGGGCCCCTGCTTGAGCCCGAGGACCGGAACGTCAGCAAGGACCGCGGGATCGAGTTCATCTTCGACTTCGTGAGGGCGGCGGCGGGGGCGTTCCTGCCCGCGTACCTGCCGATAATCGAGCGCCGCTCGCAGGAGCCCTACTCCGAGCGCGAGCGCAACTTCCAGCTCATACGGCGGGGCCGCTACGTCGAGTTCAACCTCGTCTATGATCGCGGCACCCACTTCGGCCTCGCGACGCAGGGGCGCGTGGAGTCTATCCTGATGTCTCTGCCGCCCCTGGTCAGGTGGCCCTACGACTACTCAATCGAGCCCGGCTCGCGCGAAGCGGAGGCGCTGGACTTTTTCCGCCCGCGGGAGTGGGCGTAGTTCAGTGGCCGGTGGTCAGTATTCAGGAGCCGGGGATGGCGCACAATGCGCTTCGCGCGGCGCGGGTGGGCGGAAGCCCCGCCTCCCTTAATGATTTGAGGCCCTCTTTATTTAATCCCTTTCCTACCCTGGCCCCCGGCCCCTGAATCCTGATCCCTGACGCCCGCCCCTGACGCCGCCACCCGCTCGACCGCGGACATCACCCGCAGTATGTTTTCGCCGAGGACTTTCTTGATGTCGGCGTCCGAGTAGCCGCGCTTCATCAACTTGAAGGTTATCGCGGGCAGCTTGGAGATGTCTTCCATCCCCTCGGGCAGGCCCGAAACCCCGTCGAAGTCAGACCCGATCCCGACGTGGTCGACGCCCGCGACTTTGGCGACGTGCTCGAAATGGTCTATGAGCACGGACAGAGGGGTCTTCTCCTGCTTGAACCCCGCGCGCCATTTCTGCATCTCTTCCGACACGCGCTTCGGGTCGTTCGGGTACTGCCGGCGCAGCTCCTCCTGTTTGGCGCGCCCCTGCATGCCGAGTTCGGCTTTCGGCCTGTCGATGAAGGCGTCGAAGAAGTTGACCATCACGACCCCCCCGTTCTTGGCCACCGCTTTCAGCATGTCGTCGGTCATGTTGCGCGTGTGCGGGGCGAGGGCGCGGGCCGACGAGTGCGAGGCGATCACCGGGGCGCGCGTCGTTTCGATCACGTCGTAGAAGGTCTTGTCGGAGACGTGCGAAATGTCGACCATCATCCCGAGCCTGTTCATCTCGCGCACGACCTCGCGCCCGAACTCCGTGAGGCCGTTGTGGTGCTTCACGTCCGGGTTGTTGATGTCGCCTTCGGAATCGGCCCAGTTGTTCGTGTTCGAGTGGGTGAGCGTCATGTAGCGGACGCCGAGCCTGTAGAACATGCGCAGGGCGTGCAGGCTGTCTTCGATTGCGTGGCCGCCTTCTATCCCCATCAGCGCGGCGATCTTCTTCCTGCGGGCGATGCGGCGGATGTCGTCGCTGGAGTAGGCCATCTCGAAAGTTTCGGGGTTGCGGCGCACCTGCTCGTAGACGACGCTGATCATGTCGAGCGCGCGCCGCGCCGCGCCTCCCCCCTCCGCCGGCTTCCGGTTGACGAAGTCGCGGCCCACGTAGATGGCGAAGAATTCCGCGTCCAGCCCGCCTTCCTTCATGCGGCGGATGTCGGTGTGGGTCTTCTCTTTCCTGTCCGGCGCGTCGCCCGCCATCGTGAGGTCGAAGCCGTCGTCGAGCATGGCCGACGTTATGTCGTTGTGCGTGTCCACGACGATGGCCTCGCGGTGAAGCTTTTCGGCGCGCGCGCGCAGCGCCGCCTCGTCGCGGGCGGGCCGGGAGGCCGGGCCCTGACCGGGCGCGGACGGCCCGCGGGTGAAACGCCCGTAAGAGAGGCCGGGCGAGGCCACAGCCGCCGCCAGGCAGAAGACTGCTGAGAGCTTCGCGAGTCTGTTGAACATGTTCTGAAGGTCCTTTGTGATCTCTTTGCCGGACGCGGCTCACCGGGCTTGCGATGTATAATAGCCGCGGCGCGCGCGCGCCTGAAGGCCGGGCCGCTTCGCCTCGACCTTTATGGTCCTGAAGTCGCCCGCCTTCGCCTTGCTCGTGGAATAATAGGTCAGCACGTACTGGGCGCGCAATTCGGCGGCGATCCGCCTGTAGACCTCGTCCAGCTCCCGCACTTCCTTCTTCTGGTCCTCGTGGATGGGCGGGAAGAATGCCCGGCCCCCGGTGTCCTCGCTTATGGCCTTGAGCACGAACTCCCCGGCGAGGTCCTGCACGTTCGCCGACGGCGCGACGCCGGTCGAGTGCACCCCGTAGATCACCACGTCGGACTTCTGGACTTCGGTGAGCGCCTGGGCTAAGGTCGCGCCGGACGAGGTGTCGGTCCCGTCCGAGAGCACGACCAGCACGCGGCGGCCTTCGGCGGGGCGGATGTACTTGGCGGCGTCTATCAGGGCGTTATAGAGCGCGGTCGCGCCCTCGGGCTTGAGCCGCGCGAGCGTATCGACGAGGGACTCGACGCTCGGGGTGAACTGCGCTTCGAGCTTCGCGTCGGTCGACACGCTTATGATCGCGGCCTGATCGCCCGCCTTCATGATCTGGCGGAAGAACTGGGCGGCGGCCCTCTGCTCGAAGTCGAACCTGTGGCGTATCGAGGTCGAAGTGTCGAACAGAAAGATGAGCCTCAGCGGCAGGTCGTTTTCGCGGTAGAGGCCCGCGATCTCCTGCGGCACCCCGTCTTCGTAGACCACGAAATCTTTCTGCGCCAGGTCGTTGACATGGTTCCCCACCGAGTCCGTGACCGAAGTGATCACGGTGACGAGGTCGGCGCTGAGCCTGATGGCCGCGTCGTCCTGGCCCTCCTCCTCCTCGTTGACGCGCCGCGGGCGCGAGTCCTGAGGGCGCTTCTCGCCCGCCTTAGCCTCGGTCGTCTTCCCCGGCAGCCCCGAGCTTTGGGACGGCGGGGGCGCGGGCTGGCGGCCCGACTGCGCGCGCGAGGCGTGCGGGAGAAGCGCGGAAGAGATAAGGAGTCCGCAGACTAAGAGCGAGAAGAGAAGGGCGGGCCGGCGGGCCCCGATTTTATGCTTTTTGATATGATTCATAAACTGCCGTTCCCATAAGATAGTCCGCGCGCCACTGCTCGAAGTCCTTCAGGGCAAGCTCGACCTGGAACCTGCGGCGGTCCGCCTTCTTCCTGAGTCGGCGCCTGTCCTGCTCTTCGAGCGGGGGCAGCAACGCGAAGGTTATATTCATCGGCTGAAAATTCCGGGGGTCGGCGTTAGCGACGTAATTGACGAGACTGCCCAGAGCCGTGCGGCGTGGCGGCGAGACGGGCGCGCGCCCGCGGGCAACCTCCGACGCATTAACGCCGGCGAGAAATCCGGTGGCCATGGCCTCGATGTAGCCCTCGACCCCGGAGATCTGCCCCGCGAAAAAGATGCGGGGCTCTTCGCGCATTTGCAGGGTCTCGCCCAGCACCTTCGGGGCGCAGATGAACGTGTTGCGGTGGATCTGGCCGAAGCGCACGAACTCGGCTTGCTCCAGCCCCGGAATCAATTGCAACACCCGCTTCTGCTCGCCGAACTTCAGGTGGTTCTGAAACCCGACGAGGTTGTAACTGTCGGCGAGCAGATTCTCCTGCCGCAGCTGGACGACCGCGAAGGGCTGCAATCCCGTGCGGGGGTCCCTGAGCCCGACCGGCTTCATCGGCCCGAACCGCAGAGTGTCGCGGCCCCTGCGCGCGATCTCTTCGATGGGGAGGCACCCTTCGAAGTACATCGTCTGCTCGAACTCATGGAGCGGCGCGGATTCGGAGGAGACGAGCGCGTCGTAGAAGCGGCCATACTCCTCCTCGTTCATGGGGCAGTTCAGGTAGTCGGCCCCGCCCTTGTCGTAGCGCGCGGCGCGGAAAGCTATGTCGAGGTTTATCGTCTCGGCGTCCACGACCGGGGAGATGGCGTCGTAAAAGTAGAGGTGCGAGGAGCCCGTGAGGCGCGCGATCTCTTCGGAGAGGGCGGGCGAAGTGAGCGGGCCGGTCGCTATGATGACCGGGCCTTCCGCCGGGAGCGACGCCGCCTCTTCGCGCGCCACCTCGATGTTCGGGTGCGACTGTACGCGCCGGGTCACCTCTTCGGAGAACCTGTCGCGGTCCACGGCGAGGGCCGCGCCCGCGGGCACGGAGGTGCGGTGCGCGACTTCGAGCAGCAACGACCCGCCCCTGCGCAACTCTTCCTTGAGCAGGTAAGGGGCCGTGCCCGGCTCGTCGGATTTGAGTGAATTCGAGCAGACGATCTCGCCGAGGTTGGCGCTCCGGTGGGCCGGGGTCGGGCGCGCGGGCCGCATCTCGAAGAGCCGGACCCGAAGGCCGCGCTCGGCCGCCTGCCAGGCGGCTTCGGTCCCCGCCAGCCCTCCGCCTATTACCGTTACGTCCGCCCCTGTCGTCATAAGACCCCTTCGCGCCCCGTGAATCGAATGCCAGTTTCGATTCTAACACCCGCTCGGGAATGGTATCAAACCGGAGCAGGGCGGGCGCTTACGCCCGGCCCTGGGACAAAATGTGCCCTTTAAGCGCGAGAGCATAAGAAAACGCTTCGGCAAAAGCCCCGAATGTTATAATATGCCCCTGCCAATGCGTGAAAAATTACTTTCATGGTTCCTCTCAGATGTTTTTGCGAGGATGCGGGTATCCGGGGGCGAACTCATCCGTGCATCATAAATCGTTACGCTCTATGTTCTGGGGCGAACCGTTACCGAGAAGCAGGAGAAAACCTGAAGGGTCGTGACTCACCCAGCTCAAGGCCCTTCATAAAAGAAGCTTTCGACTGAATCTCAGGTAACCGCCCGGAAGTCGGGCCGGGGCCGGTCCCTGAAGAGTAAAAGTAAGAGGGGCCGTCCGCGCGAATGAATCCGGGCTTTAGAGACTCCCTTCTAAGTGTGCCGGGCTTAAGTTATACGGTTCGGCGAGTACTTCTGTAGACCAGATAAAACGGCAACCAGGAGGTGCCACATGAGAACCAGTAGATTCAAAGAATTTCTGGCGTCCATTCTAATGCTCAGCATCATTCTGATCGCCCCCGTTTCCGCGCAGGCGACGACGGGCGACATCACCGGAAGAGTCTTGGACGCGCAAGGCAACGTAGTTGTGAACGCGACCGTGACGATTCGGAATATGGGCACCGGCGAGACCCGCACGGCGACGACGAACGACGAAGGCGTGTACCTGATCTCGCAGCTCGCCCCCGGCATGTACGAGATCGCGGTCGAGGCCCAGGGCTTCAGCAGGACCCTGCTGAAAGACCACCAGGTCAGCGTCGGCACCAAGGAGACGCTCAACTTCGATCTGAAGCCGGGCAACGTGGCCGAGACTGTCGAGGTGGCCGGCGGTGCCCCGCTCATCGAGACGACCAAGTCCGAGATCGGGGGCGTCGTCACGCCCGTTGAGGTCCAGAACCTTCCGCTCCTCAACCGCACCTTCGCGGCCCTCTCGGCCATCATGCCCGAGGCGCGGCCCGTCGGTAACTTCGACCCGACGAAGACCCGCGTCGGCAACGTGGCCCTGAACGGCGGCGACGGCCGGCAGCTCGACGTCAACGTCGACGGCGGCGACAACAAGGACAACGTCGTCGGCAGCCTGTTGCAGAACTTCGCCTACGAAGGCATACAGGAGTTCCAGGTCCTCCAGCACCGGTGGACCGCCGAGCACGGGCGCTCCGTCGGCGGCGTCGTCAACGTCGTGACCAAGTCGGGGTCCAACAACCTGCACGGCTCTTTCTTCTCGAACTTCCGCGACGAGAAGCTCCGCGCCAAGGACTTCTTCGAGAAGCAGAGGGACGACATCGAGGAGAGGGCGGGCAGGGACTCCATCGACAAGCCCCCGTTCAGCAGGCAGGAGATAGGCGGGTCCATCGGCGGCAAGATCATCACCGACAAGCTCTTCTACTTCGGGGCGCTGGAGCGCTTCCGCGAGCGGCAGAACAACCAGGTGCCGGCCACCCTGCTGCCGCAACTGGCCGCGATCCCCGGCATCGACCCGATAGGCGACATACCGACCCCTTACGACGACTGGCTGCTGACCACCAAGGTCGACCATCGCATCTCGGACAAGCAGAGCATGTATTACCGCTTCGCGTTCCAGGATAACTCGTCGCCGAACGATCAGATCGGGGTCCCGGCGAACGCGGACCCGACCGGCGGCAACACGAACGACAACCGCCTCTACAGCTTCATCGCCAACCACACCTACGCGATCAGCCCGTCGAAGGTGAACGTTTTCGCATTCCACTTCCAGGATTTCAAGAACGAGATACTGGGGGTCACCGACACGCCTCTGATCACCTTCCCCTCGGTGACGACGGGCAGGAACCCGAACGTGCCGCAGTCCACGCTCGAGAGGAAGTACCAGTTCCGCGACGACTTCTCGGTGCTGGCGGGCGCGCACGCTCTGAAGTTCGGCGCGAACTACATAAACACGAAGCTGGACGGCTTCTTCTTCTTCGGCGCGCAGGGGTACGCGATAACGTTCTTCGACGACCCCCTGACGATAAGGAACAACCTCAACGGGCTCTACCCGCAGGGGTTCGCCACGCCGGGCGCTGTGCGGCAGATCACCTTCTCCGACGGCAGGGGCGATCACACGCAGAAGATCCACCAGCTCGCCTTCTATTTTCAGGACGATTACAAGGTCTCGTCCCGTCTCACCCTGAACCTCGGGTTGCGGTGGGACGCCAACATCGGCAACCTGCCGGACCAGACCAACAACCGCACGATGCTCATACTCCAGCGCCTCAACCACCCTCTGGCGCAGGCCATCACGGACCCGGATAAGCTGGACCGCACGACCCCGAGCTGGACCGAGTTCCAGCCGCGGCTCGGGTTCGCTTACGACCCGAAAGGCGATGGCCGCATGGTCATCCGGGGCGGCTACGGTATCTTTTACGACCAGCTCTTCCAGAACCTGACCCTCTTCTCGCTCACGCAGACGAACCCGGAAATTTTCCAGACGATCCTGAGCCTCACGAACAACGCGGTAGGCACCGGGCAGCTGGCCAACTTCCGGTTCGGCGTCGACCCCCTCCCGCCGGTCCCGGCCGGGACGACCTTCACCGACCTGGCCGTCGGCGGCTTCGGGCGCATCAACGACCCGGACGCGAGGGAGCCATACGTGCAGAAGTTTTCGATAGGGTTCCAGAAATCGCTCGGGGAGAGCTACGTCCTTTCGAGCGACTACGTGCACACGCTCGGCCTTCACGAGTCGCGCGTGCAGGTGGTCAACCCGAGGATCCGCCACATCTGCGACCCGACCTTCCCGGGCTCGACCCCCGGCTCCAGCGAGTGCGTCCGCGGCGCGAACAGCCGCGTGTTCGACCGCGCCTTCGTCGAGGCGGGGCTTCCGGCGAACAGGATCGAGCAGATCAACATGATCGGCACGACCAACCGCTCGCTCTTCGACAGCTGGACCACCCAGCTCCGCGGCCGCTTCCGAAGGACGGTCTTCAACGTGAGCTACACGCTCGCCAGTTCGAGGTCATGGGGCGGACAGCCCGTCGCCTCCTACAGCGGGAACGGCATCGCGATAGACCCGAGGCTCCAGTTCAGGGAAGAGGAGTTCGGCCCGACGCGCATCGACGAGCGGCACAGGTTCGTCCTGAGCGGCGTGTTCGACCTCCCGTGGGGGATTCAGCTCGCGCCCATCGCGCAGCTCGCCAGCTCCAGGCCCTACTCGCTCAACGCGGGCATCGACCTGGACGGCGATGGGCTCGCCACGAACGACCGCCTGTGCGAAGGCTCGGACGCCCGCGCCGTCCTCGAATCACTGCTGACCACGGGGGCACCCCCGCCCGGCTCGCGCACGCCCGGCTGCACCCAGCTTGAGGTCAACAGCCAGCGCAAGGGATTCATCGTCGACGCGGACGGCAACATCGAAGAGCGCAGCGGCCGCTTCTTTAACGTGGACCTGCGTGTCGGGAAGACCTTCAGCATCGGCGAGGATGTCCGGATCAAAGGTTATGCCGATTTTTATAACCTGTTCAATACCGAGAACCTGTCATTCGCCAACCGCCTGGGCATGAGCTCGGCGGCATCGGTGAGAGGATTCGCGCAGCCGGTCTCTCTGTATGGGCCGGGGTTCGGCCCGCCCGTGGGCCGCCCGTTCACTGTTCAACTCGGCTTCCGCGTCGATTTTTAGGCGACCGAAGCCTTCAAATCAGTATGAGACTCGGGGCGGCGGGAACTTACCCGTCGCCCCTTCTCTTTTAACCGCCCGCCCTTGACCGGTTAAATTCGGCTAAATAAGGGACCTTTAAACCGCCCGCCGGGGACGTAATTTGATTACCACCATTCAAAAATCTGGAAATGAATCCAGATTTTCATATGATCCGGGCGGTGGAAAGAAGTGTGATATTTATGTCCGACTCACTTAAATGCAGAGAGGCCACGGCTTAATGGGGGTGGGGCTTTTAACTTGATGCTGGAATATAGTTTGCTCGTACTCGTTTCACCTCACCGCTCAAGAAAATGATAATGATGAGGAGAAAAATGGCTCAGACTCATGAAACATCAGAGTCGAAGATGAAACCTGTTATTAAAGAGGATGTGAATATCCCGGCGCATATTTTAAAGTCCATACCACACTCGGGAAAGCAATCTACTGAACAGAGAAAATTATTCAATGACAGGCTGCGTGCAAGCATGGGTGATTAATTTGTTCTACAAAACTGGCGGCAAAGCCGCTGCCCGGATCACGGGAATGCTTCGTAAATAGTGTTTGGCTGTCAAACACATGATCAGGAGGATCACGATGATAAAGCAATGGAAAAAAGTGCTCGTGAGCATCGTCTCACTGGCCATAATCATGATGAGCACTGCGCCGCCTCTGCTGGCCGCGCAGGAGCCGACAGGTGCCATCGAGGGCACGATAACCGACCCTCAGGGCTCCGTGGTGACTGGCGCAGAGGTCATAGCCCGCAACGTCGCTACCAACCAAAGCCGCAGCGCCAACACCGGCAGTGACGGCCGCTATCGCATCGGCCAGCTCACGCCTGGGGTCTATGAAGTCAGGGTCACGGGCCAGGGCTTCAAGTCTTCCGTCGCGACCGACATTCAGGTCACGGTCGGCTCTAACGTTCCTCTCGACCTCGCCCTCGAAGTCGGCGGCAGCACGGAGACCGTGACCGTCGTCGGGGGCGGCGAGGCCCAGATCGACCGCACGGACAACACGGTGGCGGGCGTCGTCGGCACGATTCAGATCGAGAATCTGCCCCTCAACGGCCGCAACTTCCTCGACCTCGCGCAGCTTCAGCCGGGGACCGAGACGGTCGCGGGCGGCAGCTTCGACCCGACCAAGGCCAACTACACCGGCATCTCGATTGCCGGGCAGGCGGGCCGCTCCACCCAGATCACTGTTGACGGCGGCTCGGTCGTCGACAACGTCGTCGGCACGACCGTCCAGAACTTCTCTCAGGAGATCGTCCAGGAGTTCCAGGTCGGCATATCGAACTTCGACCTCTCGACCGGCGCTTCGGCGAGCGGTTCGGTGAACGTCATTTCGAGGTCCGGCTCGAACGACTTCCACGGCAACGCCTACATCTACTGGCGCGACGACAGGTTCGCGGCCTTCCCGGCCCTGAGCCGCCTCGACGCCGCGAACGGGGTCTCCCCGGACGCGCAGACCGACAAGATTCCGTTCGACCGCGAGCAGTTCGGCGGCAGCTTCAGCGGCCCGATCAAGAGGGACAAGCTCTTTTTCTTCGCCAACGCCGAATACAACAACCAGGACGCCGTGGCCCTGCACAAGCTGCCGGACTTCGTTCCGGGTTTCAGCGGCTTCACCGGGAACCCGTTCAACGAGCTGCTCTTCACCGGCAAGGTCGACTGGGTCGTGAGCAACAAGACGAACATGCTGTTCCGCTACTCGCACAACGACAACGACCAGCAGGTGCCTTTCTCGCCCGGCTCCGGCATCGTCCCGCGCGAGTCGGCCAGCAACATCTTCACCTCGAACGACCAGGTCGTCGATAACCGCTCCGACGGGTTCGTCGTCGGCCTGACGCACAGCTTCGGCGCGAACGTGGTCAACGACCTGCGCTACAACTTTAACGACTTCCACAACTTCGTCGGGCCGGCCACCGAAGGCGTCCCCGAGATCCGCATCTTCGACGGAGGCGCGCAGACGTGGCGCTCCGGCACCAACGCCATCACGCCGCAGGTCACCGACCAGAGCCGCAACCAGATCCGCGACGACCTGGTCTGGACCAAGGGCTCGCACACGTTCAGGTTCGGCGGCAACTGGGAGCGCACCTCGATCACCGGCCTCTTCGTGTTCGCCAACCCCGCGCGCATCCGCCTGTTCGGACCCGGCGACGGCGTGCCGAACATCCTGAGGACCGAGGCCGATTTCCTCGCCCAGCCCGTGCGCGACTTCTCGTTCGGCATCGGCGACCCGAACCTCCCGTTCAACACGGACGACGACGCGACCATCAACCATCGCTTCCAGTTCTACGGGAACGATTCGTGGAAGGTCACGAGGAACTTCACGCTCAACTATGGCCTGGCCTACCGCTACGACAACAACCTCTGGAACCATGACCTGGACCGCCCGGCCATCATCGCCCCGCTCTTCACCAAGGGGACGGAAGCTCCGGAGGCGGACAAGAACAACATCGCCCCGCGCGTGGGCTTCGCGTGGGACGTCACGGGCAAGGGCCGCACCGTCATCCGCGGCGGCGTCGGCATGTACTACGACACGACCATCGACAACCTGCGCCTCTTCGAGCGCGCCGACCTCGGCCCTCCGGGCGCGCAGCTCTTCTTAGTCGGCGCCGACGTGACGAGCGCCCTGCTGCCCGGCGGCGACGGCCGCTTCGGCACGACCCCCGCTTCGGCGAACGGGTTCCTGACCCTGGCGCAGGCGCTCGCGCTCGTGCCTTCGGTCCGCGCAGACCTGGAGAATGCATTCTCGCAGTGCAACCTCCCGACCTCGCTTGAGTGCGGTCAGATCAGAGGCATCTCCCCTTCGGGGCCTCTCTTCTCGACCGACTTCGAGATCCCGTACTCGATCCAGTACGCCATCGGCTTCCAGAAGGAACTGCCCGGAAACATGGTCTTCCAGGCCGACTTCAACTACCGCAAGGGCGTGCACGAACTGCTGACCTACGACGCGAATTTCAACGACTCGGTTGACCGTAATGGCAACCCGACGCCGCTCGTTCCGAGCCTCGGCATCTCGATCCCGTACGCGGACTCGTCGGCCTTCTCGACCTACAAGGCTCTCCTCGTCCGCCTCGACCGTCGGTTCTCCGGCGGCTTCCAGTTGACCGGCAGCTACAGCCTCTCCAGGCTGAAGGCGTTCGGCAACGACTCGCTCGGCCTCGCCGACGCCTTCGTGACCGACCGCAACAACTTCCGCGCGGACTTCGGCCCCGCCGGCCTCGACCGCACGCACCGCCTCGTCATCAGCGGCCTCTGGACCCTCCCGTTCTTCAAGGATTCCTCGGGATTCAAGAAGCACGTTCTCGGGGACTGGACCATATCCTTCATCTCGACCGCCTTCAGCGGGCTGCCCTTCACGGCGGAGCTGCCTGACGGCGTAGATTTGACCGGGTCGGGCGCGTTCCTGTCCTACCTGCCGGGCACCGGCAACGGCAGCATCGGCCGTGACATCAATTCGGTCGGAGAGCTCAACGAGCTGATCCGCAACTACAACGCGAATCGCGCTCAGTTCGCGGCGCGCATCGAAGACGGGGTGCCGGTCGATCCGTTCGGGACTCCCCTGAGGGTCCTCGCGGAGCTCCCGGCCAACGCGCAGATCGGCGGCGACTCGATAATCTCGCAGGACGTTCGCTTCACCAAGGCCTTCCGCATGGGTGAGTCTCGCAGGCTCGACTTCATCGCGGAGGTCTTCAACCTCTTCAACGTCGCGAACCTGACCGGGAACGCCGACATAGACTTCATCATCCCGGCTGCGGAAGACGCCGCGGTGCTCGGAGTCAACACCTTCAAGCCGACCACCCGCGCCACCAGCGTCTTCGGCACGGGCGGCCCGCGCGCCTTCCAGTTCGCCCTGAAGTTCACCTTCTAAGCGAGCCGGACACCGCGTTTCTTTGACAGTGGTGGAGTCATCAAAGTGACTCCACCACTTTTTCTTTCACCTTTTTTCCTTCAATATACTCGGGCGGCCCGCGGTCTTAGAGGCAGTTTTTTAAGGAGGAGACTTGCGATGAAGAGACGTATTCCCGCGCTTATCGCTTTGGTGATCTTGCCGGTCTTAGTGGACGCAGCCTCCGGGCGGCCTCAGGGCAACAGGATACGCGGCAAAGTGCGCTCCGCGTCGGGCCCGAACATACCGAACGCAGTCGTCACTCTACAGACGGGGAACGGGCTGCCCATCAACCAGACCGTCACCAACAACGAAGGGGATTTCTTCTTCAGCAGCCTGACGGATACCGGCTATGTGGTGATCGCCTCCGCCTCCGGGTACGAGAACGGGAGCGCGATGGTCGAATTCGCGAGGGGTGCCGGCCCCGAAGACCCCGGCGAGATTCGCGTGATCGAGGTTATCCTCTCGCGGCCCGGAGCCGAGCGCGTGCCTCCCGCCAAGTCGACGTTCACGCAAAACGTTCCGAAAGAAGCGCAGGCCGCGTTTGATCGCGGCCTGTCTTTTTCGAGGGAAGGGAAGGCGCAGGAGGCCATACAGGCCCTGAAGGAAGCCGTCACCCTCTTCCCGGAATACTTCAACGCCCGGCTCGCGCTCGCCACCGAACTGACCCGGCAGCAGCGCCTTGAAGAGGCCACCGCCGAGCTTGAGCACGCGCGCAAAGTGAACCCCAAGGACGGGCGGGTGTATCAGGCTTTCGGGCTGGTCCTGACGAAGCAGAAGAAGTACATACTCGCGGCGGCCATATTCGGCGAGGCGTTCCGCCTGAACCCCACGGACCCGAACATCCTGCTGATGCGCGCGGGGGCCTTGATCGACCACGCCTCCCTGATAGACCCGTCGAAATCGAAGGAGGCCGAGGCCGAACGCGCGCGCGCCTTCCAGATGGCCGAGCAGGACCTCACGAAAGCCTCCGCCCTGAGCGGCAGGAAACTCGCGCCCATCCATCTTCAAATGGCGAGGATCTATGAAAAGCAGGGTAAGCGCGCGCAGGCCGCCGACGAGCTCGAACGCTACCTCCGCCTCAACCCCGACGAAAAGAACGCCGCGGCCATGCGGGACGCGATAAATAAGTTGAGAAAGCAGTGATCAGTGGTCAGTGGCCGGGGGTCAGGGAAGATAAGAGACTCTCTTTATTGAATCCCTCTCCCACCCTGACTCCTGACCACTGACCCCTGCCTCATTTCGGTATCACTACTCGCGGCCCCGGATTCAGAGGCTTGATGTCCCCCTCTTTAATCTGTTTGTTGAAGGCGGGCACCGCGTCTTCCATTAATTTATTCCACTCGTCCGCGATTGACTTAAGCTCTTTCGAGTATTCGCTGATCCTGTCTTTCTGGTCCTGCGTCGGCGCGGCGGTGTAGCCGTCGAGCAGGCTCGCGAGCTGGTTGATCCGCCCGAGCAGGGGGCGCGGAGCGCCGGGGAGCGGCGGCCCCGCCCTGCCGGACGGGTCCAACACCGGGATCAGCTTTCGCTGCACGGCGTCCATCTTCTCCACGAGGGACCGGGCGTCCGCGCTCAGGGACTGGCTCGCACTCGGGTTCTTCTTCAGGGCTTCCTGTATGGAGGATACCTGCGCCCTCAGATTCTGCATCGAGCGGCGGGTCACTTCGCCGGCCGCCTGGAGCTCGTACACCTTCATCGAGGCGTCCCTCCACGCCGTGATCTCCCCGTCGGAAATCCGGATGCGCGGGTCCTCTTCGACGCGCACGACCTTGCTCGACTCCTTACCGGCCGCGCTGACTCTGACGGTGTATTCGCCCGGCGCGACTCGCGGCCCGCGCGAGCCGAAGCCTCCCCCCTGTCCCGGCTGGACCTGAGTGGGCTGGCCGTACCTCAGGTCCCACGTGATGCGATTCAGGCCCGCTTCCTTGGCCCCCGGCACCTCGCGAATGACCCTGCCGCTCCTGTCCATGATCGTCACCTTGACATCGCCTTCCGGCTTCGCCTTTAAGTAGTAGCTGATTATGGCCCCGTACGGAGGGTTGGGGGCGGAGAAGTATTTATGGCCCGTGTTCCCCTTGCGCGTGTAGAGCCGGACGTGAGTCGCCGGCCTCATGTCGAACAGGTGAACGTCTGATTGCATCACCGCGTCCGACATCTGTTCGAGCGCCGTGATGTTATCGAGCACCCAGACGGACCGCCCGTGCGTGCCGAGCACGAGGTCGTTATCGCGCGGGTGTATCTGTATGTCATCGACGCGCACCACCGGGAGGTTGCCCTTCAAGCGGGTCCAGTGCCCGCCCCTGTCGAACGAGACGAACGCGCCGAACTCGGTCCCGAGGAAGAGCAGGTTCGGGTTGCGGTGGTGCTCCCGTATGACTCGCGCGGTCGCGCCGGCGGGCAGGTCGCTCCTGAGCGACTTCCATGTCTCCCCGAAGTCCGTGGTCATGAAAACGTAGGTGTTGTAGTCGTTCGAGCGGTGGCCGTCGAACGTGGCGTAGGCGGTCCCTTCCGCGTGCCGCGAAGCTATCACGCGGCTCACGTAAGTCCCTTCCGGCACACCCTTGACGCGGCTCACGACGTTCTTCCATGTCCGGCCGCCGTCGCGCGATACCTGAAGGTTCCCGTCGTCCGTGCCCGCGTAAAGCAGGCCCGGTTTGATGTGAGATTCGGTGAGCGTGACGACCTGCCCGAACGTCTCCTGCCCGTCGTGCCGCGACAGCATGTCTTTATCCGGCAGGGCACCCATGATCGGCATGCGGTCGCGGTCGCGGTCGCGCGTGAGGTCCGGGCCGACGTCCCACGAGTCGCCCCTGTCGGTGGACTTGAAGACGCGGTTGCCGCCGAAGTAGATCGTGCGGTGGTTGTGCGGGGAGATCAGGATGGGCGAGTTCCAGTCGAAGCGGAAAGGCTTCTCCCCCGGCCTCGCCTCGGGCCTTATGAATTTGCGCTCGCCGGTCCTGAGTTCGAGCCGCGAGAGGAAGCCCCCCTGCGACTCGACGTAAAGAACGTCCGGGTCCGACGGGTCGACCTGAACGTAGAACCCGTCCCCGCCCCCGATGCGGAACCAGTCGTCGTTTGTGACGCCTTCCTGGTTAAAGGTGCCGCTCGGCCCCGCCCAGCTCCCGTTGTCCTGAAGCCCGCCGTATATCCAGTAAGGCTTCCTGTTATCGAGCGTGATCTCGTAGAACTGGCCGAGCGGGATCGTGTTGACGAAGTCCCATGTGCGCCCGCGATCATAAGAGAAGTGGATGCCCCCGTCGCTCCCGACCACCATGTGATTGGAGTTGGCCGGGTTGATCCACATCGCGTGAAAGTCGCCGTGGATTCGCGTGACTACCCCGGTCGAGAAGGACTTGCCGCCATCCTCAGAAGTGAACATCGGCGCGCCCAGCACCCATATGCGCTGGTCGTTGTTGGGGTCGATGCGGATCTTGCTGTAATACATCGGGCGCGGGTTGGTGTTGCTCATCTGCTTCCACGTGACTCCGCGGTCATCGCTGCGGAAGGTCCCGCCTTTTTCGTGCTCGACGACCGCGTAGACCACGTTCGGGTTCGCGCGGTATATGTCTATCCCTATGCGCCCCGTGTTGCCCTGCGGCAAGCCGTTCGTGAGCTTGTTCCAGGTCGCGCCCCCGTCCGTGGTCTTGTAGAGCGCGCTGTGCGGCCCGCCCCCGTTGAAGCCGTAGGGCGTGCGCCGCCTCTGGTACGCCGCGGCGTAAAGAGTGCCCGGCTCCTTCGGGTCCATGGCCACGTCGATGACGCCCGTGTCTTCGTTTATGAAGAGCACGTTAGACCACGTCTTGCCGCCGTCGGAGGTCTTGAACAGGCCCCGCTCCTTGTTCGGCCCCCACAGGTGCCCGGCCGCCGCCACGTAAACGACGTTCGCGTCCTTCGGGTCTATGGCTATGCGCCCGATGTGCTTGGAGTCCTTCAGCCCCATGTTCTGCCACGTCTTGCCGCCGTCGAGCGAGCGGTAAACCCCATCGCCCCACGAAGAGCTCTGGCGGTTGTTCGGCTCCCCCGTCCCGACCCACACGACGTTCGGGTCACTCGGGGCGACGGTAACGTCCCCGATTGAAGGCGAGCCCACCTCGTCGAAGATGGGCGCCCAGGTCGTGCCGTTGTTCGTCGTCTTCCACAGCCCTCCGCTCGCCGTCGCCACGTAGATGGTGTGAGGGTCGCTTTCGACGACGGCGAAATCGTCGACGCGCCCGCCCATGTTGGCCGGCCCGACCGAGCGCCACTGGAGGTTCTTGAGCGCCGCTTCATCGACGCGCCCGTTCCCGTTCTCCGCGACTGCCTGCGCGGAGGCGAGCAGTATCGCGACGGTGATGGAAAATAGAATTCGCACCCTGCTTCGACTCGGCAGGCCCAATAACATCGGTTTCATAATATCCTCTTGCGGCTTTAAGCTCTCTTCTAGTGTTCCACTGGTGAAGGATAAAAAATCGCGGGCAAATTAACACCGCGACTGCTGAAGAGTCAAGAGGCGCGAAAAGCCACCGGCTTCGGGATCACGCGGTCGAGGGCGACGCGCCTCGCTTGTACGCGCGGTGATCATAATATACAATCCGGCGATTGCCCACGGAGGCTTGATGGCTGAAGATAAATCCTCACAGGAGCGGATCGAGCAGCTTACCGAGCGCGTCAATTATCTGGAATCGATTGTCCGCGACCAGATCGCACGGATCTACGCTCTGGAAAGGCATGCCGGTCTTCCGCCTCGCCGCCCTCCTGCCCCGGCCGAGCCGCGCCTGCCCCCGCAGCCTCTCCCCGCGACCCCGAGCGCCCCACCCTTACAGGAAGGACCTCAGGAGAGGCCCGCGCGACACGAGCCGCAGGCCCGCCCCGCGACCCCTCCCGAGCGGACCTCCGCGCGTCTGGACCGCGGGCGCGGCAACCTTGAGGAGCGCATAGGCGGGAACTGGTTCAACCGCATCGGCATGCTGGCCATCGCGGTCGGCGTCGCGATGTTTCTCAAGTACGCGTTCGACAACGAGTGGATCGGCCCCTGGGGGCGGGTCCTCATCGGCCTCGCTATCGGCTCGGGCTTCCTCGCCTCCGGCGAGCTCCTGCGCAGGCGCGGCTACGAGAGCTACTCGGCGGGCCTTTCGGGGGGCGGCATCCTCATACTCTACCTCTCGATCTACGCCTCCTTCGCCTTCTACCAACTGATCGGGCAGCCTGCCGCTTTCGCCATGATGGCCCTCGTCACGGCGGCCGCCGCCCTGCTCTCCGCGCGCTACAACGCCCTGCCCATCGCCGTGCTCGGACTGATCGGGGGCTTCCTTACGCCCATACTCCTTTCGACCGGCGTGGACAATCAGGTCGGCCTGTTTGGCTACATCGCTTTGTTAGACGCGGGGGTGCTCGCGCTCGCCTACCGCAAGCAATGGCGGAGCCTGAATTACATGGCCTTCGCCGCCACGACCCTGATGATGACCGCGTGGCTGATCGAGTGGTACGACTGGTCCGCGCGCACGAAGCTCGGGACGACGATCTTTTTCCTCACGCTCTTCTTCGGGATATTCGCGCTACTGTCGGTCTTTTATAACATCATCAACCGGGAGCCCGCGCGCTGGCTCGACCTGGTCCTCACTTTCCTGAACGCCATCTTCTATTTCGGCGTCAGCTACGTCCTGCTCGACGACGACTACGAAAAGTACCTGGGCCTGTTCGCGGTGCTGGTCTCGGCTTTCTACCTCGGCCTCGGGTACCTGACTTATCAGAGGGACCGCGAAGACCGCCTGCTCATCTACACCTTCCTCGGCCTCGCCTTCCTCTTCCTCGTGCTCGCCGTGCCGATCCAGTTCGAGCAGAGGTGGGTGACGATGGGCTGGGCGATAGAGGGGGCGATCCTGACTTACATCGGCCTGCGCGCCGACGACCGGACCTCGCGCTACGCGGCGCTCGGGGTCTTCGCGATAGCCACCCTGCACTGGTTCCTCTTCGATGTCGAGAGCTTCTGGTTCTCCGAGGGGCCGGTCGCGCTCCTGCTCAACCGCCGCGCCTTTTCGGGCGCGGTGCTGATCCTCTCGCTCGCCGCCTCCGCGCGGTTCTACAGGCTCTACGAGTCGAAGGTCGAAGCTGACGAGCGCGGGACGATCAACGGCCTGCTCGTGCTGGGGGCGAATGCCCTGTCCGTGATCCTGCTCTCTATGGAAGCCAACGACTATTTCGACCAGAGGATTCAGGGTCAGGCGGCGCAGGACCAGAACGAAGCCGCGAGGCGCATAGATAATTCGAGGCAATTCACCCTGACGGCCCTGTGGTCCGTGTACGGGGCGGCTCTGCTGGGCATCGGCATCGCCCGAAAGCTGCGCCTGCTCAGGTACGCCGCGCTCGCGCTGTTCACCTTCGCCGCGTTTAAAGTGATAGTCTCCGACCTGAGTTACTACGACGCGGAGTGGCACCTCCCTCTCCTGAATCAGACTTTCGCGGCTTTCGCGATACTGGTGGCGGCGCTCGCATGCGGCGCGTGGTATTACTCGCGGAGCGAAGGCATAGACCCAGGCGAGCGGAACGTCGCGCTGGTCGCGTTGTCCGTGGGCGCGAACCTCCTCCTGTTGGTCGCCCTGAGCGCGGAGGCCACGGGGTACTTCAAGGGGAAAATCGACGCGCAGGGCACCGGCGCTCAGGACCTCGAACTGGCGCGGCAGCTATCGCTCTCGATGATCTGGATGGTTTACGGAGGGCTGCTGCTCACGATAGGCATACTCCGCCGCAGCAAGCTGTCGCGATTGATGGGGCTCGCCCTGCTGAGCTTGACGATTCTGAAGGTCTTCTTCTGGGACCTCTCTTCGCTCGAAAGGCTCTACCGGATCATCTCCTTCATCGTGCTCGGAGCGATCCTGCTCACGGTCTCGTTCCTCTACCAGAGACTTCGTCTGCTTGCTCTTGAGCCCGACTTGAAAGCGGAGGACGGGCCGCCGAAAGAATCCCGGACCGATTGAGTAAAGCTGTAAGAACTTCGGGCGGCGGGCTACAGGGCTAATGGGTCGCGCGGCGTGTCCTGTAAATCGGGAACACGTTCTTTCACCGCCGCGTGAAGGTCTCTGAACCGCGCCCTGAGGTCGAGCCTTCCGCCTTGAAGCCGGTCAAGCCTGGTCACGACACCGTCCAGGCGCGTCTCCACCAGATTAAGGCGCGTGTCTACATGTTCGGATAGGGCTTTGATCCGCTCGTCAAGCGTGCTTACTCGACCGTCCAGCGAGTCGATCCGGCCATCCAGAATGGTCATCCGCTCGCCCATCTGATTAAAGCGCGTGTCCATTCGCTCGTAGAGCGCATTGATTCGTTCGAGGACAGTCTCTATGGTAGGGTTGGTGTTCATATAATCTGCCATAATAGGCTTATGCTGCACCAGGCGGCGGAATTTGTAAAGCGGTTTTTCACCCGAAACTGTTGATTGCAAAGCTTTTATATTAGAGCCATGCCCAATATATCTCTTGAACAGGCCGCGCCTCCCCTCGTGATCTCAATCGATCTGGGCACGTCGTCCGCCCGCGCGATACTCTTCGACGCCGGGGGGCGACAGGTAGAATCTCTCGCCTCTCGCGTCCCGTACCGGATGGAGGTGACCCCCGACGGAGGGGTGGAGATCGCCGCCGACCGCCTCATCGATATTCTGGTTAAATGCCTTGATGATCTCGTCGCCCGCATCACGGCCCTGAATGCCGGGCCTGCGGCGAAGGTCTCTGCCGTGGCGATGTGTACTTTCTGGCACGGGCTTATGGGCGTGGGCGCGGAAGGCCGGGCCGTGACCCCCGTCTATAGCTGGAACGACACGCGGGCATCGTCCGTCGCGCGCGCTCTCCGCGACCGGCTCGACGAGCGCGCGATACAGTCGCGAACGGGTTGCAGGCTGCACGCGAGTTACTGGCCCGCGAAGCTCTCGTGGCTGCGCGAGGCGAGCCCGGACGCCTTCACCCGGACGAGCCGCTGGGTGTCCATCGGAGAGTATTTTTACCTGAGGCTGTTCGGCAAGGTCGCGTCGAGCGTCTCGATGGCTTCGGCCACGGGGCTGCTGGATCAAAACGAATGCGCGTGGGACGAAGGGCTGCTCTCGGATCTCGGGATGGGCTCCGAGCGCCTGCCGCCTCTGACCGACTCGCCGCTCTCAGGCGCGGGGCTGCGCGACGAGTTCTCGGCACGCTGGCCGCTTCTGTCGGGGGCCGAGTGGTTCCCGGCTCTGGGCGACGGGGCGTGCGGCAACATCGGCTCCGGTTGCATGACGCGCGACCGCGCGGCCCTTATGATCGGGACCTCTGGCGCTCTCAGAGTCATGTGGAGGGCGGAAAGAGTCAGGATACCTCCGGGGCTCTGGTGTTACCGCGCGGACCGCAGGCGGTTCATCATGGGCGGGGCCTTATCGAACGGGGGGGACCTCTTCGAGTGGATGCACAAGACTTTCAAGCTCGGGGAGATCAGTGAGGCCGAAGGCCGGGTCGCCGGGATGGAGCCCGATTCGCACGGGCTCACGATGCTGCCCTTTCTTTCGGGCGAAAGGTCGACCGGGTGGGCGGGCGACGCGCGCGCGGCCATAACGGGCCTGAGCCTCGACTCCACTCCCGACGAGATACTCAGAGCCGGCCTCGAATCGGTCGCCTACAGGTTCGGCGCGATTTACGACCAGATCGTCGAAGAGCTCGGGGAGCCGCGGGAGATCGTCGGGTCGGGCGGGGGCCTGTTGCGCTCGCCCGTCTGGGCGCAGATAATCGCAGATGTGATCGGCAACCGGATCATTACTTCGGACGAAGGGGAGACTTCGAGCCGGGGCGCGGCGCTCAAGGCGCTCGAAGCGCTCGGGGCCATCGGCGACATCGAGCGGGCGGAGGCGTCTTTCGCCCGCGCCTGCTCCCCGGACTTTGAACGCCACAGGCTGTACAAAAAGGCGCGCGCGCGTCAAAATCGACTCTACGACGCACTGATCGGAGATTAAGTCGAATCTTTAACACCATCGAAAAATTAGCGAGGCTAAACCATGAGCACAAACCCCCTAGTAGAGCTGGCGAGACTGGGTCAGTCCATTTGGTATGACAATATCGAAAGGCGGCTAATCACGTCCGGCGAGCTGAAGCGGATGATTGACGAAGATGACCTGCGCGGCGTCACCTCAAACCCCGCGATATTCGAAAAAGCCATAAGCGGCTCCGATGAGTACATCTCGCAGATTGCGGGACTGGCCGCGCAGGGGAAGAGCGCGAACGAAGTCTACGAGGCCCTCGCGGTCTCCGACATCCGGGGGGCGGCCGACCTGTTCGCGCCCGCCTACGAGAAGACGAAGGGGCTCGACGGCTACGTAAGCCTTGAGTGCTCCCCCCTGCTCGCCAACGATACCGAAGGGACCATCGAAGAGGCGCGAAGGTTATGGCGGATGGTTGACCGCAGGAACGTGATGATCAAGATACCCGGAACGCCCGCCGGCATTCCCGCCATCGAGCAGTGCATCTACGAAGGGATCAACATCAACATCACCCTCCTCTTCTCGCTCGAAAGCTACGAGCGGACCATCGACGCCTACCTGAACGGGCTGAACCGACGTCTGGCCGAAGGCAAGCCCGTGAGCGGCATCGGCTCGGTCGCCAGCTTCTTCGTCAGCCGCATCGACACGGCGGTCGATAAGAAGCTCGAAGAACTGATCTCCAAGGCCGAAGACAAAGAGACGAAGGCCGGGCTCCAATCGCTGCTCGGGCGCGTCGCCATCGCGAATGCGAAGATGGCTTACCAGATTTACAAGCGCGTCTTCCACGGCGAGCGCTTCGCCGTGTTGAAGTCGGCGGGCGCTATGGTCCAGAGGCCCCTGTGGGCCTCGACCTCGGTGAAGAACCCGGCTTATGGAGACGTTTACTACGTCGAGGCGTTGATCGGGCCGGACACCGTCAACACTCTGCCGCCCGTCACGTACACCGCGTTTAAAGACCACGGCCGCGTGCGGATCACCATCGAAGACAACCTCGAAGAAGAGCAGGAGATATTGAGACGCCTCGAAGAGGTCCAGATCGGGCTCGCCGACGTGACAACGAAGGTGCTCGAAGACGGCGTCCGCCTCTTCGTCGAGCCGTTCGAGAAGCTGCTCGCGGCCATAGAGAAGCGGAGCAACGAGATCCTGAGCCAGCAGGGGGCTTCGCAGGCGACCCAGAAGTGATGCCCGGAAAGACCAAATCATGAACTACGATTCCGAGATCAAAGACGGCCTCGCGCGAATCGCGCGCGAGGGGGTTGTGCGGCGGATATGGGGTAAGGACGCCTCGCTCTGGAAGACCGACCCGGAGCACCAGAAGATCATCTCGAACTCGCTCGGCTGGCTCACGGTCCCGCGCCGCATGCTCGACGAAGCGGATGAGATTCGCGCCTTCGCCGACCAGATTCGCGAGGAGGGTTTCGCGCACGTCCTGGTGCTCGGCATGGGCGGCTCAAGCCTCTGCCCCGAAGTCTTCAGGCGCACGTTCGGGCCGGTCGCGGGGTTCCCGGAACTGCTCGTGCTCGACAGCACCGTGCCCGCGTCCGTGCTCGCCGTCGAGCGGAAGATAGACGCGGCGAAGACCCTCTTCATAGTCTCGTCCAAGTCCGGCACGACCACGGAGCCCCAGGTCTTTTTCGAGTACTTCTTCGATAAGGCCGGGCGAGCCTTGGGGACGGACGCGGGGCGGAACTTCATAGCGATCACCGATCCTGGGACCCTGCTCGCGCGGCAGGCGGAAGAGAAGGGGTTCCGCCGGGTCTTCCTCAATCCGCCCGACATCGGGGGGCGTTATTCCGCGCTCTCTTATTTCGGCATGGTCCCGGCCGCGCTCGCGGGCTACGACATCCGAGAGCTTCTCGACAGCGCCGTGCGCGCGATGAAGTCGTGCGAGGCGGAAGATGAGAACCCCGGCGCTCAGCTCGGGGCCGCGCTCGGGGTGCTCGCGCGCAAGGGGCGCGACAAGCTGACCCTCGTGATCCGGCCGCCGCTCGATTCGCTGGGCTTGTGGGTGGAGCAGTTGATCGCCGAGAGCACGGGCAAGGAGGGCGTCGGCATCCTGCCGGTCGCCGGCGAGCCCCTGGGCGACCCCTCGGCTTATGGCAGCGACCGCGTCTTCGCCTACATCCACACGCAGGACTCGCCGGATCAGCAGTCCGAGACGAAGCTCTCGCAGCTTATTTCCGCGGGCCATCCGATAGTGGTCAGGACTCTGAATAATAAATATGGCCTCGGCGAGGAGTTCTTCATCTGGGAATTCGCGACCGCCGTGGCCGGGTTCTTCCTCGGCATAAACCCATTCGACCAGCCGAACGTGCAGGAGAGCAAGGACTACACGAAGGCCCTCCTGGAAGGGTTCGAAAGTACGGGCCGCCTGACGGAACAAGAGCTGCTCGTCGAAGAAGGCGGGCTCCGCATATCCGCCGACGCCGCGATGAAGACCCTGCTCGCGCAGCCCGCGCTCGAAGGCGAGAGCCCGACCAGCCTCGCCTCGGTGATCTCGCTCCACGTCGCGAGCGTCAAGCCCGGAGATTACGTCGCGCTCACGGCCTACATCGAGGAGACGCCCGAGCACGACCGCCTACTGCAGGAGATTCGCGCGAGCATCCGCGACAACCTGCGCGTCGCGACGACGGTGGGCTATGGCCCGCGCTTCCTCCATTCCACCGGGCAGTTCCATAAGGGGGGGCCGCCCACCGGGGTCTTCATCCAGATCACGTCGGACGACGCGGGAGAGATCCCGATACCCGGACGGCCGTACGGCTTCGGCGTGCTCAAGCAGGCGCAGGCCGTAGGGGATTTCAAGTCGCTCGCGAGCCGCAACCTGCGAGCCGTAAGGTTCCACGCGGGCGACCACGTCGCCTTCGGCCTCTCGGCCCTCGGCGAACTCGTCAGGAACTCCGTTCGCACTTCCGCCGCGACGGGCGATTCATGATCTTTTTGGTACGCGGAGTTGTCAGGCCGGGTCCGTACCCCCACGGCATTAATAAAAGAGAGCAAGAGAAATAATGGCTACATTTTCCAGAGCCGTCTCGGTCGAGATGGATTGGGTAGACCCGTCGAGCTTCGAGATTCGGGGCTCGCTCGATGATAACGTCCACTCGCTCAGGGCGCGCTTCCTCGTGAGCTTCCCCGACTACACCATCCGCGAGGCGACGGGCGAGATCACGCGCATGCCCTACACTGGCTTCTGCCAGGGGGCTCTCGCGGTGCTTCCGAAGTTCGTGGGCGAGAGGGTGGGGCGCGGGTTCCGCAGGCGCGCGGCCGAGATAGTCGGCGGGGCCGAAAGCTGCAACCACCTCCACACGCTCGTGACCAACATGGCCGCGTGCGCGTTCCAGATGAATTACCTCGCGGCGAAAGAAAAGCCGGGGGCCGCCGCGGCGATCAAAGAAACCGCCAGCGACCTGCGCCGCCGCCGCGAGATGGTCCTCGGGTGGATGCCGCAGCTGCGCAACACCTGCTTCATCTTCAGCGAGGCGAGCGATTCGCTCTTCGACGGGGCCGGCCGCGAGGAGGTCGCGCCGCCGCCCGGCGTCGACAAAGAGGCCCGCGGCTTTGAAGTCTAAACCGAGATCAGGAGCGCGAGATGGGAAAGTACTTTGAAGATTTCGAGATCGGGGAAGAGTCGGTTACCGCCGGCCGCACGATCACCGAAACTGACATAGTCAACTTCGCGGGGATAACCGGCGACTGGAACGAGATTCACACGAACAGGGAGTTCGCCGAGCGCGGCCCTTTCAAGCAGCGCATAGCCCATGGCGCTCTGGTATTCTCAATCGCGACCGGCCTGTCCGTGCGCCTCGGGCAGACCGCGGACACGGTGATAGCCTTTTACGGACTCGACCGCCTGCGCTTCGTCAAGCCGACCTTCATCGGCGACACGATCCACGTGAAGCAGAGGGTCGAAGAGAAGAGCGAGAAGGACGAGCGCGGGGGCCTCGTCACCATGCTCAACGAGGTCATAAACCAGAGGGACGAGGTCGTGGTCAGCTACACGGCCAAGGTCCTTCTGAAGAGGCGGTGACTGTTTAAAACTCCCCCACGGAATTCCTGACTCGCCCCGGACCATGATGCTCGCCGGAGTGTTGCGGCGGGCTCCCCGCTCCTTCTCGGGTGAGGCCCGAAACTATTCCTCCTGTCCCTGATCCTGCCCGGTCATGTATAATTTCGCCGCTCACAGTCCCGTTTAAATACGGTTAAATGTTCGGCATTAACCCGAGGAGAATCCGTTATGGCGGAGATGACAGGCGCGCAGGCGATGTTCGAGATGATGAGGCGCGAGGGGGTGCGTTACGTCTTCGGGAACCCCGGCACGACCGAGCTTCCGTTGATGGACCTCTTCGCCGCGGGCGACGAGATCAAATACATTCTGGCCCTCCATGAAGACTCCGCGCTCGGCATGGCCGCCGGCTACGCGGAGGCGACGGGCGCTCCTGCGGTGGTCAACCTGCACGCGGCTCCGGGGCTCGCGCACGCGCTCGGGAACCTCTACAACGCTTACAGGGCGGGCACGCCTCTGGTAGTCACGGCCGGGCAGCAGGACTCGCGCGCGATGATCGATGAGCCCCTGCTCTACGCGGACATGCTCGAGATAGCCCGCCAGCACACGAAGTGGGTGTGGGAGGTGCGACACGCCTCGGAGATCCCGCGCGTGTTCGCCCGCGCGTTCCAGATAAGCCGGACGCCCCCGACCGGCCCTGTCTTCGTCTCCCTGCCGGTGGACGTGATGGAAGCGCGCGCGGAGATGGCCTTCCCTCCGGTCACGCTTCCGGGCCCGCGCATTCGCGGGGACCGGGAGAAGATCGAAGAGGCCGCGCGATTACTCTGGTCAGCCGAGCGCCCCGCGATCATATCGGGGGACGGGTGCGCGCGGTCAGGTGGCGTCGGGGAAGTGGTGAAGCTCGCCGAAAAGCTCGGGGCGCGCGCGCACGCGGAGCCCTTGAACGCTCTGCTGACCTTCCCGACCTCGCACCCTCTCTTCGCCGGGCCGCTCTTCCCTAACGCGCGGCAGACGCTCGCGCAGCTCGAAGGCGTGGACGTGATACTGGCCGTCGGGGCGAGCAATCTCGCGCCCCTCGTCTACACGGGGACGCGGATGATCCCCGAAGGCGCGCGCGTGATTCAGATCGACGCGGGCGACCGCGAGCCCGGCAGGAACTACCCGGCGGAGGTCGCGATTATCGCCGACCCGCGCTCGGCGGTTGAAGAGTTGAGTGCCGCGTTCGACTGGCTGGCCTCCGACGACGCGGCGGCGGCCGAGAAGGCCGCCCGCCGCCGGGAGACGACCGAGGCCGCGATAGCCTCGGCCCGCGCCGGATTCATCGGGGCCATGGGCGGAGCCGGGGGCGACTCCGGCGGAGCGCTGTCGGCCGCTTCGGTCGCCCGCGAGATGCGCTCGGCGGCCGACCCGAGCGCGGTGCTCGTGGACGAGTCGGTCACTTCAACGGCGGCCGTCCGCTCCCTGTTCGAGCTGAGCGAGCCGGGGTCGTACTTTTACGCGAAGGGCGGGTCGCTCGGGCTCGGGCTGCCGATGGCCGTGGGAGTCAAGCTCGCGATGCCCGACCGTCAGGTCCTGTGCGCGGTGGGTGATGGCTCGGCCCTCTATTCCATTCAGGCCCTGTGGACGGCCGCGCGTTACGGGCTCGGGGTCACTTTCGTGATCTTCAACAACGCGAGCTACATGATCCTGAAAGGCGGCCTGCTCGCGCTCAACGGCTCGTCGGTCGAGCGAGGGGTCTTCACGGGGATGGACCTGACCGAGCCGGAGATAGATTTCGCTTCGCTCGCCCGCTCTCTGGGCGTGGAAGCGCGGCGGGTGGAGAGCCGGGACGAGTTGAGGGCCGCGCTCGACTGGGGCCTCGGTAACGAGGGGCCGACCCTGCTCGATGTCGCGATCAGTCGGGACATCAGGAGCGTGCTGCGCTAGCTCTGTCCCGAGATTGCGACATTGGAATGGTGAGGCTGTAAGAATTCCGAATCGTTCTGCGTCCTTGGCGGCCTCGCGTGGGGTGAGGGGCGACGGGAAAGTCGCCGAGGAAAAAGGGGGCGCGCGACAGGCGAATAATCCTTTATAATTAAGCCTAGCCCGCCCTCCCTGGAATTTCCAGGATCAAAGCGATGGTATGCGCCGTTAAAAAGATCGGGTGTGGCGAGCTGGCGGCGCGAATTCGTGACGGGCGTTATCGAGGAACAGAGGTGAAGATCAAGTGATCTCAGAGACTATTTCCCATTACCGCATATTAAAAAAGCTTGGCGCTGGTGGCATGGGCGAGGTGTACAAGGCTCAGGATTTGACCCTCGAACGCCCCGTCGCCCTCAAGATTTTACCCGCTTATCTCGTAGAAGACCCGGATCGCGTGCGGCGGTTCGTGCAGGAAGCGAGGGCCGCCTCCGCCCTGAACCACCCGCACATAGTCACCATTTATGAAATCGGCCAGGCCCTCCACGAAGGCGGGCTCGGCGAGACGCCCGAGGCGGGCGGGCAGAACGGCTCCCCGAAGTCGGGCGGCCCCGAGAAGACGATCCATTACATCGCGATGGAGTTTGTCGACGGGGCGACCCTGCACGCCAAGGTGCACCGCGAGAGGGCGGACCTCAAGAAGCTTCTGGAATACATGGCCCAGGTCGGCGACGGGCTGGCGAAGGCGCACGCGGCGGGGATAGTGCACCGCGACCTCAAGCCCGAGAACATAATGATCACGGAGGACGATTACGCGAAGATCCTCGACTTCGGCTTAGCGAAATTGATCGAGCCGAAGAACGCCGAGCCTCCGACCGAAGACCTGGAAGAGGCCGCCACGGCCATGATGGAGCACACGCGGCCCGGAATGGTCATGGGCACCATCGGCTACATGTCTCCGGAGCAGGTGCAGGGCAAGGGGGTGGACCAGCGGTCGGACATCTTTTCTTTCGGGTGCATCCTTTACGAAGTCGCGACGGGCGTCAAGCCGTTCGCGGGCGACTCGGTCATCGACTCGCTCCACAGGATCGTGTACGCGCAGACGCCTCCTATAAAAGACAGCAACCCGAACGCCCCGGTCGAGCTTCAGCGCATAATCCGCAAGTGCCTCGCCAAAGACTCCGCGCAGCGCTACCAGTCGATCAAGGACGTGGCCATCGACCTGCGGGAACTCTTGAAAGAGTACGATTCACAGCCGACCGTCTCCGGCTCGTTCGCGCAGCCCGCGATCACCGCGATGCATTCGCAGGCGGTCTCCACGGGGCCGCACTCCCAGCCCCCGATCACCGCGCCGCAAAGCCAGTACGTAGTCACGGGCGCGGAGCAGACGCTTTCGGGCCCGCACGAGCGGACGACCGGTCCGATAGAGCGGCGCGGGTCGAGGCTCTGGCCGCTGATCGCGGCGGGCCTGCTCCTTCTCGCGGTCGCCGCCGCGGCCATCTTCTATTTCCAAAGCCTGTCGCGCGGCAAGGGGCGGCCCGCGTTCGAGGACACTCGGATAACGAAGCTGACCAGCACGGGCAAGGCGCTCAACGCGACCCTGTCCCCCGACGGCAAGTACGCCGTTTACGTCGTGAACGATGCGGGGCAGCAAAGCCTGTGGGTCAGGCAGGTGGCGACTTCGAGCAACGTGCAGATAGTCCCCCCGGCTGAGGTGGGCTTTCACGGCGCGACCTTCTCAAAGGACGGCAACTACATCTACTACACCAGGGCCGAAAGGGGTAACCCGATCTCGACCACCTTCCAGGTGCCCGCGCTCGGGGGCAGTCCGAGGAAGATCCTTGAGGACGTGGACAGCCCCATAACCTTCTCCCCGGATGGCAAGCGGTTCGCGTTCCTGCGCGGGTACCCGCGCGAATCTGAGCTGGCCCTGATGGTGGCGAACGCGGACGGCTCCGGCGAGCAGAAGCTCGCCGTCCGCAAGCAGCCCAACGTATTTATCAGGGCCGCCTGGTCCCCCGATGGCAGGTCCATAGCCTGCTCGGCCCAGAACCTTGAGGGGGGCATGCACCATCAGGTCGTGGAAGTGAACGCGGCCGACGGCTCGGAGAGGGTGATCGGCTCGCACAGGTGGGGCGCAATCGCGGGGCTCGGGTGGCTCTCCGACGGCAGCGGCCTGATGCTGAGCGCGATGGACCGCCTGTCCGGCTCGAACCAGTTCCAGATATATCACCTGTCTTATCCCGATGGGGAGATCCGGCGGGTCACGAACGACCTGAGCAACTACGCGGGCGTGAGCCTGCCTTCGGATTCGGGCGCGCTGCTCACCGCGCAGACCAGCGCGGTCTCGAACCTGTGGGTCGCCCCTAACGGGGATTCGAGCCGCGCCAGACAGCTCACCTCCGGGTCGAGCAAGTACGACCAGACCGCGTGGACCCCCGACGGCCGCATAGTCTACGTGTCGGACGCGAGCGGCGGCGCGGACATCTACATAATGGATTCGGAGGGGAAGAATCAGAAGCAACTGACCGCCGACGGAGGGATCAACGTCTACCCCTCGGTCTCGCCCGACGGCCGTTACATCCTCTTCAACTCGAACCGCGCGGGCAGCGTGGGCACCTTCAACGTCTGGCGGATGGACATAGATGGGAGCAACGCGAAACAGTTGACGAATGGGGAAGGCGAGTACTGGCCCGTCTGCACGCCCGATGGGAAGTGGGTCGTCTTCAGCTCTCACAGGAACACCGAGAGGCCGAAAACGTGGAAGGTGCCGATAGACGGGGGCGAGAGCGTGAAGATAACGGATAAGTTCACGATGCTGCCGGTCATCTCGCCCGACGGGAAGACGATACTCTGCCGCTACTTCGACGAGCAGTCGATCTCCTTCCCGAAGGTGGCTCTGGTCTCTTTCGACGACGGGCAGGTGTTAAAAGTCCTCGACATCGACGTGGCGAATTACCAGCCGGGCCAGTACCGGTGGTCGCCCGACGGGAAGACTATATTCTATTCCGCTACTCAGGCGGGCGTTTCGAACGTCTGGAGCGTGCCCCTGGCCGGAGGCTCCCCGAAGCAGGTCACTGATTTCAAGTCTGACTTCATGTTCAACTTCGACTGGTCGCGGGACGGGAAGACCCTGTCCTGCGCGAGGGGCGTGGGCATGACCGACGTGGTCCTCATAAAAGACCTTGGCGCGGGGGCCAGGGAGTAGCCTTCCGGCCCCCTCCGAATCATGGAGAAACGCCCGTTCGACATAGACCTGGCGGTCCGCCGCATACGCAAGGCGGTCGAGCCCTTCGCTAAAGCCGCGATGTTCGAGCTGGCGGAGCGGGGCTTCTCGTCCCCCTTCGAGCAACTGGTCGCCTGCATAATCTCTATCCGCACTTTCGACGAAGTCATGCTGCCGACCGCGCTCGAACTCTTCGAGCTGGCGCGCACCCCCTCCGAGATGTCGGCGCTCTCCCCGCGAGATATAGACGAGGTGATCCGCGCCTCGACCTTTCACGAGCGGAAGGCGCAGCAGATACACAAAATCGCGCGCCGCATTCTGGAAGAGCACGAAGGCGAACTCCCCTGCGATTACGACGCTCTGACTTCGTTCGAAGGCGTCGGGCCGAAGTGCGCCAACCTCGTGCTCGGCATCGCGTGCAACGAGCCCCGGATCGGCGTGGACATCCACGTCCACCGCGTCACGAACCGCTGGGGTTACGTCCTGACGCGCACGCCCGAAAAGACCGTCGGCGCGCTTCAGGGCAAGCTCCCGCCCGCCTACTGGGTGGAAATCAACCGCCTCTTAGTCCCATTCGGCAAGCACGTCTGCACGGGCACGCGGCCGAAGTGCTCGACCTGCCCGGTCCTTGAGATGTGCCAGCAGGTCGGCGTGACTAACCCGCGGTGAGTTCGGGCTGTCAGCTTCCGCACCCCCATGCTATAAATTCAGAGCCCGGACGAGGGCCGAATCTCTCGATCAAACTGGCGAATGAATTATATCGGGTCTAAACAGAGTCTCCTCCCGTTCCTTGAGCGGGTTTATCGGAGGGTGGCCGAAGGCGACGAGAAAGTCTTCTGCGACCTCTTCGCGGGTACGGGAGCCGTCGGCCGCCTGTTCAAACGCCTCGGGCTGCGAGTCATCTCCAACGACTTGCAGTACTACGCATACGCCCTCAACAAAGCCTACATCGAGATCAATGAGCCGCCCCGCTTCAGAGGGCTTCGCAGGAAATACTCTCGGGAAATCGACCGGTACCGCGCGCTGCCCGGCGAGCCGGTCTTGAAGGTGCTCGCGTTCATCAACGACCTGCCGGAGCGGGCGGGGTTCATCTCGCAGAATTATGGGCCGGACGGCAACCGCCTGTACTACACCCGAGAGAACGCGGAGAAGGCCGACGCCATCAGGCTGGCCATCGAAGAGTGGCGTAAAGAGGGGACGATCACTCGGCGCGAGTACTCTTACGTCCTCTGCTCTCTTCTTGAGGCCATAGATCAGGTGGCGAATACGGCCAGCGTTTATGGGGCGTTCTTAAAAAAAATCAAGAGCACGGCCAGAAAGCCTCTCACCCTGAAACCCTTGCAGCTCAGCAACCATGTCAAGGGCTGTAAGGTGTTCAACAGGGACGCCAACGAGCTCATCGGGGAGATCGACTGCGACGTCCTTTACATGGACCCGCCGTATAACCAGAGACAGTACGGGGCCAATTACCACGTGCTGGAGACCATAGCCGCGTATGATTACCCCGAGCTCACAGGCATCACCGGCATGCGCCAGTATGAGCGGAGCAAGTATTGCCGGAGGAAGTCGGCCAAAGAAGCCTTGGAGCACCTCGTGCGAACCGCGTCCGCGAAACATATTCTGCTGAGCTACAATGACGAGGGGTTACTGAGCCGCGACGACGTGCGCGCCATCCTCAGCCTGCGCGGGAACCCTAAGACCTTCCGCAAAGCCTATAATCGATTCAAAGCCGATAATGGCCGCGAATACAAACGCGACTCGACCGTCGAATACATTCATTACGTGAGGGTGATCAAACCCTGAAGCCTTAAGGTAACGTACCCTTAGCAACCCACCAGGGGTGAACTTCGAGCGATAATATGCCTGCCTTCACCAGGGGGTCGTTTTCCATGAGGGCTTTCGCCTCTTCGGGCAACGCGACCTGAAGGACGAGCATCTCTCGCAACTCCCCGGCGTCCGTGAACGGGCCGGCGGCGGCGAGCTTGCCCGACGCCTTGAGCCGCCCGAGGAAAGCTTCACGCTCTCGCGTCATGCGCTTCGCGTCGCCCGTAGCCTCGGGAGCCCATTTCGGCCCGCGCGCGAGCAGGGCCATCTGATACGTGACCATCTCGTCTTTAGCCCGCGGGTTGGCTTTGCGCTCCGCCGCGTACTTCGCGCCGACGCCCTCGGGCCCCGTCCACGCATACAGGTCTACGCTCAACCTCCCGGCCTTCACCGCCGGGTCCGCTTCGGCCAGCGCCTTCGCCTCCTCCATCGAACCGACCTTGAAGACGAACACCCCGCGAAGCTGCCCGCCGTCGGAGAAGGGCCCCGCGCCGACGAGCTTGCCCGACCCGGCCATCTCCCCGATGTGCGCCATGTGCGCCGCCTGCACGCGCTGGGTTTCGGGCGTGTTTCCGGGCGTCCACCGGGGGCCGCGTCTGAGGAACCCGATATAATAAGCGTCCGTCTTCTCATCGCCCGCGCTCTGTGCGGGAACAAGGGAGGCGAACATGATGAGACAGGTGCAGGTGTAAAAGATCGCTCGTGCTTTCATCGTATGTCGTTCCTCGGCCGGCCGCGGTCCTGAGACTTATGGCCGGCTAGTGCGTCCAGTTTTTTGAGCAGAAACCTCCGCTCGGGGTCCGAGCAGGGGCGGTCGAGGGCCTGCCGGTAAAAGACGGCGGCCTTTTCCGGCTGCCCGAGCTCGCTCCATAACTCGCCGATGGTGGCCGGAAGCAGGTGGTAATGGCCGAGGGCCGCGTGCTCGCTTACCTGCTCAAGCTCCCTGATGGCCGCCTCCGGGCCATGCAGCTTAGACAACGCGACCACTCTGTTGAGCGCGACGACCGGCGACGGATTAAGCTCCTGGAGCCAGTCGTAGAGCGTAAGGATGCGCCGCCAGTCGGTCGCCTCGTGGCTCTCCGCCGCCGCATGGCAGGCCGCGATGCCCGCCTGCAGGTGGTACTCCGACATCTCGGAGCCCGAGGCCGCGCGGTCGAGGTGATGAAAGCCCCGTGAGATCGAGCGGCGGTCCCAGAGCGCGCGGTCCTGCTCGGCCATCGTCAGGAGCTCCCCGTCTTCGCCGATGCGCGCGGGCAGGCGCGCCGCCTGAAAGAGCATCAGGGCGAGCAGGGCGTGGCTTTTCGGCAGCGCCGAGGCGTCATGGGCGACGAGAAGCCCGCACAGGCGGATCGCCTCTTCGCACAACTCCCGGCGCACGAGGTTCTCCCCCGTGTGGGCGGTGTAGCCTTCGTTGAAAAGCAGGTAGATGACTTCGAGCACCGAATCGAGCCGCTCGGGCAGTTCCTCGGGGTCGGGCAGCTCGAACGTTATCTGCTTTTCGCGAATCAGGCGCTTCGCCCGGACCAGCCTTTGGGCGATGGCCGCGTCGCGCGCGAGAAAGGCGCGTGCGATTTCGCGCACGCCGAAGCCTCCGACGGTCCTGAGGGTGAGGGCTATACGGCCCTCCCTCGGGATGCTCGGGTGGCAGGCCATAAAGATCATGCTCAATTCATCGTCGAGCGCGGGGCCGGATGGCCCGTCGCTCGACGCCGAAAGGGAGCGGAGCAATTCTTCGGATTTCGACAGGAGCGAGGACTCGCGGCGGAGCAAGTCGAGCGCGCGGTTTTTCGCGACCTGCACGAGCCACCCGGTCGGGTTTTCGGGGATGCCCCTGAACGGCCACACCTGCAAAGCCTTGAGCAACGCATCCTGCACCACCTCTTCGGCCAGGTCGAGGTGCCGGGGGCCGAATATTCTGGTCAGGGTGGAGACCATCTGCCCCGCCTGATGCCGGAACAGATGGTCCACCAGCCCGTCGATCCTCTTGTCCGAGCTTTCATGCATAGGGTTTGCGGTCCCGAGGCGTTAAAACTCTTCGACCTCTCGCACTTCGATCCTGCCCCCGAACTCAAGGCTCGGGCAGTCGCGCGAAAGCTCGACGGCCTGATCGTAATCGTCGGCCGAGATGAGCCAGTAGCCGCCGATGAGCTCCTTCGTTTCGGCGTACGGGCCATCGGTCACGACCTGACCGGCCCCATACCCGCGCACGTTGCGGCCGGGCTCGGGCTGTAACTTGTTCACGCCGACGAGCCGGTTGGTGCCGCTCAGCTTCTCGGTCCAGGCGTTGTATTTCTCGATAACGGCTTGAATCATCTCGGGGCTGAACTCAACGTCCTGCGGGGCCTCCATCGGGTGGTGCGAAATCAGCATGTACTGTGGCATTCAACTTTCCTTTCCGGTCTCTATAAAGAAGCCTCTGTGGATTTAGGGAAGCGGCGGCGATTACGCCCGCTTTCAAAGTATTAACGAACGGGGTTATTCAAAATCGACAGGGGCCGAATAATTTTTTGGCCGCGCGAATCTTAGCAGAATTGATAGCCGGCCGGGAGTCTCTGGACAAGCCCGATCTTTTGCGGATAGGTTAAAACGTTATGCCGCGAGTGATTCTCTTACTGCCGACCACCACGTACCGCACGAAGGCTTTCATGGACGCCGCGCTCAAGGTAGGCGTCGACATCGTCGCGGCTTCCGAACTGCCCAACGCGCTCGCCGCGCACAACCCTTCGGGCCTCCTCACCCTCGACTTCCTCGACCCCGACCGCGCGGCCGAACAGGCCAGAGAGTTCGCCGCCCTCTACCCCATAGACGCGATCATCCCGGTCGACGAAGAGACGGCGGTGGCCGCCGCGTCCGCGGCCGGGGCGCTCGGGCTGGAGCACAACCCGGTCTCCGCCGCGAAGGCCGCGAAGAACAAGCGCCTGATGCGCGAAGTCCTCAAACGCGCGGGAGTGCGCGTGCCTCGCTTCGTCCATTTTACGCTCGACGATGACCTCGACGCCGTGTCTGAGCGCGTGACGTTTCCCTGCGTGGTCAAGCCCGTCTTCCTCTCCACGAGCCGCGGGGTGATGCGCGCGAACGACCGGGCCGAGTTCCTCTCCGCGCTCGGAAGGCTGGAAGCGATCCTGAAAATGCCCCACGTGGCGCGGAGGGGAGGGGCCGAGGCGCGGGACGTGCTCGCCGAAGATTTCATCCCCGGCCGCGAAGTCGCCCTCGAAGGGCTGCTCTCCGGCGGGGACCTGCGCGCGCTCGCGATATTCGACAAACCAGACCCGCTCGACGGGCCGTTTTTTGAAGAGACCATCTACGTCACCCCTTCGCGGCTGCCGGCTCAGGTGCAGGAGCAGATTGTGGAGACGACCGCGGAGGCGGCCCGCGCGATGGGCTTGATAAAGGGGGCCGTGCACGCGGAGCTGCGGGTCAACGAAGAGGGCGCGTGGGTGATAGAAGTCGCGGCGCGGGCCATCGGCGGCCTCTGCTCCCGCGCCCTTCGATTCCGGGAAGGGCTCTCGCTCGAAGAGCTGCTCATACGCCACGCGATTGGGGAGGATGTCTCGACGATAGACCGCGAGCAGCGCGCGTCGGGCGTCATGATGATACCGATACCGCGGCCCGGCGTGCTCAGAGGGGTGCGCGGGCTCGACCGCGCGAGGGCGACGCCCGACGTGGAAGAGATAATAATCAGCGCGCACATCACTCAGGAGTTGCTGCCGCCCCCCGAAGGCGCGAGTTATCTCGGCTTCATCTTCAGCCGCGCCGAGACTCCCGACAGGGTCGAAGCGGCCCTTCGCGAGGCTCACGGCCGGCTTGAGTTCGTCATCGAATGAGCCTGTAGGGTCGAATGTCTGGTAAAATCTCCCTGTGAATCTACCTGCGAACTTATCGATGGAGAAGCGGCCCGAAACGATCCTGCTCATATCCTGTTATGAGATGGGCCACCAACCCGCGGGGCTTTCGGTCCCCCTGGGATTCCTCGAGCGCGCGGGCTACGGGGCGGAGGCGATGGACGTTTCGGTCGAGGGCTTCGACGCCGCCAGGGTCGCGCGCGCGCGCTTCGTGGGCATCTCCGTCCCGATGCACACGGCGCTCAGGCTCGGCCTGCGAGTCGCGGAACAGGTCCGCCGGGTGAACCCCGATTGCCACATCTGCTTTTATGGGCTGTACGCTTCTCTGAACGAAGACTACCTGCTCGGCTCGGTCGCCGACTCCGTGATCGGCGGCGAGTACGAAGAGGCGCTCGTCGCGCTCGTCAGATCGCTCGGCGCGGGAGGGCCACCGGAAGCCTCGGGGATAAGCACTCGCGGCCGGAAGTCAAAGCCGAGCCTCGCGAGGCTGCCTTTCCCTCTGCCCGTGAGGGATCGATTGCCTTCGATAGATCGCTACGCGCGACTGGCGCACGCGGGCGAGGAGCGCCTCGCCGGGTACGTCGAGGCCAGCCGCGGCTGCCTCCATATGTGCACGCACTGCCCCATCCCTCCGGTTTATGGCGGGCGCTTCTTCGTCGTCCCGCCGGAGGTCGTGCTCGAAGACGTCCGCCTGCTCGTGACCGCGGGCGCGCGGCACATCACCTTCGGCGACCCGGATTTTCTGAACGGCCCCGGCCACTCTCTCAGGCTAGTCCGCGCCATGCACGAAGAGTTTCCCGAAATCACTTTTGATTTCACGGCGAAGGTGGAGCACATCTTGAAGCACCGGGAACTCTTCCCGGAGCTCGCGCGCCTCGGCTGCATCTTCATAGTCTCGGCGGTCGAATCTCTCAGCGACACGGTCCTGGGTCACCTCGAAAAGGGGCACACGCGGGGCGATACTCTCGAAGCGCTCCGCGTGCTCAGAGGGGCGGGCATCGCCCTGAGGCCCTCTTTCGTTTCGTTCACGCCGTGGACCACTATGGATGACTACCTCGACGTGCTTGAGTTCGTCGAAGCCGAGGGGCTCATTGATAACGTCGATCCCGTGCAGTACACGATAAGACTGCTCGTGCCTCCGGGCTCGGTGCTGCTGGACCGCCCCGACACGGGGCGGTGGCTCGGGCGGCTCGCGCAGGAGTCCTTCAGCTACGAGTGGGCCCACCCGGACCCGGCCATGGACGACCTGCACGCGCGCGCGAGTCGGCTCGTCGAAGAGAGCGTGAGCAGGGGGGAAGACCCGTCCGAAACGTTTTACAGGATTCGCGACCTGGCCCGCTCGGCGCGCGGGGACGGAGCGCCGGACGACGCGCTGACCTCGGCGGCGGCCCTCCCCCCGGACAGGCTCCGCCCGCCCCGCCTGACGGAGGCATGGTTCTGCTGAGCGGAGCCGACGCGGGACCAGTTCGGTCCCCTCGAACAGAGGTCGGGAGTCTGAGATGGGGGCGGAGAGATGAGGGCTTTCCTCGCTCGCTTCTATGGGCTAGAATAATCAGCGTAAGGAGCCCGAAAAATGGACAACAATATTCAGATTAGAGCCGAAGTTGATAGGAACGATATTCAGGTCTGCACGTTCACCGTGGACCGGCCGGTCTTTTCCGGGGCGGCTACTTTCAAGAGCCTTGAGGAAGCGAAGGGCACGGGAGTGGCCGAGAAGATATTCAGGATTCCCGGCATCGCCAGCGTCGAGGTCAACGGGTACGCCGTCACCGTCACTCAGTCGGGTCACGAGGACTGGCGGCAGATCGGGAAGCGCGTGGGCACGGCCATCCGTAATTTCCTGAACCCGCCCCCCGAGGTCCCCGAAGGCGAGAGGCTGCCGACCGAAGCCGTGAGGGAGAAGGTCCAGCAGGTGCTGGACGAGACGATTAATCCGGGCGTGGCGTCTCACGGCGGGTACGTCGAGTTGATCGACGTGATCGACAACAACGTCTACCTGCGGATGGGCGGCGGGTGCCAGGGCTGCGGGGCGGCCGACATGACTTTGAAACAGGGCGTCGAGCGCGCGATTCGCGAAGTCGTGCCGCAGATCGATCAGGTGCTCGACACCACCGATCACGGGTCCGGCCAGAACCCCTATTACGCCGCGGCGAAGTAAGCCACCAGGATCGACGGCGCATAAGTCATAAGAGCGCGGCACCTGATTTCAGGTGTCGCGCTCTCTGTTTATTCGGAAGGCCCTCTCCCTACCCCGACATCCGGTCACCGGCCGGTGACCCCCACCGCTTCCTCGTTCCCCGCTTCGAGGATCGCCTTGCGAACGTTGACGAAGCTGAGCAGCCCGAGCCCCAGAATGAAGAAGATGATGAGCGACAGGATGGCCAAACGGTAGCTCGCGGTGAACTGCAACGCCAGCCCGAAAAAGAGAGGCCCCAGCCAGCTCGTCCCGCGCTCGCTCACTTCGTAAAGGCTGAAGTACTCCGACTCCTGCCCCCTGGGGATCATCTGAGAGTAGAGCGAGCGGCTCAACGCCTGGCTCCCGCCCATCACGAGCCCGATCACCGCCCCCATAATGTAGAAATCCCTCGCGGTTTGGAGGTAGGAGTAGGCGTAGATGACGGTGGCGGTCCAGATGACGAGGCTGATGATTATGGCCCGCTTCGTGCCGACGACCTTCGCCACGTAGTTGAAGATGATCGCGCCGAACAGGGCGACGAACTGGACCATAAGGATCGTGCCGGTCAGAGTGCCGGTGTCGAGCTTTAATTCTTCGGCCCCGAATTGCGCCGCGAGCGCGATGATGGTCTGTATGCCGTCGTTGTAAAAGAGGTACGCGAACAGGAAGAGCATGGTCTGCCTGTAGAGCGGCAGCCTGCCGAACGTGTGGCGCAACTGCTTGAAGCCTACCGTCAGGTAAGAAGAGCCCGGCGGCAGCCCGCGCACCGCATGCCCCTGCCTGATGGTCGCCAGAGGGATCAGGGAGAAGAGGGCCCACCACGCCCCCGCAGAGAGCAGGTTGATCCTCACCGCATGCTCAAGGCTCAGGCCGAACGACTCGCGGTTCAGGTAGAGCGCGAGGTTCAGCGCCAGCAGCAGGCCGCCCCCCAGGTAACCCAGGGCGAAGCCCTTGGACGAGACGGAGTCTCTGCGGTCGGGGCTCGCGATGTCCGGCAGGAGGGCGTTGTAGAAGACGAGCGCCGCGCCGAAGCTGACGTTCGCCAGCACGAACAGCCCCCCCCCGAGCAGGTACTTGTCGCCTTCCAGGAAGTAGAGCCCCATCGTCGCGAAAGCCCCGACGTAGGCGAAGAAGACCATCATCTGCTTCTTAAGGTGCGAGTAGTCCGCCACGGCCCCGAGCACGGGCAGAAGCACTACCTGCAGGAGCACGGAGAGCGAGACCATGTAAGGGAAGAAGGAGCCCGCGCCGATCTTTACGCCGAGCGGGTAGACGAAGCCGTTCGGGTCGCCCGCCGCGTTCTGCGTCACGTTCGTCAGGTACGGGCCGAGGAAGACCGTGACGACCGTCGTGTTGAATGCCGAGGTGGCCCAGTCGTAGAAGTACCACCCGATCTGTTCGCGGCGATCATTCATAATCGAGAGAGCCTACACGCTCTTTATCCCCCAGACGTCTTTCGCGTATTCGAGGATGGTGCGGTCGCTTGAGAATTTGCCCACGCGCGCCACGTTCAGTATGGCCTTGCGCGCCCACACGTCGGCCTGATTGAACTCCCGGCCCACCCTCTCCTGCGCCTCGATGTAAGAGGGCAGGTCCGCGAGGTGGAAGTAATAGTCCCCGTTGTCGAGTATCGAATGGTAAATCCAGTCGAACAGGTCAGGCTCGTCCCTGCAGAAGAGGTCGGAGTTGAGCGCGTCCATCACGCGCTTCAGGTCGGGGTCGCTCTGGTAGTAGGCGCGCGGGCTGTAGGCGTGGGCCGCGCGCATCTCACGGATCTCCTCGGCCTTCAGGCCGAATATGAATATGTTCTCCTCGCCGACCTCTTCCTTGATCTCGATGTTCGCCCCGTCGAGGGTGCCGATGGTCAGGGCCCCGTTCATCGCGAACTTCATGTTGCCGGTCCCCGAAGCCTCCATCCCGGCGGTCGATATCTGCTCGCTCAGGTCGGCGGCGGGGATGATGCACTCGGCGAGCGACACGCGGTAATCGGGGATGAATACGACCTTGATCAGGCCGTCCACCCTCCGGTCGTTGTTGATGACCTCGCCCAGGTTGTTGATGAGCTTGATGATGTTTTTGGCGGCCCAGTAACTCGGCGCGGCCTTGCCCGCGAAGATGTAGGTGCGGGGCACGGTCGGCTGCTTCCCGTCTTCCACGAGGCAGAGGTACTCGTGAATGATGCGCATGCAGTTGAGCAGCTGGCGCTTGTACTCGTGGACCCGCTTGACCTGAATGTCGAACAGGGAGTTCGGGTCCACGATCAGGTCGGTGGTGTTTCTGATGACTCCCGCGAGCCGCTCTTTGTTCGCGAGCTTGATGTTGGCGAACTCCCTCTGGAACTGCGGGGCGTCGGCGTAGGTCTCGAGCCCCCGCAGGCGGTCGAGCTCGGTGATCCAGTCGGGGCCGATCATCCTCGTGATCAGGGCGGCGAGCCGGGGGTTGGCCTTCAGGAGCCACCGCCTCTGCGTCACCCCGTTCGTCTTGTTGTTGAATTTCTCAGGCCAGAGGTCGTAGAAGTCCGAGGCGAGCGAGGTCTTTATCAACTCCGAATGGAGCGCGGCCACGCCGTTGACCGAGTGGCTCCCGACCATCGCGAGGTGGGCCATGCGGACCTGCCGCTCCCCCGCAGGGTCGATGATCGACATCCGCTTTTGCCGCGCCTCGTCGCCGGGGAAGGCCTCCGACACGCGCGCGAGGAAGCGCCGGTCTATCTCCTGGATGATCTGTAAGTGGCGCGGCAACAGGTGCTCGAACAGGGAGACGGGCCACCGCTCCAGGGCTTCGGGCAGCAGGGTGTGGTTCGTGTACCCGAGGGTCGCCTGGGTGATCTCCCACGCCTCGTTCCATTCCAGCCCCTGCTCGTCGAGGAGCGTCCGCATCAGCTCGACCACCGCGAGCGAGGGGTGCGTGTCGTTAAGCTGGATAGCCACCCTGGAAGGGAAGTCCTCGAAGCCCGTGTGTTCGTTCAGGTACTTCCTGATTATGTCCTTGATCGCGCAGGCGACGAGGAAGTATTCCTGCAGCAGGCGGAGCTCCTTGCCCGCCTTCACCGAGTCCGACGGGTAGAGCACTTTCGAGATGGTCTCGGTCGCGATCTTCTGCTCGACCGCCTTCACGTAATCGCCCTGGTTGAATATCTCCATGTCGAACTCGTGGGACGAGCGGGCCGTGTAGAGCCTGAGGTAATTGACCGTGCGGCCCCCGAAGCCCACGACCGGCATGTCGTAGGGGATGCCGATCACCTCCTTCCAGTCCACCCACCTCGACGAGTAGGAGCCGTCGGGCTTCTGGTAGTACTCGATGCGCCCGTAGACCTGCACCTTGCACTTTTCGTCGGGCCGGTGAATCTCCAGAGGGTTCCCGTATTCGAGCCAGTGGTCGGGCTTCTCTTTCTGGTAGCCGTTCTGAATCTCCTGCTTGAAGAGGCCGTACTCGTAGTTTATACCGTAGCCGCAGCCGGGCATGCCGAGCGTCGCGAGGGAGTCGAGGAAGCAGGCCGCGAGCCTGCCGAGGCCGCCGTTGCCGAGCGCCGCGTCGGGCTCTTTGGCCTCGACCTCGTCCAGGTCGTAGCCCATGCTCAGGAGGGCCTCGCGGCACAGGTCATGAATCCCGAGGTTATAAAGGTTGTTGTCGAGGGACCGGCCCATCAGGAATTCCATCGAGAGGTAGTAGAGCCGCTTCGCGCCGGCCTCCCTGTACCGCTCCTCGGTCTCCTTCATGACATCGATGAGCCGCTCCCGGACGGCCATGGTGACCGCGAGGAAGAGGTCGCGGTCCGACAACTCTTCGACCTTCTTGCCGAGCGTGTACCGCGCGTACCGGCAGATAGTTTCCTGAAAAGATGTTATGTCTATCGAAGACGTTACCGTTTCACAGGCCATCTGGTATAACCCTCATAATTAATCCGTTAATCCACAGAGAGGCAGACGTAACCGCCCGAGTGCCGAGCTTATCTTCGAGAACCTGAGAGCCGAACAGCCGAATTAAGCGGAAAGCGTACAGCGATCAGGGCTCCCGCGCAAGAGCGGAGCGCCGCGCTCACCACTCGCCATCCGTCGCTTCCTCATCGCTCAGGCGCTGGTTCAGGGCCCGGTCGATGATGTTGCGCTGGTCGCGGCTCAAATCCGGGGGGAGGGAGTTGGGCGCAAACCAGTCGATGTGCTTCACCTCGAAGCTGTTGGCGCGCGCGCGACCCGAGGGGCGGCAGATGAATATTATCTCGACCTGATTCACATGCCTGAGCGTCCGCACGAAGGCGAGCTCCAGTTTTTCGATCTCAAGGTCGACCTCTTCGCGCAGCTCGCGGCGGATCGCCTCTTCGGGCTGCTCCCCTTTGGATATGAAGCCTCCGGGAATCCCGAGCCCGCTGCCGACGCGGAAGACGTGCCTGAGCAGCAGGATGCGCCCCTCCCCGTCGACGACCACGGCCCCCGCCGTGACGGTGAAGCGCGCCTCAGAGACGTAGACCCCAAGGCGGCGCAGCCGCTTCGGCGCGCGCCTCCACAATATTCCGAGCACTTTCTTGAGCATTGCTTTTCAGCTTACAACAGACGCGGGCGGGCGTGTAAGCGCGCGAGGCGCGCGGCGGGGGAGGGGCGGGTCAGCCCCGCGCCGCCGAGCTCACCGTGATGGCCTGCGCGCTTTCGGCTTCGTTGGCCTCGTCGGCGGCCCGGTTGCCGCTCTCCAGAGCGCCGTTCATCCAGCCGTGCCACGCGGAAGTGTGCTCGCCCGCGAAGTGGATTCGCCCTTCGGGGCGCTGTGCGATGGGGAGGAGGGAAGTCATCTGGCCCGGCTCGAAGTAGGCGAACGCGCCGCGCGCGAACGGGTCGTCGTGCCATACCTGGCTCGCGCCCCTCTCGAACCTGCTCGTCAGGTTCCCGAACAGGCTGTTCATCCGGCGGAGCACGAGGTCCTGCCGCTCGCCCTCCGACATAGCCCCGAGTTCGAGGGCCCGCGCGCCGCCCGCGTAGGAGGCGAGTATGCCGCGCTCCCCTCCCTGAGTCAGGGTCGGCGAGTAGGTATTCTGAATGATCAGGTCGGTATTGCCGTACCCGCTGAGCCCGTCCGTCTCCCATGCCTTCGAGCGGAATTGCAGGTACGTGCGCGTGACGGGCGTCAGCTTCAGTTCGCGTATGGCCCTCTGCTTGTCTTCGGGGAAGGCGGGGGAGACTTCGATCTCGTTGAGGACCGGAAACGGCAGCGTGCAGATGACCCTGTCGGCGGTGATCGTTTGCGGCACCCCATTACTCAGGTACGTGACCGTGACGCCCGCGTCGTCCTGCTCGATCCTCTGGACGACGCTCAGCTTCTTGAAATTCTTCTTCAGCTTCTTCTTGAAAGCGTTCGGCAACTGGTCGTTGCCCCCCATGATTTCGTAGAAGGGCGCGCCCGTCGCGATCTTTTCAGTCACCACGCCGTCGAGCGCCGAAAAGGAGTCGAGCCCGAAGCCGAGCAGCCCGAGCTGCGACGCCTCGATCAGGTCTACGGCCCCGTCGCTGGCCCCGCGGTCGAGCAGCAGTTGCTTCAGGGAGATCTGGTCGATCTCCCTCAGATTCTCCGGGGGCCAGTTGGCCCTGCGCGGGTCGCCCACGTCGCTCATAAAGTTCGAGAGGTAGAGCGCGGGGAGGTTGAAGACGCCCGCCTGCCGCTCGTTCGCCTTGAGGTTGAACGGGACGTTAGCCGCGCCGTCGCCCGCTATCCGGAACCGGCTTCCGCGAACGTGCGCGACCGATTCCAGCCCGAACTTGAAGGCCGGCCTGAGCGGGAGCTTGAAATCGCTCGCGTAGCCCCACGTGAAGTGATGGTCCTGAGGAAAGCTGATCGGCCCCGCCTCCGCGTAGAGCCCGTCCGAGAAGTTCCTGAGCGTGCGCACGCGGCCGCCCGGATTCTTGCGCGCTTCGAGGATGGTGACCTGATGCCCCGCGCGCTTCAGCTCGTAAGCCGCCGCCAGGCCCGCGAGCCCCCCGCCGAGGACCACTATGTTTTTCGGCGCGCCCTGAAGCTTCAGGTTCCCGCGCGCCTGCGCCCGCGCGATGTTAGGAAAGAAGGCCAGGGAGGCCGCGGTGAAGCTGATCTCCTTGATGAACTCGCGACGGTCGATGCGCCTGGGCATAAGCTCCTCCTCCGTCCGGCATGCTACAGGTGCGACGGGGGCTTTTCAAGTGTTGAGTCAGTTGTCGAGTCACGGTTCGTTGATCGGCAGGTCGACCGTTATCGGGTTGTGGTCCGAGAGCCTGACGCTGAGCGCGTTGTTCAGCTTCTCGAGCGTCCGCGGGAAGTGGGGGGCCAGCCTGTACGGTTCCTTTTTGCCCCTCGGCTCTTTCGCGTAGGCTTTGACGAATATCCAGTCGAGCTTGTTCTTGCCGACCGACCAGAAAGTCCTGGGGGCCGAGCGGGTCGTCCTGAAGCCCTTGGTGATGCCGCGCTGGTTGGAGTTGGCTAAGGTCCCTTCGGTGCCGTTCACGGTGCGCGAGGCGTCGCCCCTGAAATCGAACCGGTAGCCGTCGTCGAACCGGAAGGCCTCGAGGTCTTTAAAAAAACCGGCCTCGTTGTTGGGCGCGAAAAACAGGACGCCCTTCGCGGTGGGGTCGTTCATCGTGCGCGCGTAGCTCACGACTTCCAGCAGGAAGTCGAATGCGGGTCCGAGCGGCATGAGGAACTTCAGCCCCCGCTTCGCCCAGAAGGTCTTGTCCTTGACCCGCTTCATGATCTCGTTGCGTATCGAGGTCGGCTCGTTGTTGAGGCCCGAAGTGTTGAAGTCGCCCGCGAGCACAACCGGGCCTTTTATCCCCTTGATGATCGAGAGCACTTCCTTAGCCTGCCGCCTCCGCTCGGAGGGCTTGCACCGGTCTTCGAGATGGGTCGCCACCACGGTCAGCGTCTCGCCGGGCAGTTCGGGGACGTGAAGCTCGGCCAGCAGCACCATCCGCCCCCCGTGCCTGATCTCGCGCGGCACGTCCTGCATGAAGGCGATCTTGCCCAGAGTGCGCCGCGCGGATTCGGCTATCGACAGGCGCTTCTTCTCCTTCGAGTACCAGTCGTAAGGCTGGTACTTCAGGGGGACGAGCCGGGCCGTCCTGATCGGAAACCGGCTCAGGATCGCCGTGCCGTGCAGGCCCAGGTACCGGTCCCGGTCCACCTCAACCAGCTGCTTCAGCCGCGCCTTCTCCCGGTTCGATGTCTCCTCTTTGAACTCCTCCGTGCCGAGGTTCAGGGGGTCGATCTCCAGAAACTCGACCCCGTAGACGTAATTCATTTTGAGTGCCGCGGCCATCTCTCGGGTCACGTCCCTGTATTCGGTCCTCTTCAACCCGAGGTCCGCTTCGTTGAGCACGAGAACGTCTACCGACCTGAGTGCTTCCAGCTCTTCGACGATGTCGCGCCGCCTGACGGCCGAGTGGCCGGGCTTGAGCTGGCGGAGGAACTCTTCGGGGGATTCGATGGCCAGCTTCATCTTATCCATGTGGAAGCCGCGCTGGACATTCCAGAAGCCGACGCGGACGAACGGGCCTATCTTGCCCCCGGCCGCGAACGAGGGCGGAACGTCGCCGCGGTAAGCTTCATTGCTGATGAAGGGGGTCGTGAGCAGGGCGTTGACCTTGGGCAGAAGGGTTGGACGGGGACCCGATGGCCCGTCGAGCGCCAGCAATTCATCATAGGTCAGGGTCTCGGGCGCGCGGTAATAAGTGAAAGGTGTGGGCGGGTCCGCAACCGGATCGTTCGCCTTCGCCGCCGCGCCGGGTAATAAAGAAGCGCTGGCGAAGAGGGCCGAGAGGATGAAAGCGAGGACGCATCGAACGCTTAATCTGTCCGTCCGGGAGATCGAGGTCCGGGGTGAGGTCATCAGTTTCCTTCGACGCTTGAATTATAGGCCGCGCCAGGGACGGGCCTTTACTGAGAGACGGCGGCTCGAATTAACTTTGCGCGTCACACTCGGGAAGTGGTGAGCAAATCTTATTCCCCGGCCCCCGAATCTGATCGGAGGCCGTAAAATTGATGTATTGCTTGAAATAATGGGCGCGGGGAATGGAGGGGTCAATCGCGCATGGCACGATTTCGTATGGTTCTGCTCACGCGCCCTACGCTTTGGAGCTATGCAGGCTCTCCCGGATACCTTTTCGTCCGATTCTCTCAAGCCCTGTCAGATCTCTTCCGCCCGCAGGGTGCCCGCGTCCCCGCGCAGGCCCTCGCCGCGGTTCGCCTCCTTGCGCATGACGGGGGGCTGCGCGCCTATCTTCGAGAAGAGCTTTTTCTTAATCAGCTCGTCGTAAAGCTGCCATTTCATGCGCACGAGATCGTCGTCTTTTATGGCGGCGAGGAAGCCGATGGGTATCTCGAAGCCGCCCGCGCCGCGCCGCCCGCCCCCGTAGTACCGCCCCGCCTCGGTCGCCCCGAGCGCTTCCTTCAGGAATTCGTCGGGGTTGAGCGTGACCTTGTTCGTGCGCATCGAGCCCACGACCATCTCGCGGTCGCTCTTGATGATGATCCCGTACACTATGGCCGTGTGGACGTTCTCTTCGGTCAGCAGGAAGTCGGCCGCCTGCGGTATGGAGTCGCGGTCCTCCATCCGTATGTAGCCGACGCCGGAGATCGAGTAGCTCTCCCTGATCTCCCTGTTCTCAAGCGCCTGCCGGATGACATCCATGACCTGTTTCGAGCGCTTGACCGACAGGATGTCTTCGAGGAGCGAGTGGTCCGTGAAGCGGGTGAGGAAGGTGGCCGCGTCGAACTCCTCCTCGCGCGCGCGCACGAGCCCGCTGGTCTCACTCCGGAGCCCGTGCATCAGGGCCGTCGCGAGCCGCACATGCTGCACGTCGCTCTTGTTCAGTTCGAGCAGGCCTTCGCGGATGTATTCGGTGTAGATGGTGGCGGTCGCCCCGATCTTTCTGATGTCAGTGAAGGGGGCCGATATCCGGTCCTGCCGCTCGTGGTGGTCCACGATGACGAGCGGCTTCACGCCCGCCGCGTCGAACCGGTCGGTCAGGGCGGCGGTCGTGCCCTGGTTGTCGACGAAGACCGTCCCCTGGTACCGCTTGAGGTCGTCGCCCTCGCTGTAGCGCAATATCTCGATGTCGGTCAGCTGCACGAGCGCCAGGTTCTCCTGATGGCTTATCCGGCCCTCGTAGACGATGTCGCTGTCTATGCCGTAGCGCGACGCGATCATCTTGTGCGCCCAGGCGGACGAGAGGGCGTCGGGGTCGGGGTAATCCTGCATGACTATGGCGTGCTTCTCATTCCTGTGCGCTTCGAGCAGCGCCGCGAGCTCCCGGGCTTTGCTCTTTGGCCGCCCGTCCGAAGCCTGCTCGGCCGGCTCTTCCCTCACCTCTTTGATTGCCTCTTTCCCCACTTCTTTAAGTGCCCTGCGATCTATGGACATTTATCGTCTCCTCTCGTCTCTGCTTCTCGTGCGTGGGCGCGATCTCTGGCGTCTGTGTCTGTTCATCCGACCCGGTCGGGCAAGGCGGCCTGAAAAATCGGCCCGGCAGTGTCCGCGCCTGAAACAGTTGTCTGATTTTAGCTCCAAGCCTGCCCGGACACAACAGCGCTCCGGGGCCGCGTCGGGGCAGGCGGGTCAGCCCGCCCTCCGCGAGAGGCCGACGAGCTGCTTGAGCACGAGCCAGACGAAGACCGAATTCCCCACGAGGTAGCGCCGCCACAGCCTGCGCGGCTCCCTCATCAGGCGGTAGAACCATTCGAGCCCCGCGCTCTGCATCCACGCGGGCGCGCGGCGCGCGAGCCCGCTCAGGTGGTCGAAGCTGCCGCCGACCCCGAGCGCGAAGCGCACGCCCGTCCGGCGGAGGATCGAGCTTATCCAATACTCCTGCGTGGGCGAGCCCATCGCCACGAAGAGCAGGTCGGCCCCGCTCTCCCTGATCTTTTCGGCCACCTGCTCCGACTCCTGCGCCCCGAAATAGCCGTTGCGGTACCCGGCCACGCGCAGGCGGGGGTAGAGCGCGGTGAACCGCTCCACCACCCGCGAGACCGATTCGTCCTTCGCCCCGAGGAAGTAGACCGAGAGCCCCTTGCCAGCGGCGTGCCCGACGAGCCTGCCGAAGAGGTCGATCCCGGTGACCCGCCCCTTGAGCGGCCGGCCGAGCAGGCGCGAGGCCCACACGACCGACATGCCGTCGGCCGTGACGAGGTCCGCTTCCTCGATCACGCGGCGCAGGTTCTCCTCCCGGCTCGCCGCCGCGACCTTGGCCGCGTTGACCACGACCATGTAGTGCGGCCCGCCTTCTTCGAGAAAGCGGTCGATGCGCGCGATGGCCTCGGCCTCGCTCACGTTGTCGACCCGGACCCCGGCTATCTCTGACGCGCGCGACTCCCTCCCGCTCATAGCTCCGCCGACCTGTCGAGGCCGTCTTCGAGGTTGATCGTTTCGCGGATGAGGTAGGTGGGCTTATTCTGAGACTCGTGATAGGTGCGGACGATCATCTCCGCTAGCAGGCCCATGAAGATGAATTGAAAACCCATCGCGAACATTATCATCGCGAGGGTCGCCAGAGGCATGCGGTTGAGGTGGACCGAGTGGACCAGCCTGTAAAAGATCGCCGTCATGAAGGAGGCGAACGATATGACCAGGCATATCAGGCCCGCCGTGCCGAAGAGGTAGAGTGGCTTGGTCAGGTAGCTCGACATGAACTTTATGGTGATCAGGTCGAAGAGCACCTTGACCGTGCGCGACAGGCCGTACTTCGACACGCCCGCATTCCGGGGGTGGTGCGTGACCGGGATCTCCGTCACGCGCGCGCCTGCCCACTTCGCGTAGATCGGGATGAAGCGGTGCATCTCCCCGTAAAGCCTCACGTCTACCATCACGTCGCGGCGGTAGGCTTTCAGGCTGCACCCGTAGTCATGGAGCGGCACGCCGCTTATGGCCGAGATGAGGCGGTTGGCCATCATCGACGGCACGCGGCGGGTGATCATCTTGTCCTTGCGGTCCTTACGCCAGCCGGAGACTACGTCGTAGCCCTGGTCGAGCTTCTCGAGCAGGCGGGTTATGTCCACGGGGTCGTTCTGAAGGTCGGCGTCCATCGGGATCAGGATGTCGCCGCGCGCGTGGTCGATGCCCGCGCTCATCGCGGCGGTCTGGCCGTAATTGCGCCGCAGGGCTATCACGCGGACGCGCGGGTCGCGCGAGGCTATCTCGCGCAGCCTCGAGAGGCTCCGGTCGGACGAGCCGTCGTCCACGTAGATTATCTCGTAAGTGCGGCCCAGTTTTTCGAGCGATTCGGTGAGCTTGACGTTGAGCGGCTCTATGTTGTCCTCCTCGTTGTACACGGGCAGGAAGACGGAAATCTCCGGCCTTATCCCCTCACTCTCAACTTCTCTTACGCTCTTTAAACGATATTCTTTCATACCAGACAGTGCCGAAGCAGGTCACCCACTTTCACACCCTGGATCTTCAAACAACCGACCTGGTCCCGGCCTCAGGGCTCCTCGACATGTTCTGTAGCGCCAGCCGGAAATAGTAGCAGGGGCCGGGGGTCCGGGGCCAGGGGTCGGGGAAAGAAAGTCCCGCCCCCGCCTTCACTCGAACGTCGCGAGCTTCGTCATAAGCTCCGCGCGCGTCGTCCGGCAGAGGTTGCCGCCGGTGAAGAACGGGTCTTCGGTCACCTCGCGAACGGCGTACGCGGGGGGCGTGATCATCATCAGGTCCGCGAGGTCTTCCGCCTCCGTCTCGCACAGGACCAGCCCCTCAAGCTCGCCCTCGAAGACGTCTATCGAGAAGACCCGGCCGACATGGTGGTGGTAGTAGCGGACCTTCCTGAGCCGGTCGCCTTCGAGCCCTCCGAGCAGTTCGTGCTCGCCCGGCGACAGCAGGATCCGGCTGATGGTGGTGAGGTAGGGCGAGGCCGACTCGACCTTCTTCGTCAGCTTGATGAGCCGCCGCCCGGTGTCGGAGTCCGTCAGGAGCCTGAGCCGCAGCCTCGTGTTCCGAAGGTAGTTGTCCTCGAAGGTCTTCGAATAGGGCTCGACGGAGTTCCTCCACGGGGCCCGCGGCGAAACGAGGAACCTCCTCTCGTACTCGGTCCGCGTGTATTTCGCTTCTTCCGAATTCATCTCTCTGCTCCGACCTCACTCGCGCCGGTCTATCGCCTCACTTCGTTTCCCTGTTTACCGGCTTCAGGGTGTGCGTGGTGTGCTCGGTCACGCTCGGCAAGGGCTCCGGGAGTTCGAGCCTCTGGGCCTCGTGAAGCTCCCTGGTGGTGAGACCTTTAACCTGGGCCGTCTCGCCCGCCCCTCCGGCCTCTCTCTTAGAGCGCAGCAGCAGGCGGATGAAGACGAAGGCGGCCCCGAGGATGATGAGAAAGCTCGCGGACGTGAACACGAAGATCTGGTTCACGTCGAAGTTGGCATCCTTCATCACGGCTATCAGGCCGATGAGCATCGCCAGGCCCCCGACGCAGACCGCCACGGTGGCCCACACCAGAGAGTCCGGTGATAACTCGGACGCCCGAGCCGCGTCGCGCGCTTTCGCGTTCAACTCGGCCCCGCACCGATTGCAGTAACTAAGACTCGGCGATACCGCCGTACCGCAGGACGAACAATACATACTTTTCACCTCTCTGACGCCGTACGATACGTCGGGTCGCCGGGTTTAGCAATACCACCGGCGGCCGGTGACTAACGCGACCTTCTCTTCGGGCTTTGCGCGGAGTATTTCGACGCGATCTTTCTCACCGTGGATGAGTTTCTCATGGTCGCCTGCATCCCGAGCGTCTTTGCGAGCGTCGCCCCCGAAAAATCGGACTCGCTGATCTTCCCGCGGCGCAACCAGTAGGCTTCGCGCCCGGAGACGTGGAAGTCATCAGACTCCGTGGCGAACGAGAGCAGTCTCCGCTCCGCTTCCTCCGCGGGCCTGCCGGGCAGGAAGGCGACATACAACGTGTTGCCGTCCGCGTTCAGCTCCGCGTCGCTGAAAGGCTTGTAATCGGCGACCGCCGCCAGCTCCGGCAGAGTCCTGACGAACGTCGCCACTTCGTAGCCGAGCGCCGTCTGCAAACGATCCTCTATCTTCTTTTCGAGAGACTTAGTGTTTTTGGAAGGCGAATCGAATATCACGTTGCCGCTGGCGATGAAAGTCTCGACGTTGGAAAACCCCATAGCCTCGAACAGGGCGCGGAGGCGGTCCATCTTCACGGTGTGGCCTCCGACGTTTATCGCTCTCAGGAATGCAACATATTTCGGCATGGTAAAGTTTCCGGCTCCGGCGCTCACGGCACTCCTCCTACGATGACCGCTGCGCCTTGAACCACTCGCTGAATTTTTCGATGCCCGCTTCGATCCGCGTCGCGGGCCTGTAGCCGAGCAGTCGCCTCGCCTTGCTCACGTCGGCGAAGGTGAGAGGCACGTCTCCGGGCTGGGGCGGCAGGCGGTCGATGGTGGCGCGCTTGCCGAGCGCGCCTTCCAGCAGCTCGACCAGCCTGCGAAGCTCCACGGTGCTCGACTCGCCCAAGTTGATTATCTCGAAAGGGCTCCCGTCGTAACGCATGGCCGAGACGACGCCCGAGATTATGTCGTCGATGTAGGTGTAGTCGCGGCGCGAGGTGCCGTCGCCGAACAGGGGGATGGGCTTATCCTGGGAGATCAGCCGCGCGAATTTATAGATGGCGAGGTCGGGCCTCTGCCGCGCGCCGTAGACGGTGAAGAACCGGAGGCAGACGATCCGCATCCCGTAAAGGTGGCTGTAGACATGGCAGGCGGCCTCGCCCGCGATCTTCGTCGCCGCGTACGGCGAGATGGGCTGCGAGATCGGGTCGTCTTCGGCGAACGGCGCTTTCGAGTTGAGCCCGTAGACCGAGCTTGACGAGCCGAAGACGAACCGCGGGACCCGCGACCTGCGCGCGGCTTCCAGAAGCGAGTAAGTCCCGCGCACGTTCGCCTCCTCGTACCCAATCGGGTCTTCGAGCGAGGGGCGCACGCCCGCCCGCGCCGCCAGGTGGACCACGCAGTCGAAGCCCCGCCGCGAGAACAGGTCGCTCACGGCCCGCGCGTCGGTGAGGTCGGCTTCGACCAGCTCGAACTCTTCGCGGCCCGCGTGTTGGGCGATGTTCGCGCGCTTGATCGCGGGGTCGTAAAAATCGTTGAAATTGTCCAGGACCGTTACGCGCGCGCCCTCTTCTCGGAGCAGGTGATCGACCAGATGGCTGCCGATGAACCCCGCCCCTCCTGTCACGAGAATATTTTTCATGTCACTTTTTCGCGATGATCCAAAGGTGCCACCCGGCCACCCGCGCCAGCTTCGCCTCCGCCGCGCGCGGCAGGAGGCGGCCCAGCACGGGAATCCACCGCTTGTTCAGGAAGTGGACTTCCGAGCGGGCCTCCGTGAACCTGTCGAACATCCGGAGCGCCTCGCGCCGGGTGTAGGCGCGGGCCAGAGGATTGCCCGCGCCGTCCGTGTTCTGGTTCAAGAACTCGTCGCGCGAGAGCATGCGCCTGCGGTCGCGCAGGTACGACTGCTGGAGCTCGCGCAGCCGCTTCTCGTCCTCCCCGGTCAGCCTGTGAACGACCGACGGCCCCCACCTGAACCCGAGCAGGCGCACGCCGGCCCGCCTCAGGGTCATGATGTTCACGTAATAGTTGTATGAGTTCTTATGGTAGAGCATCACCATGGCCGTGCCGCCCGGCCTGAGCACCCTGTGGACCTCGTTTATCGCGCGCCCGGTGTCGGGGGTGTGGTGGAGGACCCCGTGCGAGTAGACCAGGTCGAAGCTGGCTTCGGGGAAAGGGAGCGCCTCGGCGTCGGCGGTTCGCAGGGAGCCGTCGAGGCCCTCGTAATCGAAGCGCCGCCGCACTAGCTCGATTGAGGCCTCGGTCAGATCGACCCCGGTGTAACGCGCGCCCGCGCGCGCGAAGCTGACCGCGTCCGTGCCGAGCCCGCAGCCGACTTCGAGCACGTCGCGGCCGCGCCACTCCTCGAACCGGGCGACGAGCGGTATGTGCCACTCGGTCTCGTATCGGTGGCGCTCGACCTCCTTGAAGAATTCGCGCGAGCCGACCTCCACCCCCGCGAACTTAGCCCCGCACGGGTTCGCCTGCCAGAAGTCATGCACTCGCGTCTTTAAGTCTTCCGCCAACTGAAAGCTATCCCCTCCCGTCGATGAAGGTACGGTGCCATAGTTCGAGCGTGAGCAGTTGAAATATCTTGAGGCTGTTGTCCTCGCGCCCCGAGAGGTTGTCGTCGATCAGCCTCCGCACGGGGCCGTAATCGAAATAGCCGCGCCGCTTGATGTTCGACTCGGAGAGCAGGTCTTCGACCATGCCGCGCAGGTCGCGCACGAGCCACGCGCGGACGGGCGCGCTGAACCCCGCCTTCTTCCTGTGGATGATCTCGCGCGGCAGCCAGCTTTCGGCCGCCCGCTTGAATATGTATTTTCGCGTGAGCCCCTTCAGCTTCAGGCGCGCCGGTATCTTCGCCGACAGCTCCACGAGCTCGTGGTCGAGCAGCGGGACGCGCACCTCCGTCGAGCTCGCCATGCTCGTCTTGTCGGTGTAGGCGAGGTTGAGGCAGGGCAGGAAAGTCTTCATGTCGACGTAGAGCATCTGGTTGATGAAGTCCTCGCCCGCCACCCGCTCGAAGTACCTCCTGTGCTCGCGGTAGGCGTCGAACCGGCCGGCCTGCTCCGCCATCTCCCCCGAATAGAGCGCGCGCTTTTCGTCCTCGCTGAAGTAGGTGCCGAAGCCCAGGTACCTCTCGCGCTCCGGTAGCGCGGCCGAGCGCGCGAGTTTTTTGGTGTTTCGGAAGAGCGCGGTGAACCTGCCGGGCCTCGACCCAGGCAGGGCCGCGACCAGGGGGCGCGAGACGAAAGAAGGGATCAGGTTGTAGGCGTCGGCCACCCGGACCGCGAGGTGTCGCGGGTAGCCCGCGAACACTTCGTCGCCGCCCATGCCGGAGAGCAGGACCGTGAGCCGCTCGCGCGCCGCGCGGCAGATCAGAAAACTCGTGATGACCGCGGGGTCGGCGACCGGCTCGTCCAGGTGGTGGACGAGCTTCGGGAGCAGCTCCATCACCGAAGGCTCAAGGAACTCTTCCCTGTAATCCGTCCCGAACCGCTCGCCCATTACGCGCGCGTACTTCACGTCGTCTTCGAGTATGTCGTACCTGAGGTCGTCGCTTTTGAACCCGAAGGTGTAGGTGGTTACCTGTCGACCCGCCATCTCGGTCATCAGGGCGACTATGGCCGACGAGTCGAGCCCGCCCGACAGGAACGCGCCCAGAGGCACGTCCGACACCATCTGCGCGCGGACGCTCTCCGACACCTGCGCGCGGACGCGCTCCGCCCACTCGTCTTCGGAGAGCGAGTCGTCCTCTTCGAAGTAGAGGTCCCAGTACTGTGAGACTTCCGCGCGGCCGTCGCGGTACACGAGGTAATGGCCCGGCGGGAGCTTGCTGACCCCCCGGAAGGCCGTGCCGGGGTCGGGCGTCCAGAGGAACGACATGAACTGGTCGAGGGCCGCGAGATCGACCGCGCGCTCGAACCCCGGAATCGCGAGCAGGGCTTTGACCTCCGAAGCGAAGGCGAAACCCGACGGCGTGTCCGAGTAATAAAGAGGCTTGATGCCGAGGCGGTCGCGCGCGAGGAAGAGGCTCTCGTCGCGCGCGTCCCAGATGGCGAAGGCGAACATGCCGTTGAAGCGCGCGAGGCAGCCCGCCCCCCACTCTTTGTAAGCGTAGATGATTACTTCGGCGTCGCTCTCCGAGCGGAACCCGTGGCCGAGCGCCTCGAGCTCGCGGCGCACCTGCCTGAAGTTATAAATCTCCCCGTTGAAGGTGAGCCATATGCGCCCCGACTCGTCCGACATAGGCTCGTGGCCCGCGGGCGAGAGGTCGATGATCGAAAGACGCCTGTGCCCCAGGCCCGCGCGCACGCCCGACTCCCCGCCGGAGACGTACACGCCTTCGTCGTCGGGGCCGCGGTGCGCTATGGGAGCGAGCATGCCCCGGATCAGTTGTTCGTCGGCGCTGCCGACCACTCCGCAAATGCCACACATAATATTCGACCGACGGCCGAGGCCGTGATCTCGAATTATAGAGGCCGGAGACGGGGCTATCCAGAGGGAAAATCGGAGTTCAATGCCGAGTCACACGATCAGGTCATACCTGGGGTCGATCTTCTGGCCGCCGAGCAGTATCTCGTGGATGTCGTAAGGGTGAGTGTTCTCACCCGTGAAGATCGGCCTGAGGACCTGAAACACGTGCAATATCCCCTGCGCGTCGTCCAGGTCCGCGTCAATGATGAATTCCAGAGCGTCCTCTTTCCTGAAGAAGCTGAGCTGAAGGTTGCCGAACATCTCCCGCGTCTTGAAACTGTCGGCGCGCACGAACCCCGGAGGCGGGGTGTGCAGGGCGTCCGACGCTTCATGGAAGAGGCTCGCCGCGATGCTGCTCTTGACCTCGTCCCTCAAATCTATCTGCGCGTGCGCGAAGAAACGTTGCGCGCGTATCCGCGTCATCGAGGTGACGTAGGAGAAGACATCGCGGCCGTTCGGGAATCTCGTCCGCTTCATCTTCGCGTAGATGTTCAGCAGCCCGGCCTTGCGAAGGTCGTCGAGCGCCGCGTAAAGGCCCTCCCCCGCCAGGGTCTCGTTCCCTTCGATGGACGAGACTTTGAGCACCTGCCGGAGGTCCTCGCCCAGCGAATCAAAAGCCGGGAACTCCGCGCGGATGACCCGGTCGGGCTCGACCGGCAACAGTATCGGGTGCCTGACGATCTTGCCCTCGTGCACGCGTATGAACCGGCTGACCGGGCGGTACTTGGTCGCGAAGACCTGAAGCTGGTAGATCCCTCCATGAGTGCTGACGAGGTCTTCCACTCGCAGAGAGTTCCTGCCGTTATGACCTGTGGCCTGTTTGGAGTGGCTCAGCTCCTGATGCTTCAGGAAGACATCGACCTTGTCATTCAATCTCTCTTCTCTGGCGTTGAAAAAGTCGATGACGAGAGTCCCTTTGCCGCTCATAAATTCTCCTCCGGGCCCTTACCCGATGTGGTCTACGATGAAGGGGGTGCCGCCCATCTGGCCTATCAAGCCGTCGGCTATTCGCTCCGAGAGCGCCGAGATGGTGAGGAGCGGGTTGACCCCGATGGCCATTGGAATGATGGAGCCGTCGCTGATGTAGAGCCCGTCGTGCGTGCCCCCGGCCCGGTCGAACACCTGCCCCCGGTCGTTGACCAGACCGGACGACTGATCCTCGCCCAGCGGGCAGCCCCCGAGCGGGTGGGCCGTGATGAGCGTGCGGAAGGGGGTGAACCCCCAGAGCGGATTCTCTATGAAGGTCGCGCCGAGGGCCTTCGCGTGCTCCAGCAGGAGGTTGTTCTGCCTGGTGAATACCTTCTGCCTGCCCACGTCCGGCCAGCGGATGCGCGAGCGCCCCGCCGAATCGAGCTCGACCCGCCCGCCCGCGTCGTCGCGCCCCATGACGAGGTAGAGCATCGTGAAGTTGAGCGCGCCTTTCTCAAGCTCGGGGTTGAACGCCCCGACATCGAGCAGACGCCTGCGGGCCTCGTCAAGGTCGTCGAAGAAATCATCCGGGTCCGTGTCCCTCCCGATGAGCACGGAGAAGGCCGCCCTCGCCGCGTCCACGTACATGAGGGGGAACGAGAGGTCTTCGACGGTGATCCTCTTGCCGGGCCGCCCGCCCTTCTTATACCTCAGGCGCGCGACGATGCTCGGTCCGGGGAACCGCGTCTCCCCCGCCGACGGCTGCAACCGCCGCGCGCGGTCGCCAGTCGGGTGAGCGCCCCACCCGAGCACGTCCGAGCGCACGTCGCTGTTGTAGGCCAGCCCGAAAAAATCTCCGTTGCCGCTGAACCTCGTGCCCAGGGTGTCGGGGAGGCTGAGCCCTTCGAGCCGCGAGCGCAGCATCAGCACGGTCGAGCCGAGCGAGCCCGCCGCGACGACGACGGCCCGCTTCGCCTTCAGGGTCCCGTTCTCTCTCGGCCCCTGCGCGCTCTCTCTCCGGGTGTAGTGTACGAGGTAGCCTCCGGCCTGAAGCTTCTCTATGCGCCTGACTTCGACCTGAGTGAATATGTGCGCGCCCCCGTGCTTGGCGAGCGCCAGGTAGTTCGTGTCGAGGGTGTTCTTGGCCCCGACGTTGCACCCGGTCACGCAGTCCCCGCAGTTGATGCACTTGCGCTGCCGCACGCCCCAGTTGTTCGGCCCCTCGAACTTGAAATTGACGGCGATGTCGAGCAGGTCGAATTCGGTCCCCGGCTTGCCGTCGCTGCCGCGCTTGAGCGCCTTGACCTTGCTCAGGTCATTCCCATGAGGGTGACGTTCGGCAAAGAGCGTCGAGCGCGCCCGCGCGTAGTACTGCCCGAGCTCGCCGGAATCGCTCGCGTTGCGTATGGCCTGAGGCCACCTGTCCTCGTCGAACAGGTCGTCCTCCGGCTGATACGCGACGTTCGCGTTCACGAGCGAGGTGCCGCCCAGCCCCGACCCCTTGACCACGGCGATGTCGGTCCCGAAGTGGAAATCGTAGAGGCCGAGCGGGTCGAGGTCGCTGCGTAGTGCGCCCGCCCCGGCTTCGAGATTGTCGGGGAACTGGCCCGGCAGCCATTCCTTCCCCCTCTCAAGGACGCAGACCGATGGCTTCGCGCCGGGCCAGTTCGCGGTGGCAAGCCGGGCCGCCGTGATCGCGCCCCCGTACCCGGAGCCGATGACCACAACGTCATACCCGTCAGCCCTGCGGTGGTCCCAGCTGTTGGCCAGGGGCGTTCTGGTGACGGTGTGCATGTTTTCCATTTATCTGTCCTTCCTTTTGATCGGGTGAGGCCCCTCCAATTTAATTAGGACGGAAAAGGCTTCCAGAGCCATTCAAAATATTTGTAATGCGCTCGCTGGCGGGGCAATTCCTGACCGGATGCATCTGAATAGAACGAAGGCTGGCTGGCACAAGTCGCCTTCGTTCCGGGTGGTAAGGCTCGGGCCGCGCGGAGCGACAGGTCGGCAATCTACCTCAGACCCGCGCCCGCCCCGACTCGCCACCCGGCGAAGGGACAACTAAAGAGTGGCTCGACGCGCGAGCCTATTCGGGCGAATTGCCCGTGTTGGTGCGCTCGGGGTTGTCGATGCCGATCAGCCTGTTCCATACCTCGTAGTGAACCTCTCTCTTGTTCACGTACCAGTTGTCCGGCCCGGCCTTCATATCCGCGGTCGCGGTGAACTCCTTCGGGTGTTCCTCTTTCAGGTCGATGTAGGTCGCGCCCTGTAGCAGGCCGCTGCCTTCGGGCAGGATCGGAATCTCCCTGAGCGCCTCGTCCGTGAAGTCGTTGAAGCGCCGGTGCGCGGGCTTCACGTCGTACGCGGTCCGCGCGGATTTTTCCGGCTGCGCGTCGCCCGCCCCGATGTTCTGCCCTCTCATCGCATTCGGGTTCAGGTCCTTCTCATACTCTTCCGGGTGCTTGTTCAATGTCTGTGCTTGGGGTTTCTCGCGTGACATTACTCCCTCCTTTCTTCCCGGATTTGAATTGCAATGAGCATGCCATGCGCGCGCACCAATCGGGGGCTTTAAAACGTCTCGTTGCCTCTCCCGCCGCCCGCGCGATTGTACCGTTTCGTTCCGCCCTGTCTCTATTCGAACCGACCGCCTGCGCCGATACGAATATCCGTAGATAATGAGACTTTCGGTAACCGTCATCGCCCCTAAACCGTCTCCGCTACAGATATTTGAGGATAGTGAGCCATTATTCATATTTTCGAGTATAAATTTATAACGAGACTCAGAATATGCTTGACACAGGGAGGGCGGAATCATAGCATAGTACCGCTAAAAATTTCGGTTTTCACGTATCGAGTCAGCACACCTCGAAGGAGATTAGGCCCATGACCTGTAGGAAGTTCGCTCTCGCGCTCATAGTCGCCGCGATTGGGTTGATAGGTTTTGCTTACACGACAGGCACGACCAGCGCCAGCTCAAAAAAAGAAGTCACGTTCAGCAAAGATGTCGCCCCGATATTCTTCAAGAATTGCGCACAATGCCACAAGCCCAACGACATAGGGCCGATGTCTTTAATGACCTTCAAGGAAGCGCGGCCGTGGGCCCGGTCGATCAAGGAGAAGGTCGTCACGCGCGAGATGCCCCCGTGGAGCGCCGACCCGAAGCACGGAGAGTTCAGCAACGACGCGCGCCTCTCGCAGAAGGACATCGACACGATAGCCGCGTGGGTAGACGGGGGGGCGAAGGAGGGCAACCCGAAAGACATGCCCCCGGTCCCCGCGTTCGCCTCGGGCGGGTGGGAGATCGGCACGCCCGACGTGGTCTTCTCGATGGCCGAAGAGCACACCGTCGACCTGAACGCTCCCGACAACTACCTGAACTTTTACATGCCGACCAATTTCAAGGAAGACAAGTGGATTCAGGCGGCGGAGATCAAGCCCGGCAACAAGAAGGTCGTGCACCACGTGATCGCTTTCATCATCACGCCCGAGGCGCAGGCCCGGATGAAAGAGGCCGGGGGGCGGCGGCGCGGGGGCGAGAACCGCCCGTCGATCTTTTACAAGGACGGCACTCTCATGCGCGTGAAGGCCGACGCGCCCGTAGTCGATGACGCCTGCAACGCGCCGAAGGGCGCGGGCGGGGGGGATGGCGAAGGCGGGGCAGGCACGCTCCTGGCCGGATTCGCCCCCGGAAAGCCGGTCGACATCTGGGCGCCCGGAATGGCCAAGAAGGTGCCCGCCGGCTCGACCATAATGTTCCAGATGCACTACTCGGCCTTCCGCGGCTCGCTCGACAAGCCCGAGAAGGACCGCACGAGCATCGGGCTCAAGTTCGCCAAGGAAGCGCCCGACAAGGTCATCACCACGCTCGGCGTGATGAACTCGCTCTTCAAGATCCCGGCCGGGGCGGACAACCACGAGGTGAAGGCCTGCTTCACCTTCAACCAGCCGGTGCAGGTCATCGATTACATGCCGCACATGCACCTCCGCGGCAAGTCGATGAAGTACGACCTGATCTACCCCGATGGCAAGCAGGAGACCCTGCTGTGGGTCC
>DASQDI010000164.1:0-117884 GCA_035634255.1 Blastocatellia bacterium
GGGGGCCAGGGGCCGGGGAAGGGAAGGGATTTTATAAAGAGAGTCTCAAATCATTCGCGCGCCTGTTCCCGCCCTGACTCCCGGCCCCTGGCCCCCGGCCCCTCGCCTTCCTTCATCCTCCTGTAGACTTCTATCATCACCATGAGCCATACGCCCCCGGCGAGGTAGGCTCCCGCCACATCGCTCGGCCAGTGCGCGCCCAGGTAGACGCGCGATACGCCTATGAGCACGATGAGAGCGCCCGTCGTGAAGAGGGCGAGCCGTCGCAGCGGCCCGCGCTTCAGCAGGACGTAGGAGAAGAAGAAGAGGAGGCCGAAGAACTCCACGAATAAGACCACGTGGCCGGACGGGAAGCTCTCGTGCTTGACGGTCGCGAATATCTGCACGAGGCTCTCGTCGGGCCGCGGCCTGTCCGAAAGCATCTTCAGCAACCTGTTTATGAGAGCGCCCGCGGCCACCCCGACCATGCAGACGGCGGCTTCCGTCCTGAACCGCGCCGCCGCGAGCGCGAACCCCGTCCCGGTCACGAGCACGAACGGGACCCACCCGTTCCCGAGGACCGACACCCATAACATCAGGGTCTTGAAGAGGGGGAAGGTTATGCTCTGAATTCTTAGGGCGGCGCTCAGGTCCCACTCGAAGTAAGCGTACCGATGGGCGAGGACGGCCAGCACGATGTAGAAGCAGAGGAAAGCTCCGAAGACCACCTCGGCCCCGCGCGCGCGCCTGACCGCGCGGCGCGGCGAGACCGTCAACGCCTCCGCCCCGCCGCCCAGGCCCGGCTCTTCGTTTGTCGCCCTCTCCTCCGCCATACCCAACCAACGAATTCAAACCTGTAACAATATATCTGCGTATGGTAAGAATGTTAGCCTGTCGCGTCGTAATTAATCCAGCTAGAGAGCGTTCGATAAGCCGACGCGGTCAGGAGAAAGGCTGGCCCGGATGTTATAATCCGGTTTCGTAAGCGGATTTTTTATATGAGATTGCTTTCTGCGGGCGCGCTCTGGTGGCTCCTTCTGAGCGCCGTAATTATTTTCTTTTACCTCCTCAAGCTCAAGCGCAGCCGCCGCGTCGTGCCGAGCGTCTTTCTGTGGCAGCGCGCGCTCGAAGAGATGGAGGCCAACGCGCCCTTCAAAAAACTGCGGCGCAGCCTGCTCCTGCTGCTGCAATTGCTCGCGCTCCTGGCGCTCGTCTTCGCGCTCGCCCGCCCCCTGGTCAACATGCGCTCGCTCTCTTCGGGCAACTCCATACTGATCATCGACTCTACCGCGAGCATGAGCACGCGCGACGAAAGCGGCCGCTCGCGACTGGACCGCGCGAAGGAGCTCGCGCGCGAGATGATCTCGGGCCTCGGGTCGGACGACCGCGCGGCCATAATCGAGTCGTCATCGAGGCTCACGGTACGGAGCCCCCTGACCTCGGACCGGGCCGCGCTCTCGTCGGCGATAGGCATGGTCGAGGAGACGGACGCCTCCGGCAATCTCTCCGACGCGCTCCAGCTCGCGGAGCAGATTGCGAAATCGGAGCGCGATGCGACAATCGTCGTGATCGGCGATGGGGGGGGCTCGGCTCCCGCGGGCGTGGCCGGCCCCGCCGCGTCAAACCCGCTCGCTTCGGCCAACGCGCCCGCGATCCGGTTCGTCCGCGTCGGGCAGCGCGCGGATAATGTGGGAATCGTCGCGATGAACTCGCGCCCCGCGCGGGCGCCCGCCGGCGGGAACGTCGGGCGCGAGATGTTCGCTTCGCTCGCGAATTTCAGCGATCAGGACCGTGCGGTGGACCTTGAGTTGAGACTGGACGGAAAGCTGATCGACGCGCGCGGGCTGAACGTCGGCCCGAACGACAGGAGCGCCGTGATCTTCAACTCTCTGCCCCCGGCCGGGGGGCTCGCGGAACTCAGGCTGAAGGTCGACGACGACCTTGACTCGGACAACGTGGCCTACACCCTCCTGCCCGACGCGCGCCGCCTGCGCGTCGGGGTCTCGGCGGAGAACCTCTTCCTGCTTCAGGCGCTCGCGGTCAACTCCGAGATCGACGCGATCAGGATGAGCTCGGGCTCGCCCGCGGGCGAGTTCGATCTCATAGTTGGCGAGGGGCAGCCGGCGGCCGGCCTGTTCGAGAGCAACAGGCCGCTCCTGCTCATCAACCCGCCCGATGCCGCGGGGGTCCTGCAGGCGGGCGGAAATATCGAGCGGCCCGAGGTGACGCAGTTCGACGCGAGGCACCCTGTGAACGGCTTCCTCAACTACGCGGACCTGCACATAGAAAGCGCGCCGAAACGCGAAGCGGCCGGCTGGCTCAAGCCCATCGCCGGGAGCGCGAGCGACCCCCTCATCTGGGCGGGTGATGATGGGCGCCGCCGCGTGGTGGCCGTCGGGTTCGACCTCGCGAAAAGCGACCTCCCGCTCAAGGTAGAATTCCCGATCCTGCTCGCCAACTCCCTCGCGTGGCTGTCGGGCCGCGACGCGCTCGCATCCGAGCGGGCGGTGCGAACGGGGCAGACGGTCTCCATCCCTCTGCCCGCGCCCGCGGAGGCGGGCGGCGGTGAGAGCGGGAACGCCGTGACGGTCAGGCTGCCCGGCGGGGACGAGCGCGAGCTGCCTCGCGGGGACGGCCCCGCCGTCTTCGCCGACACGATGCGCGTCGGGGCCTACGAGGTGAGCGGCGCGCCGCCCTTCGCCGCCAGCCTCCTGAGCGAGTCGGAATCCGACAACGCTCCCCGGGACACGATTCAAACGCGCTCCGGCGAGGCGAGCGGGCAGCAGGAGACGTTTAACTCCGAGCGCGAGGCGTGGCGGTGGGTCGCCCTGCTCGCCCTTGCCGTGCTCTCAATCGAGTGGTGGGTCTATCACAGGAGGATCACTGCTTAGGCCGGACTCCCGACGACCGTGCATTTATAATGAAGATCGAGTTCATAAATCCCCTGGCCCTCCTGCTGCTACTGCTTATCCCCGTGTCGCTTTACGTGGCGCGGCACAGCCTGGCCACCCTGTCGCGGGCCCGCGCGCGCGCGAGCGTGGCGGCGCGAATCATAATACTCCTGCTCGTGGTCCTCGCGCTCGCGGGGCTCCGCGTCAGGACCACCACGCGCGACATCGCGCTCTTCTTCCTCGTGGACGTTTCGGCAAGCGTCGCCTCCGGCGAGCAGGAACAGGTGATTGCTTTCATCAACCGCGAGGTCGAGCGGGCCGCGCCGTCCGATTACATCGGAGTGATAGCGTTCGGGCGAGAGGCGTCGGTCGAGCTCGCCCCGACCCGCAAAGAGGTCCTCGGCGACTGGCGCTTATCGGAGATCAGCTCGAACCCTCCGAAAGACTACACGGACATCGCCTCGGCGCTCAGGCTCGCGGCGGCGCTCGTGCCAGAGTCCGCCGTGGGAAGGCTCGTGCTCATCTCCGACGGGAACGAGAACCTCGAAAGCGCCTCGGCGGAGGCCCGGCTGTTGCAGGCGCAGGGGATCGAAGTTCACACCCGCCCGCTTCAGACCGAGAGCCGCGAGGAGAGCAAGGGCGAGGTGAGCGTGCGCAGCCTCACCGCGCCGCAAATGCTGGCCGAGGGCGAGGCATTCGACCTGCAAGTAACCGTCGACAGCACGCGCGACACGGAAGCGAGCCTGCGCATATTTCGCAACGATTCGCTCGTGGCCGAGCGGCAGGTGCAGCTCGCGGCCTCGGGCGAGAACGTCTTCCTGGTCCCTCAGAGGAACGAGCAGAAAGGGTTCTACACTTACCGGGCCGAGGTCGAAGCGCTTCAGGCCGACGGGTTCGTGCAGAACAATTCGCGCGAGGCTTTCGCCCTGGTCGAAGGCCGCCCGAAGACGCTTTACGTCTACGGAGACCCGCAGCCGTCGGCGGCGATCAGCCGCGTCCTCTCCGAGGGTAACTTCGCCGCGGACCTCCGCCCGGTGGCCGCCGCGCCCACCACGCTCGCGGGGTTTCAGGATTACGATCTCGTAGTGTTCGACAACGTCCCGGCCACCCTGCTCACCTCCGGGCAGATGAAGATGGTGCAGGCTTACGTGCGCGACCTCGGCGGAGGGTTCGTGATGATCGGGGGCGACAAGAGCTTCGGCCCCGGAGGCTATTACAAGACTCCCGTGGAAGAGACTTTGCCGGTCTCGCTCGACGTTCGGCAGAAGAAACACTTCCCGAGCCTCGCCATAGTGCTCGTGATCGACAGGTCGGGCTCGATGTCGGGCGAGAAGATGGAACTGGCTCTGGAAGCCGCTTACGCGACCGTCGAATATCTGTCCGAGCGCGACTCGGTGGGGGTCGTCGCTTTCGACAGCACCGCCGCGCCCGCCGTCGCGCTCACCCGCGTGGAAGACAAGCAGGCGATCAGAAGGCAGGTGAAAAACATTCAGGCGGGCGGCGGGACGAATATGTACCCGGGCCTGCAGATGGCTTACGAATGGCTGCTCGCGAGCGACGCCCAGTTGAAGCACGTCATCGTGCTCTCCGATGGGCAGAGCGAGGACGGCGACTTCGCGGGCATCGCGCGCGCGATGCGCAGCGCCGACATGACCCTTTCGGCCGTGGCCGTCGGAGAGGACGCGGACGGCACTCTGATGGAGATGCTGGCGTCAGGCGGCGGCGGACGTTTTTACGAGGCGACCTCGCCCGACAGCCTGCCGCGCATCTTCACCCGCGAGGCTTTCCTCGCGTCGCGCGACACGATCATCGAAGAGCCCTTCGTCCCCCGCCTCGTTCGGCCCTCGCAGGCCACGGGGGGGATAGATTGGAGCTCCGCGCCCCCGCTCGCCGGGTACGTGGGGACGGCCGAGCGGGATTCGCTCAAGTCGCCTGCCATCGTCTCGCTCGTCTCGCACAAGGACGACCCGGTCTACGCGGTCTGGCAGTACGGGCTCGGGCGCGCGTCGGCGTTCACCTCGGACGCGAAAGGTCGGTGGGCCACGGGCTGGATGAACTGGCCGGGCTTCGGGCAGTTCTGGACGCAGGCGCTCAGGGACACGCTCAGGCGCGAAGGCGCGAACGACCTCAGCCCTCGCGTCGAGATCGACGCGGGGAGGGGGCACGTCACGGTCGAAGCCATCTCGCCGGACGGTAGCTTCAAAAATAATCTCCGCCTCCGCGCGCACGTAGTCGCGCCCGATTTCTCCACGACCGACCTGACGCTCGATCAGACCGCCGCCGGGCGATACGAGGGGAGCTTCCCGGCGGTGATGAGGGGCGCGTACCTCGTGACCGTCTCGGAAGAGGGCGGGCAGGCCGCGCCCACGACCGGCTCGGTCAATTCCTACTCGCCCGAATTCGCCATCACGGGCGAAGATGCGGACCTGCTCTCTCGCCTCAGCGAAGCGACCGGGGGGCGCGTCATCGCGGGGAGCGCGGAAGCCGCCGAAGGCCCGGGCCTCTTCGAGCGAAACGCGACCAGGACCGAGCCGCGCGAAATCTGGCAAGCCTTGCTACTGGCCGCGCTCCTGCTCTTCCCCCTCGACGTCGGCATCCGCCGTTTGAACATCACGCGCGATCAGGTGAACCAGGCCCGCCAGTGGGTAGAGTCGAAGCTGCGCCGCCCCTCCGCCCCCGCGATTCAGGTCGAAGAGTTGCCGGAGATGGCTCAGTTGAAAGCCGCGCGCGCCCGCGTGAGGCTGGGCGAGTCCGGCCCGGTGGGCGCGGAGCAGGCGACGGCCCGCGCGAGCGAGCGGCCGGTCAAGGTCAGCCCCGATAAGCCGCGGACCATAAACCCCGCCGCCCCGCCCGAAGTCGAGGCGCGCGAATCGAGCCCGCTCGCCAGCCGCCTGCTCGACGCCCGGAAGAAGAAACAGACATAGGCCCGAAAATCTTCCAGACTTCCGACATACCCTCGGCGTCTTATGAAGCAAGTGGAGCTTCGCGCGGTGGGTGTTGATCGAAAGGCAGGTTCTGAAGGATGGGGGATATGGCCATTACGATGCTTCGCATTCTCTTCGGCTCGCTGTTGCTCGGGGCGCTCGTGGGCTGCGCGGTCAGCAGGATTTCAGCCTGATATTCGCCTTCATAAATCGGGCCTGCTTGCGCCCGCCGGCGGACTCTTGTTAGTATCGCGCCCATCGGGGCATCAGCGAAGCACCGATGAATCAGGGAGGCGATACGATGGCGCGGCTGAAAGATTTTCGCGGGGTCGAAGGCACGAATTTTTTCGAGCAGGACCGGGGGATGGAGCTTTTACTCTCAGAGCTTCTTCCTGAAGAGAGAAGGGGGCCGGTCCTCGAATCGGTGCGCGAGTTCGCGGGCCTCGTAGCGGGCCCCTGGAACGAACTCGCGCGCGAAGCCAGCCGGAATGAAAACCTGCCCCGCCTCATCAAGCACGACCGCGTCGGCAACCCCGTGGAGCGCGTCGACCTGGGGCCGCTCACGCGCCGCCTGCGCCGCGAAGTCGCGGAGTTCGGCCTGTTGCGCTCGACCGAAAGCGAGCTCCACAAATTCGCCCTCGTCTACTACACCGGCCACAACGGCGAAGCCTCGCTCACCTGCGGGGTGAGCTGCACGGACGGCCTCATCCGCTCCGTCGAGGCGCGCGGAGACGAGTTCCTCCGCGACCACTACCTCCCGCTTTTGCGCTCTGTTGACACGCCCTTCGCCGGGGCGCAGTTCGTCACAGAGCAGGCGGGCGGGTCGGACGTGGGCGCGCTCGAAACGGGAGCGGCCCAGAATCCTGACGGCACGTGGGCCATCACGGGCGAGAAGTGGTTCTGCTCGAATCCCGACGAGTATTTCCTCGTGGCCGCGAGGCCGCACGGCCGCCCCTCCGGGACGGGCGGCGTCGCGGTCTTCCTCGTCCCGCGCGTGCTGCCGGACGGCACGCTCAACTCGCTATCGTACCGCAGGCTCAAAGACAAGCTCGGCACGCGCTCGCTCCCCACGGCGGAGATCGATTTCAAGGGGGCGACCGGTTACGCGATAGGCGACCCGTCGGAAGGGTTCAAGACCCTGATGAATTACGTGATCAACGCGTCGCGCATTCACAACGCGGTCAACTCGTGCGGCATACTGCACCGCGCCTTCCTCGAAGCGCGCAACTACGCGCGCCAGCGCGAAGCCTTCGGCGGCACTCTGGTAGGTTACCCGCTCGTTCGGGAGACCCTCGTCTCTCTGCTGGAAAGATTATGGAGGCACCGCCTGCTCACGTTCCGAATGGTCGCGCTCGCAGACCTCCACACAATCGCGCCCCCGGACCCGGAGCAGGCGATGTGGCAGAGGTTCCTCATGAATCTCTCCAAGTATCGCACCTCGGCGACGCTCGCGGAGTCGGTCCGCGAAGCCATACTGGTTCTGGGGGCGAACGGGGTCGTGGAAGATTTTTCAATCCTCCCCCGACTGCTCCGCGACACTCTGATAATCGAGACGTGGGAGGGCACGCATAACACGCTCTGCCTGCAAATCCTGAGAGACGCCGGGCGCTCGAATCTCGTGGGGCGGTGGCGCGCGGAGGTGGGCTCGGCCCTTGAGCGCTGGCCTCGAAACTTCCTGTCGGCCACGCGCGAAAATTTCGAGCGGTCTTTCGAACGGGCCGGGGGCCTGCTCTCCAGGGAAGCCCTGACCAACCGCGGCTACGTGGAGACGCACGCGCGGCGTCTGGTAGACATGATGGGCGGCCTGCTCGAAATCGCGTGGATGTCGGACCTCGCGGCGCGCCACGCGGAGGGGGACGCGACCGCCGCCGTGCTCACGTCGCTCGCGGGCTATCACCTGCTGCCGAAGGAGAACGACTTCACCCACCCCGGCCTCATGGCCGCGGGCGAGCACTCTGTCGCCCTGATCGACGAGGAGCCCTTCGTCACCGACGTGTCGCGACTATGAAAGCAGGAGCACGCACGTGAAAGCCGACCGACGTTTTCCGCCTGACATCCTGTCAGCCATTCGCTCCGGCAAGATCATCGGCCTTCGGGCCGGGTCGCAGCCGCACCGCTTCATCGGCATCTGGGCCGTGGTCGTAGAAGGTCGCGTATTCGTTCGGTCGTGGAGCCTGAAGCCGCGAAGCTGGTACCGGACTTTCTGCAAAGAGCCGCGCGGCGCGATCACCGTCGATGGTCGCGAAATCTCCGTCCGCGCCGTCCGCACCAGAAGCGAGCGATTGAAAGAAGCCGTGGACCGCGCCTACTTAGAGAAATACAACACGCCGGGGTCAATCCAGTACGCCCGCGACCTTGGGAGCGAGAAGTCCAGGGCCACGACCACGGAGCTTGTGCCGCTCTAGCGCAGCGGTAGACCGGCCTGATAATCGAGCCCCGAGCGGTTCCCGGTGATCCCCCATATCAACCTCATCAAAGGGTCCGGGCTGTCCTTGCGGAAGTCCACCCACGTCATGCCTTTGAGGAAGATCGGGAGCGCCGGTTTCTTAGGGGCATTCGGAAGGACCACCGGGATGACCGGGCAATTTCTGCCGACGAATTCGCGGAGAAAAGCGTCGAGCTCCTGCCTCTGCCACGGGCCGACGCCGTCATTGCCGACGAAGACGGCGGCCGATTTTATCCGCTCGATCTGTTCCTCAAGCAACCTCTGCCATGGCAGTCCGGGCCTCAGCTCCCATTCGTCGAGCCACGGCAGTATGCCCCTTTCTTTCAACCGCTCGCCGACTCTCTTCACCTCATCCTTGTCCGCGCTGTTGTGACAGAGAAAGACATCGAAATCTTTAGTCGCGATCTTTCCTTGCAGTACAGAAGCGGCCGTCTCCAACTCGCGGCGCGCGTCGGCGCTCTTGTCCATCTCCGTGATCTTCGAAGACCTCTTCAAAGGCAATCTCTCTTCGCGGTCCATAAGAGAGATACTCACCGGAGGCTCGCACACGTTGCAGGCTATCGATTCGAACCCGCGTTCCCTCCGGCGCTTCGCCGCCAGATCGGACACCGGCGTCGAGCATTCGGGGCACACGAAGATGCGCCTCCGCCTGATGCTTTCGGTTAAGGCCCGGCGCGTCAGGTGCGTGTTTATATACTCCTCAAACTGAAACCGGGTCTCTTCGCTCGCGTCGGCGCTGAAGAACAGAGTCAGCTCGCCGCGCCCGTCCTCGATCTCGCGAAGGAACATCCCGCAGACTCCGCCGACGGACGCCGCGTAGCTCGCCGCGTTCTTCCACATATCTTTCTTTTTGAATATGCCGCTGTAAGAGAGGCGTACGGCGAGCGTGGCGTAGACGTTGAGCACGGGGCCTTCGAAGTAAAAGACCACGGCTTTCCCTTCGGGGTCGGGCAGGTCGGGATTTTCGCGAGTGAGCTGGGAAGGGAAGACGAGGTACTGGCCGTCTTCGCCCTGTTCGCGCAGGGCTATTTCATGGCGGAGTAACTCTTCGACCGTCGAGATGAGAAGGAGCTTCTCCTGATTCGCGTCCCTGATCCTTTCGCTTTCGGGAAGGCGAAAATCTCCGGCCCGTGCCCTTGCCTCGCTGATGCAGCCGAGGCCGTCGGGGTCATCCTTCACGGCGTTGGCCATCGCGGAGGCGTAAACGTCCTGCAACTCGGGCTGCAACAACACCAGATCGCCGAAGCTGAGGCGCTGGATGAGCCCGCGCGATTCGACCCGCCCGACGCAGGTCTCGAATTGCGAGCGCAGGTCTTCGGCGGGAGATTCAGGTTTGTGTGTGTTGAGAAAGCCGCGATAGAGGTCTTCGGTCGTGGAGAGCAAACGCCCCGATTCTTTCTCCGACACCAGAAAGTCTTTGATGTTCTGGAAGAGTTCGGTCGAGCTTACCTTCGGCAGAATCTCCCAGTTGATCGACTCGCGGATGGCTTCTATAAGCTCGGCCACGCCCCACCCTTCTTTTGCGCTGGTCTCGAAGTAGCCATCAAAATTTAAGTCCTCTTTTATTATTTCTATGCGGGCAGGACTCACGCCGACTCTCCCCACGTCGGCGCGCGCGGCGACGAGAAATTTCTTCGTCGCGGGCATGGAATCGCCTTGCACCCTCTGAGCCTGACGCAAAGCCCTGTCCCAGTGGCGCACGCCCGCTAACGGGTCGGTCTGGCTTCTGGAATCAAAAACGATCAGGGCTAACGCGACTTCGGTCAGGTGAATTTGATGGATCAATCGGTAATCGGGCTGGCCCGCGAGATCCCAGAGCAGTACCTCCTGCATCTCAGTTAATCCCGCTTCGTTTTCGCTTACTTGATTGTCAAAAACCCAGACGCGCCGCCCGTGAGTCGAATCGGTCTTATCCCACGGCTTGCCCGTGAGCACGAGCGCGAGCCCTGACTTTCCGACTCCCGTGTCTCCGACTAAGACAACTCGCGCATTCGAATAGCGCGTCGATTTAGGGGGCGGTTGCCGAGCGGCGGATTCATTCAGAAGTATCTCGGTGTCAAGTCTCAGTAGAGAAATCTGGCCGTCTTTAGAGCCGGTAGCAAGAATCGGCAGCTTCGGGTGAAAAGCAAGGCTGGCGAAAATTGAGGGGTGGCCTGGTTGCGGTAGAACGGCGACTGATTCCCAGGTATCGCAACGCCAGATTCGCAGACTATCGGAAGATTTTGAAGCTAATAATCTCCCATCAAAAGAGAAGGATATGCCTCTTATAGAGTCCGTGTGTCCTTCAAGAATATTTATTACCTGCCTTTTCTCAATATCCCAAACTTTAACGGTATTATCATCGCTGCATGAAGCAATCTGTTTCCCATCTGGGGACCAATCCAGGTGCCAAATCCTACTGGAGTCTACTTCAATTCTTTGAATTAGCGTCCAATCCGAAGCCTTCCACAATAAAATCTTTCCATCGAAAGCGCCCGTTGCAAGCAGATTCCCATCCGGAGACCAGACAACAGTCGTCGCGGACATGGAATACACTATAATCTCACCAATAATTGCGCCGTTGCTGGAATCAATAATGCGGACTATTCCATCATTGCATGATGCTGCAATAGTTTTGTTATCGATAGACCACGCCAACTCCAATGCACTAAATTGGTTAGTCCCTGCCACCCAGAGTAGCGATCCTATTGGCATATACCATCCGTAAACATACCTATTACCACCTACCGTCAGAACTGATCCATCTGAAGACCAGGCTGTGCAGTATATGTGGCGATGTATCCTTTCATCCTTATGGCTTTTTGTTTTCCTAAGAATCGCGCCGATTTTGAGAGTGTGAAACACTTTACCTGTACTTGTATTCCAAATGATCACTGCGTCTCGGGAGGGCGCAGCGAGCATCTCTCCGTCAGGAGACCAGGAGATTCGATTACGCACGCCACCGGGTGATTCAAGCGTGCGGTGGAGCGTAATCCCCGGCGGGTAATGATCGTTAGTTTCATCAACTGACATGCATAAACCTCACAGGTTGAATATTGATGGCAAGATATTATCCTTCGATAAGCTATGTCAATGAGCACCCATCGGGAAGGCGCGCGTGACTTCGCGCATCGACAAGCTATATGAAAGCTCCTATATTGTCAGGCGTCGTCCGAGGATTGTAAGAACATGTTAGGCCGGGCCATGACAATGACAAAGCCGATAAAATAAGGAGCGGACCGATTGATGAAATATCTACCTCTGGGGTTGATCATGATTACACTGGCTCTATTACCGGGCGAGCTTCCGCCGAACGACAGCGTGAAGCCTTCAAAAGTCGTCGAGGTGCCCGCTTACACCGAGGGCATCGTCTTCGATCATTCGGGCGACGCTTTCATCTCCGACTCTCAGAACGGGGTGATATACCGGGTCACGGCAGACGGCAGAGCGACTATCTGGGCCAAGACCGGCGCGCCCAACGGACATAAGGTGCTCGCGGACGGCACTCATCTCGTATGCGACGGCAGCCAGCGCGCGGTCCTGCGTCTCGACGCTTCAGGCAAAGTCATCGGCAAAGCGGCCTCCGAGTCCAACGGAGAGCCTTTGCGCTCGCCCAATGACCTGACGCTCGACCCGCAGGGGGGCTTCTACTTCACGGATCCCGGAGGGTCTAACCTGAAGAACCCCATAGGCACGGTTCATTACGTGGACGCGAGCGGGACGACGCATCTGGTGGCGAAAGGGCTGGCTTTCCCCAACGGGATCGTGCTTCGCCCCGGCGGGAAATCTCTACTGGTGGGCGAGAGCAATCACAACCGAGTCCTCGTCTATGACGTGCTCGCGCCCGGCAAGGTAGGGCCGGCGCGAGTCTTCGCCACCCTGCCGACGAAGCAGGGGGACCAGATCGACAATCAGCCGGACGGCATGTGCCTCGACGCGGAGGGCAACCTCTACGTCGCCCACTACGGCATGCGACAGGTGCAGGTCCTGAGCCCGGCGGGTGAACTCCTGCGCCGCTACCCGGCGGGCAACCTGACTACGAGCAACGTGGCTTTCGGCGGGCCGAACCTCGACCGGCTTTACGTCACGGGCGCGCTCGGCGACGAGAGGACATCCAAGGGAGGGCTGTTCCGCCTCGACCTTAAAGGGGTGAAAGGGCTCAGGATTTTGCCGCAACGGTAGAGGGCTTCTGGTACGGCGACTGTTAGGCCCGCAGCAGTTCAGTGATTGAGAGAAGGAGGCTCGCAAGCATACCGTCAGAGCCGCTGGCGGCGCGGACGGTGAATGATGCGAGCCGGTTTTATGCGCGTCTTCGCGGGACTACGAGCCGGGAGGCTGCATCACGCCCATCTGCTGGAACATCATCATAAAGTCGAAGTTGTTCCATGCCTCTACTATCTTGCCGTCTTTCACCCGGACCATGCACATGCCGCTGAAGGTCACGGGCCTGCCCGTCGGGGCCAGGCCGATCCCTTCGCCAACGTGCGTGCCGGTGACCGTGCACCGGGCCGCGATCCTGTCGCCTTCCGCAATCGCGTCCTCGACCGTCACGTGAAGGTCGGGGAATGCGCTGAGGAAGCTCTGAAAAAACGGCTTGAATCCTTCCGGACCGCACAGCTCATTTCCGCTCTGGTCCACAAGGCCGTGGGCGACGCCTTCGCACGCAAACATCTCATCTATGGCGTCCGGCCTCCGCTTGTTCCAGACCTCTTCGAACCAGCGGTGGAGCAAAGACTCTTCTTTACCCCTCATAAATCACCTCCCGGCTCATCGCGCCCGCCACGGCTCGCGCCCGGAACGGGGCGCTTACTGAGGCAGGGCGCTCAGGTATTCGTAGACGGCCCGCAGATCGTCGTCAATCATCATACCGTACACGGGCCACGGCATCACCTGCAAGAGATCGACCTGCGGGGAAGGCACGGCCGGGGGGATGTGTTTCAGGTCCGCGCCCGTGTGCATGACCAGAAGAAACTCCTGCAGGCTCAACCCGGCCGGGCGGCCCGATGCGTCGGGCCTGAGGTTGCGCGAGACGAATGGCCCGAACGCCACGCCCCCCCGCAGGTAAGCCTCGGCGTTGACCTGCTTCGGCTGCCCGAGGAAGGGGTCTCCGCCTTCTTCAAAGGGCGGGTTGGTGTGGCAGTCGTTGCAACCGGCCTGCGCGTTCACGATGTAGCTGCCGAGGCCCACGAGGTTGCGGTCCCTACCCGTGAGGTTGAGGGGGACGGGGGCCATTTGCAGGCCCAGCTTTACTCTGGGGTCCGTCACCCTGTCGTTCTGTGCCAGCCCTTTGGAGCCGGCCGCGAGCACCACGGCCAGCGTTAATGCCGAGAACATAACGGCGAGCAGAACTACTCTTTTCATCCTATTGACCTCCTGATCCAATTTATCAATCGTTTGAACGAAGATTAGGCGGAAAACAGAGTTTCCGAATCTGTGAAAAGCATGTTGACAGGTACACGAAGTTATCACCCGTGACTTACTCGTTCCGGTAGCAAAGATCATGGGACGTGTGGGGGCTCTCGATTAGGGTGAGAGCCCGGCCACAGGCGAAGATGATATTCTGAGTCGCGGGCGATTGCAAACTGCTGTGAGCAGCTAGAAGCTGGGCCAGCCGTTGTCTCCGCCGCCCCCACCCGCCCTTACTTTGGTCTTAACTTTCATGGCGTGACTCCTTCCGTTTTTAATGTGGCCGCGGTCTTGCGGCCTCTAATTACTAAGGCGAAAAACATGGTGAAAAAAATTCAGCGGCAGAAAAACTATTCGGAAAATATACGCCCCATCTGCCGTTAAACTTGACTTGAATTCGCAAAACTTCTAACCTCGCACCTGAGCATTCAACCCCTTCAAAGGAGCGCAATTTCATGAGCAGACGCATGTACACCCTCCCGGTGGACCAGACGCAGTGGCATATCGGAAGCGCCGAAACGGAGACCGTTTTCAACTGGGAATACGACTCCGGGCGCGACAGGCTGCTCGCGCTCTACGAGAAGGGGAAGGACAAGCAGTGGAACGCGAACGAGCGGATCGACTGGTCGCGGGAGATCGACCCGTCGAACCCGCTCGGCTTCCCCGATTACTTCGTCCCGATCTACGGCTCGCCCACGTGGGAGAAGCTCGACGAGAGGGGCAGGGCCGAAGTCCACCTCAATCTCGAAGCGTGGCGCTTCTCGCAGTTCCTTCACGGCGAGCAGGGCGCGCTCATCTGTACGGCCAAGATCGTGCAGACCGTCCCCGACATAGACTCGAAGTTTTACGCGGCGACTCAGGTGATAGACGAGGCCCGCCACGTCGAGGTCTATTCGCGCTACCTGCGCGAGAAGCTTCGGCTGGCCTACCCGATAAACGTCCACCTGCAAACCCTGCTCGAACAGGGCATAAAGGACTCGCGCTGGGACTTCACCTACCTCGCGATGCAGGTCATCATCGAGGGCCTTGCGCTCGCGGCATTCGGGACCATACGCGACCTCGCCACGGAGCCGCTCGGCAAAGCCATCAACGCCTACGTGATGCAGGACGAGGCGCGGCACGTCGCCTTCGGCCGGCTGGCCCTGGGAGATTACTACCCGCAGTTGAGCGAGAAGGAGCGCGACGAGCGCGAGGAGTTCGCGGTCGAAGCCTGCTACCTCATGCGGGACCGCTTCATGGGGGAAGAGGTGTGGGAGCGGCTCGGCTTCGACAGGCAGGAGTGCGTGGCGTACGTCCGCCGGTCGCCCTTCATGATGGAGTACACGAAGCGTCTCTTTACGAGAATAGTCCCGACGATCCGGGCCATCGGGCTGTGGGGCGAGCGCATTCAAAAAGCATTCACCGACATGGGCATCATCGAGCTCGCCTACGTGGACGTGGAGGCGATGAGTTCGGCGGACGAAGACGTGGCCGCCGAGTACGATAAACTGCGGGCCGCCCGCGACGCTCACGTAAGCTCGGTCATCGCCGAAGGCGCGGCGGATTAAGCCCCTTGAAGGCGCGGGCATCCGGGCCGCCCGACTCGATCAACGCGCCCCTCAGGGCAACCGTAGTATTTAAGTCTCGGCACATTGAATAATGCGGGCCGCGTGCCCGCGCCCCCAGGCGCCTCTATGAGAAAACTCCTGATAGTTCTCGCCTTGATACTCGTGCTGGCCGCCGCCCTGTTCTTCTTCGCGCTCCCGCCGTGGCTGGAAGACCGGATGAATGGGGTCATAGATCGAGGGCCATACCAGGCTTCCGAGAGGGCTTCGGAGCTGCACAAGCGCCTGCTGATCGCGGACCTGCACGCGGACTCTCTGCTCTGGAGCCGGGACCTGCTCGAACGCGGCTCCCGAGGGCAGGTCGATGTCCCCCGCTTGATCGAAGGCAACGTTGCGCTTCAGGCTTTCACCATAGTCTCCAAGACGCCGCGCGGGCAGAACATCGAAAACAACGACGCGGGCACCGATAACATAACTCTCCTCGCGGTAGCCCAGAGGTGGCCCACCGCGACCTGGGGCAGCCTGAGGGAGCGCGCGCTTTATCAGGCAGAAAAGCTCCACGACCTCGCGGCCCGCTCGGGCGGGAAGCTCTCTATCATAAAGAGCGCGGAAGACCTGTCGGACTACCTTGAGTCTCGCCGGCAGGACCCATCCATCACGGCCGGGCTGCTGGGCATAGAAGGCGCGCAGGTCCTCGAAGGGGACGCGGATAACGTCGGCGTTTTGTTCAACGCGGGGTTTCGCATGATGGCCCCGACCCACTTTTTCGACAACGACATCGGGGGCTCGGCGCACGGGGTGGAGAAGGGCGGCCTGACCGAAAAGGGCAGGGAGGTGATCAGGCGCATGGAATCGCTCGGCATGATCGTCGATGTCGCCCACGCCTCTTCGAAGACGATAGACGACGTGCTGGCAATGGCCACGCGGCCGGTGGTCGTCTCCCACACGGGGGTCAAGGGGACCTGCGACAACACGCGCAACCTGAGCGACGAGCACATCAGGGGCATAGCCGCGACCGGAGGGGTCATCGGCATCGGCTACTGGGAGACGGCCACGTGCGGGACGGACGCCCGCGCCATAGCCCGCGCCATGCGCCACGTCGCGAACGTCGCGGGCGTGCGGCACATCGGGCTGGGCTCCGATTACGACGGCGCGGTGACCGTGCCCTTCGACACCAGCCAGCTCGTCCGCATAACCGAAGCGCTTCTTCAGGAGGGCTTCACCGACCAGGAGATCGAGATGATCATGGGCGGCAACGTTCTTCGGCTGCTGAAGGAGTACCTGCCTTGACCGCGCACATATCGGTTGAAAACCTCTGGAAGAGCTTCGACGGGGTCCCGGTCCTCCGCGACATCAACCTCGACATAAAAGCCTCGGAGCTGATCGTCATCATAGGCCCTTCGGGGTGCGGGAAGTCCACGCTCCTGCGCTGCTTGAACGGGCTGGAGTTGTTCGACAGCGGCAGGATTTCCATAGGGGAGATCGCCCTTGAGCGGCACGAGGGCTTGAAAGAGAAGGACTTCAACGCCCGCCTCCGGGCCCTGCGCGAAGAGGTGGGGATGGTGTTTCAGAGCTTCAACCTCTTCCCCCACCTCACCCTGATCCAGAACGTCACGAAAGCGCCCGTCGTCGTGAAAGGCATGGACCGCGGGTCGGCCGAAGAGAAGGCCAAAGAGCTGCTCGACAAGGTCGGCCTCAGTGACCGGATCGATTACTACCCGTCGCAACTGTCGGGAGGCCAGCAACAGCGCGCGGCCATCGCGCGGGCCTTGATGATGTCGCCGAGGGTGATGCTCTACGACGAGCCCACGTCGGCCCTCGACCCGAGCCTCGTCAACGAGGTCCTTCAGATCATGCGGAAGCTCGACGACGACGGCCTCACCCAGATCGTGGTGACTCACGAAATGCGGTTCGCGAGGGACGCGGCCGACAGGATCATCTTCCTGTCCGAAGGGGAGGTCGTCGAGTCAGCCAGCCCCGACGTTTTCTTCACTTCGCCGAGGGACCCCCGCGCCCAGGAATTCATCCGGAGCTACCTATGAGCCTTAACGGAAATTACAGAGCCAGAATTCTCCTGCTGACCCTCGCCGTCCTCCTCTCTGCCCAATATATTTCAGCAAGCGATGGGGGCGAGCTCCGGTGGGGCGGCGACTCGGAGGGCGGCGAGCCTTACGTCTTCCCGAACCCGAAAAATCCCCGCGAGATCATGGGCTTCGAAGTCGATCTGGCCGGGCTGCTCGGGCGCGAGCTGAACCGCCGCGCCGTCTTCGTGCAGAACCAGTGGGACGGTCTCGTCGCGGGGTTGGAGCGGGGCAGTTACGACGTAGTGTTGAACGGGCTCGAGGTGACCGAGGACCGGAAACGGCGGATCAACTTTTCGGTCCCCTATTACGCCACCTACAACCAGATCAGCGTGAGGGCCGAGACGGACTCGATAAACTCGATGGCCGACCTCAGGGGCAAGACGGTCGGCGTCCTGCAAAACACCCCTGCCCAGCGCCTGCTTGAGAGAGAGTCGGGGACGAGGGTGAGGGCTTACCCGGGCCAGATCAACGCCTACGACGACCTCGCCAACGGCCGACTCGACGCGGTGGTCATGGACTGGCCCATCGCGATCTACTGCCACAAGCACTACTCGCGGCTGAAGTTCGTGGGCCAGCCTTCCGACCTGGTCCAGTATGCCATCGGCGTCAGGAAGGAAGACACGGCACTGCTTCAGCAGTTGAACGAGGCGCTGCGGAAGCTGATCGAGAGCGGAGAGCTTCGGCGGGTTTACGAGAAGTGGGGGATCTGGAACGGCGAGACCGAAAAACTCTTCGCGGCCGACAGCGCCTCCCGCGAGGCGCTAGATGATTATCAGGAGAGCGTGACTCGCGAGCTGACTTTCAAAGAGCGGGTCCGGCAATATATCGGTTACCTGCCCATTTTATTGGTGCAGGGAGCGCCGATGACCCTGACGATCTCGACCCTATCTATGGCGCTCGCCGTCGCGCTCGGGCTGGTGCTGGCCCTGATGAACCTGTATGGGCCGCGGCCCCTCGCGTGGTTGGCCCGCGCTTACATTGAGGTGATCAGGGGGACGCCTCTGCTGATCCAGCTCTACCTGATTTTTTACGGGCTGCCGAACGTGGGGATAAGGCTCAGCCCTCTGATGGCGGCGGTCGCGGGCCTCGGGCTCAACTACGCTGCGTACGAGGCGGAGAATTACAGGGCGGGGATTCAGGCGATCCCGCGGGGCCAGATGGAGGCGGCCCTGTCGCTCGGGATGACCAGGGCTCAGGCGCTACGCCATGTCATCCTCCCCCAATCCCTGCGGCTGGTGATCCCCCCGGTGACCAACGATTTCATCGCCCTGTTTAAGGACTCCTCAATTGTGTCGGTCATAACGATGGTCGAGCTGACGAAGGTGTACGGGCAGCTCGCGTCGAGCAACTACGATTACATCGGCATCGGAATCCTGACCGCGGGGATTTACTTTCTGCTCGGGCTGCCTTTCATTAAATTGGCGAGGTGGGCCGAGAACCACTTCGCATTCGACAAGCGCACCCCCGCGGCCGCGAGGCGCCGCTGGCTCGGAGTCGGGGCGAAACCGGCGATGGATTGACTCAGCGCGCGGCCGCCGAGCCGTTCGCGCCCTTGACCACGCGGAAGCCGACGTACTCGGGCGCGGGCTGGCGCGCGCGCAGCTTGGCGTCGACGGGCGTGTCGGCGCTCCCGCCCATCACGCGCCCTTTGCCGCCCTTCGCCGCGACCCATTCGGCCACGTTGCCCCCGAGGTCGAAGACGAGGTCGTCGGAGCCCGCGCCTTTGAAGCTGCCCACTTCCTTGAGCAAAGCGGCCCCCCCGAGCTCGCCGATCCTGACTTTGAGGCGCGCGGCGTCTTCGGGGTTTACGGGGTGCCCGGCCCAGTAGTCGAGCGTGTTCTCGGGCCCCGAAGGGGTGCCGTAGATCGCGTCGGCCTCGGCTTCGCTCGCGAGCCTGTAGGGCTGGCCGGTCGCCCTGCTCAGCCAGTCGGCGTAGGCGCGGGCCTGCTCGAAGGTGATGTTGTTGGCCGGGAAATTCTCCTTGCCCGGCTCCACCTTGTAGCCCTTGTCGAACTGCGCGAACTGCGCGCGGGTGACCTCGAAGCGGCCCACTTCGATCTCCCCATGCCTCACGGTCTCGGGGATCAGCAGGCCGTTCTGCGCGAGCCCGTAGCGCGCTCCGTCGCTCCGGGCCTTCTTCAGCTTGAGCGCGACGGCGAGTGGCGAGTCCGGCTTGAACGCTTCCTCCTCCGGCGTCGCGGTCTTGAATAGATACTTATCGAGCCAGGCCATCTCCTCTTCCAGCTTCCTCTTCTGATGCGCGAGCTTCACTATTCCGTGGCGCTCACCGGGGAAGAGCACGAACCGCACGTCCGTCTTGCCGGTCTGTTGCAGAGCGCGGTAGTGCATCCACCCCTGCTGCGTCGGCACGTTCGTGTCTTCGGTGCCGAAGAAAATTATCGTCGGGGTGCGGACGCGGTCCAGCTTATAAAACGGGGACTTGTCGATGTAAAGCTGCGGGTCTTCGAGCGGGGACTTGCCGAAGTAGTAATTGTCGAACGACGCGCCGAAGTGCGCGTTGCCCCAGTCCGACGCCCAGTCCACGTCCCCCGCCCCGGCCGACGCGACCTTGTACCTGTCGGTCGTCACGGTCAGGGCGATGGTCAGTATGGCCCCGTTCGACCAGCCCATCGCCCCGAGCTTGTCGGGATCGACCAGCCCGCGGTTGATGAGGTGATCGACGCCCTTCTCTATGTCCGGCACCTCGAGGTCGTAATACTTCCCCCCACCTATCGACTCGACCCACTTCAGCCCGTAGTTCGAGCTGCCATGGTAATTCGGCTTGAGGATGAACGCCCCGCGCTGCGCCACGAGGTTGTGCGGGTAGCTCATGCGGTCGGACCAGGCGTCGAGGTCCGCGGACGCCGGGCCGCCGTGAGGCATCACCACGAGCGGGTACTTTCTGCCCGGCTCGTAGTTGTGAGGGTAGTAAAGGATGCCTTCGACCTCTTCGTCGTTCGCGCCCTTCCACTTGATCACTTCGGTCTTCGCGAACGTCTTCTTCTTAAGGTGCTGGTTGATGTCGGACACCTGCGTGGCCGGGCCCATGCGTGAGCCGCTCAGCTGTGCCCGATATATCTGTGTCGGGGTGCTAGCGGTCGAGTAGTCGAACACGACGGTCCTGTCGTCCCTGCCGACCTGCAACCCGAATATGTTCCGCGAGTGGCCCCCCTCTACCCACTCGCGCTTCCAGCCGGCGCCCGTCCGCGTGTAGCGCGCGGCCCTGTGGCGCACCCCGTTCGCGAGCAGGGCCAGGAAGCCGTCGCCGGTCACTTCGATGTTTGCCGCGAGCCCGTTCTCCCACCCGAGATCGACCTTGACCGGGGCCTTGCCCGCGAGGTCGTAAAAATAGAGCTCCGTTATCGTCGCGTTCGTGTATTCGGGATGGCTCGACAGCTCGCTGGATGCGTAGAACCCGCGCCCGTCGCGCGCCCAGCGGACGCGGTCGATGTTGAATTTTCGGTCCTCGAATATCTGCCCGCGCTCGCCGGAGTTCAGGTCGTAGAGGAAGACGGCGGGCTTGACCTTGCCGTCGTAGACGTAGCGCATGCTGCGCTCGTGCACGGTCACGGCCTTCGAGCCGTCGGGCGAGAGTGAGAACGATTGGATGCGGTCGGCGTTGTCGGTAAGCCTCGTGATTTTTTTCGACTTGACCGAGAGCCTGAACAGTCTGACCGGCGGCGCGTGCTCTTCGTCCTCGACGAGGATCGACGTGTCCTTCTTCTCTTTTATCTCGTTTTCGTAGAGCGAGGGGTCCTCCTGCGCGGAGAAGATTATCGTGTCGGGGTCGGCCCATTCGAAGCTGGCGATGCCGCGCGCCAGGGTGGTCAGTTGCCACGGCTCGCCCCCGAACGGGTTGATGAGCCACAGCTGCGGCTTGGCCGGCTCGCCCGGCTTGGCCTTGGGCGCGGGCCGCGCGGAGACGAAGGCGATGAGCTGGCCGTCGGGCGACCACTTCGGGCCGGAGCTGCCGTCGGTGCCGCGCGTCAGCTCGACCTCGCGCTTCTCCGTCAGGCTCGACAGGACCAGGTTCGAGACGCGCTCGTTCTTCTCTTTGTCGGCCGTACTCCTGACCCACACGACGTGGCGGCTGTCGGGTGAGATCTGCGCGCCGCCCGACGATTCGGCCATCACGAGGTCGTCCACGGTCCACCTGCCCGGGGGCGAGGCGGAGGCTTGCGGCGCTTGCGCGAGCGCGCCGGGCGTGAAGAAAACGTTTGACAGAGCGAGCATCATGAAACCGGCAAAGAGCGATCTTCGCATGCGATAGTTCTCCCGAGTCGTGTGCTGATTTAAGGGGTCGTCCGACCAGTGAAACTTCTCTCCATCTCGATCAGAAGGCGCTTGCGTTCGAGGCCCCACCGGTAGCCCGCCAGACCCCCGTCCCCCCTGCGCGCCCTGTGGCAGGGGATGATAAGCGAGACGGCATTCGTCGCGCACGCGCGGCCCACCGCCCGCGCGGCCGTACCGGGCAGGCCGAGGGCGGCCGCGATCTCTTTGTACGTGCGCGTGCTGCCGTAAGGGATCGATTGAAGTACGGCCCACACCCGCTCCTGAAACCCCGTCCCGCGCGCGTCCAGGGGCAGGGCGAGGTCGCATGATTCGCCGCGGAGGTACTTCAGGAGCGCCTCGACCCAGGAGGGATCGACCGGCATGTCGTGGCGGATGTCGGCTGATGGGTAATCGCCCCTCAGCTCGGCCTCCATCGGCGCGTCCCCGTCGCCGAGGCTGACGAAGCAGATGCCTTTTTCGGTAGCGGCGACGAGCAGGCGCCCGAGCGCGCTATCGACTATCGTGTATCCCATTCTCATAAATCTTCCGAGGCGGCGGGGCTCAGTTGGTGCGGTAGTTGGTGTACTGCATGTCTATGCCGAAGTCCTTGGCCTTGAGGGCCGCGATGACCTCCTGGAGGGCGTCGCGGTCCTTGCCGCTGACGCGCACGAAGTCCCCATTGATCGACGCCTGCACCTTGAGCTTGGAGTCCTTGATGAACTTGACGATCTCGCGGGCCTTCTCGATGGGGATGCCCTGCTGAAGCGTCACGGTCTGCCTCACGCTGTCTTTGGCGGCGGGCTCGACCTTGCCGTAGTCCAGGGCCTTGAGCGAGATGCCGCGGCGCGTGAGCTTCTGCTGGAGCACGTCGTTCAGCTGCTTGAGCGTGAACTCGCTGGCGGTGGCGAGGATCAGCCTGTGCTCCTTCTCGTCGAGCGTGATCTCGGAGTTGGTCCCCTTGAAATCGAACCTCTGCGTGATCTCTTTGGTCGCCTGGTTGACGGCGTTCTTAACTTCCGCCATGTCGACTTTGGATACTACGTCGAATGTGTTTTGTTGTGCCATGTCGCCTTTCTCGATTCCCGGTCAATTATGGAAGCTGACTATTGTATACGCTCGCAAAAACTATATTCAAGACGGCCGGGAGAGCTACTTCGTCATCTGCTTCACTATGTCCGCGAGAGAGTCGAGTGGCGTAGGCTTATGCAGGACTATGTCCGCGCCCGCCCGCCGGGCCTCGTTCGCGTCCCCGCTGCCATGCGCGGTTATCGCTATTATCTTCATCCCCGCGAGCCCGGAATCGCCCCGCACCCTCCTGATGAGCTCGACGCCGTTGAGCCGGGGCATGCTTAGGTCGGTCAGGATGAGGTCGGGCCTGTCTTCCTTAATCCTGTCGAGCCCCTCCTGCCCGTCTTCGGCCCCCGACACCTCATGGCCCTGCAACGTGAGATGGAGCACGAGCAGCTCGCGCGTGTCCTGATTGTCTTCCACGACGAGTATGTTCATGAGCACTACTCCACATGGTCTGAATTTGGGGAGTAGAAAGACAGCTTAGCTCATTATAAAAACGGCCCGCAACTACCTGCCCGCGGCCCTGGCCTTCACCACCACGGCCGGTATGTTCTGCTCGCGGACGAGCCTGTTGAAGGCCGGGAGGTCCGTGCTCATTATCTGATCGAGCTTCCTCAACTGAGCGTCGATCTTCGCCGTCAGCTCGTCGTAGACCGCGTAAGACTGGTCCGTGGGGGCCGCGTCCGCGTCCTCGACGGTGCCGCCGAGCGCGGCGAGCTTGTTGTTGAGCCTGATCGGATAATTCAATGGGTCCTGGTTGCTCTGGTTCTTGGTCTGGTACAGCTCCTCCTCGACCGCCGTTATCTTAGCGTTGAAAGACTTGCCGGCGTCCGTGATCGCCTTGCCGTTCGGCTCGTCCTTGGCGCGGGCGAAAATGTCCTCGATCTGCTTGCGCACGTCGCGTATCCTGATGATCGCGTTGTGGGTCTCCGTCAGCTTGTCGCGAATCCTGAGAAGCAGGTCGAACTGTTTGGCAAATTCCGCGTCCGTGGTCTCAAGGCGGGGGTCTTTTTTAATCGTGAACCCTTCCGTCAGGGTCCTGCCGTCCACCGTCAGGCGCACCTGATAATTGCCGGGCACGGCGCGCGGCCCCCGAGTGTTGCCCGCCCACATGATCAGGCCGGGGAAGCGGGTCGCGTCCTCATGCCTCAGGTCCCAGACGACCCTGTTCAGCCCCGCGTCCGACGGCGCGGATTCTCTGTTGCCGCCCGGCCCTTGCCCCCCTTGCGCTCCTTGGGCCTCCTGCGCTTCGCCGGCCCTGCCCGCGATCTTTTTAATCACCTTGCCCGAGCCGTCAAGGATTTCGAGCGACACGTCTTTAGAGGGCTTGTTCTTGAGGTAGTAATGGATCACCACTCCGTTCGGGGGGTTCTGGCCGAGCGAAGCGCCGGGCTGCGAAAAGCCCCCGGAGCCCTGCATGCGATAAGTCTCTTCGGGCTTGAACAGGAATGCCTCGCCCTTCATCGCGTCCGCCATCGCGTGCAGGACGTTCAGGTCGTCGAGCACGTAGAACGAGCGCCCCTGCGTCGCGACCACGAGGTCTTTCTCCCTCCCGTGGACCGCGAGGTCGGTGATCGGGACGACCGGCAGATTTAATTGGAGCGGCTGCCATCTTTCGCCGCCGTCGAACGACACGTACATGCCCGTCTCGGTGCCCGCGTAAAGCAGGCCCGCCCTGTCCGTGTCTTCGCGGATGACTCGGGTGAAGGCGCCGTCGGGAATCCCCGCCGTGATCTTCTTCCATGTCTTGCCGAAGTCCGAAGTCTTGTAGAGGTAGGGGCGGAAGTCGTCGGACTTGTACATGGTGGCGGCGACGTAGGCGGTGCCCGCCGAGTGCGGGGAGGCGTCGATGGAGTTCACCTGAATCCATTCGGGCATCCCCCTGGGCGTGACGTTCTCCCAGTTCTTCCCCCCGTCGCGCGTGAGCTGCACCAGCCCGTCGTCGGTGCCCGCCCAGATGACCCCCTTCTGCACGGGCGATTCGATCACGGTGAAGATCGTGTCGTAATACTCGACGCTCGTGTTGTCCTTGGTGATGGGGCCGCCCGAAGGCCCTTGCTTCGATTTATCGTTGCGCGTCAGGTCGGGGCTTATCGCCTCCCAGCTCTGCCCTTCGTTGGTCGATCTGAAGAGTATGTTGCCGCCTGCGTAGAGGGCGTGGGGCTCGTGGGGCGAAAAGACTATGGGGAAGTTCCACTGGAAGCGGTACTTCATCGCCTCCGCGCCCGCCCCCATCGGGTTGTCGGGCCAGACGGTCACGTTGCGCGACTGGCCCGTGCGCCGGTCGTACCGCGTGATCAACCCCCCGTACGAGCCCGCGAAGACCACGTCGGGGTTTTTCGGGCTCGGGGCGATCCACCCGCTTTCGCCGCCGCCCACGTCGTACCAGTGCGTGCGGTCGATGCCAGAATCGGACGTGCGGCTCGGAATCTTGACGGTCGAGTTGTCCTGCTGCGCCCCGTAGATGTGGTACGGAAAATCGTTATCGACGGCCACGCGGTAGAACTGGGCGGTGGGCTGGTCCTGCTCCGTCCACGTCCGGCCCCCGTTGACGGAGACGTTCGCGCCGCCGTCGTTGCTGTTGATCATGCGCGCCGAGTCGTTGGGGGCGATCCACAGGTCGTGGTTGTCGCTGTGCGGCACGCTTATGCTTGAGAAAGTCCTGCCGCCGTCGTTCGATTTGTAGAAGCCTACGTTGAGCACGTAGACAGAATCGGCATTCTGGGTGTCGGCGTAGATGCGCGTGTAATACCATGCGCGCTGGCGCAGGTTGCGCTGCTGGTTGACCCTCTCCCATGTTTTGCCCGCGTCGTTCGAGCGGAACACGCCGCCCTCTTCCGCCTCGATTATGGCCCACAGCCGGTTCGGGTCCGCCGGGGAGACGGTCACGCCGACTTTCCCGATGATCCCTTTCGGCAGGCCCTCGTTGCGCGTGATGTCGGCCCACGTCTCGCCCGCGTCGGTCGATTTGAACAGGCCGCCTCCGGGGCCCCCGCTTTCGAGGCTGTAGGGCGTGCGGCTTATCTCCCAGAACCCGGCATAGATCACGTTGGGGTTCGAGGGGTCGAGTATCAGGTCGACCGCGCCGGCCTTGTTGCTCCGGAAGAGGACCTTCTGCCAGTTCTTCCCGCCGTCGGTCGAGCGGAAGACCCCGCGCTGCTCGTTCGGGCCGAAGAGGTGGCCCATCGCCGCGACGTAGACGGTGTCGGGGTTGCGGGGGTGCACGCGCACGCGCCCGATGTGGCGCGTGTCCGAGAGGCCGACGTGCCTCCAACTCTTGCCCGCGTCGGTCGACTTGTAGACGCCGTCGCCGTGCGAGACGTTCCCTCGGACGGGCGACTCGCCCATGCCGACGTAGATGACGTTCGGGTCGGATTCGCTCACCCCGATGCCCCCGACCGAGCCGGTGTTGAAGTACCCGTCGGAGATGGGCTCCCACCCCGCGCCCCCGTCGGTCGTCTTCCAGACCCCGCCGCCGGTCGCCCCGAAGTAATAGACCTGCGGCTGCGAGGTGACGCCCGAGACCGCCGTGACTCGCCCTCCGCGGAACGGGCCGATGCTGCGATACTTCAGGCCCTTCAGGATCGGGTTCTGCTCGCCCTCGCGTTGCTGCGCGAGCGCGAACGAGCCGCCCGGTATGCAGAGGATCAATGAAAATAAGACAACGAAAAGGGGCTTCGTGCCGCCTGTTCTCATCGCGGGTTCTCCTTAGATAGTTTTGAAAAATGCCAGCGGGAAAGCTTCAAATTACCAGGACGCCGCTGGGTTGGAGAGGGTTACATTTTTAATTCTCAGAACCGGGTATTGTACCTGACGTAAACGCCTCTGCCGGGCGCGTCCACCCCCCAGCTGACTCCGCGGTAATTCCGGTCGCCGATGTTTTCGAAGTCCACGATGATCTCGTGCCGCTCTCCGAACTTCACCCCCCCGCGAACGTTGAAGGTGACGTATCCCGGAATCGCCGTAAACAGCGGCGATGAGTCCTCGCCGGGGCCGAGGACCCGGTCCTGTATCTGCGCGAGGGTCTCACCCGTCGCGAGCAGCACGTCGTCGGCCGTGCCCCGCGCGCCGTCAGGCCCCGCGCCCACGAAGCCGCGCGCCGTCGCGCCGTTGAAGAAGAATCCCTCGATGCTGTCGCGCGAGCGCGCGGCCCCGGTGCGGCGGTCTTCGAGCGCGAGGCTCGCTATCCGGCCCTGCCTGCCCGCCGCGTGGATGTAGGGCTCGACCCAGAAGCGGCCGCGCGCGGGCACGTAGCGTATCTTGAGCCAGCCGTCCGGCGCGGGCGTCCCGCCCTCGATGTTGGGCGGCAAACCGGTCCTCTTATCCTCGGCGTACAGGTAGGTGAATACCGTGCTCGCGGTCCACTGCCTGCTTATCTCAACCTCAAGCTCGTGCTCGAACCCGTAGATGCGCGCGTCGTCGAAGTTGGCGCGGACCAGCACTGGCGCGGACGTGGCATCGACGAAGACGACCCCGTTTGAGTTCTGAGAGGTGATGGGCTGGCCCCCGATCTCAAGCCCGACCGCTCCGGGCGGGAGGATCAACGCCTGCTTGACGATGTTGTCATAGATGTCGTTGACGAAGAAGGCGAGCTCCGTGTCGACCCGCCTGTTGCGGTAGCGCACGCCCGCCTCGTAACTGAGGCTGGTCTCGGGGCCGACCTGCGTGACCGGGATTCCGGTCGCGACGGCCGTGCGGTCCGCGGTCGTGCCGACCTGCGCCCCGAGCCCCGCGACATCAGGCGCGGCGACCTCGAAGCCCGAGCCCGTGAGTCCCAGAGTCCCCAGGTCCGTCATGTGAGGCGCGCGAAAGCCCCGGCTGATGTTGGCGACCAGATTAAGCCCGTCGACAGGAGTCACGACGACCCCGCCCCTGAACGAGGCGTCCGACACGCGCAGGGAGTCATCCGGCCACAGCCGCTCCCCGCCGACCAGAGGGCTATCTTCTGCCCGCGCCCTGTACGAGGCCGCGCTGTAGCGCACGTTCCCGATCAGGCGGAGCCTGTTCGGCACCCAGTCGAACACGTCCTGCGCGTAAACGCCCCCGCTTATAAAGCGCGCGTTGTCGGGCACGCGGGGGCGGCGCAGCCTGACGGAGTTCGACGCGGGATTCACCCCGAAAGCGGGCGAGTCGATCCGCTCGTGATAAAACTCCGCGCCGAACAGGAGGTTCTGTCGCGTGCCCAGCTGCTTGCTGGCGCTCAGCTGCGCGCCGTTTACGTTGGTCCGCTCGTACTCGTGGTTGATCGAGGCGAGGGGGTTGCCGCCCCCGCCCTGGTTCACGCGCTCTTCCCTCTGCGAGTTGAACGAATAGACGGCGGAGAAGCCGTCGAACCAGCCGAGCTTCACCCGGTCGTACTTGACGTAGAAGAGGTCGAGCATCAGGTTCCGCAGGTCGGCTACGAGGTTCCCGTCACCCCCTAACAACTGGTCGTAGCGTTTGCCGCCGTCCTGCTGCCCGCGCGTGTAATTGATGACGAACCGATCCGCGGTCGTGGGCGCCCAGCTCATCTTGAGCATGCCGCCGTATTGAGTGAAGGCCGTGTCGGGCAGACGGCTGCCGATGACTCCCTCCGAGCTGACGCCGAAGAACCGGGTCACGGCGTTGTGCGAGTCGATGCCGCCCCCCGGCCTCAGAGTGTTCACGCGGCGGCCCGCGACGTTGGCGATCACCCCGAAAGTTTCGGTCGCGAAAGAAGTGGTGAGCGTCGAGCCGAAGCTGGCGTCACTCGTGTTGAAAAAGGTGCTGAGCTTGCCGCGAACGTTGCTCCCCTGCTGGGAGTAGGGCGGTATCAGCGAAAGGAACTGGATGCTGCCGCCGAGCGCGTCGCTGCCGTACTGCGCGCTGTTGGAGCCGCGCAGTATTTCGACCGAATCCAGGTTCGACGACTCGACGAGGTTGAGGAACGTGTTGATGCCCCCGCGCGCGGCGGACGTGGAGTAGCGCACGCCGTCGATGAAGACGTTCACCTTGTTGCCCGTGAGCCCGCGCACGAAGACCCCGGCTATGGTCGGGCTGGTGCGCTGGAGGTGGACGCCTACCTCTTCCTGAGCGACCTGCGCGGTGACGGTCTTGGCGCGCTCGTCTATCTCGCGCGCGTCGATAATGTTCACTTCCTGCGGGACGCGCTCGACGTTCTCCGCGACCCCCGGCGTCGCGGTGACGGTCACCTGCTCGGACACCGCCCGAGGCTCGACCGTGATCTCGACCTCCTCGGCCGGCGCGTCGCCGACGTGTACCGCCGCGCGCCGCTCATCGAACCCCGGAGTCGTCACGACGAGGACGTAATGGCCCGCCGCCGGCATGGAGAAGCTGAAGTGCCCGCGGGAGTCGGTCTTCGAGACGGCTATGACGGCCTGCCGCGCGCTCATAAGCGACACCTGAGCATCGACCACCACCGCGCCATCCGAATCCCTCACGGTCCCCGACAGCGAGCGCGCCTGCCGCCCGTGCGCCGGCGATAGCAGAGCGAGCAGGACCATGAATCCGGTCAACGGCGTGAGCATTTTTCTACACATAAAACAGAACCCTACCTGGCTCGAAAACATATTTTGAGCGGAAAAGACGTGATAAAGCCTAAATGGACGGGTCCCGACAAGTCAATTCAAATTAGAAATCTCCGGGGCGGAGCGCGGGCCGCTATTCAATCGAGTATCGCTTCAGGAGGTTGCGCGCGATGACGAGCCGCTGGAGCTCGTTCGTCCCGCCGCCTATTATCAACAGGGGCGCGTCCCGGTAATACCGCTCGACGCGGAAGTCTCTGGCGTAGCCGTTGCCCCCGAGTATCCGCATCGCCTCAAGCGCGCACTCCTGCGCGGTCTCCGTGGCGAAGAGCTTGGCCATCCCGGCTTCGAGGTCGCAACGTTCCCCGCGGTCTTTCTTCTCGGCGGCGGCGTAGATGAGCAGCCTCGAAGCCTCGATCTTCGTCGCCATGTCGGCCAGCTTTATCTGTATGGTCTGGTGCTCGCAGATGGGCTTGCCGAACGTGCGGCGCTGCTGCGCGTAGCGGATGGCGTCTTCGAAGGCCGCGCGCGCGACCCCGAGCCCGCGCGCGGCGACGTTGATGCGCTCGGATTCCAGGCCGCTCATCACCTGCTTGAAGCCCCGCCCCTCGACACCTCCGATCAGGTCCCCGGCCGGGACCCTGAAGTCTTCGAACAGAATCTCGCAGGTCTCGACGCTCTTATACCCGAGCTTATCTATGTCGCGGCTCACCGAGAGTCCGGGGCCGCCTTTCTCGATGACGAACGCGCTCATCCCCGCGTGCGCGGGGGCGGCCTCGGCGTCGGTCTTTGCGAGCAGGAGGAAGGTGTCTCCGAACCTCCCGTTTGTGACCCACATCTTCGCCCCGTTGACGAGGTAATGATCCCCCTCGCGCGCGGCCGTCGTGCGGATGGCCTGAAGGTCCGTGCCCGCTTCTGTCTCCGACAGGCAGATGCCCCCGCGCCTCTCCCCGCGCGCGAGGGCCGGGAGCAGCCTGACCTTCTGCTCTTCGGTGCCGAATTTTTCCAGCACGTCGCACAGCACCGAGTGCGTGCCGACGATGCCCGCGAGCCCCATCCACACGCGCGCGATCTCTTCGAAGATCATCGCGTAGACCGAGTAGCTCAGGTCCTGCCCGCCGTACTTTTCCGGCACGTTCGCGCCGAAGAGCCCGATCTCTTTCATGCGCTCGACGAGGGCCGAGGGGTATTCGTTGCGGTGCTCAAGCTCTGACGCGACGGGCGCGACCTCCCTCTCCAGAAAGCGCCTCACGGTGGATAAGACAAGCTGTTCTTCTTCGTCGAGCGGCATGAGTAATCTAATCTCGAATCGGAGTCTTCGGAATTAAGCCCGCCAAGTATACGGGCGGAGGATTTTCAATGCAATTCAAACCGCCGCGCGCGAAGGCCCGCGCTCTCCGTTGAATCGACGAAGCGGAAGGTGATGTCGCGGCCGGAAGGGGCCGATCTGAAGGAGTGAAGGGGCGCCGAGTTTTGAGTGCTGAGCCTTGTGGCAAGGAGGCTTTGATAATCTCTGCGGTGCGTTCCCGAATCTTCTTGATTCGAAAATCGCTTTACAGAACCCTCCCGACTCAGCACTCATCTCTCAGGCTTGGAAAGTTACCTGACCTTCGTCAACACGCTGTCGTTCTTCGACACGACGCTGATTATCTCCCACCCATCCATGCCGGGTATGTTCCACCCTCTCAGGATCGGGTCGGCCGCCGCTCCGCTCTCGTCCATCTCTAAAACGAGCTTGGTGTCGTCCGGAGCGTCGGCGCCGGGGTGCTCGACGCGGACGGTCCTTATCATCGCCACGGGCTCATTAGTCAGGTCTTCCTGGTAAAGCCCGAACAGGTTCACATCGTTCTGGTGGATTTGATAAAGGACGTACCTGCCCGGCGGGAGCATATAGTCACCCATCCTCAAAGCATGCCTGACGTTAATCTCGTAATTGACCCGCTTATGTAATGGCCCCTGCGCGAAGGTTGTGGACGCCAGCGCCGCCAGCACCGCGAATAATACCAGTGCTTTCCTATGTATCGATTTCATGACCTCTACCCCCTTGATCTTATTTCTCATCTATCCGAAACGGCGTCACGCATGTTCTTCAGGCAATGACCGTGCCAGAATCGCCTCCTGTAAGCCTGACGCTGGGGCCGTCAAAGCGGGGAAGATGTCGCATTTGAGGTCATCCATGTAGAGTAATATGACACTGGCTCTACGTATATTTTCCTATGGCACGTCCGGCTCAATCTCCATGAACGGGGTGTCATCGCCTCCGACCATCGACGTGTGAGCTTCGAGTATCGCGTTGCTCATCAGCACGGCGTCGGCCAGCAGAGTGGCGTCAGACAGCAGAGAGCCGTCGGAGAGCAGGGTGCCGTCAGACAGGAGCGTGCCATCCGCGAGCAGAGTCGCCACGCCCATGAAGTAGGTGCCGAGGCCCAGTATCCCTCCGCTGCTCGTCAGGATGCTGTCCGAGAGCAGAGTGCCGTCGGTGAGCATCGTGCCGTCGGTGAGCAGGGTGCCGCCGGAGAGCAGAGTGCCGTCGGCCAGAAGGGTGCCTATGCCATATATCTTCTGATACTTCGTTATGAGGTTCGTCCCCCTCACGCACGTTTGATCGAGTATGAGCCCCTGAGCCCACGGGAAGCTCGTGACCGTTATCCCGGATGTGATGGTCGTCAGGGGGGCCGGGGGGGTGAGCGAGGTCAGCAGCGGGGTCCCGAGCGGGGTGTCGGACGTCAGGTTCGTGCGGACGAGCTTCGCCACCCGCACCGCCCCTTCCACGTTCAACTGCCCGGCCCCCTGCTCAAGTTTGTTGAAACCCTGAAGCGGCTGCGCGGTATACATCAGGATCGCTTTGACGAGGTTGGGCGTGAGGGTCGAGTTCGCCTGCAACATCAGGGCGGCGGTCCCGGCGACGAAGGGGGCGGCCATCGACGAGCCGCTCAGGAACATCATCCTGCGCCCGGACTCGGGGCTTGAGATCGCGCGGAGGGATGGGGTGCGCGCGACCAGGAGATTCCCATCCGACTGCGCGGAGATGATCTTGTTGCCGGGGGCCACCATGTCCGGCTTTATGAGGTTGTCGTAATGCCTCACCCCGTTCGAGTCGGTCCAGAAGGCTCGCGTCGGCCCGCGGGAGCTGTAGGTCGCGACCCCATCGTCGTGGCGGCTGATGGTGCCGAAGGTGTTCGAAGCGCCGACCGTGATGGCCGAAGGCTCTATGCCGGGCGAGTGGATGTGGCCGTAGAGCTTCCGGCCCTGACTGTTCTTGCCGTTGTTCCCGGCGGCCACCGTCACGACGAGGCCCGCGTTAACCAGTTTCCGCACCGCCCTGCAGACCGGGTCGTTCAGGTAAGAATCGACCGCCGGGGAGCCCAGGCTCAGGTTGGCGACGCGGATGTTGTAGGCCGCGTGATTGGCGAACAGCCAGTCGAGGGCCTGAAGCAGGGCGGAGACGCTGCCCCTCCCCTCGGAGTTGAGCACGCGGAGGTTGATGATCTTCGCGTTGGGCGCGATGCCGGTGTACTTGCCTTTCGAAACCACCCCGTTGCCTGCCGCGTCGGCCGCGACGTGAGTCCCATGGCCGTAAGGGTCATTGATGCGGTTCTCTCCCGTGAAGTCGCGGCTGTAGACGATGCGGGACACGCCGTTGGCCCCGGTGAAAGATACGTGCTGCGTGTCGATGCCGGAGTCGAGAATGGCTATGCCTATCCCCGAGCCGTCCAGGGTGTAAGACCCGAGCAGGTTCGTCTGCTGCCGCACGCTCTCCGCGCCCGTGGTGATCGCGACGTGCCCTTTAAAGGAGACCGTCTCCCGGTCCGCGGAGATGTAGCGCACGTCGCGGTTCAGGGCGAATGCTTCCAGGGCGCCGACCGGCAGCTCCATCTGCGCCGACTTCAGGCTGCGGAAGTTGCGCCTCACCTGCCCGTCGTTCATCCGGGCGAGGCTGTCGGAAGAACTCTTGGCATCCTCGTTGAACTGGACGATGACGCTGACGCGCTCGCTGCCGAGGCCGGTGCGGGCCAGGGCCTTCAGGTCGGAGGAGATTTTTTCGGGCCACGCGACTGCCGGGGCCCCTCCGTATCTTTGGGCGCTCGCTTCGCCGCTCAGAAGGGAGCCGCTGAGGAGGCAGCAGGCGAGCATCATCGCCGTGATCAAGGTGAGGGATCTCTTTTTAAAAGGACTTTTCATATCTCGTCTCTTATTCGACCCGGGGGGCCGTCGCCGGGGCCTCTCCCCGGCCGGGGCCTATCTCTGTCTCGGGTAATGGGGGCTGCTACTCTGCATGATCGTTATCCCGGTTATGGCGGAGTCGTCGTTCCCCGCCAGCACGGAAATGTTCTCACTGCCCACGCCCGTGGGCAGAAGGGGATTCATAAGGGCGTTGCCCCAGACCTGAAGCCCCTCTCTCGAAAAGATCGTGCCTCCCGACACGTTGCCCGTTGACCGGACTATGCCGTCGGCGTAAAAGCTCTGCGCGCTCAGGCCACTCATGAGCGGCCCCTGCATAAAGTAATTCAGGCCGTTCGAAGTCAGGAGGCAGAAGGTTGTCACGAAGCTGTCGGCGAGCAGGTGGCCGTCCGCGAGCAGATGGCCGTCGGTCAGCATGAAAGCGTCGGAAAGCAGGTGCCCGTCCGTGAGCATAATGCCGTCCGCGAGCAGGATGCCGTCCGTGAGCATAATGCCATCCGACAACAGGAACCCGCTGTCGAAGGGCACGTACTCAAGCAATTCGCCCCCCCTGTCATACAGGGCTAACTCAAGTTCTTCGCTCAGACTGCCCAGAGTGAGGCCGGGCTTGAGCAGGGGTTCTCCCGAGCGCGCGAGGTCCGCGTCCGGGCGGACGTTCTGCGCGAGCCTGACCGCCGCGTAAGAGTTGAGCAGCCCCGCGCCCTGCGTGATGAGGCGTTCGACCCGGCTCCGCCCCGCGAGCGACGGCAAGGACTGGGCCGTGAATTTCATGATCGCTTTGACCATTCCCGGCGTGAGGCTCGGGTTGGCCTGAAGCATCAGGGCGGCCGTCCCCGACACCGTCGGGGCGGCGAAAGAGGTGCCCGTCAACTGGCAGTACATCTTCTTGTCCGCCCGCCTGCTCGTCGCCGGGACGACCGTGTTGGGCAGCACCGCGCTCGTCAGAGTAGTGATCTTCTCGGAGGCTGCGGCCACGATCTTCGTCCCCGGAGCGACGAGGTCCGGCTTTATGATTCCGTCAACCAGAGTGGGGCCGCGGGAGCTGTAGGAGGCGACGACCGCGTCCGACCTCAGCAGGGGGCGGGGGGCGGGGTTGATGACCGGGGCCGTGTTCTTATCGGCCCACGTTAACACGTCCTGATTCGGGTTCCTCGTCGCGCCGACCGTGATCACCTTCGGGTCATTCGCCGGGCTGTTGACGCCTCCGTATACCGTCTGATAGATGGCCTTGCCCGCCGAGTCGTACCCGACGACCACGTCGTTGTGCCCGTAGTTTCCGGCGGAGCAGACGACGACGATCCCGCGCGCGACCGCTTCCTCGACCGCCTGACACAGGGGGTCGGTCTTGTAGCTTTGCAGCACGGGCATCCCGATGCTCAGGTTGATGACCCTGATGTTGTACCTGCCCCTGTTCGCTATGCAAAAGTCTATGGCGTCGATCACGTGGCTGACCCTGCCCGAGCCCACGGAGTCGATGGCCTTCAAGTTTATGATGTTCGCGCCGGGGGCCACGCCCGCGAAGTCTCCGTAGTGTCCGGGGTACCACTCGACGCCCGACGGGTCCACCTGCTGCGACGCCCACCCGCTGCCCGCCGCCACGCCCGCGACCGTCGTGCCGTGCCCGTAGTCGTCGTAGCTTTGACGCCGGTTGTTTACGCAATCTTTGAAAGCGATGATGCGCGAACGCGAGTGGGTGACCCCGTCCTGAAAATCATCGTTCGATTTCTCGTTGATGCCGGAGTCGATGATGGCGATGCCGACGCCGCTGCCGTCGACGGGCTGGTAGGCGGCCCCGTGACTGCCGGGCGTCTCGCGGTTCAGCCTGTTCAGCCCGAGTATGAGGGCGGTCGCGTCCATCTGGCTCTTGGTCGCCCTGTTGGGGGTGATGAAGGCGACGCCGGGCTGCCCCGACAGGCCCTCGACCTGTGACAGCGGCAGCTCGACGAGCAGGGCCTTGATGCTCTTAAACTCTCGCCTGATCTTTCCGCCGTGTTGTTTGATGAGGAGGCGGAAGGCCGCGCCGGGCCTGTCGGCCGCCTGCACGATCAACTCGACGGTCTGTTTATTCATGCCCTGGCTGTCGATCTGCGAGAGCAGGTCCACCGGCATCCTGTCCAACCTCGGGTCGTCAGTCAACGCCTCCCCCTGGTAGGTCATCGGGTCGCTCTTCCCTACGAGGGGCTGAGCCTGATTGGGTGACGGGAAAGCTCCGGCCACCAACAGCAGGATGAGAGTTGCCGCGAATATTCTTGCCAGGTTTCCTCTGTTCGTCATATGTCGGTACCTTGTCGGTCGTTTTGTCTTCCGCCGGCCGGTGGGTCTGGCCGGGCTGAGTTAACAGAAAAGCGATTGGGACGTATTTCAACTCCCGTGCCAGCGCCTTGAGCCGGGCCGCGAGAGAAGCGTCGGGGCGGGCGCGCGGGCGCGCCGGGCCGAGTGATTACTCGTTCAAAGGATTCGCTTTAGCTTTATTCGTGGGCGGGAGCCGCGGCGTCGGGGCCGCGAACGGGTCGGCTCGGTCCGGTGAGTCGCCCCGGAATAGGGAAGGCCAGTCATTCGGTCAGAGTGAATGATCTCTTAGAGCAATCTGCTCTCCGGCTTAATCGGGGAGGTCGGAAAAGAAGGTATCCATGTCCTGGTCGGCGGCCATGAAGTACCAGGCGTTCGGATTAAGGAGGGTGTCGGATTGCGCCTCATGATCGCGGACCGCGACCTGAAAGCCGCGGTCCGACCTGCCTATGAACCCGAGGCGGCGCAGGCTCGGGGCCAGCACGCCGGCGGGGGTGCAGCTCACTTCGAGGCCGGAACAGGCCGTGGCCGCGACCTGATCGAGCACGACCTGAAGGGTCGCGTCGGTCACCCTCTGATCCCTGAGGGCGAACATGTCAACTATCGCCGCCTGCTCCCCGTTGGTTTCGAGCGAGACGAAGCCTACGAGCTCGCCCTCGTGCCTGACCGCGAAAGGGACCTGGCGGCGGCCCGGCGATTTCAGATAACGCCATTGCAGGTAGTCCCTGTCCCGCACGCAGACTACTCTGTGCCCTGACGCGGCCCGCTCGAACAGAGAATCGAACTCGGGGCCGAAGGCCGTGACTTCTTCCAGAGTGAAGCCGCGCACGTCGGCCCTGGTCAGGCGGTCGAGCACCCTGAGCGGCAGCCCCGCGATTTGGGCTTCGAGCCTGGACGGCACGCGCGCGAAGGCCGCGCGGTAGACCGCCCGCCCCGCCAGAGGGCGGACCCACCGCTTGAAGTTCGTGACTACCCTTGAGCCCGCTTTCACGAGGGCGTGCAGGTTCGATGGGTTCGGCGGGCCATACATGAAATCGATTCCTTCCTCGCGCATGCCGATCAGGCTCTCCCTGTGCAAGGCGGTCGCGATCCCCCGCCGCCTCATCCGAGGCTCGATGTAACAATCGCCGCCTATAGAGCCCGTCCGCTCGCGCCCATCCACTATGACCCTGCGCGGGAAGATCGAGGTGCAGCCCACCGTCTCTCCCGTGGACGTTTCGACTGCGAGCCACGTGAGCGCGCGGCCGTGCGGGTTCGACAGGTAGAACCGCTCGTAGCGGGGCGCGATGTCTTCGGACCACATCTTCGACACGAGCCTGATGACCCGGTCTCTGTCGCCTTCCGCGGCCTTCCTTATGTGGTAATCGCTCACTGTGGCCTCGTCCCCGCGCCGGTTTACAACGAGATTAAATGCCTAATGCCCGCATAACCGCACAGGGGTCATGTCCCGCGCGGGAATCCGGAGTGGTCTGTAGTGAGGGCTCGCGAAGGGCTTCTCCGCGGACGAATATAGCGCGGCGCGCGGCGATTGATCAATAATTAATCGCCGCGCGCCTGGTCCTTCGCGCGCGCGGGCTACTGTCCCGCGGGCTTGTTGAACTTCGCGTCGTCGATGGGAACGTTGTTCTTCACATCCTCAAGCTGGATGGTGAAGCTGATGGCCGGGCTCGTCTGGCGTATCAGGAACGGCATCTTAACGCCGTCCACGACCCTGTAATCTTCCTGATAGATTTCGAAGGGGAGCGAGCCCTGAGGGCTTTCGATCTCCACATCCATGCGGGTGACCAGCCCGGTCTGGGCGTCGAAGTACCACTTCTCCGGCTTGCCTTCGGCGGGCGTCATCTGCACGACGTAGGCGTCGGAGTTGCCGACCTTCTGCTTGCCGGTGACCACCATCTTCGGGTAAAGCTCTTTCAGCTTGGTCGTCTGGTAGAACTCCGCCCCGCGCTTGGTGTAGGCCAGCTCCGACCCGCTCAGCTCGCGCAAGCCGCTCGTCGGCTCCTGCGACCACCCGACCTGCCCGGTGTACCCCTGCTGGATTACTCCGAAGCCGGGAAAGGTTATTATCGACACGGTCTTGTTCGGGGCCTTGGCGTAAATCTCAATGGGGCCGGAGGCGCCCATGGCCGGTATCTCGAAAGTGCCTTTCGCCACGCGGGAGGTAGCCTTTTCGATGGCGGCTTTCCCGCCGACGGCCTGAACGTATTTGTCGATCAACTGCTCGGCCGTGGGGAGGGCCTCGGTCGGCTTGTTCTCGGCCGGCTTCGTGTCAGCCGGTTTGGGCGTGTCCGCGGGTTTGGGAGTCTGGCCGAAGGTCGGCGCTGCCATCAAGACGCCGAGGGATATGATCATTAGTATTCGCTTCATTTTTTCGTCCTTTCTTTCCTGGCTGTATGGGCCATGAGCCTGAACCGTCCAATTCAGGTTCATGGCCGGGAATCTTAAAATCTTATACTAGCTCGCGCGGCGCATCTCGGCCGCTTTCTTCTTGACCTGCTCAATCGCCGCGTCGAGCTGCGGGTCCCGGCCCTTCAGAAGGGCCGCGCGGCTCAGCTTGACTTCGATGTCTGGGGTGACCCCGCGCCCTTCGATCAGGGTGCCGCGCGGCGATTTGAAGTCCCCGATTGCGTACTGGAAAATCGCCCCGGTCGGCAGCTTCTGAAAGACGGAAGGGAGGGCCGCGCCCGCGCTGCGCTCGCCTATGACCACGGCGCGCCCGATCTCCTGAATGCCGCTCGCGAATATCTCGCTCGTGGAGGCGCTGCCGCTGTCGATCAGCACGGCGACCGGCCCCGTGTAGGCGTTTTTCTGGGGGAAAACGAGGAAATTCATCTGGCCCGAGCGCATCTTCATCGTGCCGAGAGAAATCTGGCGGGTCTCCAGGACCCCCACTATCCCGGACGACATCGCCCCTATGCCCCCCGGATTCCCGCGAAGGTCGATGATGATTCCGGGCGCGTCATTCATCTCGCGGATGGCCGAGCGAATCCTGTCGAGCAGGGGCATCACGAATATGTTGAACCTGATGTAGCCGATCCCCCCTTCGAGCCGCCTCGATTCGAACTCCATGTACTGGGGGGGGAAGTTGCCCATGGCCTCCGACATCTCGCCCTTGCGCTTCTCCCTGGTGACGGTCACCTCCTGCCTCTTATTGCTCCCGTCTTCGTAGACGAGCCGGACGGAGGTGCCCGGCTTGCCGTCTATGTGGGCGAGCGCCGAGCGGCCGATCATCAGCTCTTTCATCGCGGGAGACTCCTTGCTCTTCGCGAAGCGCTGGACGATCTGCTCGTCGGTGGTCTGGTCCACCTGCCTGATTAAGAAACCCTGGCGCAGGCCCGCGCGGGCCGCCGGGGAGTTTTCGGCGACGTGCGTTACCAACAGCTGTTTGTCTACGTACCTGACGGAGAGTCCAGTCGTGCCCGTGCGAGGCTCGGCCCCATTTTCGACGATGGCCTCTGGCGGGATTATGTTGAAATGGGACTGCCCCAGCTCCCCGAGCATCTGCTGGAGGAGGTTGTAAAGCTCGTCGTCACTCTTAACCTTGGCGACGCGCGGCGCGTACTGTTCTCTCACCTTGTCCCAATCGACCCCCCCGAAGGTGGGGTCGAAGTGCTTATCCTTGACCGCGCGCCACACTATGTCGAACGTCTCCTGCCGCCGGTCGCCCGACTCGTCGCGCGCGGAGGCGGGCAGCCATGCGGTGGCGCAAAGGAGCACTAACGCGATAAATCTTTTCATCAACCTTTACCCCGAATCTAAAAAGAAATTCAAAAGCCGTAACTGACCGGCAATTCGCTATACGAGCGCTTTGGATTGAGGTTCTCGCTCAAATTAATCTCAACCAAGTGTAACTTAAGGGTTGAGCGGCTAACAAGCGCCGCCCCCGCCCCGCATTCTTGATTCCGCGTGGTTGTTAAGGAGTGGCTCAGGAATTAAACTATATGTTTCCGGGTACGAGGGGAAAAAGATGACAACCAGTAATCAGACAGACCAGACGGAATTGGACCAGCTCATCGCCGACGAGTTCGGCGTTAACTCCACTTACGTGAGCGACCTGCTTCAGCAGTACAGGCACAGCCCGCAGCTTGTGGACGAAGCCTGGCGCGCTTACTTTCATGAACTGCTCGGCAACGGCGGCGCGCCCGCTCAGGCCGCCCCGGTCTCGGAGGCGGCCGCGGAAGCGCCCGCGCCTGCTCAAGCGCCTCCGAGCGCCCCGGCCGCCGCGCCCCCGGCGCAGACCCCTGCGGCTCAAACCACTCCGGCGCAACCGTCTGCGGCGCAACTGTCTGCGGCTCGACCGCCCGCGGCGCAGGCGCCCGCGGGACAGACGGCCGCCGCCGCCCCTGCCCCCGCCGCGCCCTCGGCGGAAGCTCAGCAGGTCGAGCGCCTGCCTTTGCGCGGGCCGGCGCTGAGGATAGCCGAGAACATGGAGTCGAGCCTGAGGGTGCCGACCGCCACGTCGCAGAGAGAGATACCTCTGAAACTGCTCGACGAAAACCGCCGCCTGATCAACCAGCATTTGAAAGCGAGCGGGCGGAAAGTCTCTTACACGCACCTGATCGCCCGCGCGATACTCACGGCCATCAAGGGCTTCCCGGCGCTCAACGACTCTTACGAGGAGGCGGACGGGGCGGCTTACCGCGTCCGGCGCGAGGACGTGAATTTCGGGGTCGCCGTCGACGTGACGAAGAAGGACGGCTCGCGGACTCTGCTCGTGCCCAATATAAAAGGCGCGGACAAGCTGACGTTCTCGGGGCTCCTCGACGCTTACGACGACATAATCAGGCGCGCGCGCGACGGCAAGCTTCAGGTCTCGGACTTTCAGGGGACCACGATCAGCCTCACTAACCCCGGCACCCTCGGCACCACCGCCTCGAACCCGCGCCTGATGGCGGGGCAGGGCGTTATAGTCGCCACGGGCGCGATAGAGCACCCGCCGGAGTATCAGGCCATGTCGCCCGAGGCGCTCTCCCGCCTCGGCATCAGCAAGGTGATGACCATAACGAGCACGTACGACCACCGCATCATACAGGGCGCGGAGTCGGGCTCGTTCCTCGCCCGCATCGACGAGCTGCTGCGCGGCAAGCACGGCTTTTATGACGAGATATTTCTGGACCTCGGCATCCCCTACAGGCCCTACCGTTGGGCCATCGACCTCAACCCGGCGATACTCGGCGAGGAGCGGCACCGGGACGAGGTCCGCAAGCAGGCGCGCGTCTACGAATTGATCAACGCCTACCGCGTGCGCGGGCACCTCGTCGCCGACGTGGACCCGCTCGGGTGGAAGGAGGTGCAGTACCACCCCGAACTCGACATCGAGACTTATGGCCTGACGATCTGGGACCTCGACCGCGAATTCATCACGCGCGGCCTCGGGGGCAGGGAGAGCGCGCCCCTGCGCGAGATCATCGACCTCCTGCGCCGGTTCTATTGCGGCAAGGTGAGCATCGAGTACCGCAACATCCAGGGGCCGGAAGAGAAGGAGTGGCTCCGCGCCCGCGTCGAGGGCGACCCGCCGCCCGTGCCGGTCGAGGCCCGGAAGCAGATGCTATGGAAGCTGATCTCGGCCGAGTTGTTCGAGAAGTTCCTGGGCACCAAATATCTTGGCCAGAAGCGGTTCTCGGTCGAGGGGAACGAGACGGTCGTCGCGATGCTCGACCAGCTGATCGAGTCGTCGGCCGAGCGCGGCGTAAACGACATCACCATCGGCATGTCGCACCGGGGGCGTCTGAACGTCATCGCGAACGTGATCGGGAAATTCTGCGAGCGGATATTCACGAGCTTCGAGGGCTCGATCCACCCCAGCTTCCCGCACGACCACGGCGACGTGAAGTACCACCAGGGCGCGAGCGGCACCCGCGACACCTCCGGCGGCGGGCAGGTGGCCCTCTCCGTCGCCTCGAACCCGAGCCATCTGGAATTCGTCGACCCCGTGGTCGAAGGCATCGTGCGCGCCAAGCAGGACAGGGACGGGGACCGAGGCTCGAAGCTCGCGGTGCTCCTGCACGGGGACGCGGCATTCGCCGGGGAGGGCGTCGTGGCGGAGACGCTCAACCTTTCGCAACTGCCGGGCTACAGGACCGGCGGCACGATCCATTTCATCGTCAACAACCAGCTCGGCTTCACGACCCCTCCCGAGGAAGGGCGCTCGTCGACCTACAGCACGGACATCGCGAAGATGATTCAGGTGCCGATCTTCCACGTGAACAGCGACGACCCGGACGCCGCCTATCAGGTGTTGCAGATCGCGCTCGATTACCGTAAGGAATTCCAGAAAGACGTGGTCATCGACATAATCGGGTTCCGCCGCCACGGCCACAACGAGGGCGACGAGCCGACCTACACGCAGCCCGTGATGTACCAGCGCATCCGCGAGCACAAGGGCGTGCGCGACATCTACGCGCGCAGGCTGATCGCGGAAGGGGTGATGCAGGAGCAGGAGGTAGCGTCCCTCATGGAGGAGCGCATGCGCCGCTACGAGAACGCGCAGCTCGGGGCGAAAGAGATAGTGGCCCGCAACCAGTCGCCCCCCGCCCTGCCCGAGCCCGTGGCCGAGCCCGAGTCAGTCGAGGTGATGGAGACGGGGGTGGTCCAGCCCGTGCTCCGCATGATCGCCCACACGATCACCACGGTCCCGCGCGGGTTCAACCTGAACCCGAAGATCGTGGGGCTCCTCGCGCGCCGCGCGAAGATGGTCGAAGGCGACTTCGGGGTGGACTGGGGCACGGCCGAAGAGCTGGCCTTCGGCTCTCTGCTGATCGAAGGGACGCCGGTCCGGCTCACGGGGCAGGACACCGTGCGCGGGACCTTCAGCCACCGGCACGCGGCATTCCACGACGCGAAGACCGGCGAGGAGTGGACCCCCCTGACGACCCTCGCCTCCGATCAGGCGCGGTTCCAGATTTACGACAGCCCGCTGTCGGAGACCGGCGCGCTCGGCTTCGAGTACGGCTACAGCGTGGCGGACCCCGACGCGCTCGTCCTGTGGGAGGCGCAGTTCGGGGATTTCGCCAACGCCGCCCAGGTCATCATCGACCAGTTCATCGCCTCGGGCGAAGAGAAGTGGAACCAGAAGGTCCGCCTCGCCCTGCTCCTGCCCCACGGTTACGAGGGGCAGGGGCCGGAGCATTCGAGCGCGCGGGTCGAGCGCTTCCTCCAGCTCTGCGCCGAAGAGAACATGCAGGTGGTCTACTGCACGACCTCCGCGCAATACTTCCACGTGCTCAGGCGGCAGGCGAAGCAGGAGTCGCGGAAGCCGCTCGTTGTGATCACGCCCAAGAGCCTGCTCAGGCTCCCCGAAGCCGCGTCGCCGGTCGATCAGTTCGTCAGGGGAGGGTTCCGGCCCGTCATCGGGGACGACTCGGTCACGGCCCCGAGGGATGTCAGACGCGCTCTGCTGTGCACGGGCAAAATCTATTACGAGCTGCTCGCGCACAGGGATAAGTCCGGCGACCGGGAGACGGCCATACTGCGCGTCGAACAGCTCTACCCGTTCCCGAAGAGACAGGTCTCGGAACAGCTCGGAGCCTTCGAGAATCTCAAGGAAGTTCGGTGGGTGCAGGAAGAGCCCGCGAATCAGGGCGCGTGGTTTTTCATGGAGCCGCGCCTGCTCAAAATAATTAAACCGGGCCAGGGCCTCCGGTACGTCGGCCGCCCGGCGAGCGCGAGCACCGCTACCGGGTCGCACACGATTCACCAGATGGAGCAGACGCGACTCGTGCAGGAGGGGTTTGAAATGTAGGGGTCAGTGGTCAGGGGCCAGGGTAGGGAACAGGTACGTTAATGATTCGAGAATCCCTTTACTACCTGGCTCCTGATCACTGACCACTGACCACCGGCGGCAGCCCCACGCGCCGCAGGAGGTCCTGAAATCGCGGGTCGCCGCGCAAGGGGTCGAAGATCGGGTCGACGTTCAGCCAGATCACGAAATAAGACCGCTCTTCATAGACTTTGTTGAGCCATTCGAAAGCCTGCTCCTTGTCTCCGAGGCCGGTGTGGATGATCGCCATCATGTAGGGCGGGACGTACTGCCTCTTCGCGATCTCCTTCAGTTCGCCGAGCACCTTCAGGGCCTCGTCCCTCCTCCCGGCCACCGCGTACGTGCGCCCGAGCCACCCTATGTAGGTCCGGTCCTGAAACAGCTTTATCGACGTGTCGAGCTCGCTTATGGCCTCGTCATACCTCCCCTGCGCTTCGTAAGAGAGCCCGAGATGGAAGCGCGCCTCGGCGAAGTTCGGCTCCATTTCGAGAGTCTTGTGAAGCTGCTCTACCGCGCCGCCGTAATCGCGCGCGCAGTAATAGATTCGGCCGAGCGAGGTGTTGATTATCAGGGACAGGGGGTCGAGTTCGAGGGCCTGTTTCATGTAGTGGATGGCCTCGTTGGCGCGCCCGCGCCCCGAGAGGAATATCGCGTACCACTGGTGCGCCGTCGCGTAGTTCGGGTTAAGCTCGATGGCGCGCCGGTACTGCTTCTCGGCCTCGGCCCAGTTCCAGTCGTACTCGTAGACGGCCGCGAGCGAATTGTGGGCCTCGGCCAGAGTGTCGTCGATCTCCAGAGCGCGCAGGGCCGACTTCTCCGCCATCGGGCGGAGCTCGGTGGGCGGCTGCGAGCCGTACTCGATGAGCAGCGCGTAGCAGTCGGCGAGGCCCGCGTGAGCCAGCGCGTACCGGGGGTCTTTCGCTATCGCCTCGTTGAAGAACTCGATGCCCTTCCTCATCCCTTCTTCGGTCCTCTTGTTCCATTGGTACCGCCCGCGGAGGTACAGGTGGTAAGCCTCGGAGTTGTCCGTGTATCGCCTCGATATGCGCTGCCTCTGGTCCCCGGTGAGCCGCAGGCTCAGCTTCTCGGAGACGCGGCGCGCGATCTCCTCCTGCACCGTGATGAGGTCGGGCATCCTCCGGTTGTACTGCTCGCCCCAGATCACGCTGTTGTCGCGCGCGTTCACCAGCTCGATGCTGATGGCGAGCGCCTCGCCCCTCTGCTCTATCCGCCCGAGGAGCACGGCCTCGACGTTCAACTCCTGGCCGACTTTCATCGGGTCGGCGCCCTGCCCTTTGTACCTGAAGACCGAGTTGCGCGACATGACCTTCAGGGCGGGGGCCTGCGAGAGGTTGTTGATCAGGCTTTCGGTGATGCCGTCCGACAGGTACTCGCTGTTCGGGTCCGTGCTCACGTTCGCGAATGGGAGCACGGCCAGCGAGCCCACCTTCTGCGGCGGCGGCCCGCCCCTGTAAGCGTAGAACGCGATGGCCGAAATGATGAGCAGCAGCAGGGCCGCCGCCAGCAGAGCCGTCTTGTGCGAGCGTATGAACCGGCCGGTCAGGTGCCGGGTGATGGCCGGCTCGGTGATGACGGTCGGTCGGGCGGCCCTCATCTCGTCGCTGTCGTAGACGACCTTGACGGTCTCGGATGAGTCCCTCCCCGCGCCGGCCATGCCGGCGGAGCTGTCTATAACGTCGGGCGATATCGATTCGTCCAGCCCCGCTTCGAAATCGAGGCGCTGCTTGATCCGCCTCAGGACCGAGAGCATCTCGTCTATGGTCTGGCAACGTTCCTCCCTGTTCTTGGCGAGCGCCTTCCTGACGACCAGCTCCAGCTTCGGGGGGATGTCGGGCGCGTGCTTCGAGAGCGGGGGAAGGTCCCGCTCAAGCAGGGAGACGAGGATGTCGCTCACGGTCGGGCCGTCGAACGCCTTCCTGCCCGCGATCATTTCGTAGAGCACCGCGCCGAGGCTGAAGATGTCCGTCCGCGCGTCGACTTTAAACCCTCGGGCCTGCTCGGGAGACATGTAGTTCGGGCTGCCCATGACGATGCCCGGCTCAGTCGTGACCGACAGGATCGCGCTGGCGTCCGGCGCGTCGGCCATGCGGCTTTCGGTCGATACCTCGGACAGCTTGGCTATGCCGAAGTCCACTACCTTAACGTACCCGTCGGGCCTGAGCATGACGTTCTCGGGCTTTATGTCCCTGTGTATGATGCCGGCCTGGTGCGCCGCCGACAGCGCGCCGCCGACCTGGATAGCCACGTCGAGCGCCTCGCGCAGAGGCATCCTGAAGCCCGACATGTGCCTGCGGAGGGTCTTGCCCTCGATGAATTCGGTGGCGATGAAGTGGCCCGAGTTCGTTTCGCCGATCTCGTAGATCGTCAGAATGTTCGGGTGGTTCAGGGCGGACGCGGCGCGCGCCTCCTGCTCGAAGCGGCGCAGGCGGTCCGGGTCCCTCGTGTATTCGGAGGGCAGCAGCTTGAGCGCGGCCTTGCGCCCGAGCCGCGTGTCTTCGGCGAGGTAAACCTCGCCCATGCCGCCCGCCCCGATCCTGGCGAGTATCCTGTAATGCTCGATTTCAGTGCCCGATGCCAGAGTCACAGAAAGACTATAAATCTGATTGGCTGAATTTGTGAATAATTATGGGAACCGGTCCGACGCGCGCAGCTTAACACCGGGGGGTCGCGATTTCAAACCGTATCCCCCGCCGGCGGGTTGGTGGTAGAATCCCTGATCAATGTCAGCGCGAGGAACATCACGGCCGGCCCTTCTCGCTCTCGCCATAATATCCGCCCTCTCATTCTTTCAGGCGTGCAGGGATCGACCCTCTACCGTCGTGGACGAGCCCGAAGCTCAGGGCGAGCCCGCGCACTACTCGGCCACGGTGATCGTGACCGTCGACGAGGGAGGGCCCGTTGAGGTGAGCCGCTCGTCGGTGTTCCGCTCGGGCGAGCTCTACCGCGAGGAGTGGAGCGAGCGGGGCGAGGCGCGCGCGCTCATCTGGCGGCCCGACATGGGCAAGAGCTTCTTGCTCTCCCCGGACCGGAGGGTATACATTGAATCGGCCATCGGCCCCGGCGAGGCTCCGGCCGGGTCGAGGAGGGGAGCCGATGGCGAAGCGCGGGAGTCGGACCCCGCGCTCGGAGCGGACGAGATCGAGCGCGCCTTCGACCGCGCGCCTTCGAGCGCAGAGACGCGCAGGTTGCCGGATGAAGTGGTAGACGGGCATGCCTGCGCAGTCTATGAAAAGCGCCGAAGTTATGAGGGAGGGCGGGCGGAAGTGACGACGGTCTTCAGGGCGCGGGACCTCGAAGGGTTGGCGCTCAAAACCATATCAGAAACAGATAGCGGCGGTCACAGGATCAGGGTTATAATCCGGCGCGGCGACGTGCGGACGACGGTGAACCCTGACGTGTTCACGGTGCCTTCGGATTTTAAGAAGGTAGATCGCCTGTTTTGAAATAATAAACAGTCCGCGGCCGGCAAGTGCCCCAGCGTTGTGTCAAAGCTAATTCAAGTTACGAAGGCCCGGTGCTCAGGGCCATAGTATCGGTGAGCACTGTATCCGCAGTAAGTCTTGGGCAGGAGACTCGGATTAATGGACGACAACATAACTCACATACTTCTGGTGGAAGATGATGAAGACACGCGATTCGTTTACTGCGTGCTCTTGCAGATGGAAGGTTACGTGGTCACGCACGTCGGGAACATAACCGACGCGCTGGCGCGGGCCCTGTCGACAAACTACGATTTGATAATAATGGATATAAGACTGCCGGATGGCGACGGCATCGAGCTGTGCGAGCGCATACGCTCGTTCAACAAGGTGACGCCGATCATGTTCGTCTCCGCCGCCGCCTTCGAGAAAGATATAGAGCGCGGGATGAAGGTCGGCGCGCAGGCTTACATGACGAAGCCCGCCGACGCCGACCAGTTGCTTAAAAATATCGCGTACCTGCTCGGGAACAAGGGGGCCTGCGCGGAAGACCGCAAGCCCGCCCTGCTCACGGGGCTGGTGGCCGAAGCGCCCGTGGCCGTGGCCCTGATCGACGGCAGCAAGCGGTACAAGGCCGTGAGCCCCGCCTACGCCGAGGCGGGCGGCTATGATGCCGGGGAGCTGGTCGGAAAGTCCGTGACCGACATCTTCCCCGACGTTTCAGGGGAAGCCGGGCAGAAGATCGACGAGGTCCTGCGCTCCGGCCACCCCCACTTCATCTCCCGTTACCCCTACCTTTCTCCCCAACAGCCGGAGAAGGGGTTGACCTACTGGGACGCCGCCGTCTGGCCCGTCGAAAGCAGCGACTCGGAGACGGCCGTCCTCATCGTCGTTCGCCAGAAGGAACAGAGCGGAGACATCAGCGCCGTGAATTGATGCCGACGACCTCTCGAACTTCCCCTGTGTCTCTTCACTGCCGGGGAGCCCGGTTTTCGCTGCGCTGCGCGTCAAGGCTTCCGTTATGTATGACGACCCATGCGCCTACGGGCACAGTCTCGTGAAACTCCTTCGCGGCGAACATCGGTATGCGAACGCACCCGTGGCTGGCCGGCTGCGACGGTACGGAAGAGTACCCGTGGATCGCCACGCCTCCCAGAAAATAGACCGGGTAGTAGATCAGCCCGAGGGGTGACTTCCGCCAGCCCTCGATCTTTCTGCTCACCTTGAATCTGCCCGCGGGAGTGATCGCCTGCCGCGTCCACCCTTCCGAGGTGAACTCTTTCCCGTTGCCCGTGGAGACGGGCAGGGTCTTCGAGACGCGCCCCGACTCATCAACCATGAAGAGCACCTGCCGGCTCAGGTCTATCTCGATCTGCGCCCGGCCGCCCTCCCGCGCCTCCGGCCTCGCGGCATTGCTCAGGGCCATAAGCTCCCCTCTGCTCGGCCGCCCCGTGACTTTACGGGACTCGACTTTCTGAAAAGCGATCAGAGCGTGGCGTGAGCCCTCATCCCATTTCCCATCTACGGGGCCGGTCCAGTACCCCAGGTCGGAGAGCGCCTGCTCGATCTCCATTATCGTCGAAGAAGTGATCGCGGCCTTCTTCACCTGCGCGGCGGCTCGCCCGTGCTTTTGCAGGCGTTTCGCCGCGGACTTCTGCGCGGCGAAAGCCCCCGACGCCATGACCGCGATGATGAGGGCGGACAGGCCCGCGCGCGCCGCGCGCCTTCTGAGCGTGGTGATAGTTGCCGATGGCTTCATAACGAAACGCAATTATGCAACCGCGAGGCCAGTGCGAGAGGGCTTTATGACGAGGATAAGGGCGCGAGCGGGTCACAAAATCGTACGATTTTGCTGGCAAAAGGAGTGAAATCGTTCAGGCGAGCGCAGGCGGGAAGGGAAGCATTCTGCCCCCGCCTGCGCGTACTAACCCCTGCTCATTGTCTTTCGGAGCGGGCGCGTCGCGCGTTCTCCGCGAGGGTGCGCGCCCCGTCGAGAGACCTGACCGCCGCGCGGAGCTGCTCGTCTTCGTAGAGGTAAGACTGGTCGCCGGCCTCCGTGCCGTAGGCCGCCGTCATTATCTCCCGGCGAATCTGCGCGCGGATGTAATCTAGGTTCTGATTGAAGAGTTCTTCCGAGACCGCGAACTGGGGCTTGCCGCCGATGTGCTGCTGGAAGGCCGCGATCACTTTATCGTTGACCGCGTAGCGGTCTATGTCGTCCTGCGAGAGCTTCGGCTTGTACTGCGTCTCGGAGATGCGGTATTCGCGCAGGCCCGTGACCTGCCCCGCGACCAGCTGGCGGACGAAATCGAATACGCCGAAGAACAGCTGGTTGCGCACCGGGCTGGCGTCGGGCGATTTGACCTCAACGTCGGGGGTGATGCCCCCGCCGCCGAAGACCTCGCGCCCGGTGTCCGTGAACAGCGCGTTGCCGCGCGGCGCGCCCGTCACCCCGAGCCTGTCTTCATTGCGGTTGAGGTAGTAATCGTAAAAGCTGACGTTCGAGTAGTCGCGCTGGATGGACCGGCCGGTCGGCGTGTAATACTTCGCTATCGTGAGCGTGAGGCCGGTCCCGCCCCACAGCCTGTTGACGCTCTGCACCAGCCCTTTGCCGAAGCTGTTCTCCCCGACTATCAGAGCGCGGTCGTGGTCCTGAAGCGCGCCCGCGACCACTTCCGACGCGGAGGCCGTGTTGCGGTTTATCATCAGGACGAGGGGCATCAGCTCCGGCGTGTTGTTCTCCGGCACCTCATGGACGCGGCTCTGGAACCGCTCCTCGCGCCCGCGGACTTCCAGAATCTTCTGGCCGCCGAGCAGGAATTTCTTGGAGACCTCGATGGCCTGATCGAGCAGCCCGCCCGGATTGCCGCGCAGGTCGAGGATGAGCTGGCGCATGCCGTCCTGCTTGAGCTTCGCGATGGCCGCCGTGAGCTCTTCGTCGGTCTTGCTCGAAAACCCCCCGGTGAGGGCGATGTAGCCCGTCCCCTGATCCATCATGAAGGCGTTGCGGACGGAAGGGAGTTTCACTTCGTCGCGCTTTATCCGCAGGGTGATGGGCGCGGGGGAGCCGGGGCGCTCGACGGTGATCTCCACCTGCTCGCCTTTCTCCCCGCGGACGCTGTGCATGACCTGATCGCTGGTCCACTCTTCGGCGTTCTGCCCGTCGATGGCTATGATCGCGTCCCCGTAGCGGACGCCCGCGCGGTAGGCCGGCGCGCCCGGAATCACCGAGGTTATATAAACGCGGTCGGAGCGCTTGGCGATGGTCACGCCCACGCCGTAGATGCGGCTCTTCTGCTCGGTCTGAAGGTCATCGAATTCCGACTTCGTGAAGAAAGCCGAATGGGGGTCGAGCTGCTTGAGCATCCCCTGGATGGCCGCCTTGCCGAGTAATTCCAGGTCGGACGAGCCCGCATAGCTCTCTTCCACCGTGACCAGGGCTTCTTCGAACCCCCGGATGAGGCTGTCCTGAGCCCCCGATTCGGTCGAGGCCGCGCGTATGGTGCGAGTGGACTCGAAATAGCCGCCCGCCACGGAGGCTGCCGCGACAATCACAATCGCAACCAGCAGCAGCAGCTTTCTATTCATCGCTAAAACTCCTTGGCAGTAAGAATAATACAAAAAGGTGCCGGGGGCCAGTGGTCAATGGTCAGTGATGAGTGTCTCACTTCACGATGAGCTTGCCGCGGTACATGTTCATGCCGCAGGTGAACTCGTACTCGCCCGGCTCGTCGGGGGTCACTTCGAGGGTGACGCTTTTGTTCTCCGGCAGGTGCGCGCGCTTCCCGAAATCCGGGATGACGACTTCTTCTCCGCACAGGGAGGCTTCGCGGCGCGTGAAGTTCAGCCGCAGTCGCTCGCCCGCCCTCGCGACGATGGTCGAGGGCTGGTACCCGCCCTTGACCGTCACGTCTATCTCCTGCACCCCGCCCGCGCTCGTCCGCGCCGAGACCGACTCGCCCCTCCACGCCCAGAAGTACCAGATTACCCATGCGATGGCGGCTAATCCCGAGACGTTAACTATGATCTCTGTTGCGTTCATGATTTAACCTCTTTCCTTTTCCCGCTCCGGCCGCGGCTCGAAGAAGCGCAGGCGGTTGGCGTTCGTTACGACCGTGATGCTCGAAGCCGCCATCGCCGCGCCCGCGATTATCGGCGACAGCAGCGTGCCGAAGAACGGGTAGAGCAGGCCCGCCGCGATTGGGATGCCGAGCACGTTGTAGATGAATGCCCCGAACAGGTTCTGCCTGATGTTGCGCATCGTGGCGCGCGACACCTCGATGGCCGTGACGACCCCGCGGAGGCTCCCGCCGACGAGAGTCACGTCGGCCGCCTCTATGGCTATGTCGGTGCCGGTCCCTATGGCGAAGCCGACATCGGCCTGCGCGAGCGCCGGGGCGTCGTTGATCCCATCGCCTACCATGCCGACGAGCCGCCCGCCCCGCCCGCGGCCTTCCGCCTGAAGCCTTTCGATCTCGCGGGCCTTCTCTTCCGGCAGGACCTCCGCGAGCACTCTGCGGATGCCCAGCTGCCGGGCGATTGCGTTAGCGGTGCGCCCGTTGTCCCCGGTCATCATCACCACTTCGATGCCCTGCCTCTCGAAGGCCCGCACGGCCCATGCCGAGTCCTGCTTGATCGTGTCGGCGACCGCGATGATGCCCGCGGGCTCGCGGTCCACCGCGACGAACATCGGCGTCTTCCCTTCGTCCGAGAGGCGCTCGGCTACGGCTTCGAACTCAGACATCGACACCCCTTCGCGCGCCATCAGCTTCCGGTTGCCGACCAGCACGCGGCGGCCTTCAACGACCGCTTCCACGCCATGCCCCGGAATCGCGTTGAACGATTCGGGCTCGCGCGGGTCGATCCCCCCGGCGCGCGCGCCCTCGACAATCGCTTCGGCCAGAGGGTGCTCGCTCTGCCGGTCGGCCGAGGCGGCCAGCGCCAGCAGCTCACGCTCGGAGAAGTTTTTGAACGGCAGCGCGTCCGTCAACTCCGGCCTGCCTTTGGTGAGCGTGCCGGTCTTATCGAGGACCACGGCGGTGAGCCGGGAAGCTGTCTCTAACGCCTCGCCGTTGCGGATCAGCACGCCGTGCTCGGCGGCCTTGCCGACCCCGACCATCAGGCCGAGCGGCGTGGCCATCCCGAGCGCGCAGGGGCAGGCGATGATCAGTACCGTCATCATCGTGACCACCGCGTAATTCAACGAAGGCTCCGGCCCGAGGTTGAACCACGCGAGGAAAGTCACGATTGATATGATCATCACCGTCGGCACGAAGTAGGAAGAGATCACATCGACCTGGCGCGCGATGGGCGGCTTCGAGTTCTGCGCCCGCCGCACCATCTCGACGATGTGAGCGAGGGCCGTGTCGCTCCCGACCTTCGTGGCACGGAAGGTGAAGGCCCCCGTCTTATTCACGCTTGAGCCGATGACCGGGTCCCCGGCCCTCTTATCGACCGGGACGGACTCGCCCGTGACGACCGACTCGTCAATCGCGGACTCCCCTTTGAGGATCACCCCGTCGACCGGGACCTTTTCGCCGGGCCGGACCAGCACCGTGTCCCCGACGACCACCTCTTCGATGGGCAGGTCGATCTCCCGCCCCCCGCGAATCACCCTCGCCGTCTTCGCCTGCAACTCCAGCAGCTTTTTGATGGCGGCGCTTGACCTGCTCCTGGCGCGAATCTCAAGCGCCTGCCCGAGCACGACCAGAGCGATCACGATCACCGCCGCGTCGAAGTACATCCCGCGGGTCCCTTCGGGAAAGAGCCGGGGCGCTACCGCCACGGCGGTCGAGTAGACCCATGCCGCCCCCGTGCCCAGAGCGATCAGGGTGTCCATGTTCGCGTTGTGATTCCTAAAGTTATTCCAGGCGGCGGCGAAGAACTGCCCGCCCGACCACGCGAGCACCGGGAAAGTGATGATGGCTCCGACGATGCCGATTGCCCGGTGATACTCCATCGTCGCGTGGTGCCACGAAGGGATTATGTCGATCAGCATCATCACCAGCACAGGAACGGCCACCCCCGCGGCGAACCAGAATTTTCGCATCATCGTGCGATAGCTCTGCTCCTGCGCATCTTCCGCCGCCTCTTCCACGTCCGGGCCGTGGGGCGGGGCTTCGCTCATGTGGTGCGCGTGCGCGTGCGCGCCCTGCGTCAATTCGCCCGCGCCGCAGCACTCGGCCTGGGCCGCGGGCGCGCGCTTTAACCCGGAAAGCTGCACCATCGCGGGCTGCCCGCCCCCGGCCGCGGGGCCTTCCGCGTCGAACTTCTTCTTGCAGAATGGCGAGCAGAAGTAGTAACGCTTGCCGTCGCGCTCGCTCGTGCCGGCTGCCGTCTCGGGATCGACCGTCATCCCGCATATGGGATCGATTGCCTGAGTCTCTTTACTTTGTGTGGTTAACATCTTCAATCCCTTTCGCCTAAAGCCTTCAGCCTCTCCCGCGCTTTCTCTCGACGGGGCGAGGCTTCTTTATGGGGTGCCCGATCTCGGACCCTTCGATCAGCCCGCAGATGTGCCCCGGCGCGCGGCCCTGCTCGTCCCACTCCTCAAGCGTTCGGGCAAGCTCCTTGCGGTAACGGGCCATTTCGCGCATCCGCTCGTCCAGTTCCGCCAGGCGGCGGCGCACGATCTCGCGCACCTCGTCACACGGGCTGTGCCCCGCGCGTGCGTCGATGATGATTCTCTTAATCTCGTCCAGAGAGAATCCGAGCACCTGTGCCCGCTTGATGAAAGCGAGTCGGTCGAGCACCGCCTCGCCGTAGACCCGGTAACCGCTCTCCGTGCGCGAAGGCCGGTCGAGCAGGCCGTTCCTCTCATAAAATCTCAACGCCTCGACGCCGATGCCGGAGAGCCGGGCCACGTCGCCGATCTTCAGCCTGCCCCGCCGCCCCGGCTCTTCGGTAACCTCATCGCTCCCGATCGCCCTTCCTCCCATCGATCTCACCCCTTTCCCTGAAACTGACACCCTTATTATAAACCCTGTAGCCGAATACAGAGTCAAGAGGGAATCTTTGCGGCTATTCCGCCGAGATCAATCGGAGAAGCAGCCCTCAGGGTATATAATCAATGTCTTCAAGCTCAATCCATCGGAGAGAGGTATAAACGCTTGACCTTCAGACTTCTCATCGCGGCGCAGGCACTCTTACTCATCGGCGCGCTCGGGGCGGGCGGCGTTCCGGCCCAGAGCGCGAGCGGGCCATCCGCTCCGAAGCCGTCTTTGATCGTGCGGGACCTGGATTCGCCCGCGGGTCCGGGCAGCGCGCAGCCGAACATCTACCCGTCCCCGGACGGGCGGTTCTATTTGAGCTGGCTCGAGCCCGCCGGGGAGGGGCGTCATGCCTTCCGGTTCGCGGTTCGAGGCGCGGGCGGCTGGTCCGAGCCTCGGACGATTACAGAAGGGAACGACCTGCTCGTCAACTGGGCCGATTTCCCTTCGCTCGTCGCGGGCCGAGGGGGGGAGTTGATAGCGCACTGGGCGATAAAAGGGACCCCCGGCACTCACGCATCCAGCATTCGCATGGCCCGCTCGCGGGACGGGGGCAGGACATGGGGTAAGCCTTTCATCCCGCACGCCGACAGGTCGGAGACCGAGCATGGCTTCGTCTCCCTGATGCCGATGCGGGACGGGCGAATCGCGGCGGTCTGGCTCGACGGAAGAGAGATGAAGGAAGGCTCGCCCGGCGGCCACGGCCACGCGACGGGAGACATGTCTCTCAGGTTTACGATGGTAGGCCGCGACGGAAATGCGTCTGAAGATTTACCGCTCGATCTTCGCGTCTGCGAGTGCTGCCAGACTTCGGGCGCGGCCACGTCCGACGGGGCAATCGTGGTATATCGAGACCGCTCGGAAGACGAAACGCGAGACATATCGGCGGTCCGGTTCAGCCGGGGGAAATGGACGGAGCCTCAAGGCGTGAGCGCCGACGGGTGGAAGATTTCCGGCTGCCCGGTCAATGGCCCGTCAGTCGCCGCCGACGGAAAGAGGGTGGCCGTCGCCTGGTTCACCGCCGCCGGTGAGACCCCTCGCGTCAGAGTCGCCTTCTCTGACGACGCGGGGGCGAGTTTCGGCAAGCCCGTACAGGTGGATGACGCCGCCCCCGTAGGGCGGGTCAACGTCCTGATGCTGCCGGACGGCGCGGCGCTCGTGAGCTGGCTTGAAAGGACCGCGAGCGGCGCGGAAGTGAGGGTCCGCCGCGTCGCTCCAAACGGCTCGCGCGACGGGTCATTGAAGGTGGCGGAATCGAACGCGGCGCGCGTGTCCGGCTTCCCTCGGATGGCGCGGGCCGGGGACGAGATCGTCATCGCCTGGACCGAGCCGGGGGCGAGCCCAAGGGTGCGAACCGCGATAATAAAATACGCGCGCAAATGAGTGATTAACGGGCCTCACAGCACGGCAGTCTCTTCCAGTAATTTACCTTCGGTGAACCTCTCCGCGCGGAGGGGCGAGGCGTCGATCAGCCCGGACTCCCCGTCAAGGACCAGCTCGGAAATTATTCTCCCGGTCGCGGGCGAATGCATGACCCCATGCCCGCTGAACCCGTTCGCGAGGAAGAAGCCCTCCACGCCGGGCGCGCGCCCTATGATCGCGTGGTGGTCGGGCGTCACCTCATAAAGCCCGGCCCAGCAGCGGCGGGGGTTCACTTCCGCTTCGGCAAAACACGGCACGCGGTCGACTGCGCGCGTGAGGATCTTTTCTATGAAGCCGTAATCGAAATCGGTCTTGTACCCGAAGTCTTCCTCCGGGTCGGGCCATGCCATGAGCACGCTCCCCCCTTCGCGGCGGAAGTGAAAGCCGTTCGACATGTCGATGACCATGGGCAGGGGGGAAGGGAGTTTGTCAAAGGCTTCGGTCTTGACCACCTGCCGCCGCAGGGGGGCAACGGGTATTTCGACGCCGCACATGCGGGCGACGATTGCGGCCCACGGCCCGGCCGCGTTTATCACCGCGCGAGTCGATATGCGGCCGCGCGAAGTCTCGACGGCGGAGACCCTACCGCTTTCGACCTCGACGCCCGTGACTTCGGTGCCGACCCTGAACCTCGCGCCGCGCGAGCGCGCGGCTTTCGCGAACCCCGTCATCACGCTGTACGGGTCGACGAACCCATCCGTCGGGCAAAAGCTCCCGCCTAAAACGTCGTCCCCGCGCAGTTGAGGGATGATGCGTTGAATGTCCCGGGGAGTCACCATCTCCACGCCCTTCAGGCCGTGCGCGACCTGCCGCTCGCGGTTCGCCCTCAGGTATTCAAGGTGGCTTTCGGACGAGGCGACGAAGAGGTACCCGTGAGGCCGGTATTCGGGGTCGTGGCCCGTCTCTTCTTCGAATCTGGAAAAGAAGTCGATGGAGTGAAGGGACATCCGGATGTTGACGGAAGTGGAGAACTGCGCGCGGACGCCGCCCGCGCTCTTGCCGGTCGACCCCATCCCCTGCTGGGCTTCCTTCTCGATGACGACCACGTCCGCGCAGCCGCGCGCTGACAGGTGGTAGGCTATGCTCGAACCGACGATGCCCCCCCCGATAATGACTACCTCGGCCGTCTCAGTCATAGTTGACTCACCTTCATTCCGGTACAGCATAGTATCCGCGGGGGCGGCGGGTGACAAGCGGGGCGCGAGTTTATGGGGCAAGGGGCCCGCCCCCGCGCATTCATTCAGAAGCGGGCTCTGACCTGATAATCGCGAATAAAATGCGGGTTAGCTCAGTTGATGCCGCGCTTGACTTGCTTGATTAAAAGCCATAACCTTTTGACGCACCTCCAAGGGGTGGGGAGCATCATTTCCAGAGGAGAGCCACATTATGAAGAGCATCAGGAAGTTGTCATTGATGATGATTCTTGTCCTCGTCGTCCGGGTGGAGCTAGTCTTCCCTCAGGCGTCCGTATCTACAGCGGAGATACGCGGGCAGGTCACGGATCAATCAGGCGCTGCAGTTGTCGGCGCCACCATAACTATTACGGATGTCACGAAAGGCACGACCCGGACCGTCGCCAGCGATGAGGAAGGCAATTATGTGATACTTTCTCTGCTGCCTAGCACATACAACATCAAGGTTGAGGCGGCCGGCTTTGCCACGAAGAACCTGACCGATATAAGGCTCGCCGTGGGGCAGGTGTCGAACGTCCCCATAAGCCTCGGCGTCGGCAGCGTGGACGCGGTCGTCGACGTGACGGCGACCAGCGACGTTGTGGAGGTCGAGCGCACGCAGCAGTCCTCGGTCATCAACGAAGTCCAGATCGACAACCTGCCGATAAACAGGCGCAATTATCTGGACTTCGCCCTCCTGACTCCCGGCGTGTCCGACGCGGACAACATCAACGACTCGAGCGATTTTCGCGTCGCGCAGACGCCGCAGTCCGGGCTGTCGTTCGGGGGCAACAACGGGCGCGGCAACTCGATCCTCGTTGACGGCGCGTCCGTAGACACGAACTCCGGCGGGGCGCGCTCAGTGGTCGGCCAGGAGGCCGTGCAGGAATTCCAGGTCAACCGCAACAGCTACAACGCCGAGTTCGGGGGCGCGTCAGGCGGCGTGGTCAACATCGTGTCGAAGACCGGCGCGAACGAGTTCCACGGCAGCATCTTCGGGTACTTCCGCGACGACAGGTTCGACGCGCGCAACGCATTCGACTTCGCGCCCGGCGACGGCTCGCCCTTCAACCGGCAGCAGTACGGCGGCTCAATCGGCGGCCCCGTCTTCAAAGACAAGACCTTCTTCTTCACCGCCGTCGAGCGCCTCGACCAGGAGCAGACCACTTTCGTGAATCTGCTCAACGACCCGAGGATCTTCGACGTGACCCCGTCACAGAACTCTCTTTTTAACTTTCTCTCGGCCACCCCGTTCGCGCCCCTGGCCACGGCGCTCAGAGGCAGCCTGACCACCACGGAAGCCAACTTCCCCGGAACCATACGGAGGTTCGAAGACGCGAGCGGGCAGTTCCCCTTCGACACGGGGGAGACGGTCTTCTCGGCGCGGCTGGATCACAACTTCAGCGACAAGGACAACGGGTACATTCGCTTCAACCTGGGCGATGTGAATTTCGAGAACTCGGCCGCCGGCGCCCTGAACGCGACCTCGCGCGGCCGCACCATCGACAGCTTCACGGGCGGCGCTCTGCTGTCGGAGACGCACTTCTTCAGCCCGACCACGATCAACGACATCAAGCTCCAGTACTCCTACCTGAGGTTCAACGTCATCCCGAACGACCCCATCGGCCCGGAGATCAACATAGAGGGCTTCGGCAACTTCGGGCGCGACATCTTCCTGCCTTCGAGGAGCATCGAGCGGCGCTACGAGATCGCCGACAACCTCTCGCTCGTGCGCGGCTCGCACACGCTCAAGCTCGGGGGGCAGTGGCAGGCGATCAACAACTCGACCAACTCCGAGACCTTCTTCGGCGGCCGCTTCAACTTCGGCGCGGCGATACCCCTCTCCAACATCATCGCCGCCGGCGCGGGGGCCCCGACCCTGACCGCCCTGAACAACTTCCTGCGAAGCCCGGCGGGCGCGCCCTTCAACGTGGACGCGAACGGCAACCTCGTGGCGGACATCCTGGACCAGCCGATCTCCGCCTTGCAGTCTTTCAACCTGAACCTGCCCATCGTCTACCAGCAGGGCTTCGGCGAGGCGTCGAGCGACGCCTTCACTTACCGCAACGCGGCCTACATTCAGGACACGTGGAAGGTGCGCCCGAACTTCACCCTGAACCTCGGGCTCCGCTACTTCTTCGAGGACGGGCCTTTCTTCCAGCCCCCCGACCGGAACAACTGGCAGCCGCGCGTCGGCTTCTCGTGGAACCCGGACAGCGAAGGCAGGACGGTGATCAGAGGCGGGTACGGCATATTCACCGGCCAGGTAGATAACCAGATCCTCAACGTGACCAACGAGCTCGGGGGCTTCGGCGACCCGTCGAACATCGACATCGTGCTGGCGACCGCCACGTCCGCCGCGCTCGGCGTGCCCACGTCGATCCAGATTTACCAGACCTTGCTCGCGCAGGGGGTCATCGGCAACCGCACGATCACCGAAAGCGACCTCGCGCAGTTCGGCATCTTCCCCGGACCTGGCAGGCCGCTCGAAGTCCGCTTCCGCATCACGCCCGACTTCGAGAACCCCTACACGCAGCAGGCGAGCTTCGCGATCCAGCGCGCCCTAGGCGACACGTGGTCGGTCGAGGCGAGCTACCTCTTCAACCGCGGCGCGCACATCACGCGCAACCGGGACATCAACCAGTTCAAGCGGACCGGCCCGATCAACGCTTTCACCGGCCGCCCGACCTTCATCCGGTTCCCGACCCCGGCCCAGGCCGCGGCCGGGCTCACTTCGGACTTCCGCAACCCGTTCATCTTCCAGGACAACGTGTATGAGTCGACGGCGAACTCGTTCTACCACGCCGGGACCATTCAGGTGATCAAGCGGTTCTCAAGCCGCATCAGCATCAACACGAACTACACGTTATCCAAGGCCATCGACGAAGTGACCGACTTCAACAGCGACTGGTCCGCGCAGGACCCTCTGGACCTGCGGCTCGACCGGGGGCTCTCGGCCTTCGACCAGCGCCACAGGTTCGTCTTCAGCGGAGTCTTCCAGAGCCCGTTCGACGGCGACTCCGTGACCGGGAGGGTCTTCGGCAACTGGGTCCTCTCGCCGATCTTCATCGCCGGGAGCGGCAGGCCGTTCAACATCCTGCTCGGCTTCGACGCGAACAATGACGGGCGCTCCCAGAGCGACCGCCCGTTCAACCTCGGCCGCAACACCGGCAAGGGTGATAACTACTACAACTTCGACATGCGCCTCGCCAGAAGGTTCGCCTTCGCGGAGACGAAGTTCCTGGAGTTGACGTTTGAAGCGTTCAATCTCTTCAACCACACCAACTACACGGGGGTCAACAACGTCGTCGGCACGCAGCGCGTATTCGGCAATAACATCACGGGCATCGAAGGGCTGGCCCCGACGCAGCCCCTCGCCTTCACGTCCGCGGCCCCGGCGCGCCAGCTTCAGTTCGGCGCGAGGTTCAATTTCTAAACGGGCGGCCGTGATCGGCGGAAGCTCGGCGGAAGCGCGGGAGGGCCTTGAGAAGGGCCCTCCCGCACTTTTTTGCGCGCACGAAATCGGGCGCGCGGTTGATACCCTGAGGCCGCTCGCCTAGAATTCATCACTCGGAGACTTTAATCACGGAGGGGTTATGCGAGAGCGCGGCGGAGCAGATTCATGGCAGGTGCCCGGATACCTTGAGGCGCGCGGGCCTCACCTGACGGTGGACGGGGTGGACGCGGTCCGCCTCGTGGAGGAGTATGGCTCGCCCCTCTACCTGTTTTCCGAGCGGCGCATCAGGGAGAATACCGAGAGCCTGCGCCGCTCTCTGGAGTCGGTCTACCCGCACGTCAAGCTCTGCTACGCCTCCAAAGCGAACTCCAACATGTCTGTGCTCTCGACCATACTCCGCGCGGGCGGGGACATCGAGGTCAACTCCGGCGGCGAGCTCTTCAAGGCCGTCAAGGTGGGCTTCAGGCCGGAGCAGGTCGTCTTCAACGGGGTGTCGAAGACCGACGAAGAGATCCGCGCCGCCATATCGCTCGGCATACTCGCGATCAACATCGACTCGCTTTACGAGCTGGATCAGGTGGCGCGGGTGGCGCGCGACTCGGGCAATCGCGCGAACATCTCCATAAGGATCGTGCCGGAGATCGTGACCCGCTCTCACATCGGGCTCCAAACCGGGCTGCTATCCTCGAAGTTCGGCCTCTCCCCTTCGCAGATCGAGGAGGCCCTGCGGAGCGCGCTCGCGAACTCCGAATGGCTGAACCTCTCGGGGATGCACATACACGTCGGCTCGCAGACGCCCGACCCGCAGCCGTTCGCGCGCGCCTTCGCGGAGATGTGGCTCTTCCTCGTGGACCTCTACAAAAAGACCGGGCACCGTCTGAGCCACATCAACATCGGGGGCGGGCTCCCCATCGACTACCTGCCCCCTTCCCCGATGGCCGAAGACATCGGGGAGTCCGAGCGGCAGATGCTTTCGGCGCGGCTCGACGAGGCCGACGTGCTCAGGTCCGCGCTGTCGGAGGCCGTGAAGCAGGACGAGGGCGGGCTGCTCGAAGGGCTCACCATCATCTTCGAGCCGGGCCGCCGAATAATCGGGGACACCGGCCTGCTGCTCACGCGCGTCTGCAACATGAAAGAGCGCCCGGAGACGGGCGACGTGTGGCTGCTCACGGACGCGGGCTACTCCCTGATGCTTTCGATCAACACGTACAAATGGTACTACCACCTCGTCTCCGCCTCGCGGGCGGGCGAGCCGCACACGGCCGCGTACAAGGTCGCGGGCCCGCTCTGCGACTCGGGCGACGTTTACTTCGACATCGAGCGGGGCACGAGACTCCCGAATTATCGCCTGCTGCCGCAAAGCACGAGCGTGGGCGACGTGCTCGCCCTGCTGAACACGGGCGCGTACGCTCTGGACCAGGCGTCCCAGTACAACGGCCGCCCGCGCCCGGCGGCGGTGATGGTGAAGGAGTCGGGCGAAGTCGCCCTCGCCCGCCGCGCGGAGACGTACGAGGACCTCTTCTCGCTCGACCGGTGGTGATGGCCGGGACTCATTGGAAAGTCTCTCCGCGGAACCCCGTCGGCTTTGTGGTAAGCCTCCGGGAGGGTGGTGATCTCGGAAGGTCATATGCCCAGGCTGGTCTCTATCTCGCGCACGCGCCTGACGATTTCGAACAACTCCGCGTCCGTGACCGTCTCGCCCCGCGCAACCTGTTCGCACCTCGCGAGTATTCCCTTCAATTCTTCGGCACCTATCTTCGAACGGCGCGCGACCGCCGAGGCCAGAGCCGCGTCGTCCGTGCTCGGGGGGGCCGCCGCGTAGCGGCAGAGCCGCTTGCGAAACTCGGAGTGGATGTTCTGCATCGCCACGTCGCTCGCGCGGGCGAGCCTCGTGATGTTAGCCATCGAAGAGACGAACTCAAGATTCGTCGTCCGGCGCTCTCGCCTGAGCGGGATGGGCCGCGCGAACCTCCGGCCCCGCGTGTAGATTACGAGGCCTATTATCAACACGGCCTGCCACATCATCCACGGGAGGGGGGTGCCTTCGAAGTAGGACATCAGCCCCGCCGGTTTGGAAGAGCCGTGCCCGTGATGGTACTCGTCGAATGCTACGGTCCCGAAGCGCCCGGCCTGTACCAGGTTGAGCGCGAGGACGACGTTGTCCCTTTGAGATATGCCGTTGTTGGCTACGACGAACGGGTCCGCGAGCAGGACGATGCGCCCTTTGCCTAACGTAATATCCGCGAGCACCGCGGAGTCGGCGTCCCCGACATGATAAGTGGGGTGGGCGCCGGCCCTGCCGGTCACGTCGATCCGGGAGGCCGCGGCGGAGAGGCTCACGCGCTCGACGCCCCGCGTGTAGGGGGTCGGCTGCAAAGGCCGCGCGTCCTCCCCGTATTCCGCCCACCCCGTCTCGACGTTCGCCTCGCCGAAATCGACTTTGATCTCCCTGTCGATGATGATGAGCTCGCCGCCCGCCTCGACCCACTCTTTCAGGCGCGCGAACTCTTCGGCGTTCGGGTTGTGCTCCGCGGGGGGGGCGATGAGGAGGAGGGTGCTGATCTCATAAAGCTCTTCGACATCGGTGAAGGGGGTTTCGAGGCGCGTGACATCGTAACCCCGCTCCGCGAGGAGGGTGTAAAAAGCGCGCGTGCCGAAAGGGGTCGAGGCGTAGGACGAGCGGTTCCCGGTTATCTCGGTCTCTTCGTCGTCGGCCGAGTCGGTCATGAAGACGAGGTTCAGGACGAGGAGCAGCAGGAAAAGCCCTGCGACGATCAGGATTGCGCTCGTGTTCTTTCTCATCCCCGGCCACTCACTTGACGTTGAAGAGCCGAACGTCTTCCAGCATCCAGCCGCTCCCCGAGCGGTACAGAACGAAGACGGCGGTGGCCGTCTGGTCCCTGCCTTCCCTCTTGATCTTGAGCGCCACGTCCATCGCCACGCGGTTGGAGTCGATAGTGTCCACGCGGAGTATCTCCGTCGCCCACGCGGTCGGGGGCGTCACGGTCAACCCCTGCACGAACCTCTTCAGGTTGTTCCTGGAGACGACCGAGAAGAGCCGGTCGGACGAGGGCTGCTTGATCAGGGTGTCGAGCTGCCCGATGAAGGCGCGCACGGACTCTTCGACGGGCGCGGACGCATTCTCCGCGCGCTCGGCCTTGACGAGGGCTTCGCGCGCGGCGAACTGCGCGTCCGACACTTCGGCTTCGGCCACGGCGCGGCGCAGGTAGCGGGATGCGTCCGCCGGCTTGTTGCGGGCGAGCGCGATCTGGCCCAGAGTTATGTAGGCCCACGCGGTCGCGCCCCCGCCGGGGGGGGTGATCTGGATGGCCGCGTTCGCCTCGGAGACGGCCTCGTCGCTTTTGTTCTGGGCCGCCAGCGTTCGCGCGAGCCACGAGCGCACGGTCGCGTTCCGCGGGTTCGCGCGCGCGGCCTCCCTCAGCTTCGCCTCCGCCTGCGCGTACTCGCCCCGGTTGAAGGCGGCGATGCTCTCGTTGAGCAGGGTGAGGCCCCAGGGCCGCGCGGGCTTGGCGTCGTTGTCGTAGTCGGTCTGAATAATCAATTTTTCGGGGTCCACCTCCACCGAGTTGATCTTTTCTGAGGTCTGAATGTCGGTGAAGGTGAGGTCTTCGGAAGGCACCGTGACGGAGGTCGTGATCTGCTTGCCGGAGGCGGTGACGGCGAGGATCGGGACCGTAACGTCTCCGGTGCCGAGGTTGCGGACGTTGACGCGCTGCGCGCCCTGCCCGCCCGAAGGCTGCGGGACCCCGACGATTATGTCGGGCTCGATGATGGTGTCGACCCACTGCTGAAATATCTTATCGACCCCCGGCCCGCCCTCCTTCGTCAGGGCCGCGCGGAAATCCTCGGTCGTGACCACCCTCGTCTGGGGGCCGCCGAAGGCCGAGCGGACCGCCGAGTTGAACTTCTCGCGGCCCGCGGCCTCAGCCATCAGGCGTAGCACGAGCGGCCCTTTGCCGAAGACGGCGAGGCTGTAGTTGGGCAGGACTATGGTCTGGAGCCCGAGCTCGGCGTCACGGCCCGACTTTGCGATTGGCGTGTAGTCCCAGCGGAAGCGGGAGAAGGCTTCGCGCGCGGCGTCGGTGCCGAACCGCTCTTCGAAATAGGTGGCCGCGAGGTAGCGCGGGAGCGAGTCTCTCAGGAAGGCCGCGCTGCGCGCCTTCTGCGCCGGGCGGTCCGCCTGCGCCGAGCGCTGCTCCTGCCCGCGCAGGCGGACGCGGCCGTCGAGCCAGAGCCTCGCCATGCCGTCGGCCAGCCTCTCGATGGTGATGGCATCGAGCTCGCCCTGCCTGAAGACCTGCTGGTTCAGGACGAGGGCTCCCGGCACGTAGATGTTGCCCGTGCGCGCGGACGAGATCACGCGGAAGGTCGCGCCCTCGGGCGGGGGGCCGAGCCGCTTGGTCAGGAAGCCGACTATGTGGCCCGCCTCCTCGGTCATGCGCGCGAGGCTGGCTTTCACGATTTCGGGAGAGCTCCTGCCGTCCGGCCCCACTGCCTGAAGGCCCGGCTGCACGTAGATTTCGAATTTGACCCCGCCATGATCCGAAGCCACGGGCTGATCGAATAAGCCCGCGACGAAAAAGGGCAGGGAATTCTGCGGCTGCTCGAAAGTGAAGCTCTGGTTGCCGGCGTCCGCTTTGAGCGCGCCCGCGGAGGCCGCGCGGAAGCCGCCCACCCCCGGCGGGGCCGTCACGGTCAGGGTGAACGGGGCCGTCGTCGGGCCATAGAGAGTGAAGGCGGTCGAAGGCATCGGGACCCAGACGGCCTCCGGGGCCATCAGGACTTCGCCCGGATAGATGGCGGCTACGCCCGACGAATCCGGGGCCTCTATCCGGTAAGTAAAATCGACCGTCGCTTTGGCCGAGCCGGGGACGGAAGCCGAGGGCGTGACGGCCACCTGATTCAGGGTCGCGACGCGCCTGTCTTCCGAGGCCTCGAATTGGGCGGGTGCTCCGTTGACGGTCACCGCCGTGAGCTTCGCAAGCTTCGTGAGCCTGAAGTAGAGCTTCGGCTTCGGCGTCGGACTGAGGTTCGAGATGGCCACCGACGCGCGGGCGTCGATTGCGCTGGCCGCCATGTCTATGCGCGCGTTGACCGTGTAGCGGTCGACCTCGACCTCCTGGGCCGCCGCGCCCGTCGTGAAAGCGATGATGAGTAAAAGAGCGGGGAAGAGCTTCTTCAACATTAAAGACTAAACCTTTTGATGGAGATGCGGGCCGGATGCGCCTGCCCGGTAATCATTGTCTATCGATCATGCACGGACGTGAACCGGACCGAATGAGATCCTATTATAAATCGTTTCGCACCAGCTCGTGAATCGCCCTGACCCTTTCGAGCAGGGGCCCGAGCCGCTCAAGCGGCAGGCTGTTCGGCCCGTCCGATTTCGCTTCCGCGGGGTTGTCGTGGACTTCCATAAAGATCCCGTCCACGCCGCAGGCCACGCCCGCGCGCGCCATGTATTCGATGAACTGCGATTCGCCCCCGCTCGCCGAGCCCAGCCCCCCGGGCCTCTGAAGGCTGTGGGTGATGTCGTACACGACCGGGTAGCCGAAGCCCCGCATGATGGGCAGGCCGCGGAAATCGACCACGAGGTTATTGTAGCCGAAGCTCGACCCGCGCTCGGTGACCATCACGCGCTCGTTGCCCTGTGCGACCGCTTTCTCAAGGGCATTTTTCATGTCGTGCGGGGCGAGGAACTGGCCCTTCTTGATGTTGACCGCGCGGCCGGACCTCGCGGCCTCGACTATCAGGTCGGTCTGCCTGCAAAGGAACGCGGGGATCTGAAGCACGTCCGCGACCTCGGCCGCCGCGCGCACCTGCGCGACCTCGTGAACGTCGGTGAGTATCGGCAGGCCCGTTTCGCTCCTTACTTTCGAGAGGATCTCAAGACCCTCTTCGACCCCCAGGCCCCTGTGGGCGTTGATCGAAGTCCGGTTCGCTTTGTCGTACGAAGATTTATAAATGTACGGGATGCCGACCCTCCGGGTGATCGCGCTGATGGCTTCCGCCATTTTGAGCGCGTGCGATTCGCCTTCGACCAGGCACGGCCCGGCGATCAGGAAGAGCTCGCCGCCGCCGACTTCCACGTCTCCGACTCTGTAGGATTTAATCGAGGCCCGCATAATGAACAGACATTTTACACGTCGGCGGGCCGAATTTGAAATTTCAAATTCGCAATTTCAGATTCTTCACCGTGACCAAGGGGCCTGCGATTCAGAAGGGCAGCAGCGGCTCCATCTCTTCGGGCGGTCCGGATTCGAGAATGTCGATGCGGCCCGCGAGCCCGCGTTCGCGCGCGGCCCGCTCGATCCTCCCCACCTGATCGGGAGTCGCGGGCGCGTGCCCCTCGCGAATGAGCCTGCGGGTGAACCCCGCCGACTGGCTGGACCGGTAGTTGAGCGAATCGAGCGAGAGCGCCCGCGCGCCGCTCCGCTCGATGGCGTCAAGGGCTTCTCCGACGAAGCCCTCGGGCAGAGGCGCCGGCACGATGGCGGGGGCCCACAGCACGTAAGTCGCGATCCCGGCCCCGGACAACCGCTTTATGATGGCCAGCCTCTCCGACGTGACGGGAGCCCACGGCTCGATCAACTGCGCCACCCTGTCGTCGATGGACGAGATGCTCATCCCCACGCCCACCCGCGGAAGTCGGGCGAGCAGGTCCGCGTCCCGCTCGACGAGCGGCTGCTTCGTCAGGATGAAGAGGGAGTGCTGGGGGTGCCGCGCGAACACTTCGAGCATCGAGCGGGTGATGCGGAACTTCTCCTCGGCGGGTTGGTAAGGGTCGGTCGCGGTGGACATGAAGACTCTGGCGGGCTGGCGCATGCGCGAAAGCCTCTGCTCAAGCAACTCGGCCGCGCCCTCCTTCACGTCGACGTAAGAGCCCCACGGCCTCTGCTCCGACTGCTTGTGGGCCATGTGCGGGACGTAGCAGTAGGCGCAGCCTACGGGGCAGCCTACGTAAGGGTTCAAGGTGAACCCGCCCATGCCTGAGCGGTTCAGGACGGACTTCGGCCGGATGTGGCTGATCCTGACCGTGTGCTCGGGCTTTCGTCTATCACTCACATGGGAATTATAGGTGTGCCCTCAGTCGCCAGCAACGCGAGCCGCGTCAGCCTTCGTGCTCGGAGGTCGCGAGCCTCAGGGAGAAGACCCGGTCCAGACGGTCGCGGTTCGCGATCACTAGATTGAGGTTACTGCGCGCCGCCTCGACCAGCTCGTCCTGCCCCGTCGCGAGAGCTTTGTCTAACAGAGATTCGGCGTCGTAGACTATCCGGTCTGCTTCGGTGAGTATTCTAAGAAGTGCTTCGTCAGAAAACACAGTGGGACCTTCCTGCCGAAAATTGAGCTGCCGACCCTCGCGCGGAATTCTAATTGATTGACACACGAGGCCCATTAAAGTATAAAGGTGGTGCGCGAAATCACTCGTTTCCCAGAATATCTTAGCCCCCACAGCCTCGATATTCTTATCTTTCTGCGCACCACCTGAATAACTACCGCGCTGCGGCCCCACCCGCAGCGCGGAGGTTCTCACGCAAGACGGACAATACCATATCGCATCAGTCGTTTGCAACAGGAAAGTTAAAGTAAATCTTTAACTGAAAAAGGCAAACCTCTGACCGGGCGGCCTCCCCGGTTAAGCTTCGGCCAGCCCCCGAGGAGAGGTTTCAGGCGGTGCCACAAAACTTGAAGAAGAAGACGGTCGAGCTGGAACGGCTCGTGAAAGAGCGCGAGGAGACGGTCAAGCGCGTGCTGAAAGATTACCGCGAGAGCGTGCGCGCGAACGCGGCCACCCTCAAGGGAGTCCCGCGCACGAGCGACCGCGAGCGGTTGAAGAAAAAGCGCATGGATGTCGAGCGCGCCAACGCCGAATACATGCGCCTCCAAAAAGAGCTTGAGAATCTTCGCGCGCAGTTGCAGACGAGGAAAGAGAACAGGATCGCTTAGAACCGCGCCCGCGCGCGAGCCTGAAATCGATCATCGCATCCGCGCGAGTGGATGCCCCATCCCTTCTTACCCCTTCAACCCCGGATTCAGCCTACCAAAGGGATTCGGCCCGCGAATATTTCGTGGCCGGGAATTTCGGCTCGATGTCGACCGGCACGCCCGAGAGCTTGTCGAGGGCCTTCTGCATCGACGGCTTTATCACGGCGTACTTATCGAGCAGTTCTTTGGCCTTGGCGTAAGAGCCTTCCGCCTGTAGCGTGAGAATCTCCCGAGTGAGGCTGGTCACCCCTTCCTTGATCCGCGCCGGGTTGATGCTGAAGGTGCCCGCCTTCTCGTTCACGTTTATCGCGCCCTTCTCGACGAGGTAATTGAACTGAAGGGCCTGCCCTCTGCCGTGCGCCTCCGTGATGCCGAAGCGCACGGAGCGGAAGGAACTCGCGAGGTAGGTCGTGTAGAGCGTCCGCTCAAGGCCGCGGTCGACCACGCCTTTGTCTATCAGGTACTGCAAAGCGAAGAGGCCGGTTATGTCTGCCTTGGCCTCTTCGATGGCGGAGGAGAGCTCTTTCAACTCCTGCCGCACGGAGGTCTCGCGGCCGTTCACGCGGATGACCTGCGGGCCGAGCCCGTGCACCAGCTCGTGCGCGAGTATGTGCGTGAAGAAGGCGTCGAACGAGATGTTCTTCCGGTCCGCCGGGGCGATTACTATGTTCGAGATCGGCACGAGCACCTTGTCGAATTTGGCGTGCTGAACGTTCTTGATCATCACGCGCTTGGAGCCTTTCTCCTGCACGACCTTCTCGTCGTTGGGCAGGTTGAAGGCCGCCGTCTGCACCCCGCGGTTGCCATCTCCGGAAGCGAACACCTCGTCGACCACGCGGATGGGCGCGGCCGCCCCGATCTTCTTGTTTCGGTAGCGCGGGTCTATGGGCAGGTTGTCTTCGATCTCCTGAAGGTGGCCGCTGAATTTCGCGAGCCTGTCGGATTCGGCCTCGTCCCTGATCGTGACGTAGGCTTCGAAAGCGGCCTTGTAATTAAAGAGCTCGTCCTCGTAGGTCTCGTAAGGCCCGATGGTGACGTCGATGGGCGAGTCGAGGTCCATCCATGCCACGTCGCTCGCGTAGTAATCGTTCGACAGGAAAGCGTCCGCCCGCTTGGACAGGAAGTCTTTGAGGGTGCGGTTCGTCGTCAGGGCGGAGGCCTCGCGCAGGAGCTTCGCCGCGGGCTCAAGGAACTCGCGGTACTCCACGCTGTAGGGGACCGTCCTGAGCTTGCCGTCCGTGCCGCGCCTGATCGTCCAGAAGAACCCGGTCGCGCGCGCCTTCTCGCCCTCGGACAGTCCCGCGACCCACTTCTCGAACTCCCCTCGGGTCATGTCGTCGGGGTAGAAGTTGGCCTGGTGAGGCTTCTCGTGCGGGGCCCCTTCGACGAACGGCTCGTTCTTGTCGAGCCTGTCCCATGGGCCCATGTTCATCAAAAAGTTATGGAAGCGCAGGCGGCCTTCCGGGCTCTTGTCCGCCTTCAGCTTCGCGAGTAGCGCGGGGTTGCCGCTCCAGACCTGCCGGAGGTAGAGCGGGTCGAGCAGCTCCGCGGCCTGAATGATCTTGTCGACGGCTTTGCGGTCGCCCGCCTCTAACTTCGAGAGGTCGGCCGTCACTTCGGTCGGGGCGAATCGCTTTATCTTCGCCGCGAGCGACGCCGAGGAGTCCTTACTCTGTTTTGCGGCCATCCGTTGTCCCTTCCGGTTCTGGGCGAAGCCGCCCTGTAGAATCAGGCTGAGCGTTAAGGTCAGCAGGCAAATCTTCGTGAATGGTTTCATGAGCCACCGTCCTCGATCATCTTCCTGGTATTCCCTGTAATCCTAATACTACGAGTTGATGCGCCCGATTCAAAGCGGGATTCCCGCGCCGGCGGAATATTTTTCGATGGAAATAAACCTCCGGTTGGTTTAGCATCACGGCTTCCGGCCCGCGGTTGTTCGAAGCGCCGGATTCGGGAGGGAGTATGAGCACCGGCGCTGTCAGGGGAGATTGGGGGCTCGGGCTGGGTTATTTCGAGCGCGCGCTCCTGTTCATATCAATGGCCTGCGGGCTCCTTTACCTCGCCACGCAGGGGCTCCGCCCTTACTCGGGCAGCGTCGTCGTCAAACAGCTCGCCATCTTCCCGCTCGCGCTCCTGGCCCTGCGCGCGCTCCGGAGCGCGGACGGCGTGCTGCTGGGTATGGCGCTCGCGTTCTCCGGCCTGGGGGACATGTTCTTAGGCATCGAGGGGGCGAACCTGTTCGTTTACGGCCTCGGCTCTTTCCTGATCGCGCATCTTTTCTACCTCGCTCTCTTCACGCGGACCGTGCCGCGCCCGCTCGACCTGCGGGCGGGGCGGAAGGCCCTCATCTTCATCCTGCTCATCTACAGCGCGGCGATGACGATGTGGCTCGGGCCGGACCTCGGGCCGCTCGCTATGCCCGTGATCTTTTACCTGAGTGCGATAACGGCCATGTGCCTCACGGCGGTACTCGCCGGGTTCCGGACCCCGCTCGTTGCCGCGGGCGCTGTGCTGTTCGTCATCTCGGACTCCCTGATCGCGGTAAACAGATTCAAGATGCCCATCGATCACAGCGACTACCTCGTCTGGTCCACCTATTACTTCGGGCAGCTCGCGATTGCGTGGGGGGTGCTCCGGGAGAAGATGGGGCCGGGCGGGTAGTTTTCAGTCCAATTCAATTGACATTGCCCTGCTATTCGGTTAGTGTGGAGGCCCGTGAAGGGGAAAGCAGTCGCTATAATCCCTGCGCGGTATGCCTCGACTAGATTGCCGGGTAAACCCCTCCTCCCCCTGGCTAATATCCCGATGATAATGCATGTGGTTGAGCGGGCGTCGCGCGCGCGCCTGGTCTCGCGCGTCATCGTGGCGACCGACGACGAAAGGATTCTGCGCGCGGTCGCCTCGCACGGAGGGGAGGCCCGCCTGACTTCGCCCGAGGCCGCTTCCGGCACGGACCGCGTGGCCGAGGTCGCGGCCTCCGTGGACTCCGATCTGGTCGTGAACGTGCAGGGGGACGAGCCGCTCATCGAGCCCGCGACGATTGACGCGGCCATCGAGCCCCTCGCCCTGGACCCTGAAATTTTGATCAGCACCACGTCAGAGCCCATAACTTCAGTCGAAGACGTATTCAACCCGAGCGTGGTCAAGGTAGTAACGGACTCGCGCGGCTTCGCTCTCTATTTCTCGCGCTCGCCTCTGCCTTACGTCAGGCCCGCCCCCGGACTGACCCTTGAAGAGTCGTTGCGCCTCGACGCGCGGCTGTTGTCTAATTATAGGAAGCATTCGGGACTCTATGCGTACCGCAGCGGGTTCCTGCGGCAGTTCGCCGGGATGGAGCCGTCGCCGCTCGAACGCCTTGAATCACTCGAACAGCTTCGCGCGCTTGAAAACGGGTATCGCATTCGCATCGTACAGGTCGAACATCGCTCGACGGGCGTCGACACCGAGCAGGATTACGAGCGAGTTAAAAGGTTAATAGAGGAGACACTATAATGACCAAATATATATTCGTCACCGGCGGGGTAGTCTCAAGCCTGGGCAAGGGCCTGGCAGCCGCCTCCATCGGGTGCCTGCTCGAAGCGCGCGGCCTGAAGGTCACTCTCCAGAAGCTCGACCCTTACATCAACGTGGACCCCGGCACGATGTCGCCCTTCCAGCACGGGGAAGTCTTCGTCACCGACGACGGGGCGGAGACGGACCTCGACCTCGGGCACTACGAGCGGTTCACGCACGCCCAGCTCACGCAGGCGAACAACTGGACGACCGGCCGCATCTACCTCTCGGTCATCAACAAAGAGCGGAGGGGCGACTACCTCGGCAAGACCATCCAGGTCATCCCGCACATCACCAACGAGATCAAGGACGCGATCCGCGCCGTGAGCGACACCGCCGACGTGGTCATCGTCGAAGTCGGCGGGACCGTGGGCGACATCGAGTCCCTCCCGTTCCTCGAAGCCATCCGGCAGCTGGGCAACGAGGTCGGGCGCGAGAACGCCCTCTTCATCCACCTGACGCTCGTGCCCTACATCGCGGCCTCGGGCGAGCTGAAGACCAAGCCGACCCAGCACTCGGTCAAGGAGCTGCGCGAGATCGGCATCCAGCCCGACCTGCTGCTGTGCCGCTGCGACCGCCCGCTCCCGAAAGAGATGAAGGCCAAGATCGCGCTCTTCTGCAACACGCGCGAGGACGAGGTCATCACCGCGCAGGACGTAGACACGATTTACGAAGTCCCCCTGATGCTTTCGAGCCAGGGGCTCGACGACATGATAGTTAAGAAGCTCGGCCTCAGGGCCGAGAGTCGCGACCTGCGCGCGTGGATCAACCTGGTCGAGACGATCAAGAACCCCGAGGCGTCGGTGACAATCGGCATCGTCGGCAAATACATCGAGCTCGAAGACTCCTACAAGAGCCTGAACGAGGCGCTTATCCACGGAGGGGTCGCCAACCGCCTCGGCGTGCAGATCCGGTGGCTCGAGTCCGAAGACCTTTTGGAGGACCCGAGCTGGGAGGAGCGCCTGCGCGATTTCGACGCGATACTCGTGCCGGGGGGCTTCGGCAAGCGCGGCATCTCCGGCATGCTCCGCGCCATCGGCTACGCGCGGCGCGAGCAGACCCCCTTCTTCGGCATATGCCTCGGCATGCAGTGCGCGATCATCGAGTTCGCGCGCAACGCCTGCGACCTCGAAGGGGCCGACTCGACCGAGTTCGACGACGACACCCCGCACCCGGTCATCTTCAAACTGCGCGACCTGATCGGGGTCGAGGCCATGGGCGGCACGATGCGGCTGGGGGCATACCCGTGCAAGCTGAAAGAGGGGTCGCTGGCGGAGGAGGTCTACGCGGGCGGAGAGATCAGCGAGCGCCACCGCCACCGCTTCGAGTTCAACCCGCGTTACGAGGAGGAGTTGAGCGCGCACGGGCTCGTCTTTTCCGGCAAGTCCCCGGACGGGAAGTTCATAGAGATGGTAGAGGTGCAGGACCACCCGTGGTTCCTGGGCTGCCAGTTCCACCCTGAGTTCAAATCGAAGCCGCTCAGCCCGCACCCCCTCTTCGTCTCCTTCATCCGCGCGGCCTTCGAGCACCGCATGCGGGACGAGGCGATGAAGGAGCGCGACGAGAACGCCCTCTCCCTGCACGAGAAGATGTCGGAAGAGCACGGCTGGAAGATCAGCGCTTCGGGCGGCGAATAGGCGTCGCTCCGAGACCGTGGCACACGCTTTTGAGTATCAAATCGTCAGAGGTGTTTCTGATGGCGAAGCCGGTTCGCGGAGTGATCCTGGATGTCGATGGCACGCTCGTAGACAGCAACGACGCGCACGCGCGCGCATGGGTAGAGGCCCTGTCGGAGCAGGGGGTCGAGGCCGAGTTCGAGAAGGCCCGGCGGCTCATCGGGATGGGCGGGGACAAGCTCCTGCCCGAGTTGTCGGGCATAGAGGAAGAGAGCCCCGAAGGCAGGCGCGCGAGCGAGCGGCGCGGCCGGATTTTCAAAGAGAAGTACCTGCCTTCCATCAAGCCCCTGCCCGGCGCGCGGGAGCTCCTGAAGCGGATGACGGAAGACGGCCTGAAACTGACGGTCGCGAGCTCGGCCAAAAAAGACGAGCTGGACCCGCTGCTTGAGGTCGCGGGGGCTTCGGACCTGATGGAAGAGAAGACCTCCTCCGACGACGCGGAAAATTCCAAGCCCGACCCCGACATAGTGGAGGCGGCGCTCGGCAAGGCGGGGCTCTCCCCGGACGAAGTGGTGATGATCGGCGACACGCCTTACGACATAGAGTCGGCAGGCAAGGCCGGGGTTGGCGTGATCGCCCTGCGCTCGGGCGGGTGGAAGGATGAAGACCTCTCGGGCGCAATCGCGATCTACGAAGACCCGGCGGACCTGCTGGCGCATTACGACGAGTCGCCCTTAAAGAAAAGCCGGAAAAGTTAGAAGAGCTGGCAAGCCGGAATAAGGCGGCGGAAGCTCGGACCAGGCCCTCATCTCGTTTATGTCGAAAGCCTCAAAAGCACCGGCCGTGTCACCGTGGCATCAGGAATTCGACGACCTGATGCGAGCCATCGCGGGCGCGTTCCTTTTCGGGGCGCCGTTCCTCTACACGATGGAGGTCTGGTGGAAGGGGAACTTCACTTCGCCCGCGCGGATGCTCTTCGCCCTCGTGACCGCCTACGTCTCTCTGGTGGCCCTGAATCTGAACGGGGGATTTCGCGCGCGGCAGCCCCGCACCTGGGCCAGGATATTCGCCGACAGCGCCGAAGGGCTCGCCATCGCTCTGGTGACGGCGGCCCTCAGCCTAGTGCTGATAGGCATTATAAAGTTCGGCGAGGGGCTCGAAGCCATCATGGGCCGCATCGTCATGGAGGCGGTCCCTTTCAGCATCGGCGTCGGCATCGCGAACAACTTTCTCAGGATGCGGCCGGAAGAGGGCGGGGAAGGCGGAGGGGACGGAGAGGGCGACTCCGGCGGGGAGGGCGGGGGCGAGGATTGGGGCGATAACTCGTGGCGGGGGACCCTGGCCGACGCGGGCGCGACTTTGCTCGGGGCGACCATCATAGCGTCTTCAATCGCGCCGACCGACGAGATCCCGATGATCGCGGGCGGGCTCTCTTCGCCCGGCCTGCTCCTGCTGATGGGCGCGTCCCTGCTGCTGTCTTACGTGATCGTCTTCGAGGCGGAGCTTGGCGCGCAGACGGCCCGCATAAAGCAGCCGGGCATCTTCCAAAGCCCGATCAGCGAGACGCTCATCTCTTACCTGCTCTCGCTCCTCATCGCGCTGCTCATGATGTGGCTCTTCCAGCTGGTGCGCGCGGAAGACCCTCTGAGCCAGTGGGTCGCCTACACCATAGTCCTCGGGTTCCCGGCGACCATCGGCGGGGCGGCGGGGCGGTTGGCTCTATGACCGATAAAAAGCGAAACACGAAACAGCAGCCGGGCCACGAGCATAAAAAGAGGTCGGGCATCGCGCCGCGCACGGGGGCCGAGTGGGTCTCTCTGATAATCTCACTCGTCCTGCTCCTGCTGGTGGTCGGCACGGTCGTCGCGCTCTGGCTCAACCCTTCCGGCAACCCCGCGCGATTCCGCATCGACCGCGGGGCGATCCGCTCGGAAGGGGATGTCTTCTACCTGCCCGTCATCGTGAGCAACGACGGGGACGCGACGGGCGCGCAGGTGACCGTCAGCGGAAAGCTGGAAGCGGATGGGGAGGAAGAGGAAGCCTCGACCACCTTCGACTTCATCCCCGGCCATTCGAGCGCCGAAGCCACTCTGGTCTTCAGCAAAGACCCCGTCTCGGCGGAGGTGCGGGTGACCAGCTACCAGAATCCGTGAGCGGAAGCTGCGGCGTCACAAAAACTCTGGTGAGCCCGGACCGTTCTGGTATACTTTAGCACTGCGATGACCACCTGCTCCGTATGCAATCAGACTTCGGATGTCCTCAGGCTCTTGAAGTGCCCTGTGTGTTTCAAGCCCGTGTGCGAAAAATGCGCCGTCAGGCGGTACTCGCACACGCTCTGCTCGAACACGTGCGCGAGGCTGTTCTTCACCGGCACGGGGGACGAATAGCCGGTCACTCAGAGGCGGCCTTGCGGTTTCATCCACGAATGAGGAGTCGCAATAATGAATCTCATACAGAGGCCCCGCAGATTGCGTCGCACCGAAGCCATACGCGCGCTCGTGCGGGAGACACGGCTCACGCCGGACGATTTCATTTACCCGCTCTTCGTGTGCGAGGGGGAGGGCGTCCGCCGCGAGATCGGCTCGATGCCGGGCTGCTTCAACCTTTCGGTTGACGAGCTCGTCCGCGAGGTCGAGGGCGCGCGGAAGGTCGGCGTGCGCTCGGTGATCCTGTTCGGGGTGCCCGAAGGTAAAGACCCTGTGGGCAGCGGGGGCTACGCCGAAGACGGGATCACCCAGCGCGCCATCCGCGCGCTCAAGCGCGAGGTCAAAGACGTTGTCGTGGTCGCCGACAACTGCCTCTGCGAGTACACGGACCACGGTCACTGCGGCGTGATCGAGAACGGCGAGGTGCTCAACGACCCGACCCTCGACCTGCTGGCCCGCACCGCCGTCTCCCAGGCCGAAGCGGGCGCGGACATCATCGCGCCTTCGAACATGATGGACGGGTTCGTCGAGGCGATACGCGCGGCGCTGGATGGTTCGGGGTTTGAGAACATCCCGATCATGTCTTACGCCGTGAAGTACGCCTCCGCCTTTTACGGCCCCTTCCGCGAGGCCGCGCAGTCGGCCCCCCAGTTCGGGGACCGCAGGGGCTACCAGATGGACCCGGCCAACGCGCGCGAAGCCATGCGCGAGGCCGAGCTGGATTTCGAGCAGGGCGCGGACATACTGATGGTGAAGCCCGCGCTCCCGTACCTCGACATAATCCGCGCCGTGCGCGAGCGATTCGACGCGCCCATCGCCGCCTATCAGGTCTCCGGCGAGTACGCCATGATAAAGGCCGCCGCGCGCGCGGGGTGGATCGACGAGCGGCGCGTCGTCCTTGAGTCCCTGACTTCGATCAAGCGGGCCGGGGCCGACCTGATCCTGACTTACTTCGCGCGCGAGGTGTCGGAGCATCTGGCATGACACGCGCCCTCAGCCTGGCCTTATCGCTCGCCCTTCTCCTGCCCGCCCCTTCCTCGCTTCACGCGGCGACGGCACCGGCCTCGCGGCAGCAGAACGCGGCGGCCCCCGAGCGCGAAGCCCCGATAAATGACCTCGACACCCTTCGCGCGCGCATAAGCGCGGTGACATCGCAGCCGCGCTTCGGGGCGGCTGCGTGGGGGGTGAAAGTCGTATCGCTCGACACGGGCAAGACCCTCTTCGAGCAGAACGCGGGAAAGTTTTTCGCCCCCGCGTCTAATGCCAAGCTATACACCTCGGCGCTCGCCCTCGACCTGCTCGGCCCGGACTATCGCTTCACGACCTCCCTCGATTCCGGCTCCCGCCCGAGCGCCTCGGGGACCCTGAAAGGCGACCTGATAATTTATGGCCGCGGCGACCCGACCCAGTCGATGAGGTTCAGCGGGGGCGATTACTACGCGACGCTCGACCCTCTCGCCGGGGCGCTCGCCCGCGCGGGCGTGCGGCGGGTCGAAGGCGACCTCGTGGCCGACGAGAGCTTCTTCAAAGGCCCCCCGTTCGGGTGGGGCTGGCAGTGGGACGACCTGCAGTGGAGGGATGGCGCCGAAGTCTCCGCCCTGACGCTGAACGACAACGTGATCGACCTCTCTGTGAAGCCCGCGGACCGGCCCGGCATCCCCTGCCGCGTCACGACCGAGCCCAAGAATGCCCTGGTCACGATCATCAACCGCACGCGGACCCTCCCCAAAGAGGGCGAATCTAAAATATCGGTCTACCGCCCGGTCGGGGAGAACATAATCTACGTCTCGGGCCATTACCCTGTCGGCTCGGCGGGCTACGCGGGCAAGATCGCGATACATAACCCCGCGAACCTCTTCGCGGCCACTTTTAAAGAGGTGCTGGCGCGGCGCGGCATAACGGTCACGGGCCGCGCGCGGTCGGTCGACTGGAAGTATCGCGAAGTGATCCCCCTGGACCTGTCGAAGGCCGTGGAGCTGGGCTCGGTCGATTCGCCGCCGCTCAAAGATATTCTGGGCGAAGTCCTCAAGCCTTCGCAGAACCTTTACGCCCAGTTGTTGCTCTTACAGGTCGGCGCTACGTCCGAGAAGTCGCGGGCCCTGACTAAGCCTGCGCCCGCGCCGGGAGGCGACGCGGATTCCGGGAAGACGAGCGAGGAGCTCGGCGTCGAAGTGATGAACCAGTTCCTTGAGAGGATGGGGTTGAGGAAAGGCGAGGTGGTGATCGAAGAGGGCTCGGGCCTCTCGCGCGGCAACATGATAACGCCTTCGGCCACGGTAGAGCTTTTAAAGTTCATGGACAGACACAAGTGGGCCGGAATCTTCCGCGACTCGCTGCCGGTCGCGGGGGTGGATGGGACTCTGCGTAACCGGATGAAGGGTACGGCGGCCGCCTCCAACGTCCGCGCGAAGACCGGCACCCTGCGGTACGTTTACACGCTCTCGGGCTACGCGACATCGGCCGCGGGCGAGCGGCTCGCCTTCTCCATCCTGCTCAACAACTATTACAATTCCGACCGCTCCATCTCCCCGCGCGACGACATAGACGCGATAGTTCTTCTGCTCACGAGCCTCGCCGTGCGGTCGTAGGTTTCAGCCCGTGACCGCTCGCCAGTAATCGAAGAGGCGCGCGGTCAAACCCACATACTTCATGAAATGCTCGGGGCTTTCGCCCTCGCCTTCCGAAAGCGATGAGAAGCCGCGCGCCGAAGGCTCCGCCGGCTGGGGCGCGATCACGAGCGTGACCGGCGACGAGTTCACGGTCCTGAACACCGCGTCGATCATCCGCACCGTGAAGGTGAACGTCCCGCTCTGGGTCGGGATGCCGGAGATCGTCCCGGTGGTGAAGTTGATCGCCATCCCCGCCGGGAGCGCCCCCGAAGCGATGTTCCATAAATAGGGCGCGTCGCCGCCCGAGCCCGTGAACTGGTGCGAGTAGGCGACGCCGACCGTGCCCTGCGCAAGGCTCGCGGCATTCCCGATGGCGAGCGGCTGGATCACCCTTATCGATATCTCTGACGTGACGTTCGCGCCCGCCGAGTCGGAGAGCCTGACCGTGAAGACGAAGTGGCCCATCTGCGTCGGCCTGCCCGAGATTATCCCCGATGGGCTCAGCGAGAGTCCGGGCGGGAGCGAGCCGCTCGCGAGGCTCCAGACCCGCGGGGGCGAGCCGCCCGCGCCGAGTAGCTGTAGCGAGTATTCGGCGTTGATGCTCGCCTCCGCCTGCTCGCCGCGGCTCACGATGACGAGTTGAAGAACGTCCGGGTTGATCGTGAGCGAGTAGTTCGCGACGGCCGTCGCGCCCGCCGAGTCTCTGACGCGGGCGCTGAACGGGAAGACGCCGAAGACCGACGGCGTGCCGGAGATGAGGCCCGACAGGTTCAGGGATATGCCCTGCGGCAGGGCCCCGGAGTTGAGCTCCCACGTGTAAGGCACCCTGCCGTTAATCGCCGTGAGCTGCGTCGAGTAGAAGTCGCCCTTCTTGCCGCTCGGGACGGCGAGGGTGGTGATGGCGAGGACCTGATTCTGCACGTTGACCGGGCGGTTGCCGACCACCGTCGCGTTGCCCGACGCATCGATGATGCGGACGGAGACCCTGTGCTCCCCGTTGCTCAACTGTCTGGTGTCGAACGTGAAGCTGAAGCCCGAGGTGCCTCCGTTCGGGAAGTTACCCCAGACGGTGGCCACGTCCGGCCTCGGCAGGCCGTAGATTGCCTGCCCGACCTTCTCCCCGTCCACGAGGACTTCGATGAGGGTGACCCCGGTGTTGTCGAGCGCCCACCCGGAGCCGGTCGCCATGTTGGTGAGGGTCGCGCGGAAGCCCGGCGTCTCCAGGTCCCCGAAGGGCACGATCTTGTCAGCGGGCTTGATGTTGATCGCGAGCGTGCGCGACACGGTCTGCTGCGCCGAGTCGGTCACGCGGATGACGAAGACGCTCAGGCCCGGAACCATAGGCGTGCCGGAGATGACCCCGTCGACCGAGAGGTTCAGCCCCGACCCGATGTTGCCGCTCACGAGGCTCCACGAGTACGGCGGCAGCCCGCCCGACGCCTGCAGGGTTTGGGAGTAAGGCCGCTCGGCGAACGTTTCCGGGAGCGATATGGTCTGGATGACGAGAGGCGGCGGCGGCGGGATCACCACGATGAAGAGAGACTTCGTGGTGAAAGTGCCGAGCGAATCCCTCAGCCGCACGATGAACGACACGGACCCGAGCGTGGTGGCTCGCCCGGCTATGTTGCCATCGGGCGCGAGCGCCAGCCCGTCGGGCAGAGCGCCGGTTTCGAGCGTCCACGTGTAGGGGCCGACCCCGCCGTCGGCCTCAAGCGTCGCCTGGTAAGGCAACTGCTGCGTGGCATTCGAAAGCGTCTCGGTCCTCACGGCGAGCGGGGCGGGCGGGGGCCCGACCTCGATCTGGAGCGGCTTGGACGCGGTCTTTGAGGCCGAGTCTTTCACGTTGACGGTGAAATTCGACATGCCCTGAGCCGTCGGCGTCCCCGACAGTACCCCCTGCGGCGACATGGTGATGCCGGGCGGGAAGTTCCCGAACTTCGCCTTCTTCTTCTTGTTCCATGTGTAAGGCGCGGTGCCGGAGGTCGCCTTCAGCTCGACGTTGTAGGGGACGCCCACGGCGGCGGGCGGCAGCAGGGTTTCGTTGAGGATGGTCAATTGCGCCGCGGGGTCCACGTCGATTGAAAGCGACGCGCGGACCGACTGCCCGCTCTGGTCCCTCGCCTGCACTTCGAAGATCGCCTCTCCGGGCGCGGCCGGCCGGCCGGAGATCACGCCCGACTCGGAGATCGAGATGCCCGAGGGCAGGGTGCCCGAAACTATCTCCCATGCGTACGGCGCCGTGCCCCCGACGGCTTCGAGCGCCTGCGAGTAGTCCTGCCCGACGACCCCATCCGGCAGCGACTCGGTCTCTATCGCGAGCTGCACCGAGCCGGGGTTTACGATCATCGAAAGGGTCGCGGTCTGGGTCGCGTTGGCCGCGTCCGTGAGCCGGAGGACGAAGCTTGAGCTGCCCGCGCGGTCGGGGATGCCGGAGATCGTGCCGCTCTGGTTGAGGACCAATCCTTCGGGCAACGCGCCCGATTGGACAGACCACGTGTAAGGGGTCTGGCCCCCCGAAGCGCCGAGCGTCTGGCTGTAGGGCGTGCCGACCGACGCCCTGGGCAGTTGCAGGGTCGTGATGGTGAGAGGCGCGGCCGGCCTCACCGTGATCGACAGGGCCTTCGTCGCGCGGTTGTTATCGGAGTCCGTCACGCGCACGACGAAGTTGTAGGCCCCCGCGGTGGTGGCTATGCCGGAGACCGTGCCCGTCTGTGAGAGCGAGAGCCCCGGAGGGAGCGTGCCCGTATCGATCTGCCACGTGTAGTTCGACGCGCCGCCCACGGCAGTCAGAGCCTTGCTGTAAGAGACATCGACCGTCGCGGCGGGCATCTCCGTGGTGGAGACGCTAAGCGAGGACGGGGTTATCGGCGTGACGACCGCGGCCTCGTTCGAGAAGGAAGAGACGCCCGACAGGTTGAATGCGCGCACGCGGTAAGAGTACGCGGTGTTGGGCAGGACCGTGGAGTCGCTGAAGCCGGGCGAGTCGCCGCCCGCCGCGCTGACCACCCCGATCTGCGCGAACTCGGCGCTCGTCCCCCCGCGCCTCTCTATCTGAAAGCCGTCGGCGGTGCCGGGCGTGTCCCTTGACGTGTCCTGCCAGATCAGGTTCACCACGGTTGGCGAGGCGGCCGTCGCCACGAGCGAGGTCGGGGCGGAGGGCAGGGGCTTGGGCACGGACGCGGCCCACCCTATCTGCGCGACCGTGAACGGGCAGAGGGCAGCCTCGTTGAGCCGCATAATGCAGGCCGTCGCATTCGCGTTGCAGTTGAAGTCTTCGCAGTTCCCGTTCTTCGCGGCGGGCCTCACCTCCGGCGCGCAACTGCAACTGCAACTCTGGAAGCCGGGCTGGGAGTATTCGTCGCAGGCGAAGAATATGTGGCCGACTTCGTGGCTGATCGTCTGGTTGATCGCCCACCCGAAGCTGCGGAAGAGCGTGTTGGTGTGCGGCCCCCCGATGTAAGCCCACGACGCGCGCCCGTCGGCGAACGAGGTCTGGGAGGGCGCGGGGTTGTAGGCCATGAAGATCGTGAAGGCCCAGTCGGTCCGGTTCTGCTCCTTCAGCACCCGGTTGAAAGAGGCGACGTTGACGAACTGGTCGTTGGACGACCCGCCCATATTCCTCATGATGTGGTTGATCCACACATGCGAGTTGCGCCCTTCGCGCAGGGCGGGCTCGTAAGGCACCTGCGCCGCCGGGTTGTTCGGGAGGAAGGGGACGAGGGTGAATTGCAGGGGGCGGGCGAGCGTGAAGGCCCTCGACTGGTCCACCCACCAGTTGAGCCCTTGAATTATCTGCGCGATTGCGAGGTCCTGATCCGCCTGGCTCCAGTTGAAGACGTTCGTGTCGATGTTGCCGTTGCTCTCCATGAGGAAGGCCGCGACCGCGACGGTGCCGTCCATAACGTCGCTGTTGTTCCAGAACTGGGGCGTCACGGTGCTCTGCAGGGAGGCCGCCTGCCCCCCGCCCATCGAGCGCAGGTTGCGAATGAACTCGCCCCTGTCTATCTGAGGTTTCGGCAGGGCGCAGTCCGGCATCGCGGGGCGGCTCGCGGGGTTGGCCGACTGGTCCGCTATCTCGCGCATCGTGCGCGCGGCGCTCCGGCCCGACGCGACGTCGTTGAACGACCTGATCGCGATTACCGTTGCGCTGTCGCGGAACCCCGTGGCGGAAGGCTCGACCGGCGAGCGGTGCAGCGAGCGAATCTTATGTCTTCCGATTATGCGCGAGCCGACCTCGGGCGTTACCCACCCGAAGATCGTGTGCGGCGGGAGGAGGACCGACACCGTCCCGCCCTGAGCCATAATGAAGTCCCGCGCCGCGAGTAATTCTTCTTTAGAATTCGCGTCCACGAGCACCATCGTGTAACCGCTCATCCACTCGATGGGCGAGCGCGAGCCATGGCCCCCGGAGTGTGAGTGCGCCAGCGCGCTTGAGGTACATAATAGGAACAGCACTACGCACGACAAGGACAGAAAACGGAGCATCAGAATAGACCTCAAAGATTACTTGAATCCCGCAGCCGTCGCTACGAGTGGGTGAACGATCCAGGGCTTGTCTTCAGGGCTAAGTTACCTCAAGGGGCTTCAAGCTAACTATCTTCCTGTGGTGACCGGTTATTGGTGGAGAGAGTACCGGCCGAGTTGGTGCGGTCCTCCCTGAATCGTCTCCGAGCGTTATAAACATAATCACAGCAGTTCATCGGGGATATCATCATGTATCGCTGTTTCCAGCTGGGTCTAAGGTAGTTCATCGATGTCAATCAATTAAACTCCTCGATATCGAGGACGCCGAGTATACAATAACGGGTATCAAGTCGCAAGCATTAAAGCCGTCGAATTCATGGCCGCGAGGCCCACGGGACGGCCCCGGATTCCGCCGCCGATTGGGGCGGCGGGCGCGCGCATTCGCGCGGAGTATCTTCAATGGATCGCCCCCGCGCGATCGCGCATTCATGGCCTCCGCCCGCCGTAAACATGCGGCCGGCCGGGGCCTCACTTTGATCCGCGCGCGGGAGCAAATACCGAGCCGTGTATGCTTGACACGATTTACGCGAAAGTGTAGAGTTGTGCCTTGCCTCAGATGTATGATGAAGCAACGGATAGACAGGCACGTGCACTCAAAGTCCTGCCACGCTCTCTCGGATCGGGAGGGTTCCGTAGCACAAGCGACACCGTAACCCGAAGTTGTCGTGCTCGCCGCGACGCGAGCAGGCACGGCCTCCAAAGAGAAGTCTCGCGGTGCGAGTCCTTGTCGGCAACGTTTCTTCATACGGGCTTGAACGATGCGGGCCGGTGAGCATACTATGAGACAACTGGTTCCCTATATAAAGGAACGCGATTCTATATAGATCGAATACGGCAGTTGAGGAGGAGTATCGATTAATGGCGACAGAAAATGTAAACCAGTCCGGTGCGAGCGCGGCGGCCGATAGCGCCAAAGAAGAGACCGCCAGGCTCGATAAGGGCACCGGCCCAGACAGCGCGGAAGATGCGCGCCCGGCTCCCCAGGCAGCAAACGAGGCGAGCGACGATACCGCGTCTGCTAGAGAATCGGCCGATCAAGAGGGTGGCGGCGAAACGAGCGGCGGCGACTTTGGCGCGATGCTTGAGAACTACGAGAAGGAGAGCGCGGCGGCCATCCAGGAGGGCGAGATAGTCCGAGGCACCGTCGTCAGCATCTCCGACCAGAACGTCCTCGTCGACATCGGCTTCAAGTCCGAAGGCATCGTCCCGCGCGAAGAGTTCCTCGACCGCGAGGGCAACATCACGGTCAAGCGCGGCGAAGAGGTCGACGTGCTCATCAAGAGCATCGAGAATCAGGACGGCTACGCCATCCTCTCGCGCGCGGCGGCCGTGCAGGTCCAGTCGTGGGAGAAGCTGCGCCGGGCGCACCAGAACCACGAGACCATCACGGGCCGCGTCGTGGACCGCATTAAGGGCGGCCTCAAGGTCGACCTCGAAGGCGTGCCGGCGTTCCTGCCCGGATCGCAGGTCGATGTCCGCCCGGTCCGCAACCTCGAAGCCTTCATGAATTCGGAGATCGAGGTCCGCGTCATCAAGCTCAACCGCAAGCGCGGCAACGTGGTCGTCTCGCGCAAGGCCGTGCTCGAAGAGGTCACCGGCAAGAAGAAGGCCGAGACGCTCGAAAACATCGAGGAGAGCGTGGTCATCGAGGGCACGGTCAAAAACATCACCGACTACGGCGCGTTCATCGACCTCGGCGGCATCGACGGGCTCCTGCACATCATCGACATGAGCTGGGGCCGCATCCAGTCCCCCAACGACATCCTCAAGGTCGGCGACACCATACAGGTGAAGGTGCTCAAGTTCGACCGCGAGAAGGAGCGCATCTCGCTCGGCTACAAGCAGCTCATGCCGGACCCGTGGCAGTCGGTCGCGGAGCGCTTCCCGCCCGGCACGAGGGTCCGCGGCAAGGTCGTCAGCCTCACCGACTACGGCGCGTTCATCGAGATCGAGCCGGGCGTCGAGGGGCTCGTCCACGTGACGGAGATGACCTGGTCGAAGAGGCTTAAGCACCCGTCGAAGATCCTCTCCATCGGCCAGGAGGTCGAGGCCGTGGTGCTCGATGTAGACCCCAACAACCGCCGCGTGTCGCTCGGGCTCAAGCAGATCAGCGAGGACCCGTGGGAGACCCTCCCGGTCCGCTACCATGTCGGCTCGCGCGTGACGGGCAAGGTCCGCTCGCTCACCGACTTCGGCGCGTTCGTCGAGATCGAGGACGGCATAGACGGATTAGTCCACGTCTCCGACATATCGTGGACCAAGAGGATCAAGCACCCTTCGGACGTGCTGAAGAAGGGGCAGCAGGTCGACGCCGTCATCACCAACATCGATGTCGATAACCGCCGGCTGAGCCTCTCGATCAAAGACCTTGAGCCGAATGCGTGGGACCGCTTCTTCGAGGTCCACAAGCTCGGCGACGTGGTCACGGGGCGCGTGGTGCGGTTCGCCAACTTCGGCGCGTTCGTCGAGATCGAGGAGGGGATCGAGGGCCTGTGCCACGTGTCGGAGTTGAGTGACGAACGGGTCGAGAAGCCTGAAGACGCCGTGAAGATCGGCCAGGTCCTCCAGTTCAAGATACTCAAGCTCGACGCGGCCCAGAAGAAGATCGGACTGTCGGCCCGCGCCGTCGGCAAGGAGAACGACCCGGAAGACGTGCGCACGTACCACGAGACGGGCTCGGGTATGGCCACGCTCGGCGACATCTTCCGCACCACGTCCGACGACAAGAAGCGCGAAGAGTAAGCCCGGCTTCTAAAGCCACGTTTCGATTCAAGACCACGGATGCGCACGGATGCGCACGGCTGACGGTTTAAGGACTCTCTGTCACACGGACCGCGCCCATCCGCCCGCATCCGTGGTCTTTTTTGCGAGTAGTCTCCCGCGGCGCGCGGCCCTGGGTCCTCGCGCGCCCCGGCCGGAAAGGGTGTTGGCCGTGAAAAGATTTAACCTTACAACCATCCTGATCGTGGCGGGCCTTGCCTTCGTGCTCTTCGTCGGCGTGATCCTTTTCGCCGCCCTGCTCCTGACCGGGGGCGGGTTCGGGTCTATGGGCGACCGCGTGGCCGTCGTCTACCTCGAAGGGCCGATCTTCGACTCCAAGCCCGTGAACGAGCACCTGAAGATGTACGCGGACGACTCGCGCGTGAAGGCGATTCTGCTGCGCATCGACAGCCCCGGCGGGGGCGTGGCCGCGTCGCAGGAGATTTACGATCAGGTCAAATGGGTCCGCCAGGAGAAGAATAAAAAGGTCGTAGTCTCCATGGGGTCGGTCGCCGCGTCGGGCGGCTACTACGTCGCTTCGGCCGCCGACCACATAGTCGCCAACCCCGGCACGATCACGGGCTCGATAGGCGTGATAGCCGAATACGTGAACTACGGGGACCTGCTCAGGTGGGCGCAGCTACAGTCGGAGGTGATCAAGAGCGGCGAGTTCAAGGACTCCGGCTCCCCGACGCGCCCGCTCACCCCGAGGGAGCGCGAGTACCTTCAGGGCCTCATCAATCAGATGTACGCCCAGTTTATAAACGCCATCGTGGAAGGCCGAGGCGATAAGGGGCCCTCGCGCGACAGGCTGATGCAACTGGCCGACGGGCGCGTCTACACGGGCGAGGAGGCGATCAGAGAGAAGCTGATCGACGACCTCGGCAACTACGAAAAGGCGTTGAAGATCACGGCGGAGATGGCCGGCATTCAGGGAGAGCCCTCGGTCGTGACCCCCCCGAAACCGAGCCGCGGCTCGATACTCGACCTGCTGACCAAGACCGACCTCGGCGGGCTGATCACGAGCGGGGCGCTTCAGCCGCCCGGCTCCTCTCTGCAGTTTCAATACCTCTGGAAATGAGGCCGACTCGCGGGCTTTGAATGGAACATATCTGGAGTCCCTGGCGCTACAAGTACATCGCTTCGGCCGACCGCGAGCCGGGCTGCGTCTTCTGCCGCGCGGTCAGCGGTGACGACGACCGCGCGAGCCTCGTGGTTCATCGCGGCCGCCTGAATTTCGTGATCCTCAACCTCTTCCCTTACACGAGCGGTCACCTGATGATCGTGCCCTACGAGCACAGGGCGTCGCTCGCGGAGACCTCTTCCGAAGCGACCTCCGAGATGATGGAGCTGGCGAAGCGCTCGCAGCGCGCACTCGAATCGGAGTACAGCCCCGATGGGTTCAACGTCGGCATGAACCTGGGCCGCAGCGCCGGCGCGGGCGTGGCCGACCACCTCCACCTCCACGTCGTCCCGCGCTGGACGGGCGACGCGAACTTCGTCTCCATAGTCGGGGAGACGCGCGTCCTGCCCGAAGACCTGCCGACCACTTACGACAGGCTGAAGAAGCACTTCGGCCCCGAGGATCAGGTGTAAGAGATGAATCGCACACCCTCCGCATCCACGGCTCTTCGCGCGCTCGCCATCGTCGCGCTCGTCGCGCTCGCCATCGCTTCCGTTCCGCCCGCCGCGGCCCAGGTGCGTGACGCGCCCCCCTCGACCCTGAGCGGAGCGCGCGCCCTGGTGATCGCGCACAGGGGCGGCGCGAAAGAATCGACCGAGAACACCATCGCGGCTTTCGAGCGCGCGATCAGGGTCGGGGCGGACGGGATAGAGACCGACCTCCGCCTGACGCGCGACGGCGTCGTGATCGTCTACCACGACGAAAAGTTCGGCCGGGTCGAGGGGCTGCCCGAAGCGCAGCGCAGCCGCCCCGTGGCCGAGATGTCTTACGCGGAGATTAGCCAGCAGGAGCTTACCCCGGTCGGAGACGACACGGGAGGCCGCCGCGTGCCCACGCTCAGCGACCTGCTCGCCGACGTGAGGTCGGGCCTCCTCAACATCGAGCTGAAAAGGGTGCCGCAGTTCGACGAGCTGGTGAATAAGACAATCGCGGCGCTCAAGGACTTCCGCCGCCTCGACCGCGTGGTGCTCGAACCGCCCGACCTCAGGACCGCGGAGAAGCTCCGCTCGGCGCTCGGCACCCGACTGAAATTGCAGATCAACCCCGGAGGCGACGGCTCCGTGCCTTACGAAGTCGCGCTTGAGCGCGTGCTGAAGTTCAAGCCGCACTCGATCTCCGTCTCTTACAAGAAGCTCTCATGGGAGGTCGTGGACCTCGCTCATAAGGCGGGCGTCGAAGTCTGGGTCTACACCGTGGACTCGCCCGACATCGCGCGCGCCATGACCCTGCTCGGCGTCGACGCCATAAAGACCGACTCGCCCACGACGATTCTGGGGCTGCTCAATAGATAATCGCTCCGACTGGCTTCATACCATATGAAGTATGTGTCTCCCGTCTGACCTCCAAAATATTGCGGTTTACATTCCGGCAAAATATTTTTAATCTGAAGTTAACCACCGCATAATACCGATTTAATCACCCTCCGCTAATATCCCCGCTTAACGTAACAGCGCCGACAACGCACCGTTCATCGATCTGCCGCGATCTGCCGCACACTTCATGAGTCCGGGCGCTCGCGGCGCGATTTTAAGGAGGGTGGATGTTCCCGAGAATAAGAAGGCTGTTATCAATCTTATCCATTCTGGCCGCGCTCGCCTCGATGACTCCCTCGGCTCGCGCGGGGCAGCAGAGGCAGAAGCGGAGCCCCGGAAGGCTTGAGGGCGCGGTCTACAACGTCGCGAGCGGCGACCCTCTCACTAAAGTGAGCATAGAGGTCACAGGCCACGAAGAGATTTTCAGCACGGGCGTGTCCGGCGATTACTCGATAAGCCTCGGGCCGGGAACGTACACGGTCCGCTTCTTCAGGGAGGGCTTCAACGACCAGTCGGTCGCCGACGTGCTCATAATATCGGGCGAATCGAAGCAGCTCGACGCCGCCCTGTCTCCGGTCGGGCACCAGGTCGGCGAGAGCGTGACAGTTTCCGCCGGGAGCAGCAACGACGTGGTCGCGATGCTCGAAGACCGCAAGGCCTCGACGACGATCTCCGACGCGATCTCGGCGTTAGAGATCAGCAAGGACACCGCGTCGAGCGCCGCGGGGGTCTTGCGGCGCGCGCCGGGAGTCTCGGTAGTCGACCGGTTCGTCTTCATTCGCGGGCTGGGCGAGCGCTACAGCAACACCGCGATGAACGACGCGATCATGCCGACGACCGAGCCCGACCGCAAGGTCGTGCCGATGGACCTGATCCCGGCCAACCTCCTGCAAAACATAAAAATCCTGAAGACCTTCACGCCCGACCAGCCCGGAGAATTCTCCGGCGGGCTCGTCCGCCTCGAAACCGTAGACCTGCCCAGGGCCGCTTCGCTGTCGGTGTCTTTCTCGCTCGGCTTCAACAGCGAGACGCAGGGCAAGCGCTTCCTCGGCTATGCGGGCGGCGGCAATGATTTCTTCGGCTTCGGCAGGCGGGCGCGCAGCCTGCCCGCGGCCATCCCGGCGGGCGAGCGGGTGCTCCGCGGCAACATCTTTCTGCCGGGCGGATTCACGCCGGAGCAGATGGAATCGTTCGGGGAGTCTTTCGAAAATATCTGGGACCCGAGGGAGGAAGGCGCGCGCCCGGAACTCGGGTGGAGCGTGTCCGGCGGCAGGTCCTTCGGCCGGTTCGGGGTCATCGGGGCCCTGAGCTTCAAGAACGAGCTGCAGACCCGGAGCGAAGTCAGGAATTTTTATCAGATAGCCGAAGCGGGCAGGCTCAGCCCGACTCACAGCTACGATTACGATTCGAGCACGATGACGGCGAGGCTCGCCGGGACGCTCAACACCACTTACGAGATCAATAAAGACCACCGCCTGTTCTTCAAAAATTTCCTGACCAATCAGGCGAACGACGAGACGCGCGTATTCGAGGGGTTCAATCAGGACCGCGGCACGGACCTCCGCAACACGCGCCTGCGCTACATGGAGGAGCGGATCTACACGGGGCAGGCATCGGGCAACCACCTCATGCCTAGCCTCGGCGATTCGATACTGACGTGGAGGTACACCTACTCGCGCGCCACTCTCGACGAGCCGGACCTGCGCGAGACGCTTTACGAGTTCTCCCCGGTCGTCGATGATTTCGTATACCTCAACCAGACGCAGAGCCTCTTCCGCCTCTTCAACGAGATGCGCGAGAACGTCCGCGAGCCGGCCTTCGACCTCGCGAAGTATTGGTTCTTCGGCGGCAAGTCGCTCAACACGAAGTTGGGCGCGAGCTTCATCAATCGCGACCGCGTCTTCGACTCCCGCCGCTTCCGCTTCACGCCGCGCGGCCTCTCGGGCATAGACACGACGCTCCCGCCCGAGCAACTCCTGGTGCCCGCCAACATCGGTCAGGACCGGGGCTTCGAGATTCGCGAAGAGACCCGCACGACGGACCATTACGACGCCCTGCACAACATAACTTCGGGCTACCTGATGGGCGACCTGACCGTGGGCAGGTGGCGCTTCATCGGGGGCGCGCGCGCGGAGAAATCTGTTCAGAGGGTGCAGACGTTCGAGCCCTTCCGCGCGCGGCAGGTCCCCATCCTCGCCGAGCTTGAGAACACTGACTGGCTCCCGAGCGTCGGGGTGGCGTACTCGCTCAGGAACGGCTCGATGGCCCTGCGCGGCGGCTACAGCAGGACCGTCTCGCGCCCGCAGTTCCGCGAGCTGAGCCCCTTCGAATTCACGGACGTGACGGGCGGCCGCTCCACCGTGGGCAACCCCGACCTTGAGCGCACCCTGATCACCAACTACGACCTGCGGTGGGAGTGGTTCTACTCGCCCACGGAGTTGCTCGCCGTCAGCGCCTTCTACAAAGACATGGAGAACCCCATAGAAGTCGTCGTCGAGCCGACGGCCGAAGTGCGCACGACTTACCGGAACGTGGACCGGGCGCGCATCTCCGGCGTCGAGCTTGAGACGCGCAGGAACCTGTCCGGGCTCTGGCAGAGGCTTGAGAACCTCTCGGTGAACCTCAACTACACGTTCGCGCGCTCGCGCGTCGAGATCGGGGAAGAGAACCGGATAATCCTGACCGACATCGAGCGGCCCCTGGTCGGGCAGGCGGAGAACCTCCTCAACGTGTCGCTCGCTTACGACCTGCCGCGGCTCGGTTTCGAATCGCGCGCGCTCTACAACTTCACGGGCGCCCGCATCACGGACGTGGGCGCTCTCGGGTTGCCTAATATAGTGGAGCACAGCTACCCGCATCTCGACCTGATGTTCGCGAAAGGGTTCGGCGGGGACAAGAAGCTCCGCGCGGAATTCACGGTCGAGAACCTTCTGAACCGTCAGGTCGATTACCGCCTCGGCGACCGGCCCTTCAGGGTCTACCGCTCCGGCAGAACATTCGCCATCGGTTTGTCCTATCGAATATTTTGACAGGAGGAGATTTGTTCATGATTCGTAAAATACTAACCGCGGCTTTGGTGGCGGGCGTCGTCTTCGGCATGGGCTGGGCGCTCGGCGGCTCGTCCGAGGCCCAGACCAAGCCCACCGTGGTCCTCGAAGGCACGATCAACAAGGTGAAGCTCAAGAAGGGCAAGAACTACGTGCTGGTGGGCGGGGTCTTCATCAAGAAAAAGCTGATCATTCAACCGGGCACACAGATATTCGGCAGCCTCGGCTCGTTCCTGGTCATCGACAAGGGGGCGACCATTCAGGCGCTCGGCACGCGCGAACAGCCCATCGTATTCACCAGCGCCGCGCCCGCCGGGAGGAAGAGGCGCGGGGACTGGGGCGGCCTGATCTTCAACGGCAACGCGCCCATCAACGTCCCGACCGGCATCGCGACCGGCGAAGGCGGCACGGGCCAGTACGGAGGCGGGACCAACCCCAACCCGAGCGAGAGCTCGGGCGTCATGCGGTTCGTCCGCGTCGAGTACGGGGGGTTCGCGATCAGCCCCGAAAACGAGCTTAACTGCATCGCCTTTCAGGGCGTCGGCGGCGGCACCGACATCGACTTCATCTCGTCATCCTTCGGCGGAGACGACGGCATAGAGATGTTCGGCGGGAACGTCAACATGAAGCACGCGGCGGTCGTAGGCGCGGGCGATGACTCTTTCGACTGGACCTTCGGCTGGTCCGGCAAGGTCCAATTCCTGCTCGCCCAGCAGAGGGGGGACGAAGCCGACGCAGGCATCGAGGCCGACAACAACGATGTCGATAATAACTTCACCCCACGCTCGTCGCCCCGAATCATGAATGCCACCCTGGTCGGGGACCCCACCACGGGCACCGGCAGCACCCGCGGAGTGTTGCTGCGGAGGGGGACGGCGGGCGAGCTTCGTAACTTCATCGTCATGGGGTTCAAGAACGTCGGCCTCGAAATCAACGGCGCGGTCTCGCTCGCGCAGTTGGAGAACAACAACCTCCAGATTCGCGGCGCTCTGTTCTTCAACAACGGGGTCAACGCGACTCCCGCGGGGGCGAATTTCGCGGCGGCCACCGTGGCCGCGATTGAAGCCAGGGGCGTGAAGGTCTTTCAGCAGGACCCCCTGCTCGCGGACCCGTTCGACAAGACCGCCCCGGACTTCCGCCCGCAGGCCGGGTCGCCCGCCCTAGTCGCGGCTAACGCGGAAGCTCCGTTCGTTAACGACCCGTTCTTCGTGGCCGCGCCTTACCTGGGCGCTTTCGACGCGAATGAGGATTGGACTCTGGGATGGGTGAATTACGTATTCGGCAACTGATCTTTTCGTCCGTCGGCACCGCCGTGATCTTCGCCTGCATGCTGATGGCTCAGGGGTGCGGCGGGGGCGAGTCTGACGACCCGCTCTCTGCCGCGTCGGCCCCTCTGCCGCCGCCGCCGCCGAGGGCGAAGCCGTCAGAGCCTCGCCCTTTGATCAACGGGCAACCGAGCCCTGAAGCCCTCGCGAAGAGATTCCTGAAATACCTCTCCGGGAACGACGCGAAGGCGATTCAATCCCTGCGCCTTACAAGGCGGGAGTTCTGCGAGTACGTCTGGCCGGAGCTTCCGTCGAGCCGAATCCCGAACGTCACATGTGACTGGGCATGGGATCAGGCGACTCTGAAGAGCGACGGCGGGTTGAGCGAGCTGCTGCCCCGGCACGCGGGCAGGCGGTACGAGGTGACCCTCGTGCGCTTCGCGGGCGGCACCGAAGATCACTACACGTACAGGATTCACAAAGACACGCGGCTGGTCTTAAAAGACGAGAGCGGAGAGCAGAGGGAAGTGAGCGTTCTCGGGTCGATGCTTGAGATGGACGGCAGGTACAAGCTGTTCAGCTTCCGGGAAGAGTGACCGGGGCGGCGCTGGCTCCGTCCTTCGCCGCCTCCCGATCAATAGCACTTGCAGCTAGCGTCTAACCTCTGGCCTCCGCCTCGGGCTCGTGCTCCGCGTCTATCTGTGTCATCTCGGCCATCAGCAGGCGCTCGCATTCGGCGGGCGTGTGGGCGGCCTCTTGTTCGGGGCTCGCGGGCTCGGCCGTCCCCCGCGAGTAACTCGAAGGCAGCCAGAAGCCGGAGGCCAGCCCCAGAGCCGCGAAGATCGTCCCCACCAGAAAGACGTTATGCAGAGCGCCGCCGAGAGCAGCTTCCATAGGCTTGATGACCGACTCCGGGAGCCCCGCGCGCGAGACCGGTTCTATGAGCGCGCTCGGGTTGTGGACCAGCCGCGCGACTTCCTCCTGCGGCAGGCCCGTCGCGGCCTGAAGCTCCGACAGGTGCGCGGACAGGCTGATGCTCAACACCGCGCCCATGATCGCGACTCCCACCGCGCCTCCTATCGAGCGCGAGAACTGGTTGAGCGAGGTCGCGATGCCGAGCTGCCGGCGGTCCACGGAGTTCTGCATCGTGATCAGGAGCGCGAGAACCACGAGGCCCATGCCTGAGCCCATCAACCCCATGTCCACGAGCAGCCACCACAGAGGCGTCCCGCGCCCGAAGGTCGCGAGTATCGCGAAACCTATGGTCACGATCACGAGGCCCGCGAGCACCGTCCGCCTGTAGCCGATGCTGAACATCAGTCGCCCGCCCACGATTGCGAGGGTGACCCAGCCCAGCAGGAAGGGCGTGAGCACCGAGCCCGCCTGAGTCGCCGTCCCTCCCAGAGTGCCCTGCACGAAGAGCGGGATGAAGGAGATCGCGCCAAACATCGCCGTGCCGATCAGGAAGCCGAGGATCGACCCGACCGCTATGACCCGATTCCGAAAGAGCGATAAAGGCACGATGGGCTCGGCGGCCCGCTGCTCCGTCCAGATGAAAAGCGCCCCGAATATCAGGGAACCCAGAAAGGGGAAGAGCACGAGGGGCGCGGTCCATGACAGGTCCCCGCTCTCGACGAGCGCAAGCAGCAGGAGGGTCATGGAGATCGTGAGCCATGCGGCCCCCGCGTAATCTATGATGGGGCGCTCGGTCCTCTTCGGCTCCTTCAGGGCGACGCCGACGACCGCCGCCGCCGCGAGCCCGAATGGGATGTTGATGTAGAAGACCCACCGCCACGAGAGCTGGTCTGTGATGAACCCGCCCGCAATCGGCCCGAGTATCGAGGCCAGCCCCCAGACCCCGCTGAACAACCCTTGCATCCGCGCCCGCTCGCTGACCGTGTAGATGTCCCCGTTGATCGTGAGGCTCAGCGGGATGAGCGCGCCGGCCCCGACCCCCTGAATCGCGCGGAAGACGATCAACTGGTTTATGGTCTGGGCCGCCCCCGAAAGCGCCGAGCCGAGCAGGAAGAGCACGACTCCGATCAGGTAGAGCGGGCGCCTTCCGTAGAGGTCCGAGAGTTTGCCCCAGACCGGGACGGTCACGGTCGAGGCCAGAAGGTAAGCCGAAAAGACCCAGCTGTAGCGGTCCAGCCCCCCGAGCGAGGCGATCACCGTGGGCATCGCCGTGCCGACGACCGTCGCTTCGAGCGCGGCCAGAAACATGCCGAGCAGGACGCCCGCCGTCACCGCCCACCGGCGGCGCTTCGACAGAATGACGTGCGGCGTTTCGACGGGATCGGTCGCGCCGCTTGCTATCTTTTCTTGCTCCATTTAATTTTGATCGCCGCGCCCGCCGAGTTGAATCAGGGGCGGCTCCGGGGCTTCGCTTTCACGCGAGACGGTGACTTTGCCCAGACAGACCGGGCAGTTGAGGCGGCGCGAGCGGCGGCCTTTCTGGAATCGGACCGTGAGCGGAGCGCCGCAGGCGGGACACTCCGCCTCCACGTAGCCATCGTCGTCGGGGTCGTCTTCGGAGATGTACCTTCGTTTAGCCATGTCAGTTAGCCATTTCAGTCGGCTTTCGTGGGATAGCCCAGGTCTTTCCACCGCTTCCAGCCGCCGTCCATCGAGATGACGTTTTTATACCCCATCCTTTGAATCGCGTCGGCCGCGAGCGCGGACCTGTACCCGCCCCCGCAGTAAAGAATTATCTCCGCGTCGCGGTCGGGGATCGCCCGCTCGATGTCGCGCTCGATGACGCCTTTACCAAGGTGAACCGCCCCCTCCGCGCGGCCCTCCCTCCACTCGTCGTCTTCGCGCACGTCCACGAAATGAAACTCCTCGCCCGCCTCCTGCCTCCTCCTCACCTCTTCGGGCGTGGTCTCGCGCACGCGGCTCTTCGCGTCGCTCACGATCTTCAGAAACCCTTCCGAATGGTCCACCTGATTCTCCTTTCAATGGCCCGCCCCGCTGAGCGCGCGGGTCCGTCGCGCGCGCCCCGCAATCGCGTCGGAAATTCCGTCAGCGCCGCGCGGCCGCCTCCCTATTTTTCCTCGCCCGGATAAAAAACGATCTCCAGAGCGTTGCCGCTCGCGTCCCTGACGTAGGCCGAGACGGAGCCGTCCCGGTGCCCGTTTACGCGCCCGTTGTGCTCGCGGGCCAGCGCCTCGAGGACTTCGCGCGAGGGCGCTCTGAGAGCTATGTGAGGCGGGTGCTTGCCTCCGGGCATGAGCAGGGCGATCCCGCGGCCCGAAGGGTCGCGCAGCATGGCCCAGTCGCCGTACCGCGTCTCCAGAGTGAAGCCGAGGCGCGAATAAAAGCCCACGTCCGCGTCCATGTCCCGGGAAACGACCGCAATGTGATCGAGCGGAAGGTCTGTCATTCACGTTGATCCTTCTCAGCAAAGTACCGAAGCCACTTCAGTATGATAATGCAGCAACCGCCGCGTAGCAATTTCAGGGGGCGCGTCCCCGGCGCGGGCCGCTTGACCGGCCTTACCCGCGAACGTAGAATTTCCGTTCACGCAGAAAAAACTCTTCAACAATCAACCCTGCGTTCTAGTAACAGTGGAAACCTAAGGAGTCCCTATGCGACAACGGAATTTCTTCACAGCGTTAATGCTTGCCGTCGCGATGACGGCGAGCGCATGGGCTAACGGGAAAGAGCGGCTCACGCTCGACCTCTACCTCGATTGGGAATACGTGAATTCGCCGCAGGTCTCGCCCGACGGCACCCAGATAGTTTACGCGCGCCGGTGGACGGACAAGGTAAACGACAAGTTCGAGACCGACCTCTGGATCATGAACGCGGACGGGAGCAAGAACCGCTTTCTCACGAAAGGCTCGTCCCCGCAATGGTCGCCCGATGGCAAGCGGCTGGCCTACGTCGCGCCGGGGCAGCCCCGAGGCGCGCAAATCTTCGTCAGGTGGATGGACACGGGCGAAGAGACGCAGTTGACCCGCCTCGACCGCTCGCCCAACAACATCCAGTGGTCGCCCGACGGCAGGAAGATCGCCTTCAACATGCTCGCGCCCGACAAGCCCGGCTTCACGGTCAAGATGCCGCCCCGGCCCGAGGGCGCTAAATGGGTCGAGCCCCCGAAAGTCATCGACCGCCTCAACTACCGCGCGGACGGCTCGGGCTTCAGGCCCGAAGGCTTCAACCACATCTACGTGATCCCGGATTCGGGCGGCACCCCGCGCCAGCTGACCGAGGGGGATTACAACCACGGCTCGCCCGAGTGGACGCCCGATTCTCAAACAATTGTCTTCAGCGGGGTCCGGCAGCCGGAGGCCGAGTACATCCGCGGGGCGGGGGAGATTTATTCCGTCAGCGTGAACGGCGGGCCCATCCGCGCGCTCACGGACCGCAAGGGGCCGGACGGCAACCCGACCGTCTCGCCCGACGGCCGGTGGATCGCCTACACCGGGTACGACCAGACGGACGACACCTACACCGTGTCGAAGCTCTACCTGATGGCAATCGACGGGAGCAACAAGCGTTTGCTCACGGGAGAGTTCGACCGCGCGCCCGACCCCGTGGCATGGGCGGGCGACGGGGGCGGGATATACTTCGTCACGGAAGACCGCGGGACCAACAACCTGCACTTCGTCTCCGCGAAGGGCGGGGCCCCGCGCCAGATAACGAAAGGCAATCACCAGCTGAGCATCTCGTCAGTCGCGAAGAACGGGCTGATGGCCGGGGTGCTCACGAGCCCGAGCGAGCCGGGCGACGTGGTCGTGCTCACGGCGGCGCAGGCGACCCCTAAGAAGCTGACCGACGTGAACGGGGACCTGCTCGAAGGGCGCAGGCTCGGCGATGTCGAAGAGATATGGTACGACTCGGTCGGCGGGAAGAAGATTCAGGGCTGGGTCGTGAAGCCGCCCGACTTCGACCCTTCCAGGAAATACCCCCTCATCCTTTACATTCACGGGGGCCCGCACTCGATGTATGGGGTGGGGTTCAATTTCGAATTTCACAACCACGCGGCCGAAGGCTACCTCGTGCTCTACACGAACCCGCGCGGCTCGACCGGGTACGGGCAGGAGTTCGGCAACGCGATCAAGAACAACTACCCCGGAGAGGATTACAACGACCTGATGAACGGCGTCGATGCCGTGATCAGGAAGGGCTACGTGGACGAGCGCAACCTGTTCGTCACCGGGGGCAGCGGCGGCGGGGTGCTCACGGCGTGGATCGTCGGCCACACGGACCGCTTCGCGGCTGCGGTCTCGATGAAGCCGGTCATAAACTGGTACAGCTTCGTCGGCACCACCGACGGGTCGTCGTGGTATTACAACTTCAAGAAGCTGCCGTGGGAGGACCCGGAAGAGCACCTGCGCCGCTCGCCCATCACCTACGTCGGCAACGTGAAGACGCCCACCATGCTGCTCACGGGCGAGCTCGACCTGCGCACGCCGATGGAGCAGACGGAGCAGTATTACCGCGCCCTGAAGCTGCGCAAGGTGGACACGGTGATGGTGCGCCTCCCGGACGAGTACCACGGCTTCAACTTCATGCCGCGCCACCCGTCGAACAGGCTCCAGCAGATCCTTTACCTGCGGGGCTGGTTCGACAAGTACAGAAAGAAGTGACGTCCGGCGGGACGACTTCAGGGGCAGCCGCGGGGCTGCCCCTATGAATTTGTGCTAAAGTCATGAGCGATTCCGAGATCAGGCTGACCGTGCGAGCCGCGGGCAGGTCCGCGAGCCTGGAGGGGGACCTGAGCGAGGCGAACGCGCCGGAGTTCGAGTCGCTCCTGTCGTCGCTCGAAGTCGATGGCCGCGCGGCCTTCGCGCTCGATCTTTCGGGCCTCGACATCGGCGACGGGGTCGCGGCCGCGACCGCCGTGAGCTGCCTGCGCATGCTCCGCGCGCGGGCCGGGCGTCTGACGCTTTCGGGCGCGCCGCAGATACTCGGCCATAATCTCTACCGGGTCGGGCTGCTCGAAGGCGCGGGCGCGATAGAGCTGATCGACATGCGCCTCGACGAGCCGTCGGGATTTTGAATCGACAGGGGGAGGTGGATCGTGTCTTCATCCATAAAAAATATCGGGGTGCTCACGGGAGGCGGCGACGCCCCCGGCCTTAACGCCGTCATCCGGGCGGTGGTCAAGACCTCCATCAGCGTCTACGGCTGCAACGTCGTCGGGATCGAGGACGGCTTCGAAGGCTTGATGGGGGAGCCGCGGACTCGCGTGCTCGGCTCTCAGGAAGTGAGGGGGCTGCTGCCGAGGGGCGGGACGATCCTGGGCAGCGTCAACCGAGGGCACTTCGGCGTGCATATAGTGGACGGCAAGGCGGTCAAGAACGAGGCGGCTTACGAAGAGGCCTGCAATAATTTCAAGAGCCTCGGCCTCGACGCCCTCGTGGTCATAGGCGGGGAAGGCTCGCAGCGGATCGCCTACGAGTTCTCACAGATGGGCGTGCCGGTCGTCGGGGTCCCCAAGACCATCGACAACGACCTCGTGGGCACGGACCTGACCTTCGGCTTCGACACCGCGCTCGACATCGCCACCGAAGCCATCGACAGGCTGCACACCACCGCCGAGAGTCACGACCGCGTCATGTTCGTTGAAGTGATGGGCCGCTCCGTCGGGTGGATCGCCCTGCAGGCAGGCATAGCCGGGGGCGCGGACGTGATACTCATCCCGGAGATTCCGTTCTGCCCGGAGAAGGTGGCGGCGAAGATCAGCGAGCGCGATTCGCAGGGCAGGCACTTCTCCATCGTCGTCGTCGCCGAAGGCGCGACCCCTTCGCGCGGCCTCCCGTCGTACCGCGACCGGGGCGGCCCCGACCGGGTCGCGCGGCTCGGGGGCATCGCCGAGCGCGTGGCCGAAGAGGTGTCGCGCCACTCCGACAAAGAGATGCGCGTGGTCGTGCTCGGCCACCTTCAGAGGGGCGGCACGCCCACGGCCTTCGACCGCATGCTCGCCTCCTGCTTCGGCTCGGCCGCCGTCCGCGCCCTCGCGGCCGGCCACACGAGCGCTATGGTCGGCTGGACCTGCAACGAGATCGTCGTCGTGCCGCTCGCCGAATGCGTGCAGGGCGTGAAGGCGGTCCCGGCGGACCATTACCTCATCCGGACCGCCCGCGACCTCTGCATCTCCTTCGCGGGAGAGAATGATTAGGGAACAGGCTCGGGCGGGTCGGGTCACCGGGTCGCTCTATAACCCTCGCCTCTCTTCTCAGGAAGAGATCAGCTCCACAAAGCGCGGGTCATCCCTCACGGGGTCGAAGTCGGGGTCGGTCTTCGCCCGCAGGCGGTTGATCTTCTCGAACCCTTCCATGGACTCCCTGAGGTATTTGATCGCGGGGTCGGCCTCCCCGCGCAGGGAGTAGAGGCAGGCTATGTAATACATGGTGGGCGGATCGACCGCGCCTTTCGATATGCGGTCCTCGAATTTTTTCACCGCGCGCTTGAACCGGCCCTCCGCCTCTTCGGCCATCCCCTTCTTCAGGTACGCCGCGCCGAGCTTCTGGTCGAGCTCGATCATCGTGCGCTCGCGGAGCGCGTGGTCGCTCGACATCAGAAAGTCCATCTCGGTGTTGTACTCCCTGATCGCGTCGTCGTACCGGCCCTGCCGGTAATAGACGTACCCGAGGCGCGTGTGCGCGCCGACGATCTGGAGCCCCTCCTTGCCCGAGATGAATTTCTCCTGAAGGTCGATGGCCTCTTTCGCGGCCCCTGTCGCCTTGTCGTACTCGCCGACGATGGTGTAGAGGAAGGCGAGTTGGAGGAACGCGTACCCGAGCTGCGGGTTGAGCGCCACGGCCTGCTCAAGCTCCCTTATGCCGTTCTCGATGGAGCCGAACCCCATCCACTGCACGCGCGCGAGGGCCTGGTGCGCGGCCGCATTCTTCGGGTCGATGCGGAGCGACTCTCTGATGGCTTCCATCGCCTCGTCGTACTTGCCGATGGCGTTGTAGGCCCCTCCGAGCCACTCGTGCGCCTGCGAGATGTTGGGGTTGAGCGCGATCGATTTCTGGATCAGCTCGATGCCCTTGTGGACGAGGTCCGGGAGGCTGGCGAAGGAGCCCTTCAGGTCGTAAGCGCCCCCGAGCGCGGCCCACGCGCGGGCGTAATTCGGGTCCAGCTCGACCGCCTTCTCGAACATGTAGATCGCGCGGTCGAGCGAGTCGCGGCTCCCGGTGCGCAGGTTCAGCATGCCTCGCGAGTAGTTCTCGTACGCCTCGACCGAGCGGGTCTCGTCGCGCTCGATCTCCTTGATCTCGGAGTTGCCGAGCTGAAGGTTGAGCCCCTGAGTCAGCTCGTAGACTATCTTGTCCTGAAGGTCGAAAATCTCGGTTATCCGGCCGTCGATCTTTACGGTCTTGACCAAAGCGCCCGTCCCCACGTCCACGAAGCGCGCGGTGATGCGGATCATCTCGCCGATGCGCTGGTAGCCGCCGCCGATGATCCTCGACGCGCCGAGCCTCCGGCCGATGTCGATGCCGAACTTCTCGTCGAACTCGCCGAGCTGGCCCGAGCCCATGTGCCTGAGAGTCTCGAATATCGTCTCGCGCCCGATGACCGAGAGGCCGCGAATGCTCTGAAGGTCGGCCGACACGGTCTCGGCGATGCCGGACCCGATCCAGTCGTCGGAAGGCTCCTTGGTGATGTTGGCGAAGGTGAGGACGGCGACCGCGTTCTCAAGCCTCGCGGTCTGAGCCCCGCTGTGGCCGGGGGCCACGCCTTCCCCCGTGTGCGGGCGGCTGCCGCCGGAAGCGGTCATGGCCGGCTGGTACTCGGTCGGGTAAGAATTCATGTTGCCCGTGCGCTTGCCCGCTTCGAGGTCGCGCCGCAGGTTACGCAGGTCGATGAACATCTCCCGCGTTGACTGGTACCGGAAGTCCGGGTTCTTTTCGAGGGCCTTCCGCAGTATCCGCTCGAGCTCATGCGGCACGCTGTAATTGAACCGCGCGATGGCGACCGGCTCCTGGTGGATGATCCTGTCCATCACCTCGGTCGAGCTGTCGCCCTCGAAGGGCTTGCGGCCCGTGACCATCTCGTAGGTGACGATGCCCAAGCTGAATATGTCCGAACGGTGGTCCACCGTTTTGCCCAGCGCCTGCTCCGGGGACATGTAAGAGATCGTCCCCATCACCATACCCGCCACCGTCTCCATCCCGAGCCTGAACGTCGGGTCCGTGTCCTGGCCCGAAGGCCCCGCGGCGTCGCCTTTCGCGGAGAGCGGGCCGGTGATGAATTTAGCGAGCCCGAAGTCGAGGACCTTCACGAGGCCGCGCTCGGTGATGATAAGGTTGGCGCTCTTTATGTCGCGATGAATGATCCCGAGCGAGTGGGCTTCGTCCAGAGCGTCCGCGACCTGCATGGAGACGTCTATCGTCTCGCACACCGGCAGGGGGCCGCGCTCTATCCTGCGCGAGAGCAGCTCGCCCGCGACGTACTCCATCACGATGAAGCTCGCGCCCTCGAACTCCCCGATGTCGTAGATGGCCGCTATGTTCGGGGAGCGCAGGGCCGAAGCCGCGCGCGCCTCCTTGAAGAAGCGCTCGCGGCGCTCGGGGTCGTACTCGTAGGAAGCGGGCAGGAACTTGAGCGCCACCCGGCGGCCCAGCCTGGTGTCTTCGGCGAGGTAGACTTCGCCCATGCCGCCCGCGCCGAGCCTCTCTCCGATCTTGTAGTGAAGAATCGTTGTGCCGTTCATGACTAAGCCTTTTGGTGGCTATCGGGCCCGGCTTCAACAATAGATCAAGAAGTGGCGAGTGACAAGTGACGGGCGATGGGGGAGAAGATAGATCCGGTACATCGAATCATACAGCCCTTTCTCCCGATCCGCCGCCCGTCACCCGTCGATTTCTCAGGGCTTTCGGGGGGCGTTTATGGACAGCTTTATGACCACCTCGTCCCGAATGAGGTCGTCCGGCTTTCCGGGGTAGAGGATGCTGAAGTCTTTGCGGTTGATGGCGAATTCGCTGTTGAGCGAGGCCGCTTCGTTCGTCACCGCGATGGTCGCGGGGAAGGTTACGGACTTCTTCACGCCGTGCAGGTCGAGGTTGCCGGTCACCGTGTGGGTCGCGCCGCCCGCGCCGCCCGGCCTGATCTCCGTCGTCACGAACGTCGCTTTGGGGAATTTGGCAACGTCGAAGAAGTCGGGCGACTTGAGGTGCCCCGTCAGACGCTCGTCGTCGGACACCACCGAGGCCATGTCTATCTCGACCTTGACCTGGCTGTTCTCCACCTGTCCGGGCGCGAGATCGACCGTGCCCGTGAAGGCCGGGAACGACCCGTTGTGACTCCCCGTGACCTTCGAGCCGACGAACCCGATCTTCGAGTTGTCAGGCGAGATCGAAAGCGTCTCGCTCCCCGCCGGCCTTGCCTTGCCCGTCTCCTCCGCCGCGCCCGCCACGGCCGCCTTCGGCTTGTCCGCCGCGGGGTTGCTGCATGCCGCCGCCACGATACACATAAATATGATCGCCACTCCGACAACACGTCTCATCGTCATCTCCTTACTCATCAATCTACCTCCTTCAGGTCTCCCGACCATCAACGCCCGGCCGTTAATCGTCAGTACGTGTTATAACACATATTAGGTCAAAAAAAGTTACTGGTCTTCCGAGTACAACCCTTCGCATATCCGGGAGAGCTCGCGGCGGTCCCGGAGCGAGATTCTTTCGGCGAAATACTGGTGGACTTCGTCGAAGGACGCGCGCATGCGCTCAAGAAGTTCGATGCCTCCGGGAGTTATGCGGGTGATCGAGAGCCTGCGGTCGCTCTCCGAGCGGTCGCGCTCGACGAGGCCCTGCTCTTCGAGGCGGTCGATCAAACGCGTGACATCCGGCGCTTTTTCTATCATCCTTACCGCTATGTCACAGCGCGGGTACCCATGCGGGTGCGCGCCTTTGAGTATGCGCAGGACGTTGTACTGAGTCTGCGTGATCCCGTGCTCGGCGCTGATCCGCTCGAACCGCTCGCGGACGTGGCTCGCCGCGACCAGCAGGCTCAGCAGGGCCTCCTGCACCGTGCTCTCGAACTTCGACTGCTTCAGCCGCTTTTTCAACGCCTCTCCCATCGACGACTTTATATCACAATCGAATATGTGTTGCAACACGTTTGTGAAGGAAAGTCTTTATGAGGCCGCTCCGGCCGCGCGGCCGGGTCAGACGTGGACTTCGCCGTAGGCGAGCTCGCCTTCCCTCTCTCTGTGCCTGAGCATGACGTAGAGCAGCCAGAGGTAGAAGAGCATGACCACGAGCAGGACCGCCCAGCCGGGCAGCTGGCCGATGGAGGCGTTGACGAGCAACTCGTTCGTCGAGTCGATGAACCGGCCCTCCGGCTGCAGGATGCTGCTCGTAGTCTTGAGCAGCCACGCGAGCAGGACGATCAGGAACAGCCAGCCGTAGTTTCGCCGCAGGCGGCGGGCCATGGCCTGGGTGGGGCTCATGGAGAAGCGCGGCTGGCGCAGGTCCTCCGCGATCTTGCTCAGCCACGCCGAGGGGACGGCCACGTCCGGCGACGACAGGATGCGCGCGTAGTAGTTCCGCTCTATCAGGCGCACGCGGCTCCGGTAGACGTGGAAGAACCGGTAGCGGCGGGACTCGATGCTGAGCAGCAGGAAGACCAGCAGCATGGCGAACAGCAGGACCCCATGATGCGCGGACGCGGAAGAGAGGGAGACCGAGAGCATGGCGGCCACAGCGCCGATGGCCCAGTTGGTGGTCCGGTCCAGACGGTCGCGCCAGCTCATCATCCTCGACAGTTCGCCCCGGTAGTAGTGGGAGAGCGCGTTGACGAATTCGACGGAGTTCGTGGGGAAGATGGGCGGCGCGGGCTTCGTCTGCGAGTCCGGCCTGATGGTCAAATCTTTTTCCGAGATCATGTCGGCCTCTCTAATCGAGTCTGAGCGCGGACGACTATTCTTCTACTCCAGAACCCCATGTTTGTCTAGTCGGCTCAAAACTCGCCTCCGCCGGAGGCCCTAAGTCCGCGCCGCCTTCGCGGCGGCCTGACTGTACCGGCGGCCGTGCGGGAAAGTCGGCCCCGGCGGCCGAGGCACGCGGGCGGCCTCCCCCGCGGTCACGGCCCTGGCGCGCGCCAGTTCCAGCTTCAGGCTCTCTTCGCCGCGGGCCATCGCCCACCGGTGGTTGGCCGAAAAGATCGGCTTGAGCAGGAACGAGAGCGACCTGAGGAGGGGCTTGTCCGCGCGAATCTTCCAGTCGTAGGTCACGTTCACGTGGGCGCGGTCCTGCTCGAAGGTCCAGACGCCGCGCCCTTCGAAGTCGCCCCACGCCTCAAGGCTGAAGCCGTATGGGTAGCGAGACTCGGTCACGCGAAATTGCCACCGCAGGGTGTAAGGCAGCCAGCCCTTCGTGTGGAGGCTTATGACTTTGCCGACGCCTTCTTCGTCCCCCGGCTCCAACTGCTGAACGTCGAGGTAGACGGACGGCCACCACCGCGGCAGAGCCGCCGCGTCTTTGAGCACGTCCGAGACTTCGTGCACCGTGCCTTCCACGCGCCAGAGCGTGATGAAATGATACTCGTTGGTCGGCATCCGGAGGTTCCTCTCTCATGAAAGATAAGGCCGCGGCGGGGCGGTCCCGACTCTTTATACGGCGGCGGGCGAGGGAATGGATTCTTACTTCGGGGAGGTGAGCTTGAGCCCGATTATTCCTGCCACTATCAGCAGTATGCAGAGTATCCTCAGTACCTCGCGCGACTCCCCGAAAAAGATGAGGCCGATTGTGGCGGTCCCGACCGCCCCGATCCCCGTCCACACCGCGTAGGCCGTGCCGATGGGCAGAGTCCTGAGCGCTATGGACAGAAAGAAGAAGCTCGCGATCATGGCCGCGACCGTGCCCGCGCTCGGCCACAGCTTGGTGAACCCGTCGGTGTATTTAAGCCCGACCGCCCAGGCTACTTCGAGAAGGCCCGCGATGAAAAGGTACGTCCACGCCATATTTCCCCTCATCACGCGATCTCTCGGATGAAGTCCCGGAGGGCGTCGCGCCAGTGCCTCAGCGGAGCGAGGCCGAGCTTTTCGGAGACCAGGCACCGCATGGCGGTGTTGCGCGGGCGGGGGGCGTCCTGCCGGAGTTCCGCGCGCGTTACGGGCTGAAGCTCCACCCCCGCGAGCCCGGACAGGTCGAGCGCCATGCGCGCGAAGTCATACCACGTGGCCGGGCCGGTGTTCGTGAGGTGATAAAGGCCGTGCGCGCCCGAGGCTAGCACCTCTTCGATCCGCTCGGAGAGGTCCGGCGCGTAGGTGGGGATGGAGGTCTGGTCCGTGACCCCCTTGAGCTTCGCGCCCGCGCGCGCGTACTCGACCACGCGGCTCCCGAAATTCTTCCCGCCCGCCCCGAATATCCATGAGGAGCGGACGATGTAGAACCGCTCCGCCTCATGGACTACGGCGCGCTCGCCCGCGAGCTTCGACGTGGCGTAGACGCCGCGCGGGTTCGGCGGGTCTTCCTGCGTGTAGAAGCCCTCCTTCTCCCCGTCAAAAACGTAATCGGTGCTGACGTGCATTACCTCCGCGCCCGTCTCGCGGCATGCTCGGGCGAGCAGACGGGGGCCGGCCTCGTTGACGGCGAAGGCCCACGCGGGCTCGCGCTCGCACCGGTCAACGTCCGCGGTCGCGGCGCAATTAATCACGATGTCAGGCCGCGCCCGCTCGACGTTTGACCGCACGTCCTCTTCGCTCGTGATGTCCAGCTCCGCGTGCGTGCGCGCCACCACGCGCCAGCCGGAGGCCGAAAGCCTGCCGGAGAGCGTGCGGCCAAGGAGCCCCCCCGCGCCCGTGATCAGGGCCGTCTTCGGCTGGCCGTGCGCGGCCTTATTTTTCAGGAGATTTTCTTCCCGGCTCATGACTTAGCGCCCGCCGTACATCCGCTCGTAATAGTTTTGATACTCGCCCGAGCGAGCGCGCGCGACCCACTCGGAGTTTTCGCGGTACCAGCGCACGGTCTTCTCCATCCCGCTTTCGAAGCTCTCGCGCGGCCCCCACCCCAGCTCGTTTTCGATCCGCGACGGGTCGGTCGCGTACCTGCGGTCGTGGCCCGGACGGTCCGACACGAATTTGATGAGCGAGTGAGGCTTGCCCAGCAGATCGAGCAGGGTGCTCACTATTTCGAGGTTGGTCTTTTCGGCGCGCGAGCCGACATTGTAGACCTCCGCCGACCTGCCCCCGTGCAGCACCGCGTCGATCGCTCGGCAGCAGTCTTCCACGTAGAGCCAGTCCCTCACGTTGAGGCCGTCTCCGTAAACGGGCAGTGACTTGTCCTCAAGGGCGTTGGTGATCATGAGCGGCACCAGCTTTTCCGGGAACTGGTAAGGGCCATAGTTGTTCGACGCGCGCGTCATCACGACATCGAGCCCGAAGGTCACGTGCGCGGCGCGGACGAGGTGCTCGGCCGCGGCCTTCGACGCGGCGTACGGGCTGTTCGGTCTTATGGGCGAAGACTCCGTGAAGTACTCGCCTTCCTCGCACGAGCCCATCACCTCGTCGGTGGAGATTTGAACGAAGCGCGAGACGCCCGCCTGCCGCGCGGCGTCGAGAAGGATTTGCGTCCCTTTCACGTTCGTCTCGATGAAGTCCGCGGCCCTTTCGATGGAGCGGTCCACGTGCGACTCGGCCGCGAAGTTCACGACCACGTCCGCCCCGCCCAGAGCCTCGTCGACCGCCGCGCGGTCGCAGATGTCCCCGCGCACGAAGGAGTAGCGCGGGGACGACTCCGCGTCTTTGAGGTTGTCGAGATTGCCCGCGTAGGTGAGCTTGTCAAAGTTGATTATTCGATAATCGGGGTGAGCCGAAAGGGTGTGCCGGATGAAATTCGAGCCGATGAATCCGGCCCCGCCTGTTATGAAAATGAGCATATGGTTCTCGCTGGATCAAAGCTGGGACAAACGCCGCGCGACATCGCTGTAGTCTTCCGCGTTCGGTGCCAGCTCCAGATATTTCTCGTACGCGACGCGCGCCTGATCGGTCTGGCCGAGCCTGTCGTAGATGCGCCCGAGCTTGAGGTGGATAGGCGCGAAGCCGTCCGAGATCATGGGGATCACGAGCTCGAACATCTCGCGCGCCTCTTCGTACCGCCCGCGATTATAGTAAAAGTCCCCGAGCGCGTACCAGTTCGCCCCGGACCGGGAGGGCACGGCCTCGACCGCGAGGCGGTAATTCTCTTCCGCCTTCCTGTAGTCCCTGCGCGCCTCGTGGATCGCCCCGAGCGCTCGGAACACCCTCGCCTGCGCCGCCGGAGACAGGCTGGCCGCGACGGGTTTCGCGCGCTCAAGATAATTGACGGCCAGATTGTAATCCCCGACCGACTGCGCGAAATGGCTCAGGTTCATGTAGCCGTCAAGAAAAAGGGGGTCGATCTCGATAGCCATGCCCGACTGGTACTCGGCCGCCTTCGTGTCCCCCTTGTTGAAGTGGGCGGCCGAGAGCGCCGACCTCGCCCACGGCGAGCGCGGGGCCACGTGAACGCTGTTCTCATAGAGCGTGACCGTGTTGCGCCACACCCGATTCTGATCGACGTGAATCGCGCCGAGGGCGATGGCTGTGACGGCCGCCAGCGCGGCCGCCGCGAACTTTCCGCTCACGCCCATCAGGCTCCGGCCTGCGAGCCACTCTATGCCGCGCGCCGCCGCGAGGCAGAAGCCCATCGAGGCCAGGTAGGCGTACCGCTCCTGAACGAAGTAGACCGGGTCGAGCAGCCGCCAGGAGAGGAGCGCCGGGGCGAGCCAGATGATGAACCACGCGGCGGCGAACCGGAGCACGCGCGAGCGGCTGAAATAGACGGCCGCGCCGAGCGCCGCCGCCAGCAGCAGGGGGCCGACGAAGGCAAGGCTCGCGGCGGACGGGACCGGCTCCGTGAAATGCTGAATGCTGTAGCCCGTCGGCACGACCATCAGCCACAGGTACTTCGCCAGAGCTATGGGCGTGGTCAGCAGCCCTGAGCCGACGAAACTGGCCGCGCTCGCGAAAGCCTGAGAGCCGACCGACAGGTGCCTCTGCAACAGGTATAACAGTACCGGAACGGCGAACAGGCCCGCGAATCGCAGGCCGCTTATGAGCCGCTTCCTGTTCGAGGGCTCATTCGCGTGGGCGAATTCCCAGTAGGCGATCAGAGCCGGGAGCACCACGGCGGTCTCTTTGCTCAATACGGCGAGCAGGGCTGAGACGAGCGCGAGCGCGAGCAGGCGCGCGCGTCCGGTCTTCCTGTAAAGGAGGTGGAGGTAAAAGGCCGAGAGGGAGAAGAGCGACATCAGCAGCACGCTCGCGCCCGAGGCCCACGCGACCGCTTCCGAGTGGACGGGGTGTACCGCGAACAGGGTCGCCGTTACGAACGACAGCCAGTCGCGGCCCGACACCTCTCTGCACACCAGAAAGACGAGAATCGTGACCGCCATGTGGAGTAGGAGGCTCACCAAATGCCAGCCCCACGGCGTCTCTCCGAATATGGCGTGGTTGATCGCGAGCAGAGAGAGAAAGATGGGCCGGAAGTAAGCGTCCGACCTCCAGATGTTTTCCTGCGAGATGGCCCAAGAGCCGCTCGTGAAGAAGTAGGGGATGTTCCGAAGCTCCTTGATTGCCCCGTTCTGAACGATAAGCGCGAGGTCGTCGAAGGCGAAGTCGTTCCTGAGCGTGTTGACGCCGACCACGAGGGCCGCGAAGACCGGGATGGTCACGTACAGGTTGTTCCAGGGCAGGCCGAAAATTCTGTCACGCGTGTCTCCGGGCTCGACGGGTTCTCCCGCGCCGGGTCCGGAGGCACGTGTGGGTCTTTTTCTATTCATCATCTGTTCATAGTTGTGGGGGCAAAGCCTGCCCCCACAACCGTCGGTTTAAGGTTTGGCAAGATTACTGAAGGGCCGGTTACCGCTCGACCGCCATGGCCACGGCGTTCCCGCCCCCGAGGCAGAGCGCGGCCAGGCCCCGCCGCACGTCGCGCCTCCGCATCTCGTGGAGGAGCGTGACGAGCACGCGCGCGCCGCTCGCGCCGATGGGGTGGCCGAGCGCGACCGCCCCGCCGTTGACGTTCAAGCGCGCGGGGTCTATGCCGAGCTCCCGCGTGATCGCCACGGCCTGAACCGAGAATGCTTCGTTGAGTTCGATAAGGTCGACGTCAGAGAGGTCCCACCCGGCCCTCTCAAGCGTCGTGCGGATCGCGGTGACGGGGGCCATCATCACGAGCTTCGGCTCGACCCCGCTCGACGCCTGCGCGACGATGCGAGCCAAAGGCTGCCTGCCGAGGCGTCGCGCGGCTTCGGACGAAGTGACCACCAGCGCGGCGGCCCCGTCGTTGACGCCGGGCGCGTTGCCCGCCGTTACCGTGCCTTCTTTCTTGAACGCGGGCTTCAGGCGCGACAGGGCTTCGACTGAAGTATCCTCGCGCGGGCCCTCGTCGGCCCGGATGATGAGCGGCTGCCCTTTCTTCTGGGGCACTTCGACCGGGACGATCTCCTGATCGAACCGCCCTTCCTTCATCGCCGCGACCGCTTTCAGGTGCGAGTTGAGCGCGAACTCGTCCTGCTCTTCGCGCGTGACGTTGTACCGCTCGGCCACGACCTCGCCGGTGTTCCCCATGTGCCAGTTGTCGAAGGCGCACCACAGGCCGTCGGCTATCATAGAATCGACCATCTCCTGATTGCCGAGCCTGTAGCCCTGCCGCGCATTCCTGAGCAGGTAGGGCGCGTTGGTCATCGACTCCATACCGCCCGCGACCGCCGTCTCGTACTCGCCCGCTTTGATGGAGTTGGCCGCGATCATCACCGCCTTCAAGCCCGACCCGCAAACCTTGTTGATCGTGAGGGCGGAGACCGCGTTCGGGACGCCCGCGCGCAGGGCGACCTGCCTCGCGGGGTTCTGCCCGTTGCCCGCCTGCACGACGTTCCCCATGATCACTTCGTTTACCGTCTCCGGGTCGATGCCCGCCCGCTCTATCGCCGCGCGGGCGGCTATCGTCCCCAGATCGACCGCCGAGAAATCCTTGAGCTGCCCGAGCAGCTTGCCGATGGGCGTCCTCGCGCCCGAAAGTATCACTACGTCCGTCATATCGTTCCTCTCTGTGTCACCCTTTGAAAACACCGTCAATTATAGGCCGCCCATGAATCGAGGCGCAAGGAAACCTCCATTTGTCAAACATCGGTGTGCGGTGATAAACTCCATTAATTCTTAGACATTCATACCACATCGAGGAGCTTTAATAATAGATGCAAGCACTCATACTGGCAGGCGGAAAAGGCACGCGCCTTCGCCCTCTCACGATGCACACCCCCAAGCCCATCGTACCGATAGCCAACTACCCTTTCCTGCTCTACCAGCTCGAACTGCTGAAGAGGGCCGACATTAAAGACGTGATCCTGTCACTATCCTACCAGCCGCAAAAGATCGAAGACCGGCTCGGCGACGGGACCGATTACAACGTCAAGATCAGCTACACGGTCGAAGCCTTGCCGCTCGGCACGGCGGGCGCGTACCGCCACGCGGCGGGGCTCATCAGAGAGACGACCGTGGTCTTCAACGGGGACGTGCTCACGGATATCGACCTCGGGGAGGTGATACAGCTCCACCGCGAGCGCGAGGCCGTGGCCACCATCGTGCTCACGCCCGTCCCGAACCCCACGGCCTATGGCCTGGTCGAGACGACCGGCGGCGGGCGAGTGGGGCGATTCCTCGAAAAGCCGAAGCCCGAGGAGGTGACCTGCAACACCATCAACGCCGGCATCTACATACTTGAGCCGAGCGTGCTCGATCTTATCCCCGAAGGCGAGCCGTTCATGTTCGAGTACGGGGTCTTCCCCCGCCTGCTCGAACTAGAGGAGCCCTTCTACGCCTTCACGTGGCCGGGGTACTGGCGCGACATCGGCACCCCCGAAAGCTACCTGCAGGCCAACCTCGACGTGCTCGAAGGGAAGGTGAATCTGCTCGACCGGCCGCGGGCCCCGCGCGGCGATAAGTTCGACGAGACGGCGGAGCTTGACGAGCTGTCGGTGGTCGACCCGACCTGCACCCTGAAGCCGGGCGTCCAGATAATCAACTCCGTCGTCAGCCGCAACTGCTACGTGGAAGACCGCGCGCGGATAGAGAACTCGGTCGTGCGCGGCGGCACTCGCATAGGCCAGGGCGCGGTCGTGCGCGGGGCGGTGGTGGGGAGGAGTTGTCACATAGGCCGCGCGGTCACGGTGGGCCGGGGCGCGGTGCTCGGCGACAAGTCGGTCATCTCGGACTACAGCCAGGTCGGGGATCAATAGATCAAGCGGGCCTGAAGCCGGACCTGTATGGAGCTTGACTCAATCAAACGAGTGATGGTCCGCGCCCCTAACTGGGTCGGAGACGCCGTCATGTCGGAGCCCGCGTTGCGCGAGATACGCCGGATATTTTCCAGAGCGCACATCACGATGGTGGCCCGCCCGTGGGTCTCGGGCCTGTTCGAGGGCGAAGACCTCGCCGACGACCTAATCAGAGTCCACGACGCGCGCGGGCTGGCCCGATCCGTCTCCCGGTTCTTCCGCGAGTCTTCGGAGATAAGGCGGGGCCGGTTCGACCTCGCGGTGCTGTTGCAAAACGCATTCGGCGCGGCCCTCGTCGCGAAGGCGGGCCGGGTGCGAAAGATCGCGGGCTACCCTACTGACGGCCGCCGCGCCCTGCTCGACATCGTCGTCCCCTTCGAGCCGAATCACAGGGCCGAACATCAGGTCTACTACTACGCGAAGATACCGGCGGAGGTCGAGCGCCGCATCACGGGCGATTCCCTCGTCCCCGTCAAAGCCTCGCGCCCGCGCCTGCGCGCCACGCGCGAGCAGACGGAGCGGGCGCGCTCTCTACTGGTGCAGGCGGGCGTCACCGCCGAGACCCCAATCGTCGCGCTCAATCCGGGCGCGACCAACAGCCGCGCGAAGCGATGGCTGGCGGAGAGGTTTGCCCGCTCGGCCGACCTCCTGTGGGAGCGCGACGGCCTGCGGGCCGTCATCGTCGGGGCGGAGAGTGATAAAGAGGCGGCCGAAAAGACGGCTTCTTTCATGCGGGCTCCCGCGGCGGTGGTCGCGGGCCGGACCAGCATCGGCGAGTTGAAAGGAGTGCTCGCCTGCTCGTCGCTCGTCATCTCCAACGACACGGGCCCCGCGCACGTCTCGGCGGCCCTCGGGATTCCCACCGTCGTAGTCTTCGGCCCCACCGAGCACTTCGCGACCCGGCCCCTTTCGGAAGCGGCGGCGGTGGTGCGTCACGATGTCGAGTGCTCGCCCTGCATGTACCGCGACTGCCCCATAGATCACCGCTGCATGACGCGCGTCGAAGTCGACGACGTTTACCGCGCCGCGCGAGACCTGCTCGTCGGGGCCGGGCGGTAGAAGTAAGCCTGAGTCACTCGCCCATCACTTTTTCATAGACGCCGCGCACGGCCGAAGTGTGCCGCGCGTAAGCCTGCTCGAATTCTTCCGCCGAGGCGAAGCCCATGGCCCGCGTCACCTCTCGCAGGGCGACCTGTGAGGCGGGAAGGTCCGGCCCCGGCCTGTCGAGCAGGAGCCGGAGCCAGTGGTCCAGCCTTCTCAGGAAGACGTACCCTTCCAGAAGCACGCGGGTCGAAACGGAATCCAGGTGGCCGCCCTCCCCCAGATGTTCTATCAGGCGGGTCGTCCCACGCTCGGGCGGGAAGTAGACGCGGTCGCGGAGCTGGAGGTACCGGGTGACGAAGTAGACATCGGTCATGCCCCCGCGCCCCCACTTGATGTTCTGCCGGCTGCCGCGCGCCTTCTCTTTCTCAAGCCGCGCGCGCATGGCGGAGAGGTCCTGCCTGAGCGTCTCGTTGCGCGCCGCCGCTTCGAAGACCGAGTCGCAGATCGCCATGCGCGCCCGCGCCCCGAACTCCGGGTCCCCTGCCACCTCTCTCGCCTTCAGGTAGGCCGAATGCTCCCAGGCGCTCGCGCGCGATTCGAGGTACGAGAGCAGGCCGCCGAGGCTGGGAGCCGTCGGGCCGCTCTTGCCGTCCGGCCTCAGCCTCAGGTCGATCCGGTAGAGGAAGCCTTCGCGCGTCACGGCCGACAGGGCTCTCACCAGTTGAGCCGTGAGCCTCGCGTAGAACTCCTGCGGAGAGCCCGGCCCGCGCGCCGCCTCGCCCTGCGCCCACTCTTCGAGGGCGGGAGGGGGCCAGCCCGCCTTCTCGTCGAAGATCACCAGGAGGTCGAGGTCTGACCCATAATCCATCCCCGTGTGCCCGAGCCGCCCGAGCCCCATTATCGCGAACGGCAGGGCGGACGGCGGCAGCCCGCGGAGGCCGAGCGATTCGAGCGCTATCTCAAGCGCGAGGTCGAGCGACACTTCGGCGAGCGCCGTCTGCTCCTGATTGTTCTCGCGAAGCCTGTCGGCGCTCGCGCCGGGCGTAGTCTCCCGGCCCCCGGCCAGGTCGCGGTGACTGATCTCAAGGATCAGCCTGTACCACATGCGCCGCAGGCAATCGGTCTTGGAGGCCACGCCGCCCGCCTCTTCGATGGCCCCGCGCATCAGACGGAGCAGGTCTGATTTCGTGCGCCGGGTCCCCGTCTCGGCCAGAACGTCGGCGAGCATCGGCCTCGAAATCAGTATGTGAGACACGTACTGGCTGCCCATCACCGGCATCAGGCGCTTGAGGAATGTGGGGAGCCCGTCCGAGAGCAGCTTTGAAAAAGTATGGCCTTGCGCGTGCAGGCGCGAGAAGTCATAGGTCGCGAGCGATTCGGCCCACGCGATGAAATTCCTGAGCGATCTGATGGGGTCGATCACGGGGGCGAGCGCCTCCGCGATCACCGGCTCGACGCCCGTGGCCCCGCCCGGAGGCGGGGGCTTATCGTCAGGGCGCGGGGCCTTCACGCGGGCGAGGGCGGCGGCCGCCTGACCGATGAGCCGCTCCGTCTCATCGTCCATCTCTCGCGCCGTCCGGTCGGCCCGCTCGCGCGGCTCGTCTTCGATCTTTTCGACCGAAGCTTCCTCGACGAAGACGCGGTTGTAGACGGCCCGCACGTTCGCGGTGTGCGTCTCGACATCGCGGCAGAAGTCGGCCACCGGGTCGCGCGCGGTCTGGTAACCCGAGCGGCGCGCGACCACCTCCAAAAGCTCGCGCGCGAGCGGGAGCGAGTGGGTCTGTACGCCCTGCTCCATCTGAAGGCGGTGCTCGACCGTCCTCAGAAAAGTATAGGCCGACGACAGCCGCGACCTTTCGGCCTCCGACAGGTACCCTTTTTCCGCGAGCCGCGCCAGTACTATCAAGGTCTGCGCGGAGCGGACCCACGGCTCCTGCCCCCCGTGCGCCAGTTGCAACGCCTGCGCGATGAACTCGATCTCCCTGATCCCGCCGGGGCCGAGCTTGACGTTGAAGCCGCCCGTGCGACTCGCGGCCTTGCGGTCGATCTTCTCCTTCGCGCGGCGGACTTCCGAAAGGGTGTTGGGCAAAGCCTCCGGCTGAAAGATCGCGTCGCGCAAGGAGTCGAGGAAGCGGGCGACCACCGCGTCGCTCCCCGCGGAGGCGCGCGCGCGGATGAGCGCCTGGCGCTCCCAGTTCTGGGCCTGACCGCGGTAATAATCAGCCGCGCGCCCGACCTCCCACACGAGGTCCCCATCGCGGCCGTAGGGCCTCAGCCTCAGGTCGATTCTGTAGACCGGGCCATCGCCTAAATTGCCCCCGATCATCTGGACGATGCGGCGGGCAACGTCGGTGAAGAACGCCTTGTTGTCGATCACGGATTCGGGCCTGCGGTTCTCGCCCGCCGTCTCGCCCTTGCCCGAGTAGAGGAAGAGCAGGTCGATGTCCGAAGCATAGTTGAGCTCGCGGCACCCCAGCTTCCCGAGCGCGACTATGCCGAATTCCGAGGGGACTATCCGCCCGCGCTCGTCCCTGGACTGAGGCGCTCCGTGCCTGTTGACCGCCTCCCTGTAAGCCTGCGAGAGCGCGTCCGTGAGTATCACGTCCGCCAGGCTCGACAGCTCTTCGGTGACTTCGGAGAGGGTGGCTATGCCCAGGCAGTCGCGGAGGTAGATGCGGAGAAGCTCCCTCCGCTTGAAGCCCGCGAGCCGCGCCCGCTCGTCCGACTCGATCATCGTCGCGCTGAACCGGGCGAGGTCTTCGGAAAGCTGCTCGACCGATTTCGTCCGCCCGAGGTCGCGGCCGGACTCGCGCTTCAGCCAGTCGATGTACTCGGGGTGCCTGAGCAGGGTCTCCGCCAGAAAGGGGCTGTAAGCCGCGATGGTGAGCAGCCTCGACAGGAGCAAAGAGTCGCCCGCGACGGCCCGCGCGCGTTGCAGGTCTTCGAGCTTATCCAGAAACCTGCGAGCGCCCGAAGGGTCCGGCAGCGTCTCGATGAATGCCTCGATCTCTTTTCGCTCTTCGCCAGACATCGCCCCTAATGCTAGCACAGGCCGAATCCGCGGGCTAAACTCGGGGCGGTTCACGGGCGCGCAATTCGGTTAATCGCGGCCCATTTTTCTGGTATCCTGATCGCGAACGCCGTCCGTAAAAAAGCGAGGCTTTATGGAAAATGCGAAGAAGATCGCGAAACGTCTGCCGCGTTTCCGCCTTATCCTGTGCCTGCTCTCTTTAGCCTTCCCGAATATTTTAACCCCCGGAGCGGCGGCCTCGACCCCTCCGAGCAGGGCCGCCTTCGCCTTCGACCCGGCGCTCGGCTACTCCACTTACCTGGGCGGGCTCAATGCCGACGAAATCGGGGGGATAGCCGTCGACTCCTCGGGGGCCGTTTACGTGGCGGGCAGCACCACGTCGAACAACTTCCCGACCGTCAACGCGATCCAGCCCCGGTTCAACGGGCCCGATTCGATAAAGGACATATTCGTCGCGAAGCTGAGCCCCTCGGGCGAATCGCTCGTCTATTCCACTTATCTCGGAGGGAACGGGGCGGATCACGCCCTCGACATCGCGGTCGATTCTTCCGGCAGCGCCTACGTGACCGGGTACACGACCTCGACCGATTTCCCGACGACACAGGGCGCGTTCAGGGGCGAGGGCCTGGGCGGGGAGGACGCTTTCGTGTTGAAGCTGAACCCGGAGGGCACGGCCCTCGTCTACTCCACCTATCTCGGAGGCGGCGGGCAGGATCGCGGGAACGGGATCGCGGTGGACCCTTCGGGGAGTGCCTACGTCACGGGGAAGACTACCTCGGGCAACTTCCCGAAGACTCTGGGAGCTGTTCAGGCTGCGCTCAGAGGGTTTGAAGACTCGTTCGTTGTGAAGCTGGCCCCGAACGGCTCGGGCATCTCTTACTCCACGTATCTCGGAGGCGGCGGCAACACGGATCAGGGCCTCGACATCGCGGTCGATGCGTTCGGGCAGGCTTACGTGACCGGGGAGACCTCTTCGACCGATTTCCCCGTCTCGGCGCGGGCCTTCCAGCGCAACTTCGCCGGGGGCTCGGTATTTTTCGGGGACGCTTTCGTCACGAAGCTCAACCAGACGGCCACGGCGTTCGTCTACTCGACTTACTTCGGGGGAAGCGGGGGCGAGATCGGTCACGGCATCGCCATCGACGGCGCGGGCAGCGCCTACATAGCGGGCAACGTCGATTCGATCAACCTCCCGACGGCCAGCGCCTTCCAGCCCGCGAAGGCCGGCAATTGTTCCAGTATCTTTTCAAACTGCACGGACGCTTTCGTCGCGAAGCTGAACGCCTCGGGGTCGGCCCTCGCCTACTCGACGTACCTCGGGGGCGGGAGCGTATCGACCACGCCTTTCCAAAGCGGCGACACCGCGTTCGACATCGCGGTGGACTCTTCCGGCAGCGCCTACGTGACGGGCGTGACCGGCTCGTCGGATTTCCCCATTCTCAGGGCCGTACAGCCCGCGAAGGCCGGGAACGGCGACGGCTTCGTGGCCCGCCTGAGCGCCTCCGGCAGCAGCCTGATCTTTTCCAGCTACCTCGGCGGGGCCGGGGACGAGACGGCCAACGCCATAGCGCTCGACCTATCGGGCAACGTACTGATCGCGGGCGTGGCCGCCTCGGCAGGCTTCCCCCTCCTCAGGGCCGCGCAAGCCTCTTATGGCGGCGGCCCGAGCGACGTGTTCGTAGCGAGGCTCGCCCCGGACCTCCCCAGGATCACGGGCGTTTCGTTGAGCGGGAAGAGGCTGGTCGTCACGGGCGAGAACTTCCAGCCCGGCGCGGTCATCCTCATAAACGGAGCGGCTCAGGGCAACACGAAGAACGACTCGCGGAACCCTCTGGGGGTAGTGTTTTCCAAGAAGGCCAGGAAGAATATCCCCGCCGGAGTGGCCGTGCAGATTCAGGTTAAGAACCCCGACACCTCCGTGTCGGCCGCGTTCCCGTTTATGAGGTAGTTCGCCCGGACGGAGACTCAGCTCGGGCGGGCGTTCCGGTGGGACCCGCCCGAACCGTTCTCATCGTCTTCGGTGTTTGGGACTCGGCTATGCCATCCGCTCTTCGGGAAAACCGGGTGCCAGGGTCGCCCCGGCGTCGGGGTGAATGAAGCGAGATTAAAATCGGTGCGGAGCGACTGATCGGAAGAAGCCCTGAGAGCCGCGAGAGACCGGGACGAATGAACTCTCGACGGGAGGGCGGGTGAATCTGTTTGAGATAGATTCCGCATTAGGATTCCCGAGGAAGTCCGCACCGTAAAAGAACGAGCTATCGATCTTGAAAGACGGGGCGGATTATAGCACCGGGCCGGGGGCGGGAGCGTGAGGGTTTCGGAAATCCGCCGGTATTCATGAGCGACGCGAAATTCCCTTGACTTTCTCCCTTGAAAAAACAATCATATGCCCGTTCATAAGCTCTCAAGCAGTTTAATTCTAAGTAATAAATAATAAGAGTTCGGGA
>DASQDI010000165.1:0-25240 GCA_035634255.1 Blastocatellia bacterium
TAACGGCGATCTGTCGAAGAAGATCACCGTAGACGTTAAGGGCGAGATCCTTGAGTTGAAGAACACCATCAACACGATGGTCGACCAGCTCGGGTCGTTCGCTTCCGAAGTGACGCGCGTGGCCCGCGAGGTGGGCACGGAAGGCAAGCTCGGCGGGCAGGCCGAGGTCAAAGGCGTCGCCGGCACGTGGAAGGACCTCACCGACAACGTGAACCTGATGGCCGGCAACCTGACCGGTCAGGTCCGCAACATCGCTGAAGTCACGACCGCCGTCGCTAACGGCGACCTGTCGAAGAAGATCACCGTAGACGTTAAGGGTGAAATCCTTGAGTTGAAGAACACCATCAACACGATGGTCGACCAGCTCGGGTCGTTCGCTTCCGAAGTGACGCGCGTGGCCCGCGAGGTCGGCACGGAAGGGAAACTCGGAGGGCAGGCTGAAGTCAGGGGCGTGTCCGGTACGTGGAAAGACCTCACCGACAACGTGAACGCAATGGCCGGTAATCTGACCGTGCAATTGAGAGACGTGTCCAAAGTCGCGACCGCTATCGCCACCGGAGATTTGACACAAAAGATCACTGTCGATGTGAGAGGCGAAATCTTACAGATCAAAGAAGTCATCAACACGATGGTCGACCAGCTCGGGTCGTTCGCCTCTGAGGTGACGCGCGTGGCCCGCGAAGTGGGTACGGAAGGCAAGCTCGGCGGGCAGGCGCAGGTCAAGGGCGTCGCCGGCACATGGAAGGACTTGACTGACAACGTGAACTTTATGGCAAGTAACCTAACGGGTCAGGTCCGCAACATCGCTGACGTTACTACGGCCGTGGCGAATGGTGATCTATCGAAGAAGATCACGGTGGACGTTAAGGGCGAGATCCTTGAGCTGAAGAACACGATCAACACGATGGTCGACCAGCTCGGCTCGTTCGCTTCCGAGGTGACGCGCGTGGCCCGCGAGGTCGGCACGGAAGGCAAGCTCGGCGGGCAGGCGCAGGTCAAGGGCGTCGCCGGAGTTTGGAAGGACCTGACCGACAACGTGAACCTGATGGCAGGTAACCTCACGGGTCAGGTGCGTAACATTGCGGACGTAACGACCGCCGTCGCTAACGGCGACCTGTCGAAGAAGATCACCGTAGACGTTAAGGGCGAGATCCTTGAGTTGAAGAACACCATCAACACGATGGTCGACCAGCTTAATTCGTTCGCCTCCGAGGTGACCCGTGTCGCCCGCGAGGTGGGCACGGAAGGCAAGCTCGGCGGGCAAGCGGTGGTGAAGGGAGTGTCCGGCACGTGGAAAGACCTGACCAACAGCGTGAACTTCATGGCCGGCAACCTGACCGCTCAGGTGCGTAACATCGCGGCCGTGACAACGGCCGTCGCAAATGGTGACCTGTCGAAGAAGATCACGGTTGACGTTAAGGGTGAAATCCTTGAGTTGAAGAACACCATCAACACGATGGTCGACCAGCTTAATTCGTTCGCCTCCGAGGTGACCCGTGTCGCCCGCGAGGTGGGCACGGAAGGCAAGCTCGGCGGGCAGGCCGAAGTTAAGGGCGTCGCCGGCACGTGGAAGGACCTCACCGACAACGTGAACTCGATGGCGGCCAACCTCACGACTCAGGTGCGAGGGATCGCCAGAGTCGTCACCGCGGTCGCCAACGGAAACCTCAAGCGGAAGCTGACGGTTGAGGCTCTCGGGGAGATTGCGGAGCTGTCCGACACGATCAACGGGATGATCGACACGCTCGCCACCTTCGCCGATCAGGTCACGACCGTGGCGCGCGAAGTGGGTATCGAAGGCAAGCTCGGAGGGCAGGCGCACGTGCCGGGCGCGAGCGGAACGTGGAGGGATTTGACCGACAACGTGAACCGGCTCGCGGCCAACCTCACCACGCAGGTCCGCGCGATTGCCGAAGTCGCGACGGCCGTTACGAAAGGCGATCTCACTCGCTCGATCACGGTCGAGGCGGCGGGCGAGGTCGCCTCGCTCAAGGACAACATCAACGAGATGATCCGCAACCTCAAGGACACGACGCGCAAGAACACGGATCAGGACTGGCTGAAGACGAATCTGGCGAAGTTCACGAGGCTGCTGCAGGGCCAGAAGGACCTGATGACCGTCTCCAAGCTCATCCTGTCCGAGCTCGCGCCGCTCGTGAGCGAGCAGCACGGCACGTTCTACATCGCGGAGAACGGCGACCAGGAAGCCAGGCTGAAGCTGCGCGCCAGCTACGCCTACAGGGAGCGCAAGGGGCTCGCCAACCAGTTCAGGCTCGGCGAAGGGCTCGTCGGCCAGTGCGCCATCGAGAAGGAGAGGATACTGATCACGGACGTGCCGTCGGATTACGTGCGGATAAATTCCGGCCTCGGGGACGCCGCCCCGCTCAACATAGTGGTGCTCCCCGTCCTGTTCGAAGGGCAGGTCAAGGCGGTCATCGAGCTCGCCTCGTTCCAGCGCTTCAGTGAGATCCACCTCGCCTTCCTCGACCAGCTCACGGAGAGCATCGGCATCGTGTTGAACACCATCGAAGCCAACATGAGGACCGAAGAGCTGCTCGCGCAGTCGCAGTCGCTCACCCAGGAGTTGCAGATCGGCCAGCAGGAACTCACGGAAACCAACAAGAGGCTGGAGCAGCAGGCCCAGTCCCTTCAGGCGTCCGAAGAGCTGCTCAAGAAGCAGCAGGAGGAGTTGCAGCAGACCAACGAGGAGCTCGAAGAGAAGGCGCGGCTGCTGAGCGAGCAGAAGACCGAAGTCGAGCGCAAGAACCGCGAGATCGAGATGGCGAGCCGGGCGCTCGAAGAGAAGGCCGAGCAACTGGCCCTCACGTCGAAATACAAATCGGAGTTCCTCGCCAACATGTCGCACGAGCTCCGCACCCCGCTCAACAGCATGCTCGTGCTGTCGGAGCTTCTCTCGGAGGACCCGGAGAAGAACCTCACCCCCAAGCAGGTCGAATTCGCGCAGACGATTCACACGTCGGGCGCGGACCTGCTCGCCCTCATCAACGAGATCCTCGACCTGTCGAAGATCGAGTCGGGGGCCATGGTGGTCGAGGTCGGGGACGTTCCCTTCAAGTCCCTGCAGGAGGACATGGAGCGGATATTCAAGCAGGTGGCCATCGGCAAGAACCTGACCTTCGAGATAGCGCTCGACCCGACCCTGCCCAAGTCGATGCTGACCGACTCGAAGCGGCTTGAGCAGGTGCTCAAGAACCTGCTCTCGAACGCCTTCAAGTTCACGCACGAGGGCGGCGTCACCCTGCGCGTGGAGCCGGCGACCAAGGGGTGGATATACGACAACGAGTCGCTCAACCGCGCTTCGAGCGTCATAGCCTTCTCCGTGAGCGACACGGGCATAGGCATCCCGGAGGAGAAGCACAAGATCATCTTCGAGGCGTTCCAGCAGGCCGACGGGACGACGAGCCGGAAGTATGGCGGCACGGGCCTCGGGCTCTCGATCAGCCGGGAGATCGCGCGGCTGCTCGGCGGGGAGATCCGCATGTCGAGCAAGCCGGGGGAGGGCAGCACCTTCATCCTCTACCTGCCTGCGAGCTACGTGCCGAACCCGGCCAGGACCGAGGGCAACGGGTCGGGCCACCTGGGGTCGGACGGGTCCGGCGAGTCCGCCCTGGCGCAGTCCGGCCAGAGCATGATCCGGGCCATGGCAGACGCGAACGTGTCTGCGGTCATCGACCCGGCCCTGCTCCTGCAGGGCGAAGTCAGCGACGACCGCGACGACATTCAGCCGGGGGACCGGGTCCTGCTCATAATAGAGGACGACGTTAACTTCGCCCGCATCCTGCTCGACATGGCGCGGGACAAGGGGTTCAAGGGGATCGTCGCCCTGCGCGGGGACACGGCCCTGGCGCTGGCCCAGAAGTACACGCCGGACGCCATCACGCTCGACATACGGCTGCCGGTCGTTCATGGCCTCGCGGTGCTCGACCGCCTGAAGCACGACCCGAACACGCGGCACATCCCCGTCCACATCATCTCCCTGATGGAGGACGTGCAGGTCGGGCTGAAGATGGGCGCGCGCGTCTACCTGAAGAAGCCGGTCACGAAGGAGGGGCTGACCAACGCGCTGAACAACATCAAGAGCTTCATCGAGCGGCCCGCGAGGAAGCTGCTGATCGTCGAGGACAACGACGTTCAGCGCGACGCCATAGTCGAGCTGATCGGGAACGGGGACGTTCAGACGACGGCGGTCGCCACGGGCGAGGAGGCGCTCTCCGCGCTGAGGGAGGCCCCGTTCGACTGCCTGGTGCTCGACCTCGGGCTGCCGGGGATGACCGGCTTCGAACTGATCGAGAAGATCAAGTCGGAGCTAGGCACCCTAGACCTGCCGATCATCGTCTACACCGGGAAGGAGCTGACCAAGGCCGAAGAGACGGAGCTCAAGCGGGTGGCGGAGACGGTCATCATCAAGGACGTGAAGTCGATGGAGCGGCTGCTCGACGAGACGGCCCTCTTCCTCCACCGGATCGAGGCCAACCTGCCCGAGCCCAAGCGCCGCATGCTCGAGCAGCTTCACCAGACCGACTCGGTCATCGCGGGCAAGAAGGTCCTGGTCGTGGACGACGACATCCGAAACATCTTCGCCATCACGAGCGCGCTTGAGCGGCACAGGATGAAGGTCGTCTACGCGGAGAACGGCCGGGACGCGATCAGCATGCTGAGCGAGTCTTCGGACATAGACATAGTCCTGATGGACGTGATGATGCCGGAGATGGACGGGTACGAAGCCATGAGCGCGATAAGGGAGGAGCCGAGGTTCAAGTCCCTCCCCATAATCGCGCTCACGGCCAAGGCCATGAAGGGGGACCGCGAGAAGTGCATCGAGGCCGGCGCGTCGGATTACATAACGAAGCCAATCGATGTCACCCAACTCCTCTCCCTGCTGCGGGTGTGGCTGTACAAGTAGGTGAATCAGTATGACCAGGGCCAAGGCCGATCCCGATCTTGAGGCAGTCGAGATCAAGCTGCTTCTGGAGGGGGTGTACCTCCACTACGGGTACGATTTCCGGGAGTACGCCTCCGCCTCCCTCAGGCGCAGGCTGCGCGACTTCGTGCGCTCGGAGAACCTCGCGACCCTGTCGCAGGTTCAGGACAGGATACTGCACGACCCGGCGTGCTTCGAGCGCTTCATCGTCGCGCTCACGGTCAACGTGACGGCGATGTTCAGGGACCCGAGCTTTTACCTCGCTTTCAGGGCGAAGGTGGTGCCGATGTTGAAGACCTACCCTTTCATCCGAATCTGGCATGCCGGGTGCTCGACCGGGGAGGAAGTCTATTCCATGGCGATCCTCCTGACGGAAGAGGGGATTTACGAGAGGTGCAGGATATACGCGACCGACCTGAACGAGGCCGTGCTGAAGAGGGCGAAGGACGGGATCTTCCCCCTGCAATTCATGCAGGGCTACATCGGGAACTACCTCAAGTCGGGGGGCAAGGGTTCCCTGTCGGAGTACTACACGGCCAACTACGACAACGCCATCTTCCGCTCGTCGCTCAAGGAGAACATAGTCTTCTCCCAGCACAACCTCGTAACCGACGGCTCCTTCAACGAGTTCAACGTGATCCTGTGCAGGAACGTCCTGATCTACTTCAATCAGGTGCTTCAGAACCGCGTGCACAACCTCTTCTTCGAGAGCCTGGCCCCGTTCGGCATTCTCGGGCTCGGGCATAAGGAGACGATAAGCTACAGCCCACACGAGCAGCATTACCAGGTATTGGAGGTGGGCGAGAAGCTCTACAGGAGGATCACCTGACATGCGCTACGAGCTGATCGTCGTCGGGGCGTCCCTGGGCGGCTTCCACGCCCTCGAAATGCTGCTCGGGGGCCTGCCCCCGAACTTCTCGCTGCCGGTCGTGATAGTGCAGCACCGCAGCAGCGACTCGGACGACCTGCTCGCCGTCCTCCTGAAGAGAAAAACCCGCCTGCCGGTCGTCGAGGTCGAAGATAAGCAGGCAATTATGCCCGGACAGGTGTATATTGCTCCTGCCAACTATCATCTTCTTGTAGAGGAGGGCCACTTCGCCCTCTCCACGGAGCCGCCGGTGGAGTTCGCGCGGCCTTCGATAGACGTGCTGTTCGAGTCGGCGGCCGAGGCATTCAGGGAGCGGGTGATCGGCGTCCTGCTCACGGGGTCGAACAGGGACGGCGCGCAGGGGATGGCGCGGATAAAGGAGTGCGGGGGGATCACTCTGGTACAGGACCCGGCCTCGGCCGAGAGCGGGCGCATGCCGGAGGCGGCCATCGCGGCCTCCGAGATCGACCGCGTGTTGCCCTTACCCGAGATCGCGACCTTCTTGATAGATATCTCAACAGGAAGTAAGGTTAAAGCATGATGAGGGCTCCACAGTTAGATTCATTCATCCTTGAGCAGGAGCTGACGGGTTCGATGGAGGGGCAGCAGGTCAGCATCCTGATGGTCGACGACCACCCCGAGAACCTGCTCGCGCTTGAAGCCACTCTCAGTTACCTCGACCAGAAGATAGTCAAAGCCAGCTCCGGCAGGGAGGCCCTGAGGCTGCTGCTCGAACGGGACTTCGCGGTCATACTGCTGGACGTTCACATGCCGGACATGGATGGCTTCGAGACGGCGCAACTCATCAGGGACCGCGACAAGTCGCAGAACATCCCGATAATCTTCCTCACGGCCATGCACAAGGGCGAGGGGCAGGTCTTCAAAGGCTACTCGCTCGGGGCCGTCGACTACATCTTCAAGCCGTTCGAGCCGGAGATACTGAAGGCCAAGGTGTCGGTCTTCATCGAGCTTTACAAGAAGACGGAAGAGATCAAGCGGCAGGCCGAGCTCCTCCGCATAAAGAATCAGGAACTCGACGGCACCAACAAGGCCATAATGGAGCTCTACAGCGAGATCGAGAGGAAGAACGCGGAGCTGGAGTCGAGGGTGCAGAAGAGGACGGCCGAGCTGGCGCGGACCAACGAGGCCCTGCACGCGGAGATCGCCGAGCGTAGGCGCGCGCAGGAGGAGAGGGAGCAGCTCTTCGTCAGCGAGCAGAAGGCGCGCGAGCGGGCGGAGGCGGCCAACCGCGCCAAGGATGAGTTCCTGGCGACCGTCTCGCACGAGCTGCGCACCCCGCTCACCTCGATACTCGGGTGGGCCCGCCTCCTGCGGTCCAGCGAGATCGACCAGGCTTCCTTCGTCCGCGGCCTCGACACGATAGAGCGCAACGCGAAGTCGCAGGCGAAGATCATCGAAGACATCCTCGACGTTTCCCGCATAATCAGCGGCAGACTGCGCATCGAAGTCCACTCGCTCGACCTCGTGCCGATCATCGAGATGGCCGTGGACGCGGTGCGCCCGGCGGCGGAGGCCAAGGCCATACGGATTCAGGTCTCGCTCGACCCCTCGGTCGGGGCCCTGCGCGGCGACCCCAACAGGTTGCAGCAGGTGGCATGGAACCTGCTCTCGAACGCCGTCAAATTCACCCCCAACGGCGGGGAGATCAACGTCTGCCTGAGGCGCGGCGAGAGGGGGGCCCAGATAGTAGTCACGGACAACGGCAACGGCATCAGCCCGGACTTTCTGCCCTTCGTCTTCGACCGGTTCAGCCAGGCCGAAGGGCACATCACGAGGAGGCACGGGGGGCTCGGGCTCGGGCTCGCCATCGTGCGCCATCTGGTCGAGATGCACGGCGGCACCATAAGCGTCTACAGCGCGGGTGAGGGGCAGGGGGCAACCTTCACCGTCGAGCTGCCCTTCACCTCCGCCGACTCGGGCGAGGCGGGCCCCGAACAGGAGCAGAGCGCGGAGGCTGAGCAGCGCGAGGAAGAGTCGGCCGAGCCGCCGAATGGCCGACCGAATCTGGGCAACCTGAAGATACTCATCGTGGACGACGACCTCGACACGCTTCAGGTCTTGACCCTGGCGCTCCATCAGGCCGGGGCCACCGTGAAGGGGTGCTCGTCCGCGGCGGAAGCGTGCGCGGCTCTTGAGACGTGGGGCGCGGACCTGCTGGTCTCCGACCTCGGGATGCCCGAGGAAGACGGCTACTCCCTGATCCGCAGGGTGCGGGCTCTGGAGCCGGCGCGGGGCAGGAGGCTGCCCGCCATAGCTCTGACCGCCTTCGCGAGCCTTGCCGACAGGACGCGCGCCCTGGCCGAGGGCTTCCACATGCACGTGAGCAAGCCCGTGGAGCCGACCGCCCTGCTGTCTGCCATCGCGCAACTGTGCAAAGACTTTGACTTTCTGCCCCCCCCAGAATAATTGACCCTTTCCAGTCAGGGGCCGGGCGCAAACCCGCCCGCGGCCCTTTTATGCCGAACATGAGTCGAGACCTGTGCGTAATGTCAGGTGTGATTTGCAAAAAACGCATCTGAATCCCGCTGTCTTTCGTAGTACTTCGTGAGTCCGAAAGGCCCAAGCAATCAGGAGGAGTTTTTAACATGAAGTTATGGCTGAAGCCGGTGATCGCCGCGGGCTTCGCGGCGGCCCTTTTCATTTCCGTCTCCCCCACGAGCGCGAGCGACAAGAACAAAGCAGGCCCCGCGAAAGGGGCCGTCACTTTCAGCAAAGACGTTGCCCCGATCCTCAACAACAAGTGCGCCGAGTGCCACAGGCCCGGCGAATCCGCGCCGTTCTCGGTGCTCTCTTACAAAGATGTCAGGCCGTGGGCCCGCTCGATCAAAGAGAAGGTCGTCAAGCGCGAGATGCCCCCCTGGCACGCGGACCCGCACGTCGGCCAGTGGGCCAACGACCGCCGCCTGACGCAGGAGCAGATCGACACCATCTCCGCGTGGGTGGACCAGGGGTCGAAGGAAGGCGACGAGAGAGAGACGCCGCCCGCGCCCACGTTCTCCGACGGCTGGAACATCGGCAGGCCGGACGTCGTGCTTGAGATGCCGGACGAGTTCACCGTAGACGCGGCCGGGCCGGACGAGTACCAGTACTTCGACATCCCGACCAATTTCAAGGAAGACAGGTACGTGCAGATGGCCGAGGCGCGGCCGGGCAACCGCAAGGTGGTCCATCACATCATCGCCTTCGTCGTACCTCCGGGGAACCCGAGCCTGAACCAGGTGCCGAAAGAGATGAGGGACAAGGCTCTGGAGATGTCCCTGAAGAACACCCCGTACTACCGCGACGGGTTTCTGATTCGCATGAAAGCGGACCAGCCGGTGTACAACGACAGCGGGGACGTTCCGGCGAACCTGCGCGGCTTCAACAACGTTGACGACTTCCTGACGGCCTACGCCCCCGGCAGCAACTACGGCGCGTGGGAGCCCGGCACCGCCAAGCGGATCCCCGCCGGCGCGGTCATCCGCTTCCAGGTCCACTACTCGAAGGTCGCGGGGTCCGTCCAGAAAGACCGCTCAATGGTCGGCCTCGTCTTCGCCAAAGAGCCCCCGGCCAGCCTGCGGAGGACTCGCGCGGTCGCGAACATGTTCTTCCAGATCCCGCCCGAAACCGATAACCACAAGGTCACGGCCGCCTGGACTCCCAAGAACGACATCACCATCTACTCCTTCATGCCGCACATGCACTACCGCGGCAAGGCGATGGAGATCAAGGTCACCTACCCGAACGGCAGGACGGAGCCGCTGCTGAACGTGCCCAACTACAGCTTCGCGTGGCAGACCGCTTACCAGCCCAAAGCGCCCATCCGCATTCCGGGCGGGAGCAGGATCGTGGTCACGGGCTACTTCGACAACACGGCCCGGAACAAGTTCAACCCCGACCCCGCGAAGACCGTGCGCTACGGCGAGCCGACCTACGACGAGATGATGATGGGCTTTATGGATTACGTGGTCGAAAAGCCTTCGGGGCTGGCGAAAGTGGACCCGAGAGTGTTCGAGGCCTACGTGGGACAGTACGCCCTGGCCGGCAATGACCGAACCTACTCGATCAGCACGGATGGCAAGCGGTACTTCGGCCAGGCGACTGGGAACCCGAAGCGCGAATTGTTCCCCGTCTCGGACGTGAAGTTCATGGTGCCGGAGATCGAAGCGCAGATCACCTTCGTTAAGGACGAGAAGGGTGAGGTGGTCGAGCTGGTCTATGAGCGGAACGACGGCCAGGTCCAATACAAGAAAGTGAAAGATGTGACCGCGATAAAGAAGTAGGGGCCGCGCGGGAGAGGATGAAAAAGAGAGAGGCGGAGCCGGGATTTCGGCTCCGCCTCTCTCTTTATTAACAAAAGCAGGTCTGTCTATTTAACTTCAAGCTCCTTGAAGTCCGACTTCTGAATCACGTAGCCGAAGAAAAGCTCCCTGCTGATATTGCGGGCCTCCTCGCTGGCCGAGCCGCGCGCGTTGCACAATTCGGCGAGGTTCATGAGGACGGTCCTGGCCCCCCCACGCAGGGCGAGCTTCCTCGTGAAGAGCTTCTCCATCAGCCCCTCGGCCACGTCTTTGGCCTTGCGCGCGCCGGTCTCCTTCAGGCTGCCGCACATCTGCTCAAGCTTCGCGCGGTCGTAGTTCTCGTTGAAGGAGATTCCGGCCTTGGACGCGCCGAGGTGCAGGTGCCGCTCTTTAGGCGTGTCGGCCCGCTTGTCCACGCGCTGAAAGATGTCCCCCATCTTTTCGTCGAGTATCGCGCGCCTGTAGCGGGTCAGGCCGCGCGCCGACCAGAGTATGACGCACTCTTCGGGCGTTATGCTCGTCACGACTCCGGTCCCGTAACGCATCGCTACCTGAGTGTCATTGTAAACAAGGGCGTCACCGACTTTTATTTTCATACGACCTCCGGCCGAAAAAGCGGGCCGCGCAATCGCGGAAGGCGCGCGGCATGGTCAATCCCCTCGACAGCCCCGCCCGGTCACTGGCGGTTAGTGAGGCGGTCGCGCTGTTCGATGGCGTGGGCCAGGGTGTCCTGCTCGGACTTGATCTTCGTCGCGTCGCCTAGCCGCTCCGCCTGCGCGAGCCGCGTCTCGCTGTTCTTCACCCTGGCCCGCGAGTGGCGCAGGATCTCATCCTTTAAGACCTTGTCGTTCAACTTCTGGAGGCCGGGCACGTCGAGCTCGGTCTGCGACAGGGGGCCGTTCTTTTCTTTGGCCGCCTGACGGTAAGAGCGCATGACGCCCCTGACTATCGTCGCCATGGGCAGGGCCTCCCCGGCCCTGTTCGCGCGCGCCTTGATCTGTTTTGCGGACTCCGCGATGAGCGAGCAAAGCAAAAACCGGTTCACCTGATCGTCCGACTCTCTCTGGAACGGGTGCCCGTCGGGCGAGGGGCCGGACGGGCGGGCCTCGGCAGAGTCTTTGCCCGTTCCTGAAACATAGCTGCTGTCACTTACCATCGGAATGCATCCTCCTTGATTTCGCCTTGCGGGTAGACGACCGCCTAGCTCCGGAGCGCCCGGATGCCCATGTACGTCAGCCTGATGTTGGTGATCCTGAAAGGCGCGCTGTTCGTCCCCTTCGTAATCAGGTCGCCGCTGATCAGGCCCTCGCCCTTCATGTAGAGCAGGTATTCGAGCACCCTGCCCTCGTCGGAGAGGTGTTTCAGGTGGTCGTTATGAACGGGAAGGACTCCCCGGTTCAAGTGGTTATCTATTTCCTGTAAGATCATGTGAACCAATTCTTGATCGAGAGTATTCATGTCGGCTTCTTCACTTCTATATTCTCCGGCTCATAAAAGCGCGGACCCGCGCGGGTCTGTGCCTGTGTCCGGGCGCGAATTGCGGGGAGGTCGCAAAACATCTTCGGGGCTGTTGTCTGATGCCGGCACTTGATAACTCCAAAAGTGGTATCTCATGGAGTCATACCGGCTACCACTTAGACCGGCTGGCTTTCTGCCGTATTACAGATGTGTACAGACTATACTTTGAGGGGGCCGAGGTCAAGCTGAAGCGGTCGGGCATGGCGCGGCGAAAAAAAGCAGCCGGCGATTTTTATGGCGATATATGTAGTAATTATCGCGCGCCAGGATTGAATCGCCTGCCAAGTTCATCTATATTTACCCGCACAGTTCGTCTATCAATTTGGGCTGCTGATGTCAGGTCTTTCCATCTCGCATATCTTCTTTAGAGTCGAAGCGAGACCACGGTCTGTCTCTTCGCGCGCACGTGAGGCGCTTTGTGGGTTTGCAGTTCGAGGTCGAACAAGGAATTCGGAGGGAAAATGAGAACCAGTTTTTTGACTACCACCAAACTTTCAGCTCGATTGCAGTTCGCCTACGTCGGCCTTTTCGCGGCCGTCATTCTGGCCGCCGCCGGCTACGGTTTTTCCGCCGCCGCCTTCCAGGGTCAGGCTCCGCCGACGCATGTCGAGATCGACGTGAAGCCCGGAGCATTCCCCAACAGGATAAATCTAAGCTCGCGCGGCACCCTGCCCGTCGCCATACTGAGCGGCGGAGGGTTCGACGCGGCGAGGGTCAACCCGGCGACCGTGACTCTGGCCGGGGCCCCGATCATAAAGCAGAAAAAAGATAGGCTGAGGGCCTCTCTCAAGGACGTGAATAAGGACGGCCTCGACGACCTGCTCGTCCACGTCTCCGTACCTCATTTGAAGCTCCGGGCCGGCGACGCCCGCGCGGTCCTGAATGCCCGGACCTTTGAAGGGACCCCCCTCGAAGGCTCGGACTTCGTGATAGCCACGGGCGTTTCGAGCATAGCGCCGGGGGCGAGCGGCGAAGGGCAGGACGTGGTTCTGCAAGGGCTGAACCCGTTCTGCAACACGGCCGCGATAACCATTCCCGCCCAGGGCACGGCCACGCCTTACCCGTCCACCATTGCCGTCTCGGGCCTGACGGGGAGTATCACGAAGGTGACGGTCGATATCAACCAGCTGAGCCACAGCTTCCCTAACGACGTGGACATTCTGCTGGTAGGGCCGGGCGGCCAGAGAGTCATGCTGATGTCGGACGCGGGCGGGGGCGAGGAATTCCCCATAGTCAACGTGGACCTGACATTCGACGACGCGGCGGCCGCGCAGTTGCCCGACGAGACTCAGATATCTTCGGGGACGTTCCGGCCCACCGACTTCCAGGCGGGCGAAACGCTCCCGCCCCCCGCGCCCGCCGGGCCTTACGGGACCGCCCTGTCCGCCTTCAACGGCCTCGACCCCAACGGGACCTACAGCCTCTACGTGCTCGACGACTTCGAAGGCGATGGCGGGTCGATAGCCGGGGGGTGGTGTCTGAACATAACCACCGACACGATGGAGGGCTGCGCGATAACCTGCCCGGCCAACGTGACCGTGTCGAACGCGGCCAACCAGTGCGGTGCCGTGGTCAACTACCCGGCCCCGACGGCTTCGGCCGAATGCGGCACCGTCACCTGCTCGCCCCCTTCGGGCTCATTCTTCCCCGTCGGCACGACCACCGTCACCTGCTCGGAACAGGTGGCGAATCCGACGAAATCACCCGCGCCCGCGCTGATAGCCGGGGCGAGCTGCTCCTTCACGGTCACCGTGAACGACACGCAGCCGCCGACCATCACCTGCCCCTCCGACGTGACCAACCCCGGCCCCGGCCCGGTCGCGGTTTCGTTCCCCACCCCGACGGCGAGCGACAACTGCCCCGGCGTCACCACGGTCTGCAACCCTCCTTCCGGCTCCGTCTTCGCGGAAGGGGTGACGACCGTCAACTGCACGGCCACGGACGCCTCGGGTAACACGGCCACTTGCAGCTTCACCGTGACCGTGGGCACTCAGGCCGGGTTCGATGTGTGCCTTCAGGACGATTCCGATCACGGAAGGGTGCTGCTGTTCAACTCCGAGACGGGGCAATACCTGTTCTGCTGCGGAGGGGTCACCTTCAGCGGCACGGGCTCGGTAATCCGGAAAGGTAACGTCATCACCCTCTCTCACACGGCAGCCGACCGACGGGTTACGGGCCGCATCGACACCTCCGTAGAGCGCGGCTCCGCGTCGCTCCAGAACCCGGCGGGCAGGACGATCTGCACGATCACCGACCGCGACACTTCGGACAACAGCTGCGCGTGCGGAGGCAACGGCACTCAACAGTAGCAAGGTGTGGATGATTCGTTATGGGCGGGATGAAGAACGCACAGCCTGCGTTCTTCATCCCGGAAATTACGACGGGCCGCCGTTGCGCCTGATGAGGCTTCTGATCACCGTGGCGAGTTCCGCCGGCTCGACCGGCTTAGTCACGTGGGCCTGATAGCCCGCGGAGAGAGCGCGCAGGCGGTCTTCGGCCCTCGCGTGCGCGGTCAAAGCGATGGCGGGCAGCCACCAATCCGCCCCCACTTCCGCCGCCCTCACCCGTCGAATGAGCGAATACCCGTCCTCTTCCGGCATGCCGATGTCGCTCACGAGAATATCCGGCCCGACGTCGTGAATGGCCTTCACCGCTTCGGAGGCGGACGCGACGACCGTGACTCTGGCCCCGAACGTCCCGAGCATCCTCGCCAGGAGATCGCGCGCGTCGGCGTCGTCGTCGACCACGAGGACTGACAGGTCGTCCAGGGAGGGCGCGTTCCTGATGTCCATAGGGTCGGGCGCTCTGAGCTTCGCTTCGCTATGGTGATGAAGGTTCAGGCCCTGCGTGGCCCACAAGGGGATGTCCAGTTTGAAGGTCGCCCCCTTCCCCTCGCCCTCGCTGAAGACGGAGACCGCGCCCCCGTGCAGCTCCACGAGGTGGCGCACTATCGACAGCCCGAGGCCGAGACCCCCATACGCGCGGGTGAGCGTGCTGTCGGCCTGGCGGAACCGGTCGAAGACGTACGGCAGAAAGTCCGGGTTGATGCCCTGCCCCGTGTCGCTCACCGAAATCTCGACGTGAGAGTTCACTCGCATGAGGGAGACCTGTACCCGCCCGCCCTTCGGGGTGAACTTGATGGCGTTGGAGAGAAGGTTCCACATTATCTGCTGGAACCGGTCGGGGTCGCCGAGGATGGGGCCGACGTTGCTGTCCAGGATCGCATGCAGCCTGATCCCTTTCGCGTCGGCCGCGGGCCGTATGGCCTCGATGGCCTCTTCGATGGTCGGGGCGAGGTAGACGGCCTGCACGTTGAGCCGGAGCTTGCCCGTGATGATGCGCGAAACGTCGAGCAGGTCGTCGATGATCTGCGCCTGCGACCTCGCATTCCGCTCGATGGTTTCGAGGGCGCGCGCGGAGACCTCCTCCTCAATCTCGCTGGTCCTGAGCATCCTCGCCCACCCCAGGATCGCATTCAGGGGCGTGCGCAGCTCGTGCGAGACCGTGGCGAGGAACTCGTCCTTCAGGCGGCTGCTCTCCTGCAACTCGGCCTCGACCTCCTTGAGCTGCGATATGTCGTGGAAGACGAGGACCGCCGTCGCCGCGTGCCCGTGCATCGCGGGCAGCGTGTCGCTGAATATCATGACCGACCGCTTGCCGACCGGCGTGTGCCAGTCGAGTTCCACCCCATTAAGGCGCTCTCCCCGCGCCGCGCGGGCGCCGGGCCTCTCGTGGTCGGGGACGCGGTTGCCTTCCGCGTCGGTGTAGTAGTAGGAGGCGTAGTACTCCTCCGAAGCGATGCCCTCGGGGAAGTGGCCCCCGGCCATCTCGTTCGCGGCCTTGTTCGCGAAGGTGACTCTGGCCGTGCTCGATTCGACCAGAAGCATCGGGGTGGGCAGGAGGTCGAGCACGTTCTCAAGAAAGTTATGCTGTTTCTGAAGCTCCTCTTCCACTCGCTTGCGCTCGATGGCCGCGCTCAGCACGTTGGCTATCGCCTGGGCGAAGTTGAGGTCATCCTTCGTGAATTTGGACCTGCGGGCGGCGTGCACCACGAGCACCCCGAACGGGTTGGATGGCCCGTGAATGAGGACGGCCATGCTCGAAGCCAGCCCGTGTTCCTCGACGTCCGGGTGTATCTGGAACCGCTTCTCTTTTTTAACGTCGCGCACGAGCACGGGCTCGTTCGAGCCGAGGGTGTAGCCCGACATCGAGTCCGCGCCCGCAGGCACCTTCCTCTGGCCGACTATCCCCTCCTTCCAGCCCACGCCCGCGCTCACGAGAAAAGCATTCTCTTCCGGAATGAATTTGAGTACCGCGCAGTGCTTCACGTCGAGGGTGTCGGCGATCAGCCCCACAGTCCTCTCCATTAACGCGACCGGGTCTTCGCCCTCAAGGGCCGTCTGGCCGAGCCTCGCGATGGCCTCCTGCTGGCGCGCGCGCGCCTTGCGGCTCAGGCTGGCCCGCCGCATCCCCCCGCCCAGCCCCGCGATGATCACCATTATCACCATCCTTGGGATGTCACCGTCGCTGAGGTGCACCGCGTACGCCGAGTGAGGGGCGCGGTAGAGCGGGTTGATCAGTAAATACCAGAGGACCGCGGAGAGTATGCCGGGGCCCATCCCTGCGATCCAGCCGGCCGCCACGAGCGCTATCAGGATAACGAACCCGACGTTGAGGGGGACGACGCGGCCGACGAACAGTATTACGGCCAGAGACAATGCGACGATCAACACCGCGATGCCGTAGCGAAATAGTAGTGATCGCCGGACCATGAGCATGTGCGGTTAGCCTTTCCCGAGGTTATTAAATGCTTACCTGATTAATCAACGTATCAGGGCCGGGCCCTTTGATATCGGCCGCCATCCGGCTCCGGGAGATAATGCCGCCCGGCCGGAACCGCATTATAAGATATAAGCCCGGTTTTATCTAACGGCTCGGAGCCCGCGGTGTGGGCTCACGAAAGCAGCAGTTCGAGGTCTTCGCGGCTGAGGCTCCTGATGAGGCTGTTGTCGGCATTTATGATGGCATCGGCCAGGGCCCGCTTGGTCTGCTGAAGCTCAAGCACCTTCTCCTCCACCGTGCCGCGCGCGATCAGGCGGTAGGCGAAGACCTGACGCCTCTGCCCGATGCGGTGCGCGCGGTCGATGGCCTGAGCTTCGGCGGCGGGGTTCCACCACGGGTCGAGGAGGAAGACGTACTCGGCCGCGGTGAGGTTCAGGCCCAGTCCGCCCGCCTTCAGGCTGATCAGGAAGAGGCGGCAGTCGGGGTCGTTCTGGAACCGCTCGACTCTCGACCGGCGGTCGCGCGTTTTTCCGTCGAGGTACTCGTAAGTAATCCCCTCCCTGTCGAGGCGGTCGCGCACGATGGCGAGCAGGCTGGTGAACTGGGAGAAGACCAGGGCCTTGTACCCTTCGTTTATCACGTCGGAGAGTTGGGGCAGGAGCAGGTCCAGCTTGGCGCTCGACTCTCCGGCCTTCGCCTCGTCGACGAGCCCCGGATGGCATGCCGCCTGCCTCAATCGGAGCAGGGCTTCGAGAATCTGCATCTTCGATCTCGCAATCCCCCTGTCGTCGACGACGCCCATCAGAGACAGGCGGTAGTGATCGCGCAGCTCGTCATAAAGCCTGCGCTGCCGCGGCTCCATCTCGCAGTAGATGGTCTGCTCAAGCTTACGGGGCAGCTCTTTCGCGACCTGCTCCTTGGTGCGTCGCAGGATGAATGGCCGCAGCCCCTTCGCGAGCAGCCCGACCGTCTGCTCGTCGGAAGCGCGGCCCGCCGCGCCGGAGCGAAAGGGCGACGCGGAGCCGAGCAGGCCGGGGTTCAGGAATTCGAACAGGCTCCATAACTCCCCGAGGTGGTTCTCGACCGGGGTGCCGCTGAGCGCGAGCCTGTGGTCTCCCCGGAGCAGGCGCGCGGCCTTCGCCGATTCCGTGCCCGCATTCTTTATGGCCTGCGCTTCGTCGAGGATTACGTAGTCGAATCGGGTCTCTTTGAACTGGACCGCGTCGCGCCGCAGGGTGCCATACGTAGTTATCACGGCGTCATAGTCAGCGAAGTGCGAGGTCTGCTTCGACCGCTCGCCGCCGGTGTGATCGAGCAGGCGCAGCTTCGGGGCGAAGCGCGCGGCCTCCTGCTTCCAGTTGAAGACGAGCGATTTCGGCACCACTACGAGCGATGGCCCGACGGGGGCCGGGCGGCTCTCTCCGGCCGCGCCGTTACTCTTTCGGCTCACCTTGCCGCCGCCTCCCTTCGTCTTCGGGGCGCGCGCCTTCCCCTGCCCCCTCCCGTCGCCGTTCGCGCGCAACTCGCGCCGGGATTCGAGCAGGGCGAGCACCATCACGGTCTTCCCGAGTCCCATGTCGTCGGCGAGGCAGCCGCCGAACCCGAAGAGGTCGAGGAATTGGAGCCAACCCAAACCTTCGCGCTGGTACTCGCGCAGTTCCCCCCTGAAACCGGGGGGAGGGTCGGCGGCCTTGATCCCCTCAAAGCTCCGCAACTGGTCGCGCGCGCGGGCGAACGCTTCGTCGCAAGTGACCTCGGGCTCTGACGCGAGCAGCGCGTCGAGCACGCTCGCCTGCCCCCTGCCGAACCGCAGGTGATCTTCCGCGGCGGAGCCGAGCTCGATGAAGAGCCCGTAGCGGCTGAGCCACTCTTCGGACAGGACCCCGAAAGTGCCGTCGCCCAAACGCACCGTGTGCTCGCCCCGCTTGAGGGCCGCGAGCAGCTCGGGCAGGGAGGCCGTCGCGTCCCCGAAGCTGACCGTGCCGTGCAGCTCGAACCAGTCGATCCCGCTCTTTACTTCCACGCGAACCTCGCCCGGCTGACGGTAGAGCCTGCCTTCGGCTTCGACGTGCCAATCTTCCGCGACCAGATCCCTGACCACCTTCGGCAGCTTCTCCGGGGCCAGCTCAAGCAGGCGGGTGGAGTGATAATCGTAAGCCTTCCGCAAGCCGAGCTGCTTCAGGCGGCCCGCCGCCGCCTGCTCCGCCGCCGCGTCGCGCAGAATCAGGCGGCGCGACGCGACCTGATAGACCCCGCGGCCCGGACGGTCTTCGCGAATGATCGCGCCTTCGTAATCGAAATGCAGCTCCGCGTGCAGCACCGCCTGACCCCACCCGCGGTCTTCGGGCTTCCTCACCTTCAACACCTTTTTGGGGGTCCGGCAGACTTCTTCGAAGCGCAATTCTTCGGGCAGGTCGAGGCGAGGCCACCTGGGGAGGGCGAGCAACTCTTCGAGCATTTGCCCGGCTTCGTCGACCGGCACGTAGATCGGCCCCTGCCTTTGCAGCTGGCCGATCCACGCGAAGGCCCCGGCGTCATCGAGCCGCGCGACCCGACCGCGGGCGAATACGAGCCCGCCTTTCAGGAGCGCCTCCGGCTCCGAAAGCCCCATGCGTTCTTCGCCCCGCCGAAGCGACCCGGTCATCACGTACCGGTCACCCGCGCCGCGCCGGACCTCCACGCAGAACTCCCACGCCGGCCCGTCATCCCACCGCGCCGGTTTTAAATCCCCGTGCGGCGAGAGTCGCAGGTAGCAGCGGCCAGTCCTGCACATCAGAGGGAGCAATAGCTGCTCAAGCGGGTGAAAAAGCCTCTGCCGCGGCGGGACGCTTTCGTAATACGAGTTGTAATAGCCGTAGTACTGCTGTTCTTTCCCGCCCATCAGGAGCGAGAGAATCTCCCGGTCGGCGGGCTCGGGCAACCCGGCGACCTGACTGTAGGGTATCCTCTGTGACTTGAGCTTGCTCCAATCCCCGTTCTTCTTCCTGTCGCGGTAGGCCACCTCCGTGACGACGCCCTGCGAGCCCGGAGCGGCATAATCGACCACGTAGATTATCTCCCTGCCCGCGGGCCACCCGTTTAAAAGGTGCTCGGCTTCACTCTTCATAGAGTGCGCGAGCGCGTCGAGGTTCTGCCGCCACGATGACTTTACGGGCTCCGGCCTTGCCGGTTGAACCGGGGCTGGCCGGCTGAAGGCCGCAGGCTTCGGCCATTTTTCATAAATCTCATGACCGTATTCGCCGTAGTCTTCGCCTTCGTCGAATGCGTTGTCATCACCATAGTCCGGCTCTTTCATGACGATGCGCTCGGGGTCGGAGCCGGACAGGTGGCCTCTCGATTCGGCCGCGAGCAGGACGGCCCAGACGTGCTTGCAGAGGTCATCCAGATGATAAGGGCATTCGCAGGAGGCGCGGAGGTCCCTTCCGCGAAGCTCCAACTCGACCCTGTAATCCGACGTGCCGCGCACGACCGCATGGATCACGTTCTTCGAGCCCTCGCGGATGCGGACGCGGCCACTCATGAAGTAGTCGAGCCCCCGGCTGCGAATGGTGCTCGGAAAAGATGAAGAGAATTTTTTAACAATCGACATCGGATTCAGGGAGAAAACATTTTAATAAAGAGAGACGCCTTCCATGAAATCAGATTTGTCATGGCAGTTCAATTTACGTTTCACAAACGGCGCGCTGAAACCGTCTCATCTCCGGAGGGAGTTTTCTTATGGCAAAGAAACCGCAAGGCAATAAAGATGCTTCACGGAAAGAGAGCCGTTACGAGCGCGTCAAGCGAATCCTGAACGAGGCCTCCGGGGACGCCTGCCCGAGTTATCAGGGTTATGAAAGATTCTGGGAGCTGCCGATTGAGGAGTTTCTCCGGGTCACGATCTACGGCGTGCGCATGATCGCGCCCGAAGACGCTTCTTATCCGGGCCAGCCCCCGCAGGCGGGCGGCTCTCTGCCCGCGCAAAGCTCGTGCTGCCATGAGCCTTCTCCGGCGGCGGGCGGGGGCGGCCACTGCGAGACTCCCTCGGGGCAGGGGAAGCCGGCTCCGGGGCGCGGCGAGAGGTCGGGGCTCATCATCGGGCTCAAGGGCCAGTTCCCATTCGACGGGTCGCAATTCCCCCGCCTGCCGTGGGGAGGGGGGCAGGTGTCGGATACCGACATCAAATTCATTCAGGACTGGATCGACTACGGCTGCCCCGCGGACGACGAGACGCACTCGCTAATTCGGGTCATGGAGTCCGACGCGCTCGCGCTCGCGCGGGGGGATAAAGAGCACACCGTCTCGCGGAATACGATCAACGATTTTCACGCGGGCGCGGGGACGTTGAAGGTCCGGAAGAACATTAACTACCTCACGCCCGAAGAGCTTCGCAGGTTCCGCGCGGCCATCACCTGGATGCGCTCCTTCGACCAGTACTACCAGGACCAGCGCAGCTTCGACTACTGGGGCAGGATGCACGGCAACCTCTGCCAGCATGCGTGGGAGGAGTTTTTAACCTGGCACAGGCTCTACCTCTACAACTTCGAGCAGCAGATGCAGGACTTCGACCAGACCGTGACCCTGCCCTACTGGGACTGGACCGACGAGGCGAACGCGGACGCGGGCATCTCGGTCATAGACCAGACGGCCTCAAGCCCTCAGGACAACGGGGTGATCCCGGAAGCGTACCGCTGCTGGCTCGACCAGGACGCATTCGACAGGCTCAAAAAGGGGGGCCGCGTGCCGCAGGAGACGCTCAATAAATTGAGCAAGATCATCGGCCTGAAGTTCAACTCGGGCAACCGGCTCTTCGTCAAAGCGGGCATCAAGTACGGGCAGGACGGGCAGAGCGACGAGGCCATCATGGCGGAGCTGTTGCGGGTGAACCCCCTGTGGCACAGGAAGAGGTGGCCGGGGGGCGACTCCTCGATCATCTTCGAGATGTACCCGACCGAGGGCGACATAGACAACATCCTGAAGATAACCAATTTCTTCACCTTCGGCAGCGGCCCCGACACCGACCACTTCTTCGGCGCGCTCGAAAACATCCATAACCTGATCCACAACTTCTCGGGCGGCGCGAACCCCAATTACGACCCGAACAGCCCCGGCGCCGAGCCGCAGTATGGGGACATGGTGTCTCCGGGGACGACCGCCTTCGACCCCATATTCTGGGGCCACCACAGTAACGTCGACCGCGTGTGGGCCGACTGGGAGACGCTCCATCCGGGCGTCGGCCCCGACAACCCGACGGCGATCCTCGCGCCGTGGCCGCAGAACGTCCAGCAGACGCTCAACGTCGCGAACCTCGGCTACGAGTACGCGAAGTCTTCGCACGTGTACGAGACTAACAGCGACGTTCCCATCACGAAGTTCAAGTCGGCGAATGCCGGAATCCACCCGGCGGTCCTGAACGATCACTCCCGCGCGGAGGTGAGGCTGCACAAGATTCGCTACGCCGTGAACGGGGGCGCATTCATCCGGGTATTCCTTAACGCGCCCGACGCGAACGCCGGCACCCCCACGAAGGGCAACGACAATTATGTCGGGACGGCCGCGCTCTTCTCGGGGGACTGCGTCGGGGGGCCCGGCCACTGCGACCCCCCGCCCGAACGCCGCCGCAAGTTCGACCTCAGAGGCAGGGGCCACAAGACTCCCCGCAACGTGAAGCTCGACGCGACCGAGGCCGTGCGGAGGCTGACCGCCAAAGGCGCGACCGACCTGCATGTCAGCCTCGTAGTGCTCGACATAGATGGCAAGCCCAAGAGCAACGCGCTGTGGATGGATGCCGTCTCCCTGATTTTCAAGGACTGACGGACGACAAGATTTAGGAGAGAGATTATGGCGATGACATTCAAGATCCATCCCGCGATTGGGATTGCCCGGGTCGGAGACAGCACGTCGGACTTCTACATCGCTCCCGAGGACCCCGGAGCGCTCCCGATAGATTGCGATCAGAACGGGAACGCGAAGGTTGACGAGAGTGGCCGGGAGGTCCCCATATCTTCGTTCAAGGACGGCCAGCAGAGGATCAAGCGGCAGGCCGCGCGCTTCCGCGTTTACGTCTACGACGACGGGAGCAAGGAGGGGCGCGAGCTGAAGACCGGCGACGAGATTCAGGTCGTGACCCCTCACACGGGGCAGACGATGGTCGGGGAGGTCACGGACGTTCGGTGGACCGTCTACCTCGCCAACAAGAAAGCGAGCTGGTACGCCTTCTCGGAGTTGCAGGGCGAGCACGGCTACGCGCCCGACCACCCCTTGCGCAACCCCGAAGTGACCGAGCCGTACCAGAGGCAGATGCTCATCATCGACCCCGGCCCGCGGCAGGTCCTATACGGGGACAAAAAGAGCCGCGTCGCGCAGTTCGCGCGCGGCCAGAACCCCGGAGGCGTCGAGAGCTTCCCGCCCCCGCTCAACCCTTTCCCGATCAACACGCTCGGAGAGGTCATGGCGACCCGGCAGGACAAGCACAACCGCCTGCTCGTGCTCGGAGGCTACGGCCGCTCCGGCTCTTACAAGACCGGTTTCGCGGACCCGATCATCAGGGAGTACGCAAACAACGATGGGTGGTTCGACGACACTTCGGACGGGCCGGTCACGGCGCAGGTCAGTTTCAAGATCAAGACCATCGATAACGTGAAGCAACCGCCGGGGCGGACCGGCTCCGTCGCGGTCGACGTCCCGGCCTGGGTCATCGTCGGCTACCCGCGCTACGCCCCGCAGATACTAGACATCGTGACGATGGACGACACCGTCTACGACGTGGCCGTCCGCTACTTCGCCCGGAACATTTTCATGTTCGGGGTCGCGCCCTTCGACGGCTCGCAGGTCCCCCCGAACGTGAACGACCCGGACGAGCTCGCCCGGTGGAGGGCCGAGGCCACGTACAACCCGGATTACTACCCGTACTTCTGGCGCGACATCTGGCCCATTCTCGAAAGGCCGAACAACTACCAGTGGGTGATGGCGAACGACCCGATGTTCGGGGGCGACCCGCACAACACGGGCAAAGGCGGCAACCTCGACGTCAACAGGGCCTCCGTGCCGCCTTACCACGGCGAGGACCCGGAGGAGCAGAGCTACAACCGCTCGATGCGGATGTTCGTTTACCACGTCTTGCGGAAGCCGGGCATGGAAAACAGCCTCACCGTCCCGCCCGACCCGCGATACCCGAACACGAAATGGGTCGCGATGCCATTTCTGTGCGGGGACAACCCCCTGACCAACACCCTGCCTTCGAAGTTCCTGCGGCTCACCGACACGCAGCTGTTCATCCTGAAGCAGTGGGCCGAGGGCAAGTTCATAAACGAAAAGAGCGAGGACATACAGACGGGCGCGGTCGAGGCGGCGACGCCCCCGCCCGAGCCGCCCGAGTTCGTCGAGAAGACCGGCGTCGAGCTCGACCGGGGGGTCCTGAGCAACCTGCTCGGAGGGGCGTTCTGTCCGGGTGGCGAAGCCTGCTGGATCATGCGGAACCCGGCCATATACTCAAACTCCTACCGCATCAACCAGAGCACGACCTACACGCCGGGGCAGTTGAGCCTGCCCGGCAACCTGTCGTCCAACACGGAGAGCTACAACGCCTCCGACCTCGCGACGGGGCTGGAGCCGGGGGACATCACGAAGTACAGCGCGGTCCCGTGGCAGTCCGACTTCAACGAATGCTCGGAGCAGCCGATAGACGTCACCTACGAAGAGTGGTGCGTCATCTACCCGAGCAGCACGGGCGACCCCGCGCAGTCGATAATCAAGACGACTTACTGGTGGCCTTCGCACCGGCCGATGCAGGTCTACGTGGAGGTTCCCGGCCCGCCCGGCTCGCAGCCGAACTACAGCGTCATAAACTGGTCGCAGGGCATCCCGCAAACGAACGCGGGCGACCTCAAGATGGTCTCCGCGTGGACGGAGCTGGGGTTCGTCCGCGACAACGCCGACTACACCCTGAGCAACGGCGCGCCGCAGTACGTATCGGTCGAGGGCAGCAACGAGTGATGAGGAGAAAGAGATGAGCAGTGAGCCGAACAACAGCATCCTCGTGGGGACGTGGACTTACCGCAGCTTCATAAACGACCCCGACGTTTCGACCCCGTTCAACGACCTGGAATTCGGCAGGGGCAACATCCGCATAGACGCCTCGCCGATGAACGAATTCAAGGGGCTGATCTACGGGCCGGGCTGGCAGCTTCGGCTCAAAGGCTCGACCAACTACGGCGACCCCTTCTCGGTCCGATTTCAGGGCAAAGGGGTGGTCGGCGGCGAAGAGTGGGTTTACAGCTACGTCGGCTACCTCGTGCTGCCATGGCCCAACGGGGTCGAGCAGAGGCCGGCGATGGTCGGCTCCATCGTGCGCGTGATCCCGCATTCGAGCGGCACGGGCGGGGTCGCGCCCGCGGGCTTCGTCGCCTCGTGGATCGCCGTCAAAGACGACCCGGCATAGAACCCGAGGTGGAAGAGACGCGGAAAATCTCGGATTACGATGTCGTCATCGCCGGGGGAGGCCCGGCGGGGACGGCCGCGGCCATCTCTCTGAGAAGAGAGAACCCTTCGCTCTCCGTCGCGGTGCTCGAAGCCTCGGACTATTCGGAGGCCCGCGTCGGCGAGACCCTGCCGCCGGCGGCCCAGCCGCTCCTGAGCCGGCTCGGGGTCTGGGACACTTTTCTCGAAGAAGAGCATTTCGCCTCTTACGGGACCTGCTCGGCGTGGGGGAGCGACGAGCTGTTCGATAACGAGTTCATCTACTCCCCGCACGGGCGCGGCTGGCACCTCGACCGAAGACGCTTCGACTCGATGCTCGCGCGCGAGGCCGTGAAGAGGGGCGCGCGGCTTTACACTTCCTGCTCGATAATC
>DASQDI010000166.1:0-91921 GCA_035634255.1 Blastocatellia bacterium
CGGCCGATGGCCGGCTTCATCTGTTATCGTATAAGCGGTGGTCGTAAGCTGTGTCGAGGCACCGGCCGGCTCGCAGTCGAAGGCCGAGGCCACGGGAACAATATGGGTTCAGTCGAGCAAAAGGTCGGTATTTTCACCACAGACGAAAACCTCGTCATTCGATCATGGGATGGCTGGCTGGCGCTCGCGACGGGGATAACCGCGGAGGCCGCGCGCGGGCGGCCGCTCGTCACCCTCTTCCCGGAGCTCGAAACGCGCGGGATGATCGCGCGCTTCGAGCGCGTGCTGGCCGGGGGCGGCGTGGAAATCCTAGCCCCGACATTTCACCACTACCTGATCCCCTGCGCGCCCGTGGTGCCGTCGAAGCGGTACGACAGCATGCAGCAGCACGTCACCATCGCGCCTCTGCGCGAGAACGAGTCCATAGTCGGCACAATCGTCACCATTGAGGACGTTACGGCGCGGCTCGACCGGGAGCGGGACATCGCGGACCAGCTCGCGAGCCCCGACGAGCAGACCAGGCTGCGGGCCGCGCAGGCCCTCGCCGAAGACGGCGCGCGCTCGTCGGCGCAAGGGCTGGCCGGCTCGCTCGGGGATGAGAGCTGGCGCGTGCGCAAGACGGTCGTGGAGGGGCTCGCGCGCAAGGCCGGGGCCGAGGAGGTCAATATATTATTGCGGGCGCTCCGCGAAGAACACCGCGACCCCGGCGTACTCAACAGCGCCTTGCAGGTGCTCGCCCTGAGCGGCATCGACGCGATTGAGCCCCTCGCCGAGTTCCTCAACGATTCCGACGTTGACCTCCGCATCTACGCCACGCACGCTCTGGGGGACCAGCACGACCCGCGCGCGGTGCCGGTGCTGATCCGCGCGCTCGACGACGAGAATGTTAACGTGCGGTATCACGCGATTGAAGCCCTTGGGAAGATTCGCGCGGTCGAGGCCGCGGACGCTCTGGCCGGCGTCGCCGAATCGCGGGATTTCTTTCTGGCCTTCCCCGCGCTCGACGCCCTCACGATGATCGGCGATTCAAGCGTCGCCCCGCGCCTCGTCCCTCTGCTGGAAGACGAGGTGCTGCGTTCGCCGGCGACCGACGCGCTCGGGCGGCTCGGTGACGAAGACGTTGTCGCCCCGCTCGTCGGGTTACTGAACACCTCCGGCGCGCACGCTCTGGTGGTGGCCCAGGCTCTCGCCACCCTGTACGACCGCTATGAGAAGGCCTACCTCGAAGGCTCGTACATCTCGGACCTCGCGCGCCGCGCCATCGACGAGGCGGGGGTGCGGAACCTGCTCGAAGCGATTGATCAGACGGGCGGGGACAACCTCCGCCCGCTCGCCCTCGTTTTAGGGTGGCTGGAAGGCGAGGCGGTCGAGCGCGCGCTCGTGCGACTGCTCGGCCAATCGACCGCGCGCAAGGAGGTCATCGAATCACTCGTCCGCTATGGCGAGCGGGTCACGGAGCTGTTGGTGGAGCAACTCGACCACGAAGAGGTCGAAACGCGCAGGGCCGCCGTCATCGCGCTCGGGCGGATCGGGGACTCGGCCGCGGTGCCCGCTCTGGTCGAAGCCCTGACGGGCGACGAGGAATTAACGGTGCTCGCCGCGGGCGCTCTGGGGAAGATCGGCGACCGGCGGGCCTTCGAATCACTCTTAGGGATGATAGGCCAGCCCAACTCGGCGGTGCGGCAGGCGGTCATCGCGGCGATCAACTCGCTCGGCCATCCGGAGATGGCCGAGCGCGCTCAACGCCTGCTCTCCGATCCCGACCCTTACGTGCGCGAGTCGGCGGTGAAGATCGCGGGCTACTTCTGTTACGCCGAATGCGTAGAGCTGCTCCTGGAGCGCTGCCGCGACGAAGACGAGAACGTGCGGCGCGCGGCGGTAGAGCACATCCCTTACCTCGAAGACCCGCGCGTGGTCCCCATACTTATCGACGCATTGCGGAACGCGCCGCCGCGAGTGCGCGCGGCCGCCGCGAGTGCTTTCGCGCAGGTCGATGGCGACGCGGCCCTGCGCCCCCTGCTCGACGCTCTGAATGACCCCGACCCGTGGGTGCGGTACTACGCGGCCCGCTCGATCGGCCACCACAGGTACGACGAGGCTATGGGCGTGCTCGCGGACGTGGCGAAGGCGGATGACGCGAGCCACGTGAGAATCGCCGCGATTGATTCGCTCGGCAAGATCGATGGGCCGCGCGTCGTCGGCGTGCTTACGTCGTTCATAGAAAGCCCCGACCTGAACCTCGCCCGTGCCGCGTTGAAATCGCTCGGGCAGATCAATCACCCCGACGCGCTGCCCCCGCTGCTTGAGGCACTCCGCTCGCCCCAGGTCGAGCCGCGTCTTGAGGCTTTGCGGGCTCTCGGGGCGCGGGGGGGCGAGGAGGCTATAAGGGCGGTGCAGTGGGCGGCGGCGGCGGAGCCGGAGCCGGAGGTCGCGCATGCGGCGATTGACGCGCTCGCCCGTCTGGGCATGCCGGACTCCATCGCCGCGCTCGTCAACCTGACCGCGGAGAATGCGCTCAGGGAGGCGGGCATAGACGCGCTCGCGCGGCTGGGCGAGCAGAAGATAGAGATGGTGGCGAAGGGGTTGAGGCACGCTCAGTCGAGCGTGCGGCAGGCGGTCGTGGAGGCCCTCGGGAGGACGAAACACCCGCTCGCGTCGGAGACGTTGAGCGGCGCGTTAGACGACGAAGACCCGTCCGTGCGCCTGGCGGCCGTGAACGCTCTGGCCTACCTTGGCAACCGGAGCGCGGAACGCAAGTTGATGACTTTGATGCGCACGGACCCGGATACGGCCGTGCGCCGTGCTGCTCAAAAGGCTTTGAGCAGGTAGCATTCAGCCTTTGCGACGCACGCACGGGTCGGATGCGGAGGATGCCAGGCAGTGTCGAAGGCCGATGGCTGAATGGCTGAGGATTTAAGGCTGAGAACCGATTTATGGCATTCTACGCAGACAGTCTGGGGTTGTCCGACAGCGCCTTCACGCTTTTACGTGACCTGATCCACGAGCGCACGGGGTTGTTCTACGAGAACGGCAAGAGCGAACTGCTCGCCGACAAGCTCTCGCCGCTGGTCGTCGAGCGCGGCTTCAGCTCGTTCCTGGACTATTACTACCTGCTGAAATACGACGCGAATAACGAGCAGGAGTGGAAGAGCGTCATGGACGCCCTGTCGGTCCAGGAGACTTTCTTCTGGCGGGAGATGGACCAGATCCGCGCGCTGGTGGACGTGATCGTCCCGCAGTATTTCTCGGCCAGCCGCGCGTCGCCCCTGCGGATATGGAGCGCGGCCTGCGCCACCGGCGAAGAGCCGCTCAGCATAGCGATGGCGCTCAACGAGGCGGGGTGGCTCGACCGCGCGCCCATAGACATCTACGCGAGCGACGCGAGCGCGGCGGCGATTGACAAGGCGCGCTGCGGGGTCTACCGCGAACGCTCGTTCAGGAGCCTCCCGCCGAAGCTGCGCGAGAAGTATTTTTCCGAGACCAATGCCGGGTCGCGCGCGGACGCAGGCCTGCACGCGAGGATAAGGTGGGCGACCGCGAATCTGATGGACGAAAAGGACGTGGCCGCGTACGCCACCGCCCCGGTGATATTCTGCCGCAACGTGTTCATCTACTTCTCGGATGACAAGATTCGCAAGACTGTACGACTTTTTGCCGAGCGCATGCCTGAGCCGGGTTATCTATTCGTCGCCGCGTCGGAGTCCCTGATGAGACTGACGACACAGCTTCAATTTCGGGAGATTGGCGGCGCATTTGTTTACGTGAAGGGTTGAGGGTCCGACTCAGGCGTACGGCCTGAGCGGAGTATAACGCCGAGGGATAGTATGCATCGAGTGCTGCGGGTTATGGTGGTTGATGATTCGGCCTACGTGCGCAAGGTCGTCAAGCAGATGTTGTCAAATAGCCCTTTCATCGAGGTGGTCGGCTCCGCCCGCGACGGCGAGGAGGCCCTCGAAATGGCCGAACAGCTTCAGCCCGACGTGATAACGTGCGACCTGATCATGCCGGTGCTGGACGGGGTCGGTTTCGTCAGAGAGCAGATGGCGCGCCGCCCCATCCCCATCATCATCGTCAGCATAGCGAACGAGGGGAGCGAGCTGGTGTTGACGGCGCTCGACGCGGGCGCGATTGACTTCGTCCAGAAGCCGACGGCCCTCGCGACCGAAAAGATTTTCGAGGTGAGCCACGAGCTGGTCGAGAAGGTTAAGGCCGCCGCCGGGGTGCAGATGGCCCGCCTGCAGGCCATCCCGTCGCGCCCGCCCGCCGTGAAGCTGCCCGGCGCGCGGCCCGCGGGGTTGATCGACATCGTGGTGCTGGGGATTTCGACGGGCGGGCCGCAGGCCCTGAAGTACCTGATCCCCCAACTGCCCGCCGACCTCCCGGCCCCGCTTGTAATGGTAATGCATATGCCTGTAGGCTACACGGAGATTTACGCGCAGAAGTTGAACGAGATATCGCAGCTTGAGGTCAGAGAGGCGCGCGAGGGCGACATCGTTAAGCCGGGCTCCGCCCTGCTCGCGCCGGCCGGGCGTCACCTGACTCTCGTGCGCCGAGCCGACGGCGCGGTAGTCACCCACCTGGACGCGCGGCCATTCGACCTGCCTCACCGCCCGTCCGTGGACGTGCTGTTCCAGTCGGCGGCGGAGGTCTTTGGCCGCCGCACGCTCGGGGTAGTGATGACCGGCATGGGGTCGGACGGGGAGAAGGGCTCGGCGTGGATAAAGTCCCAGGGCGGCCTGGTGTTCACCGAGGCGGAAGAGTCCTGTGTGGTGTACGGCATGCCTCTGTCGGTCGTCGAAGCGGGCCTGAGCGATAAGAGTGTGCCCATTGAAAAAATGGCGCAGTCTATTCTTGAGGTGTTATGATGGCAAAGATCCTTGTTGTGGATGACTCAGGTATGTCGCGCAGGACCCTGCGTAAAATCCTTGAATCAGACGGGCACGAGGTTATCGAGGCGGAGGAGGGGATCGTGGCCCTCGAACGCTATTTTATCGACAGGCCCGACCTGGTCTTCCTCGACCTGACGATGACGGGAATGTACGGAATAGACGTGTTGAACAGGCTGCGCGAGATGGACCCGGACGCCCTGGTCATCGTCGCCAGCGCCGACATCCAGAGCTCCACGCGCGAGATGGTGGCCGCGGGCGGCGCGAGCGCATTCATTAACAAACCGTTCACGACCGACAAGGTGCTCAATGCCGTGAACGGAACGATTCAGGGGAAAGCTGATGCAACTGAGTGAACGTCAGAATGACGCCCTGACCGAGCTGATCAACATAGCCTTCTCGCGCACGGCGGCCTCGCTGTCGGAGCTGACGGGCCACAGGGTCCTCCTCGACGTTCCAAAAGTCGCCATCTATCCGGTCAGCGAGCTGTCGGCGAGGCTCGCCGAGTTCCTGCCCGCCGAGCTTGCCAGCGTGCATCAGGTCTTTACGGGTCCCTTGACCGGCGACGCCCTGTTGCTGCTCGACTACAACGGCGCGGTGATGCTCACGGACCTGCTGACGGAAGAGTCGGCGCACTCGCAGAAGCTGAACGAGTCGGCGCGCGAAGTGTTGACCGAGGTCGGCAACATACTGCTGAACGCCTGCCTGGGGATGTTCGGCAACCTGTTACAGGTCCGCATCTCTTTCTCCGTGCCGCGCCTGCACCTTGAGACTCTGGGCAGCATGGTGAAATCCCTCGTCATTGACAAGGAGGAGCTGCGGTACGCTCTGGTGGTCTACACGGCGTTCCACGTGCGCCACAGCGCGATCAACGGGTTCCTCGTCATAGCTCTGAGCGTCGTGAGCCTGGATCGTTTAATCCATGAAGTCGAAAAATGGGAATATAATCAGGAGAATCAATAACGACAGCAGTGAATGTCCTTTCGCGCTTGTTCGAGGTTAACGAATATTCTAAGGGCGAACCGGGTTTTGGTTGATGACAGCTAACCTCTCTTCTGTGAGCGAACGATGTTAAACAATGCCGCGTTGCGATGGATGAACGACCTCTCAGCGCAGGGCATTTTTATGACGGATGCCCAGCTGACGATTCGTGCATGGAATCAGTGGCTCGAAGTTCGGAGCGGGCGCACCGCTGCGGAGATGAATGGCCGGAACCTCCTCGAAGCCTACCCCGACCTGGTCGAGCGCGGACTGGACAGGTACTACGGGGACGCTCTGGCGGGGCAGATAAGGGTACTGTCCCAGCGCCTCCACCACTACCTCCTGCCGATGCCGCCGCAGGACGACGATTCCCCATTCACCCTGATGCAGCAGAGCTCGCGCATCGCCCCGCTCGTCGATAAAGACCGCGTGATCGGAACGATCACCGTGATCGACGACGTGACCGAGCGGATCACGAGCGAGGACCAGCTCGTGCGGCTGCTCGGCCGGGAACAGGCCGCGCGCAAGGAGGCGGAGACGGCGAACCGCACCAAGGACGAGTTCCTGGCCATCGTGTCGCACGAGCTGCGCACGCCGCTCAACGCCATATCGGGGTGGGTGCAGATCCTCCGCCAGAAAACCGCCGAGTCCGAGTTCCTGGCGCACGGGTTGGAGGTGGTCGAGCGCAACGTGAAGATGCAGACGAAGATCATCGAGGACATTCTCGACATGTCGCGCATCATCACGGGCAAGCTGAGCCTCACGGTCACCCGAGTCGATCTCCCGCCCGTCATCGAGGCCGCCCTCGACGCCGTCCGCATAACCGCTGAGGCTAAAGAGATACGGCTTGAGTGGGCATTCGACCCCGACGTCGGGCAGGTGTCAGGCGACCCCGGACGGCTGGAGCAGGTAGTGCTGAACCTCCTCTCTAACGCGATCAAGTTTTCGCCCCGAGGCGGCGTCGTGAGAGTCCGGCTCGCCCGCGACGAATCTCACGCCGAGATCACCGTGAGCGATAAGGGTAAAGGCATAAGCAAGGAGTTTCTGCCTTTCGTCTTCGAGCGGTTCCGTCAGGCCGACAACACGAGCACGCGCCAGCAAAGCGGCCTCGGCCTCGGCCTCGCCATAGTCCATCACCTCGTAGAGATGCACGGGGGCACGGTGAGCGCGGCCAGCGAGGGGGAGGGGAAGGGGGCCACTTTCACTCTGAGGCTGCCCGTAGTAGAGGGCGACGACGAGGGGGAGCCGCAGGTCCGGAGCGAGGGCGAGCTTCCGGTCAACGGCGCGGCCCCTTCGCCCGCGAACGGGGGGGACCTGAGCGGTGAACAGGACTCGAAGTTTAAAGGCGTTCGCGTGCTGATCGTGGACGACGACGCGGACGCGCGCGACATGCTGGGGGTAGTGCTCTCCAGGTTCGGGGCCGAGGTGAGGAAGGCGGCTTCGGTTCAGCAGGCGTTGAAAATCCTGGAGGACTGGAGGCCCCATGCCCTGGTTTCGGACGTGGGCATGCCTCATGAAGACGGCTACTCCCTGATCCGCAAGGTCAGGGAGCTGGAACCGGAACATGGGGGGCTTACGCCTGCCATAGCCCTGACGGGGTACGGGAGGCCCGAAGACCGCTCGCAGCTACTTTCGGCGGGCTACAAAGTGCATATGTCGAAGCCCGTGGAGTTGATTCAACTGGTCGATACGATTGCGAACCTCGTCGGGAGAGACGTGTAAAAGAATTAGCTTCTTATCCGAAGAGACGAGAGGCTCCGGTAGGACGAAAACGGAAGGTCACCCGGCCTTCCGTTTTTCTTTTAATCATAAAGTCGAATCATAAAATGTAAACCCTATCGCCCCGCCCGCTTCTCCATACCGCGGGCATCAACTCTGGCCTCATCCTTGCTCTCATTTTTTACAGAACGGCCTGAACAGCGACGGAGGCCGTGCCAGCTCTTAAAAATCATATCCCGATCTTTTTCATACAATCGATGAGTACAGGAGAGGGTTTCCGATACGCGGCGGGAAAGGAGTCATGATGCGGGAATCAGAAGGTGTAGTAGTGGTCGGCAAGGAGGGCTTGCGCGGGAGCATAAACAAGACATCGCTAACGCGCGACGGTCATCAGGTGCGGGTCGTCCTGGACGACGGCCGAGAGGCTCTGGTCCCGCGAGACCTGTTGGAGCGGCGGCGTGACGGCACCTGTTACCTGCCTCTGAGCGCCGGCGACCTTACGCTCTCCTATGTCGAGCGGGGCCGCGAAAGCAGCGAGGCCATACCCGTCGTCGCCGAGCATCTTGAGGTCGGGAAGCGGCAGGTGGAGACGGGCAGGGTTCGCATCTCCAAGCAGTTGCGCGAGCGGGAAGAGGTCGTTGACGAGCCGCTGCTGAAGGAGGAGGTCGAAGTCCGGCGCGTCAGAGTGGACCAAAGGGTCGATGGGCCGCTCCCCGTGCGCGAGGAAGGCGGGGTCCTGATCATCCCGGTCGTCGAGGAGATACTCGTAGTAGAGAAGCGGTTCGTCCTCAGAGAAGAGTTGCATGTCATCAAACACAAGTTCGAGGTCAGAGACCCGCAGGCGTTCGTGCTCCGCAGCGAGCAGGTCACCGTCGAGCGGATCGACCCTACAGAGCCGGCGGTTGACGGCGGCGGAGACTGAAGTGACGCCGCGAACTTATAACGGCCGTAGTGTGCCATTAACCCCGGCGAGCGCACCTGTGCCGGGTCAGATCAAGAAAGGGGAATTAAGATGAACAGAAGAGTTGTAGGGGTGTTCGACACTTACGATGAAGCAGAGGCCGTCGTGCGGGAACTGGAAAGCGAAGGGTTCCGGCGCGAACAAATAAACATCATATCCAACGAGGCTGGCAATAATTATAGCGACGACACACGTCAGAGCGAGGGGCGGAGTTTCGGAGAAAAAGTCAGCAACTTCTTCGGCTCCCTGTTCGGAGACGACGTGGACGACGACGAGAGGGGCTATTATTCGGAGGCGGTACGGCGCGGCGGCGCGATGGTTGCGGTTGACACCGATGACGACAGGGCCGAGCGCGTAATTACCATTATGGAGAGTCACGACGCGGTGGACATCGACCGGCGGGCGGACTACTACCGCGAGACCGGCTACTCGGGCTACGACGCCGGCGCGACGCCTTACACGAGCGAAGAGGCTACGCGCGAGCGCGACCAGTACCGCAGCCGCCAGAGCAACGAGGGCGAGATCAATATCCCGGTGATAGAAGAGGACATAGAAGTCGACAAGCGCCAGGTGCGGCGCGGCGGCGTCCGCGTCTACAACCGGGTGACGGAGACGCCCGTGCAGGAAGACGTGACCCTCCGGGAGGAGCACGTGTCGGTCGACCGCCGCCCCGTGAATCGGCCCGTGAGTGAGGCCGACATGGACAACCTCAGGGAGGGCGTCATCGAGGTCACCGAAACGGGCGAGGAGGCCGTGGTCGCCAAGCGGGCGCGCGTCGCCGAGGAGGTCGTCATCAACAAGGAAGTGGGCGAAAGGACCGAGACTGTGCGAGACACGGTCCGCCGCAGCGATGTCGAAGTGGAGGACCTGAAGGATACGACGGACACCGCCTCCAAGCAGGCGCGCAACCGCCGGTGAGGATTAACAATTAAGGGAGGGGAGGCGTAAGAGACTTATGCCCTCCCCTCTATTAAAAACATTCCGGCATTCTTAGGGGATCCGCCCGCACCTTCCGTCGAATGGCGCCGCCCTGCCCATCCCCGCGCCCACGACCTTCGCCGCGTCTATAATGCCCTTGGATTTCAGCCTTGCTTAGCCCTGCCTGTTATCTCCGGTCACGCGAGCCGCCCGATCCGGGCAGTAATTTATAGTCCTTATTATTTTAACTACTTTCCAGTATATTATGTGCGCTCAGGTCGGGCCAATTGGAAATCGAACAATTACCGGGCTTCGAAAGACGGCTTTAAGCGGTTAAGGAAAGCGGAGTGCTGCTCGCCGCTTGTATCGCGGTTGTTTTATTTAGCGGCTATCCACTAAAAATTCAAGGTCAATGACAAACCGTAAAGCGGGCGACTCTGCAAAGGGTTATTGCGAGGGGTAGTATGAAGGCACGCCGGTCGGTACCTCCAAAAAGAAGATACAGAATCTAAAGGAACTTCGGGCTGGTTGTCGGAAGCGTGCTGGCCCTGCTCGGCGGCTGGTGGACTTACCGGGTCAGTTTCCCTTATGTCGCGCCGGCACTGATTGCGGTCGAGATAAAAGAGGACGGCAGCCTTAAGATGAATCACGAGTATCTCAGCTACGCCCACGGCTTGCGGATGACGAACGGGGCTTTCTCCAAGCTCTTCGGCGACCCCCCGCGCAAGCTGGAGACGCAGCTGTCTCAGAAGGAGATGGACCTGGCCCGGTCCATCCAGGTGATCACCGAAGAGGTGATGCTCAGGATGGCCGATTACGCCCGCCGCGAGACGGGGCTCACGAAGTTGTGCATGGCCGGGGGCGTGGCTTTGAACCGCGTGGGTAACGGCCGCATTTTACGGGAAGGGCCGTTCGAAGAGATCTGGATTCAGCCCGCCGCCGGGGACGCGGGCGGCGCGCTGGGGGTGGCCCTCCTCAACTGGCACCGCTACCTTGGCAACTCGCGGGTGAGCCCCGAGAAGAAAGGCACCTGGGTGCCACGGCGCGGGTGCGAGGCTAAAATCCCCCCGTACGAAGACGAGATGAAGGGGTCGTACCTCGGCCCGAAGGACAGCGAAGAGGACATACTGAGATTTCTCGAATCGCATGACCTGCCCTACACGCGGTACTCGCGGGAAGAGTTGCCCGAAGTGGTGGCGGACCTGCTCGCCGAAGAGAAGGTCGTCGGGCTGCATCAGGGCCGGATGGAGTTCGGCCCGCGCGCTCTGGGCGCGCGCAGCATTATCGGGGACGCCCGCTCGCCCAGGATGCAGTCGGTTTCGAAGGTGAACATCAACGAAGGGCTGAAGGAAGGGGCGCGGGGGACGATCACCGGGTTCCGCATCCAGTCGTCGAGCGACCCGTCCGCCCTGATCCCTTCGACGCGGGACGCGATCCGGGCATCTACGCGACGATGTCGAGCCTTATTATCGCGGTAGGGCTGCTGGCCTGCTTCATCCCGTCGCGCAGGGCCATGAGAGTCGATCCGATAGAGGCGTTGCGGTACGAGTGATGGGGGGATAAACCGGTCAGGACTTCCGCACGCACCCGGCCGGAAGAACCTCTCCTGAAGCGATCTGCATGCCGGCTCGAACATCCCCAGGCAATCCATCAGGAGAAAGCAAAGAATGGCCGATATGAATTTCAGCGAACTGGTGCTCTCCCTGGCCGAGACACCGCGCATCATCGAGCAGATTACCGCCGAAGTCGGCCCCCGGAACCTCGACAGGAGGCCATCGGAAAAGGAGTGGTCCATACTTGAGCATGTCTGTCACCTCCGGGACATCGAGGTCGAGGGCTACGTGGTCAGGATCGAGCGGATAATCGGCGAAAACGCCCCGTCTCTGGCGGACATAGACGGGGATAAACTGGCCGAAGAGCGCGACTACATCCATCAGGACATCGCCTCCGCGCTCGCCGACTTCGTGGAGGCGAGGAGGAAGAACGTCCTGTCAGTCAAAGACCTTTCGGAAGTCGAGCGCGGCCGGCAGGGGGTGTTCGAGAATGTCGGCCCCGTCACGCTCGACGACCTGCTTCTGATGATGCACAACCACGATCAGGAGCACCTGAAGGAGCTCGCTCGTTTAAGGGGCGCTCTGGCCCAGAATTGAAACCGTAGCGGACGGAACGGGCGCGAAACGCGCGCGGAATGCGCCCGTTTTGTAATGTTTATTAGCTTTCTTGAAAGCCCGAAGACCCTTTAGTATACTGCCTGTGCTCAAAGCGGCGAATTAAAGCGGGGTTGCTATAAACCAAATTGAACCGGATTGATCTAGCCCCTAGTTTAGGCACAATCAAAATGAGCCAGGATGCCAGCCATGAAGCGTGTTTTTATCGAGTTCACGCTCGACCCAGCGTACTTAACTATTGACTCGGATTCTCCCCGCTCCTATAATCGTCCCCGTTAAAGCCTCCCTCAGATTGACGGCCCCACCCGATTAAGCCCTTTCAAATCTGCCTCCATAACGAGATTGATTATAGACCAGGATTGGCCGGCATTGCGGCTGGCCGGGCCATCTCTCCGCGCAAAGGCGCGGCTATTTCGGAGCCGGTGAGCAGAATGCATCAAACTATAGTCGATTACCTTACGCCCATACTTGGCGAGGCCACCGCGCAGAACCTGATAAGACATTACTGCATACGGATGCGCATGTCGGCCGAAGATATAATGGCGCAACATTTAAGGGAGCTTGCCGACGCCATGCGCCCCATGCTAGCCGTGTGGCTGGGGTCGGCAGGCGCGAGCCGCGTGGCCGAAGAGATTGCGCAATTGGCACGAGGAGCTAACTAAAGATGAGATCAAAGTCGGTTGTAGTGCCTTTCGCCATTTCGCTCGTTGCGTTGCCGGCGCTGTTCGGGCTGGCTATGACGATTGGCAATCCCGCGCAAGGCGACTCGCTTCGCCAGGCGCTTTTTGCCGCCACTGTCGTGATTGAAGTGGTCGCTTTGTGGAAGGCCTTTTCGGCAAGAAGGATCTTCTCTCCGCAGGATTCGGGCCATCTCACCTGGACGCTCATCCTCGCTTTCCTTGCGGCGCGACTGGTTGCAGAGCTCAGGCTTGTGACGCTTACGTTCGGCATGGTCGATATTCCCGCCCGCTTAGAGGATGCCTCGCAAGGCATGTACTTTTATGTAGTGGTGCTTCGCTATATCTACACCGCAAGCGACCTGCTGTTCGTGGGAGCGCTGGCGACGGCCATATCAGGCTACAAGAGCACAGGGCTTCGATTCGAGATACTCAAGCGCGACTACGTTTATATGGGCCTGCTGTGGGCGCTGCCGGTTTTAACCTTCGTATTTAGAGAGAACCTTGACCTGGGCGGGTTGCTCAAGACCGACAACACCATCGCAGCTTACCGCATGGTGGCCGTCTGTGTAGGCGCAATGATCGCATCGCTCTGTATTGTGGTCCGCCGTTATGCAATACAGATGGGGGGCGGCGCAGTGGCTCGCGTGTGGAATACCGTGGTGATTGCCGGGACGGCTCGCGCAGCATCCTTTCTAGTGCTGGCGCTCATATCAAAATGGTGGGAGCCGGGCGCCAAGTTCATCGAGCAATATCTGCTATGGGTATTTGCCTGCTGTTGGCTGCTGGCCGCGCTTTATCAACAGGAGATCCTGCCGCGGGTCGCCAAATCGAGGCAGGCCGCCTTGGCAGCCGGACGTTAGAGAAATTAGAGGTGAAGGTTCCCACTTTCACCTCTAATTTCTCTAACGAGTTTATATGAAACAGGCCGGTATACGGCCCCGGCAGCTTGAAGAGAAAATGCTTGCTGGCCCGCACTAGCAAGAAACGGGTTTAGTCTTTACTTCAAGAATAGGAACCCTGTTGACCCACTGCTGAAGAAAGCAGCCCCGCCTTATTTTCGCGTACATGACTTGCGGCATTTCGTATCAAAAGCTTCATTGGATGGAATGACACCTAATTTATTTTAATAGTAAGGTTCGACTATTTCTGGATTTCGCCCACCTTCAGTAATGGCCGTGCTGGATTGCGACTCAGTAGTTGACGCTCGGGTCTTTCAATCCATCGCATTTTCGTTCTAAAATCCCCTCATTTATCGGCTAAGGGTCGATTCGAAAGATTACAAGTTCCCTGCGATGCGGGAACGATTAAGCCGCGAGGTTTATGTTACTTGCGGGGAAAGTGGTAATTCCGATGGATCACGATAAACCTATTCGCATCCTGAGTGTCGAGGACCATCCGGTTTTCCGCGAAGGGCTGCGTACGATTATCGGGTCGCAGCCGGATATGCTTCTCGTGGCTCAAGCGGCTAATGCGGCGGATGCCATCTCAGAATTTCGTCGCCACCGTCCCGACATCACGCTGATGGACCTCCTCCCCGGCACTAACGGCACAGGCACCGTAATTGCAATCCGAGGAGAGTTCCCTCAGGCTCGCATTGTCATGCTGACCACCTCGGACTGCGATGGCGAGCTTCAGCGGGCGTTGCGCGCAGGGGCCGCGGCATACATTCTGAAGAGCATGCCGAAAAATGAATTACTCGACGTCATCAGGTCCGTCCACGCGGGGAAACGACACATCCCGCCGGACGTGGCAGCGCGCCTCGCCGAACATCTAGGCGAAGAGAACCTCACGTCCAGGGAATTGGAGGTACTGCGACTCATTCGAGATGGTTTCCGCAATAAGCAGATAGCCGTCCAACTGGCTATTGCCGAGACCACCGTTAACTTTCATATCAAGAACCTCGTGAACAAACTGGGCGCCAACGACCGAACACATGCGGTCATCATAGCGATTCGACGAGGGCTGCTACAGGTTTGATGCGGACGAATCAAACCTGTAGAAAACTGGAGGATGTTGACTGGAGAAATTAAGGTTTCAATCAAGCAGTAAACTCGCTACCATCTAAGCCCTTGTCAGCATAATTGCAGCATTCACAACGGACAGACAGATATATTTCGTAGCGCCGACGGCCTGTCCGGCGATACGGTGAGGAATTTCTACGAGGACCGCGAAGGTCGGAGAAGAACGACCTCGCCGCGGCTTTCCGGCGTGCAACCGACGCCTGCCTGACCCAGGGGGCTCTGGCCTCCACGCTCTCTGTAGTTGGTGAAACCAAAGAGATGCACCCCATCGTCCGTGACGAGGTCTACCGCATCGGGTATGAAGCTATCCGAAGCGCCTGCGCGCATTCCGGCGCGGGTCAACTGGTGGTAGAACTCAGATACAATCAGGACCTTGTGGTTCGCGTGAAGGACAACGGCAAAGGCATCGACCCTGCTATCGCTGCCGAGGGGCCGGTCACACTGCGTTTTCTCACCTGACCAAATAGACCTGCAGAAAAATACAGGGCGGATTCTACGCTTTCTGGGGATTCGCGAAGTTCAAAAAGGGCTTACCTTCTAAGCATGCATTTGGTTCTCGGCCTTAAGTCGAAGCCGGGCAGCGACGGAAGGATCCGTTATGAATGCACAGTCGAAGCAGGGGAAGTGTATATGAGAAACAAGCTACTTTCACACCGGGTCGCCGCCGAGGACAGGATGATCCCGCCTGCGGCGCAACGCTTCATGTCCGAGCGCGCGGGCTCGACGGTCGTCGAAGTCGCGGGCAGCCACGCGGTCTGCGCGTCGCGAGAGAGCGTTGCCCAAACTCATCTATTACAACCGGCTCGACAAAGGCGGGCACTTCGCGACGGGAGAGCAGCCGTAACTTTTCCCTGAAGAGATCCGCGCCGCGTTTCGATCTCTCCGCTAAGCATGGCCGGAAGCCCCGATTCAGGATTGCCAGATCATGCTTGGGTTCAATTATCAAATATTCGAAGGAGGAACGGTTATGAAAAGGATCACTTTCTTGCTGGTTGCAGTTGCAACGCTGGCCGGCAGTGTCGCCTTCACGGCGACCGCATCTCGACACGCTGATGGGGAGGCCGCCCCGGCCTTCGTAAAAAAAATCCCCCCCGGATACCGCGACTGGAGGTTGATCTCCGTGGCCCGCGAGGAAGGCGACCTCAACGATATCCGCGCCATTCTGGGCAACGATATAGCGATCAAGGCCTATCGGGAAGGGAAGCTTCCGTTCCCGGACGGCACAATGATTGCCCGAATAGCCTGGAGCCACGACCCGTCGGAGGAAAACAATAAAGTCTTTGGCCGTCCCCAATCTTTCGTGGCCGGGGCCCCAAAGAACGGGGTTCAGTTTATGATCAAGGACTCAAAAAAGTACGCCGCGACGGGCGGCTGGGGGTTCGCCCAATTCGACGACGGCAAGCCTGCCGACGAGGCCGTGCTCAACACCTGCTTTTCCTGCCACGCGGCCACCAAAGAGCGCGACCTCGTCTTCACCCGCTACGCACCTTGATGAATCGGGTGCGCGCGGACGAACCGGGTACAAGTGCGGAAAGGTTTCATAAAGGAGAACACACAATGACTGAACAAGAAAAAGGACAATTCGACATGAAGCTCGAAGTCGTGCTGCTCGGCGTCTCCGACGTCGACCGCGCGAAGGCGTTTTACGAGAATCTCGGCTGGCGGCTCGACATCGACATCGCGGATGGGGGCGACTTCCGCGCCGTGCAGATAACGCCGCACAACTCGGAGGCCTCGATCATCTTCGGCAAGGGAGTCGCGTCGGCCAAGCCCGGCTCGGCGCACAGCCTGGTCCTCGCCGTGGACGACATCGACGCCGCCCGCGACGACTTGATCGCCCGCGGCGTCGACGTGAGTGAGGTCGTCCACGACGCCGGCGGCCCCTTCAACAACGCCGTGGAGAACCCGCGCGTCAGCGGGCGCGACCCTGAGGGTCGTTCCTACTTCTCATTCGCCTCGTTTGAGGACCCGGACGGGAACGGCTGGCTGCTCCAGGAGATCCGGACGCGGCTTCCCGGCCGCGAGTGGAAGTTGACCCGGGCACGAGCCACGGACGTCGCAACCCTTGCAGAACTCCTCCGCGAGACGTCGAAGCACCACGACCACTACGAGAAGACGCACGGCGAGCACCACTGGTGGGACTGGTACGCGCCCTACATGAGCGCCCGTCAGAACGGCAGCAGTCCGGAGGAGGCTGCCGCCGCCGCCGACCGCTACATGGAGGATGTCCTTCATGTTCTTCACCGGTGACGCCGTTCGAGTGGCCGCACTCTCCGAGTACGGCGAGCGCTGGGCGAGTGACCGTCTTCTACAGCGACCGACGGGGAGACCAGGACCATCGCAACCACGGTCTCTCCGACCCTTCGGGAGCCCCGGCTCCTCGGGCAGGCCGTCGTCGAGCTCTACGTAGAATCCGGGCGCGAGGAGGCTCACCTCGCGGCGCTCAACGGCCTCGCAGTCGCGCGGCAGAATCTGTAGTCGCTCGACAGGGTGACGCGGGGCGTCCGGCCCGGCGTGTCTGTGGCCACTTCGGGAGATGTCCGCGATCAGCCGAAAGTCGCCGCTTCGGAGTTGCTGCAAGAGGTTTTCGGGAAAGACAAAAGCTCTTGCGGCTTAGTGTACGGGGTCACAAGCCCTCTGCTCGGCACTTGGGTCGAGCTTGAGGTGATCTTTGAGGTGTCCGACTGATGATTACCTGGAATCAAAATCGACTGACTGCGAGACTCGGGATTGACTACCCCATCATTCAAGGGCCGCTCGGCGGGTTGTCGTCGCAGAGACTGACGGCGACGGTCTCCAACTTCGGCGGACTCGGATCGTTCGGCGCGCACAGCTTGGCCCCGGAAGAGATCAAGGACGTGATCGCAGAGATTCGCTCGCTCACGGCCAGGCCGTTCGCAATGAACTTATGGGTTTCGATGGAAGACGAAGGTGCCCGCACGTCTGATGAAAGCGCATTCAACAGAAGCCTCGCCCCGCTTGACGTCCATCTAGCCGTCTTGGGAGCGCCTCGTCCGGTGTATAAACCGTATTCCCCGAAGCGATTTGAGGATCAGGCTCGCGTGTTGCTGGACGCGAAGGTGCCGGCATTCAGCTTCATTTATGGGATTCCTCCCAAAGAGGTCTTAGACGAGTGCCGTCATCGCGGTATTGCAATCATCGGGACGGCGACGACCGTGGATGAGGCGATTGCGCTTGAAGAGGCTTGTGTAGATGTCGTCGCCGCTTCGGGCCTTGAAGCGGGCGGCCATCGCGGTTCATTCCTGCGGCCTTCGGAAGATTCTCTCGTCGGCGCCATCGCCCTCATACCTCAGGTCGTAGACGCCGTGAAGCTGCCGGTGGTAGCCGCCGGAGGCATCGCCGATGCTCGCGGGATTGTCGCGGCCTTCGCCCTCGGCGCGTCCGGCGTGCAGATGGGAACCGCTTTTCTTACCTGTGAGGAGTCGGGCTCAAGCCCTAGCCATCGCAAGGCTCTTCTCACCCGCGAGGCAGGCGCGACCGCTCTGACCAGAGGCTTTACCGGAAGGCTCGCCCGCGGCATCAAGAATCAATTGCTCGATGAGCTGAACAGGAAAGGGGCGGAGATTCTTCCCTACCCGCTTCAACGGGCGCTCGTCCGTAATCTCTCTATTCCCGCCGAGAAGGCCGGGAGGTGGGAACTTCTACCGCTGTGGGCCGGGCAAAGCGCCCGCCTCTCCCGTTGCGAGGACGTGAATGCCTTCCTCAGCAACCTCGTCATGCAGGTGTCTGAGATCGCCGGAAGCGTTCAGCGCTGGAGCTCAACACGCTCATCTCAGCCACAACCAAAGTCATCTTGAAGAGAAGTGCTTTTCAACAAGGGTAGAAATTCACAGGAGGATTTATGAAAACGACAAAAGTCGCGGTAACGCCAATGAAGGTTGCGCAGGTTCCTAATCCGGGAGCGGATTTCCAAATCGTCGAACGCGAGATCCCCACCCCCGATGAAGGACACGTGCGCATCAAGGTACAGGCCTGTGGCGTCTGCCACAGCGATGTGCTCACGAAAGACGGCTCGTGGCCAGGCATTCAGTACCCCCGCGCTCCGGGGCACGAAGTCGTGGGCGTCATTGACGAAGTGGGTGCCGGTGTTTCCGAGTGGGCGATGGGACAGCGCGTCGGCGTTGGCTGGCACGGCGGCCACGACGGCACATGCACCGCGTGCCGTCGCGGAGATTTTGGCAATTGCCGGAACCTGAAAATCCCGGGCATCAGCTATGACGGCGGGTACCAACAATACATGGTGGCTCCCGTGGAGGCACTGGCGGCGATACCGGAAAGTCTAAATGACACCGAAGCCGCACCGCTGCTCTGCGCCGGAATTACCACCTTCAACGCGTTGCGGCACAGCGGTGCGTCCCCCGGCGACCTTGTTGCGGTGCAAGGTATCGGTGGCCTGGGGCACCTCGGGCTTCAATTCGCGAACAAGTTTGGTTATAAAGTCGCGGCTATCGGGCGCGGCTCCGAAAACGCGGCGCTCGCAAAGAAACTCGGCGCGAGCGTGTACATTGATAGCAGGGCGACGAACGCGGCAGAGGAGTTGCAAAAACTGGGCGGGGCACAGGTGATTCTGGCGACGGCCCCGAGCTCAAAAGCGATGTCCGAACTGGTTGACGGTCTGGGGCCGAACGGCAAGCTCATGGTCATAGGCGCGGCTTTTGATCCGATAGAGGTCACACCGTTACAGCTCATCGGCGGGAGTCGAACGATTCAAGGCTGGGCATCGGGAACACCAACCGATTCCGAGGACACACTGCGCTTCGCCGAACTGACCGGCGTGCGCCCCATGATTGAAACCTATCCACTCGAAAGAGCGGCCGAGGCTTACGCACGCATGCTGAGCGGCGACGCGCAGTTCCGCGTCGTTCTGACGATGTGAAGCCTACCGCCGGCATGTGCCGAATGCTCAAGTTCGCGTTCTTGACGCCGGTCATTTCGCATTGGACACGGCGGCAGATGAGATTGCGGCATCGGCCCGAGGCCTTGCCAGTTCTCTACGTTGACGGTTGTCAGTTTCAACAAGAAAGGTGGTTTTCATATGCGATCTGACATTGTTTCAGGGGCGCTCTTCCCCGACTATGAGCTTCCCGATCACACCGCCAAATGTTCCCCCTTCCGGAGTCCCGCCAGGACCATCGCAGGCAAGCATGTAGCTTGTTGTAACGCAATTTCCCGAAGTACTCTGAGCCCCGGTAATGGGGCGACAAGGGTCCGGCGATTGAGCATAAGTTGAGACAGGTCCAACGCGCTATGCTTAAGCGTCGCGTCAATTCATCAACCCAGTTGCCGCACACACCGCCGGCGATCCTTTCCATCCCCGATCATTCTTCAATTTCTGCTCTGCTTACGAAATAACCAGTAGACGGGCAGGCCCATTGCGATCAAGCCGAGTCCGAGCAAGGACCGTGATGGCGCCATTAAGAACGAATTGATTACCAACCACCCGGCCACCAACAAAAATAGCGCAGGCACGACCGGATATCCCCATGTGCGGTACGGGCGCTCCGCATTCGGCATCCGATGGCGGAAGATAAAGACGGATGCCACGACGAGTATGTAGAATATTAACACGGCGAACATAACGTAATCGGTCAACGCGTCGAGGGAGCTCGCCAGCGCCAGCACGCTTGTCCACTGCGCCTGCAGGATCAGAGCCTTAACCGGCACGCGTGTGCGAGGCGAAAGTTTCGCGTAGCTTTTGAAAAAGAGGCCATCGCCCGCCATCGCGTAAGGCACACGTGCGTTGGTCATCACCGCCGTGTGCAGCGCGCCGAAGCTGGACGCAAGCAACGCCGCCGCGACGAGACCTGCGGCCACGGGGCCGAGAACTTTCCCGGCGACAGCGGTCGCTAAGGATGACCCCCTTGAGATATTCGCTACTTCGGCAGGCGTGAGTGCATAAAAGTATGCGAGGTTGATGAACGAGTAAAGCGCGACGATAATCACCGTGCCGCAGATGAGCGCGAGCGGTATGTTGCGCTGCGGGTCCTTAATCTCACCGCCGACCAGCGTCAAGCTGTTCCACCCGTTATATGCCCACAGCGCCCCGAGCATTGCCGCGCCGAACCCGCCCAGGCCGCCTCGCGCTGCAGGCCCCACTCCTTCGCAGGGCTCGCCCGCGCCAGTCATCGCGAAATGCGCCCAATCGCCGGGCGCGAACATAAGTGCGGTTACGCCGACTGTCAGCACAAGTACGATCTTGATGCCGGTCATCACGGCAGCCACCTTGCCGTTGGTTGATACAGTAGCGCAGTTGATCAAGGTCACAACCGCAATGCAACCAAGCGACACGGCCTGCAATGGGCCGAATCGGATTTCATAGCCCAGCAGTTCGAGCGTGAAGTAGTCAATATGGAGTGCCCCGCCTGTGACAATGTTGAGGAATGTAGCGAAGGCGACGACGCCTGCCGCCTGAGCGCCGGAATTCGCTACACAGAAGCGCATCCAGCCATAAAGGAAGCCCCACAGGGGCCCGTACGCCTCGCGCAAGAAGACGTAATCTCCGCCTGTGCGGGGCATCATGGCGCCGAGTTCGGCATAAGTGAGCGCACCGGCGAGGCTCATCAAGCCCGCGCCGATCCAGACGGCGGTGACTATGATCGGGCTGCCGACGTTGCAGATAAGTACCTGAGATTTAAGAAAGATGCCCGCCCCGATAACACTGCCAATGACGATAGAGATCGAGGCTATTAGACCGAGAGAGCGAATCGGTATGATCTTGCTGTGTAGGGGTGTTGGCATGCAGGGCACCGTCGAGATTAGAGGCAGCATTTTGTAATTTATCACTACAGCGGGAGAAGTGAAACAGGCGCATAATAACTCCGGATTTATTTTGGCGTTTGTACCTTTCTGCTCATTCGAAGTCCTAACCGTTTTTCTATTCCGGGCAAAAAAATTTGCTGGAAATCCATCCGACCCGATCAGACTCTCGAGCATAGACGTTCTGTTCAAGCAACTCGTTTCAGTCAAAGACCCGTCTGTCGTACAATAGCATGCTCAGCGAAAGGGTTACAGATGAAGGCACGGTTCATTTTTGTGTTGTCATACAAAGAAGCCTAACTTCCGCATGCAACGGAGGCCGCGGGCCAAGTTTGATATGTATATCTGAGCGTTAGGCGCGGCGCTGCTCAAGCTTTAAATGTAAATGGAAGTCTCGAGGCATCAATGGTGATCGTAATAGTAGCAGTCCCGCTCGGGAGACTTAAACTATGCGCATAATCTCTTCAATCCTCACTTTAATGATCTCCTTCTGTCTTACCTGGCAGTGCCTTGCGGCTCCCAAACAACCTGAGATTAAACGATTGGACGGCAGCACAATATCTTCAAGTGAAATCGAGCGTACCATTACCAGGCTGATGAATGCGGCGCGAGTCACAGGTTTGGGAGTCGCCATCATTAATGACTCGAAGGTTGTCTATGTAAAGAGCTTTGGATTTAGAAACAAGGAAGAACAAAAGCTTTTGACAGAACAAACGGTGATGCGTGGCGCGTCTTTTACAAAAGTGGTTTTCACCCACCTCGTCATGCAATTGGTTGAAGAAGGCATGATCGATTTGGATAAGCCGGTCTATCAGTATTTAGAAAAACCCCTGCCGGAGTACGAGAAGTACCAGGACTTGTCCGGCGACGAGAGATACAAATTGATGACCGCCAGAATGCTGCTCAATCATACGAGCGGTTTCCCTAACTCGCGGTGGTTCAACGCGGACGAAAAGCTCGACATCAAGTTCACACCTGGATCGAAATACAGCTACTCCGGTGAAGGCATCAATCTCTTGCAGTTTGTCATTGAAGTAATGACGGGGAAGTCTGTTGCGGAGATGATGCGAGAGAGGATATTCAAACCGTTCGGCATGATTCGCACGAGCATGACGTGGGAGGACCGATTCGGGGATGATTACGCGGTCGGTTATGACGAGAGCGAAAAGCCTCTGGGTCATAAGAAGCAAGGCTCACGCGCCGCCGGTTCTATGGACACAACGATTTCCGATTACGCGAGGTTTACCCAGGCGGTGATGCAGGGGAAGGGGCTTAAAGCTCGAACGAAGAAGTTGATGCTGACCCCTCAAATCCAAATCCTCTCAAAACGTCAATTCCCGACGCCTTCCACCGAAACGACCGATGAGAATAGAAAGATTCAGCTTTCGTGGGGGCTCGGATGGGGACTATTTCGTACGCCCGTCGGCAGAGCTTATTTCCACGGGGGGCACGATGACGGCTGGGAGAACTATGTGGTGTGTTTCGCGGGCAAGGGAATAGGGATAGTATTAATAACAAATAGCTCGAATGGCGAGAGCATTTTCAAGGAACTTCTTGAGACGTTAATTAAAGATAAGTACTCTCCGTGGAAGTGGCAGAATTACATCCCTTACGATGCACCTCCTCAATGACGCCGCGCCTAACGTGCGATGATAAAAGAAAGAGGTTCATCCCTGAGTGTTACGTGCGCGCCCTGGTCAATAAAAATCTGGTGAAATATTGATCAACCCTGGGGCGCGCGAAGCGAGTCTCATCGGTCATTCCAATGCTTAGGCCCGCGCCCGCCGATGCGGAGCGTTAGGCCGCGCGGAAGAGCGGATTACTACGGTGTAACGGATGAGAAAGACAATCTGAACTAATCCTGGTTTTGAAGGCCAATTTGCTCGAGGTCTTCGAGGCGGAGGACCCCATCCCGTGCGTCCTGTGGTTGGGGTTCGACCGAGTCGATAAGAACCGGACGATTGCCAGGAAAGCACTGGGGCAGATGCTCCTGGGCAAGTGCTCCGGGCAGTTCCGCGCGACCCGTAGTTACATCGGCGCCGTGGGCCCGACCGACCGCACTCCCAGCCTCGGCTTTCGACTCGCGATGACATTGCCGTGAGCGTCCGCTCGCCAGTGGCGCGGCGGCGGGTACACGCTCACGGCGCGGCGCCGCTCGTCACTTCCGCGAGGTTGTCGCGGGCTTCCACGTCGATCAGCAGGTTTCGCGGGTCGATCCCAGCACGGGCGGGGTCCCCCGGCACCGTCAGCGTGATGCGCTGCTCGCCCGAGCGGACGCGGTGCATCCGCAGGTATGGCGGCACGCCGGGCCCCCCGTCCCCCGCCGCCGCGAACACGCCGATCTCGATGAGGTCGTCCATCGGGATCTCCGTCTCGACGCCCGCCTCGTCGACCACCACCTTGCGCGCCCGCACGTCGAGCGTCACCCGCCACTCGCCCGTCCCGACCCGTTCCGCCTCGACCCGCTTCGTCGCGAGCTCCCAGTAGGTGTTCGCCTCGAACAGGTCCACGAGCAGATACCGAAGCTCGTCGGGCGTGACCGCCTGGAGCTCCCTGTAGAGGTCGAGCGGCGTCGGCAGCGGAGGCGTCGCCGAGCCGTGCTTCTCGAAAAAGCGTCGCAGCGCGGCGTTCACTCGCTCGGCCCCGACGTACTCGCGCAGCGCGTGCATCGCGATCACGCCCTTGCGGTACCACAGGAATCGCTCGGCGGCCCGGAGCAGCGGGGGGCCGGCGCGGCCGCGCGGGCTGAGGTAGGCCGCCCGCATCGCGCCGAGGAGCCGGTCGCGGTGCTCGCGGCCGTGGGCCGCCTCCACGACCTCCAGCGCAGAGTACCAGGCCAAGCTCTCGGTGAGCAGCGGCGCGCCCACGACCGACGCCGGCACGAGCCGGTTGCCCCACCACTGGTGCGCCACCTCGTGCGCGACCACCGCGAACGGCAGGTCGATGCCACGCGGGTCGTCCACCGGGTTGATGAAGGAGAACCCCTCCTGGTACCGGATGTTTATCGGTTGGGCGAACAGCGTGCGCCTGCGGCCGGGGTGCTCCACGAACCGGATCTGGCGGTGCGGGTAGGGGCCGAGCCGCTTGGTCAGATGCTCAAGCGATGCCTGGACGCTGCGGACCATGCGCTCCACGTTCAGGGCGTGCCCGGGGTGGTGGAAGATTTGAATCTCGACGTCGTTCCACCGCCCCTCGCGCACGGCGTAGGCGGCGGAGAAGAAGGCATAGTTGTTCAGGATCGGCGCGTCGGTGGCGTAGTGGAAGTAGCGGCGTCCGTCCTGCGCCCACGTCCGGCGCAGTGCGCCGGGCGCTACGGCGACCTGCCCCTCGTCCGTGCCCACGACGGCCTCGAACATGATTGGCCCCAGCCCGCCGACGTCCATGAGCGCCACGGGGTCATCATGGGGCGGGACCTCCGGGCGCGGGGGGAGTCCGTGCGCCCGCCGCTCCCCGGCGCCCCGGACCTCGCGGCCCCTCTGATAGCCGACGTCGGGGAGCCACTCGGTCCCGAAGAATGTGCCGTTTGGGACCACGGACGGGTCGATGTCGCTGACGGGGAAGCCGCGCGGGTCGAAGCGCACCTCGAACTGGAGCTTCAGCGAGTCGCCGGGCCGCAGGGGCGTCTCTAGAACGTAAACGTGGTGGCCGAGCTCCTCGTCCACCAGCTCGGGCCTCGCCGGCCGGTCGAAGCCCACCGCCCGGGTCTCGACCCCCAGGGCGGTTGCTACGTGGACCGAATTAATCGTCGCCTCGGTCCGGTTCACGAGGTCATAGGTCCCGCGAATCTCCACCGTCCGCCGCCCGGGGTAGATCTCGACCTGGAGGCTCGTGGCGGTCGGCCGCGGCTGCGGGACGCCCGCGTACCGCCCGTAGCGCCGCTCGTACTCGGCCCTCCACTCCGGGCCGCTGGGGGCGGCGCGGCTCGCGTACAGCACGCTCGTGTTGTAGAAGATCAGGCCGCCGAAGGTCAGGATGAGCGCCGCAGCGGCGGCGGCGGTCGCGGCCGTCAGGCGCGTGAGGCGGCGGCGCGCCGCGCGGAGCCGCGGCCCGAGGCCCCGCTCCGTGCCCCGTGGCCAGAGTAGCTTCGCCGCGACGGCGAGCAGCAGCGCCCACGCCGCCCAATAGAGCTTGAACAGGAGCCATGGCCCGATGAATGGCTCGAGGCCGCGCATGTCCGAGTACGTCCACCCCGGGTCGGAACCGTAGACGAGCAGGCCGGGCTCGATCCCGAGCTGCGGGCCGAAGGCAACGAGTACGTAGGTGATTATCGCGATCAAATGGCCGACGTACTTCTGGTCGACCACGACGTGGACGGCGAGGGCGAGCAGGGCGAACAGGAGATAGTCGGTGAGCCGGATCCCGAAGAGGATCCGCGCGTACAGCCCTACCTCGAAGTCGTAGTACCCCATGCGCGCCTGGACGAGCATCGCGGCCGCCGTCACCAGCGCCTGCGCCGCGACGAGCGCGAGCGCGAGCCCCGCGAACTTGCCCGCGAAGGAGACCCACACCGGCACGGGCGCCGCGCCGGCGATCTCGCCCAGGCCGGCCTCGCGCTCGCGCCAGACCATCTCGCCGGCGTAATAGACGATGAGCAGCGGGAGGACCAGCCAAATGCCATGCTCGCCGGTGTATTCCAGGACGCCTACGAACTGCCCGGTGGTGGGGAGCTGGGGGAAGCCCTCGTCCTGGAAATACAGGGGGCCGGTCAGGATCACGAATACGGCCAGGGCGGCTAGGGCGGGCCCGCCCCAGCCCTTCACTATCACCCGGAACGACTCCCGCGCGATGGCGAGCATCTGGCGCGCCCGGGTCGCGGGCCCGAACGTCCGCCGAACGCGCGGGACGGCGACCGGGGCGCTCCGCGCGGGCGCGGCCTCGCGGGCGCCCGGTGCCGGCTCCCCCTTCGCGCCGGCTCGCCTGCGGCCGCCCCGCCGGTCGTCGACCGCGACGTGGGCGAACCGAAAGCGGAGGTAGGTGAGCGCGAGCACGCCCAGGGCGACGCCGAGCCACACGAGGCGGTTCGAGAGCACAGACGTCTGCGGCCCGACGACGAGCGCGTTCTTCTCGCCGGGCGTCCAGACCTTCGACAGCTCGCCGATAATGGTCAGCCCCAGCGGGTCCGTCAACTTCGCGAGGCCCCAGTGTCCCAGCAACACGGCCACGACCTGCCAGCTGACGACCGCCGCGAAGAAGATGAACGCGCCCCCGAGGTAGCTCGCGACGCCCCGCCGGCCGAGCGCCGCCGCCGAAAACATGAGCGCCATGGCGACGAAGGCGTTCGGCAGCGCGAGCAGGAAGTAGGCGCTCAGATAGGCGGCCGGCCGGATGGGCCCCATGATGTCGGCGTGTTCCCCCGGCAGGAGCACGGCGGCCAGAAGGCCGGTCGGGATGGCGATCATGACCAGCGCGCCGAGGGTGAAGGCGGCGAGGAACCGCCCGCCGAGGTAGGCGGCCTTGCTGACGGGCGCGGTGTAGAGGAGCGGGTGCATCCGCGTTTCCACGTCCCTCGCCCCCGCGCCGCCCGCGAGCGCCGCCAGCGACAGCAGCGACAGCATGCACGCGACGAGGGTGACTTGCGCCACGGCGAATGGCGCGTTGAGGGAGTAGCTGCCCTCCATCGCCTCAGCGACGAAGACCTCACGCGCCATTAGAAACGAGACCCCCAGGAGGAGCACGAAGTAGAACCACGTCGAGACGCGGCGCGACTGGTAGGCGACCTCGAAGCGGAAGGTCTCCCAGAGCTTCATCGCGCGACCCCCTGCACCGGCGCCTGGCTGGTCGGGCCGACCAGCCCCGCCAGCGTGCTGAAGTAGACGTCCTCGAGGTCCGGCTCCACAGGCTCGAACCCAGCGCCGGACAGGGCGTCGCCGTAGGCGCGCACGACCGTTCGCCCGGCGAGCAGCTTCGTCGAGATGACCGCGTGCGCCCGCTCGAGCTCGGACAGCTCGGACTTCTCGACCACCCGCCGCCAGATCCGCCCGCGCAGCGCCGCGACAGCGGCGAGCGGCTCGGCCTCGAGCAGGATCTCGCCACGGTCGATGATCGCCATCCGGCTGCAGAGTTCCGAGACGTCCTCGACGATGTGCGTCGAGAGGATGACCACGGCGCTCTGCCCGATCTCGCTGAGCAGGTTCAGGAAGCGCACGCGCTCGGCCGGGTCGAGGCCGGCAGTGGGTTCGTCGACGATGATGAGCTTCGGGTCGCCGAGCAGCGCGACGGCGACGCCGAACCGCTGGCGCATCCCGCCCGAGTAGCCGCCGAGCTTCTTCTTGCGCACCTCGTAGAGGTTGGTCTGGCGCAGGAGCGCCTCCACGACCTCGCAGCGCTCCCGGCGCCCGGTGATCCCCTTGAGCACCGCGAAGTGTTCGAGCAGCTCCTCCGCGCTCACCTTCGGGTAGACGCCGAACTCCTGCGGCAGATACCCGAGCGTCTCCCGCACACGCTCCCGCTCCGCCAGCACGTCGATGCCGCCGAGGTGCACCGAGCCCGCGTCGGGTTCCTGCAACGTGGCGAGCGTTCGCATCAGGGTGGACTTGCCTGCGCCGTTCGGGCCGAGCAGGCCGTACATGCCCCGGGGGATAGTGAGCGTGACGTCCTTCAGGGCTTCGACGCCATTCGGGTAGGTCTTCGAGAGGTTCCGAATCCGTAGCTCCATGTCACCTCCGGAAAGGCGGAGCGGCCGAGCCTGCGGGTAGTCGTCGTCATCGAGCTGACGGGCGCGAACGCGCGTACGCAGCGGCGCGGCCAGCTCGATGACGGGAGCACACGTGTCCGTCATCCCCGTAACCCCGTTCCGATTCAGAGCCGGGCCGCTTCGCGCCGGCTCAGGCACATTCTACCCGCCGTGTCACGCTCGCCAGCCGAGGGCTTACGCTTTCAATAATTCTACTGTCGCCGCTTAAAAGTGATTCCATTAAACTCTCGTTCACCAACTGCCGAAAACACAAATCCCGCGATCTTTCCTTTATCATCGCGAGTAAAAGAAAGATTAATCATGCCAGCCGGAACGGTAAAAAAATCGGCGTATGCAGCGGTGAGCGGAGTTTCGAGATTTTCGCCAATCTGAAGAATGAGATTATTGTCTTTCAGCGAAATTTTGTAATCCGCGTTAAACTCGTCGCTGTAATAAGTCCCCGCGTATTCGGATAATTGTTGCGGCGAATCCAACGGCGGTTTAACGGGAACGAAAATGTCCGGCTTTCCGCTTTTTGTTAGTATTTTTATTTCAGAAATTGTACCGGACTTGTTAAAGACGGGATTTAGCTCCGTTACATCTGTGCCCGCAACTATCAGTAAGCGGTTTTCGGAAATTGGCATCACCGGCACTTCGTTTTTCAGAAGCCCGCTGTTAATTAATTTTCCGTCCTTGAGACTCAGCTTAAAGACCTTTCCGGTCTCCAGGTTTGCATAAATGCCTGCGTAGCGCAGCGCTTCCTTTTCGGGCAGTGCGATTGCCGGCGGTAAAGTTTCCGCAACTCTTTTTTGGCTGGGCAGCTGAGGTTTCAATTGTCCTTCCAGATAGATGTCCGCGAGCTTCTCCACAATTACACTCGGAAAAATCGCCGCGTTATTGGACAAAGCGATTACCGTAAATTTTTGTTCGGGAAATGAGACGATCCGCGCCCGATAGCCGGACTGCATATTGCCGCTGTGCATAATTACCGGCAGCCCCTTATATTCGCCCCGCCACATCCCGAAGGCGTAACTCATTTTCTCCCCGCTGTTTAAGGTTCCCGGCGTCGTCAAAAGTTTAATCAACTCTTTGTTTCCGACCTTCGGCTCATAAAAATTTTGATCCCACAAATACAAGTCTTCGACAGAAGACAAAACACCTGCGGCACCAACGAGGTCGTCCAATGAAGAGCGGGCGCGGATACTTTTATCCGGACCGACCGAGTAACCGCTAGCCCGGTTTTTGATCACTTCAAAGCGGTTATCGTAAATCAGAGTATTTTTCATACCCAGAGGCTTGAAAATGTTTTCCTCGGCAAATGCCCGCAAGGATTTCCCGCTCACGCGCTCGACGATGATTCCCATCAAAAGATAACCGGAATTACTATACTGGTACTTTGCTCCCGGTTTGAAACTGATATTCTTTTGACGCGCCAGAATATTTAATATGTCTTTATAACTATAGGCGTTATTCGTGCCGAGCCCGCCGAAAAAGACTAGCGCCTGATAGTCACGGATTCCGCTGGTATGATGAATCAAATGCCGGATCGTGATCGTATCGTCGTATTTCGGAATTTCCGGCACGTACTTGCGAATGTCGTCGTCGAGCGACAATTTTCCCTGCTGCGCCAAAAGCGCGATGCTCAACGCCGTAAATGGTTTTGAAGCTGAAGCGAGATTAAACCGGGTCGAAGGCGTGTTCGGAACGTCGTAATCGAGGTTCGCCATTCCGAAGCCGCGCTTGTAAACAAGCCTGCCGTCTTTAACCACGCCGACCGCACATCCCGGCATGTCGTTTTTATCCCATTGAGAAAGAAACGCATCCACTTTCTTTGCCAACTCATCATCGGAAGGCTGAGTTTTAGCGGTCATATTCTGCTGCCCCAAAATGTCGGTGGCGGTGAAACCGACCATAAACAAAATAACGACGACAATTTTTCGTATAAATGAATCCTGGCATCTTTTACGCATATTATTCTTTTCCCTATCTGCGAGCATTATTAGCCACAAGCTAATGGTATATTTCACTAAAAGGGCCGTGAACAGGTTTGCGACGAATCGGGGTAGAAAAGCGGCGGATTGACGGCAGGATGAGACAAATTGGATTTATGCCTTTATAACTCTATCGCGCTTCGTCCAGTAGTGCTTGAAGCCCACGGCGATAACCGCGGCTTACTTTCAGCCGTATGCCGCTGGTCAAAGTGATGACGTAATCGCCTTTAAAAAGAGGTCGGATCTCTTTGATGCGGTCGATATTAACTATTGTCGAGCGGTGAATTCTGAGAAATTTTTGTGAATCTAATTTAGCGTGAAAGTTTCCCATCGTCTCGCGGATCAAATGGGTTTGGCTGCCGCTGTGCAGGCTTAAATTATCACCCGCGCCTTCGACCCAATCAATTTCTTCGACCTTCAGAAAATAAATGCGCCCGCTCGATTTTATGACCACTCGATCAATAGGGGCTTCATTCGTAGTCTTATCCGTTTTTTTAATAGTCGTCTCCGAAAGCGACTCACCGGTTTTTAATTTCATGTCTTGCAGCATGGCGAACAAACTCTCGCTGATTTCGCCGAGTTTTTGTTGCCGGACAAAGGTTTTGGCTCTTTGCAAAGCGGTGTTGAAGCGGTCGTGGTCGAAAGGCTTGAGCAAATAGTCGAGCGCGTGCGCCTCGAAGGCGCGAAGGGCGTGTTTATCATATGCGGTTACGAAAATCGTTATGGGCATCTGCATTACCCCGACTTCTTCGACCACCTGAAACCCGTCCATTTCCGGCATCTGGATGTCAAGAAAAACAACGTCTGGAGACTGCTCGCGGATTGCCGCCACGGCCTCTTTTCCGTTGCGGCACTCGGCAATCAATTCCATCTCGGGGTCATCGTTGAGCATCACCAGCAGCGCCTCGCGCGCAAGCGATTCATCGTCGACGATCAGCGCGCGGATTTTTCGATTCAATTCAGTTCTCCTTTTGACTGTTCTTTAGCGGGGAGAAAGGGGATAACAATTTGCGCTATTGTCCATTCGTTTTCCCTTCTGCTAAGGCTGAAACTATAATCCTCACCATAAAGCTCCGAGAGGCGCTCCCGGGTGGTTTTTAATCCCAAACCGGCGGCACCGTTTTGCCCGGAAATTTTCTTCAAGTCTTTTCCGTCATCGCGTACTTCCATCAAGACCTGATCGTTTTGCAAGCGAGCCACAATTTGTATCCGGCTGGTTCCCGAATTGGAATCCACGGCATGGCGCATAGCGTTTTCGACGAGCGGCTGCAATATTAAATTCGGCACCTGGGCGATAAGGGCTTTCGGATCAATATCCCACTCAACGGCAAGTCGGTCATGGAAGCGGATGCGCTCGATTTCCAGATAACGCCGCGTAAATTCAATCTCGTCTTCGAGCGTCAAAACTTGCGTCTCTATGTTATCGAGTGTTAATCGCAGAAGTTCGCTGAGACGGTTAATCATTTTGACCGCATCCCGATTTTCATTCTTTAGAACCAGAGCCGTAATCGAGTGCAGCGTATTGAATAAAAAGTGTGGGTGCAGCTGCATCTTCAGTGCCTGAAGTCGGGCATTTGATAGCTGGACGTCAAGCTTTGAAGCTTTTAACATTTCGTTTTGATACCGCTCGTAGTATAAGAAAATCAAACTATTTGAAAGAATTACCCAGTAAATCAGCATGTTTAGAAAGAGGATGAATACCCAATCATGATCCGGTCGGTAAAATTGCTCGATGTTATAACTCGTCAAATCTTTCAAAATGGGTAGAAGAAGTAGAGGCAATCCCTGGACGAGCATCGCCCAAACGGTTCCCACGGATAAGTAGATCAGCAAACTCTTAATTAGACGCGTGCGATCAAAAGCAAAGCGGCGCGACAGTATGAGAATTAATGGAGCGTGAATTGCCCAAAACACCCAGAACGGGGCAAGTTCGGTGATATTTTCTGACACATTTTCCGGCTCATTTAATCTGAGATAGAGAGAAATTGCGCTCACGAGATAGACGATCAAAGCCCCCATTGCCAGGATCAAAAGCAATTGAAAAGTAGAAATTCGTCGCATTTATAATCAAGTATAAGGCACTGGTCGGGATTTTTATATTTAAAGTTCAGACCCATTTCGAGCGGTTTTCGGTTGCGTTGCAAAGATAATTTTGAGGCGCGAAATAGCGCTGGGCCCCAACGGGAGAATCCCGGTGAGCGGATTCGCAGCTAATCCATTTACGCGAAACCTATGACAGACTCTCATTCGGACCTGCGGATGACTGACCGTTACACTTACGTGGTTGAACGAAGGAAGGTGGAGGCGCTTGAAAGAATCGCCTGCTACAACAAGGAGAGAAGCGTGAAATCCCAGAAGGCCGGTCACAAATGGGGCACAATGAAAAAGCGCGGAGCTGGAAGCCCCGCGCTAATTCTTCGAATCTGAAAGTGGAGCTGAGGGGATTCGAACCCCTGGCCTCGTGAATGCGAGTTCTAAGCAACTGTATTGCCTTATGCTCCGCTGTCCATAAATCAACTACTTGAGTCCTACTGTGTCCATTGAGTGTTACTACTTTCCGTGCAGTCTGCTGTCAACGTTGCTGTCATTTTGCTCCGGTGGCTCCGGGCTCGATCTTGTAGATTGCCCACTTTGTTACTTCATGCTCCACTCCGACCCGTATACTTCCTTGTATACTCGTATCGCCTCGTCCTCGGAGGGCAGGCTCAGGCCATCCGTGAACCTGTTCATGAAGCTGAAAGCGCAGGTCTGAAGCAGGACCTCCACGGCACCCTGCTCGGTGAACTCCGCTCTGATCTTCTCATAATCTGCATCCGTGATCGAAGTGGGCTCGCGGGTCAGCTTGCGGGCAAACTCCACGGCCTTCAGTTCGCGGGCGCTCAAGACCGCGTCGCTCTTTTTCATCGCCATCAGCTTTGCCGGATCGACATTCAGCCGCCTGAGCCCGAGCACCTGGTGCAGAGTGCAATAGCGGCACCCGTTCGCCATCGAAACGGCAAATGAGATATGGAGCTTCACCTCGCGGCTCACCGCCGCGTACTCTCTCACCGCCGCCCCATAGGCTCGCCAGGCGAGTGCGAACTGAGGTGATCGCATCATGGCTCTCTGGGAATTGGCTACGCCAAGGCCGAGGCCGGAGGTCTGACGCGAGGGATCTTTCGCCGCAGCGTCCATAGCGATTACGGCGCCGATCTCGGCGTCGGAGATAAGGGCCACGCGGGCAGCGGGCGGTTCGTATGCTGCGGGCGGTCGCGCCTTAAAAGGCGAGCCGTCAATCGCCCACGGCTCGACGGGGAGGCCGGCCCCCTCGGAAAATCGAGTGAAGTAATTGAAGAAGCAGACCGTCATGGTCAGTTCCACGATCTGCGAGTCGTTGAAGTGGGCTCTGAGTATCTGAAACTCTTCATCGCTCACCCCGTTCACGTCCCTTGAGAGAGAGACCGAGTACGCGAGGGCCGCTCTGTCGGTGGGCGATAACGTGTGGCTGTCATCCGACCTCATACAACTGAGTAATGCCCTGCCGCGCTCGGTCGCTCCGAGCATCCTGATCATATGCGCGCCCACGTAAGGGCTGGCATAAACCTGCGCGACGCGCAGGCCCAGGGCCAGCTTCGTCTCCGAAGGGACCGCGCCTGAATAGATCGCCGTATTGATGAGGCGGGCGAAAGGCTTGACCGCGGAGGGAAGCGTGGCCAGAGCACGCAGGTAATTGGGCAGGCGGCCAGCCTCTGACGACTCAAGCGACTCTATACCTTTGAAGATATCCGAGTCTTCCGCCACGAGAGGGAGCCTTGATTTCGCGCCGACCCTGCGACGCGCCTGCTGCTCAAGCGAGCCGATTGAGACAATCGAGGCGGCGGCCCTTTCCGTATCCCGCTCCCTGAGCGGGCGAGGCGCGGCAAGCGCCTCGCAGCCGGATGAGATGATTATGAGCACTGAGAGAATAGAGGAGGCACGCATGGTTATTCTCCTTTACCTGTCTTTCGAATTAAAACGAGAACCGGACTCCAAGCTGCAACGTCCGCGCCTCGAACGCCTGCGTCGATTTGCCGAAAGACGAAAGCGACAGGTCCGTATTCGGCAGGAAGAGGTTCACGTTGTTCAGCGCGTTGAAAGCTTCGATGCGCAACTGCAGCCGCATCTCATCGCGGAGCGAGAAGCTGCGCGCGAGGCAAAGGTCCGCAGTTATGTATTTCGGCCCTCGGAACGTGTTGCGCCCCAGAGTGCCGTCGTGTCCGGGGAGCGGCTTGGGAAATATGCTCGCGTCGAACAGGCCATCGATGAAATCCTGATTGCTGAAAGAGGACTTCACACTCCCCGGAGCCGGGGCGTCGGGCCTGTCATAGAATCCGCCTCCGACAGCGCCGCCGCCGCCGTCCGCATTATAATCGCCGCCCGCCCTGAATGAAGCGCCGTTCCAGACGGAGAAAGGCCGGCCCGATTGCGCGGTGATGATGGCCGACATCTCCCAGTCGCGCGCCAGCCTGTTCAAAAAGCTCGGGCCGCGAAGCCACTGCGGAGCCCACATGACCGAAGCCGAGAACCTGTGAGGTATGTCGAACAGAGATCGACCGCGCTCGCATACCAGGCAATCTATATTGGCGGCCCCCTTACCCGGCTCCGAATTATCGGCAAACTGGCCCGTCGACGTGTCGGACGAAGTATCGAGCCACTTCGACCAGCGGTAGTTAGTCTGGACCGAGAGGCCGCTCTTCAGGTTCGCCCGCAGCTCGGCGGTCATCGCGTGATAGCTCGAAGTCACTCCGTTGGTGACGAACAGAAGCGTGCCGAAGTTGGGGTTTATGCGGTCCTCCCTCCCGTCACCGAGCAGGTCGCCTTTAAACCGGTTCACGTCGTCTATGCGCTCAAGGTTTATTCCTTTCGTGCCGACGTACCCCATGCTGGCAATCAGCCCGGAGGCAAACTCCCTCTGAATGTTCAGGAACCAGCTCTCGCTGTACTGGGTCTTGATCTCGGGATTGACGACGAACCCCGTCGTGCGTATGGGAGGCTCGCCGGGCCTGCTCTTCACGCCGCCGTTCGCATTGAGGCCGCGCCCGAACTCGGGGTTGAAGGGCACAGGGATGTCGTAAATGATCGTCGTGCCTATCCGGCTTGAGGGCTGGATTACTCCCTGGATCGCGTCGGGCGGAAGCGCGCGCGCTCCGGCAAGCGACTGGCCGTGATGCGGCTGATAGGCGAGGCTGAAACCGGCCCTCACGGACGTTTTCCCGTCTCCGAACGGGTCGAGCGCCAGCCCGATCCTCGGGGCGAAGTTTGCCCGCTCCGGCTTGTACAGGCGGTCTACCCTTCCGACGGAAGCGTTGGCGAGCCGCTCCCGGAAGTCGTCTCCCGGCCCGAGGATTATCGAAGAGAGCCGCCCTTCCCGCTCGCTCACATCACCAAAGTAATCGTGACGGAGCCCGATGCTGAAGTTCAACCTCGAATTGACCTTCCAGTCTTCCTGAATAAAGAGGCCGCTCTCATAAAACGTGAAGTAGCGGGGGAAACTCGTCGGCTCTCCCGTATGCGGGTTGACCGTGAGAGTCTGCCTAAAGGGGCGGTCGGTCGCGAAATCATGCAGCGTCTCGAAGAAGAAAGCGCCCGCGCTCGGAGGGCCTATCGAGAGCCCTTTGAATATGCGCCTGAACTCGAATCCGAATCGGATCGAGTGGCGGCCTCTATCGAGCGTCACGGTGTCTCGAATCTCGTACGTGCGGAGCCGGGTGCTCGACTCGAAGATATCTCCGAAGGGCGCCGTCAGCCCGGTCACGGTAATATCTGGCACGACCGCGCCTTCATCGCCGCGCGTGGTGTTGATGATCTGCACCGAAGCGCGAGCGTCATTGATGGCGCGATTGAAGACGCGAACGTAGCCGAGATTGAAGTTCGCGAAGATACCGTCGAAAGGCCCGCGACTGCCGCGTATGGCCTTTCCGAGGGTCGCGCGCGATGAACTTGTCCCGCCCAGATCGCGCTGGTATTCGGCGATCCATCGCCCCGTGATCCTGTCGTCCTTGCCGAGCGAATGATCCAGCCTGACAAGGTACTGGTCGAACCTTATGTAATCGTCTAGCCTCACGGCAGCGCGACCGGCCGCCGGTATGACGCCCTCAGGGGTGAGCAGGTCCTGCTGGTCGAGGTACCGCTTTCCGCCCGAGCCGGGAAGCGGAGTCGGGGCGGGGAAGTCCTGCAACAGCCTCGCCGCTACCCCCGATGGCGCAGTGCGCATAACATACTCCCGGAATTCGGGCGTCTCCACCTGGAACGTGAGCGCCTGGCCCACGGCGTTGCGAGTGCCTTCGTACGAGCCGAAGAAGAAGGTCCTGTTCTTTATGATCGGGCCGCCGAGGTTCGCGCCGAACTGGTTGAACACCTGATGAGCAGGCTCTACGGCGAAGAAGTTGCGGGCGTTGAGGGCCGAATTACGATGGTAAGACCATGCCCTGCCGTGAAACCAGTTGGTGCCTGAGCGCGTGCGCAGGTTGATCACCGCGCCGTTGCCGCGCCCGAACTCGCTCGAAAAATTTCCGGTCTGCACCTGAGCCTCTTCAAGGGATTCAAGGCTCGGCACAATCGCTGGCTCGCCGCTATTGTTCTGGTTGGTGTTCATTGCGCCGTCGAGAACGTAGTTGTTCCCCCTGTACCGGTTGCCGTTCACGGTGATGACGGGCGAGTTGGTCAGCTTGGTCGAAGACGCGGCCCCCGGAATCACGGTCGCTCCCGCGCTCAGCTTTGGCAGGAGGAAAATGTCGCGCTGCGCAAGCGGGAGGTTGCTGATTTCGCTATTGACGAACGTGTCGGTCAGGCGGCCTTCGGTCGAAACCCTGGCAATGATCTCGCCCGCGCTGACCTCGACCGTCTCTTCGACCGCGCCGACCTCAAGATTGATCGTCAGCTCGGTCGTCTCTCCGACGCTGAGCTTGAGGCTCTTCTGTTCAAGCGTCTTGAACCCGGCCGCGCGCGCGGTGATCGTATAAGAGCCGGGCGGAAGCGCCCCGAGAAAGAACGCCCCGCTCTCATCGGATGCCGTCGAACGGACCTGCGCTGTGGATTCGTTCGTCGCCACAACGGTCGAACCGGGAATGACGCTCCCCGTCGTGTCCGTGACGAACCCCTTGAGTGCGGCTTCGTTAAGCTGCGCCCTCGTGGCCGGAGGAATCAGCAGAAGCAGAATAGCAGCGAATATGAAGGGACGATTGTGCTGATGGGCATAAAACATGATAGGTCTCCTCGATTGGAATGGAAAGACTACTCTACTAAGAGAGAGCCGAATGGTACCTGCGGGCACACGAGTACCCATCACAGTCCAGAGCTTATACAGCCTGGGCAATGCGAGGCTAGAGCTGGGTTTTCCAGCCCGAGCGGGGATTGTTTGCTCATCTGTGCGGCAGGCCAGCTCGCTTCCGATGGATAGGCTACCGCATGTGGAGCCAGGCTCTCCTGGCTCCGCTTTCTGGAGTACGCGCGATCTTATGCCATAGCCGGGAGGACCTTGCCCTCGGCTGCGTCAAATATATTGGGTAGCAATTCGATGGATCGATGACACCTGTCTACAATGCAAACGGCGTGACATCTCGAAAATTGCTCATTTCTTCATGTCGCCGCGGTTTAGGTAGGACGTTTTTGTCCTAACGAAATCACGTATTCAAGATAACTCTCTAGTCTGTAGGGAATAAAAAGTAGGAAAACATTGTCCTGGCGCGCGCAGGCGAATATCCGACTGAAATAACGTGCGCAGGGACGGCTTCAGCGAGATTAAATATATTTAGACGAAGGTGAAAAAAGATCAAAGGTTAGCAGATAAAGGCGATGAGGACACAAGGGCCGCGCTGGAATCACCAGAAATTGCAAAGGAAGGTGCAAAATCTGGCGATTTCATGAAATGGGGAAAGCCAGCTCAATCCACTCAGCCCGCTGGCGCCACGCTTCTGCGAAAAATGCCCAACCCTCAGCACTCGATTTATCTGTTAGCCGAAGCGATTAATCAGCAGGTCTTCGATAGCCAGTTCGGCCCGCTCTATGCTGATGGACTGGGTAGGCCGCTCTTTCGACCGCAGCAGACCGCGGGTAGCGGCATGATCGAAGAAAGGCGGCAAGTCGCTTCACTAGACTTGCCGCCTAACAATGGCATGCAGTGGAGCGCGGGCAGCGAGGTTGATCGGTCTACCCGAAGCCTCTGCCCGATCAGGATTACATAGGGCGTTAGAAACATATAGAGGTGGGTGACCCGAAGCCTGCCTTATGGGCGACTGCCTGTTACAACGCTTTAGCTCCAATTTCTTGATGCGGATAGCTACCGCAAAACACTACTTATGGATGAAGCGAAGACTAACGTTAATCCTGAATCCTGACCCCCTCCGCGCCGGCAAATCTAAGGGCCATCGCGCGCCTTTCTCGGGCGCTGCAATTGTCCCTTCACAGATTCGCGCCGCAATACTTGCAGCAGCGCGCGTCCGGGTCATGACCCTCTGCTGCGCACGCGGGGCACGACTGTGTGGTTACATTTTGTTGTCGAGCGGCTTGAGCGAGTTCCACCGAGACGATGCCGGTCGGGACGGCGATGATACCATAGCCAATAACCATCACGATTGACGCGAGCATTTGACCTAACGGCGTGCGCGGCGAGAGATCACCGTAGCCGACAGTCGTCAAAGTCACAATCGCCCAATAGATGCTGACGGGGATGTTCGTGAAGCCGTGTTCTTCGCCTTCGATGACGTACATTAGAGCGCCGATGATGACGACGAGCAGCATCACAGCTGAGAGAAAGACGCTGATCTTGCGTCTGCTCGCGCGCAGGGCGCGCCGCAGCGTGTCGGCTTCCGTGACGTACTCGGACAGTTTTAGCAAGCGGAAGATGCGGAGCAAACGCAATATGCGAATCACCAGCAGGTAATGGCTGCCCGGGACGAGGATGCTGAGATAGGTTGGAACGATAGCGAGCAAATCAACGGCGCCGAAGAAACTCGTCGCGTAGCGTACGGGACGGCGCACGCTTATCAACCGCATCAAGTATTCAACGGTGAATAGCAGTGTGAACAACCATTCAAGAGCGTAAAGCTGCTCTCCATATTGCTCTCTGATGTGGCGGACGCTTTCCAGGATAACTGTTGCGACGCTGAGAAGAATCAGGCAGATGAGCGCGAAGTCGAAAAGGCGACCGGCGGGCGTATCCGCCTCAAAAATGATCTCATGCGAACGCGCACGCCACCCGGCAGAGGGGGCTTCCCTAGCAGCGCCTCTTTCGTGTGCCTGCCTATTCATTCACCATTCATAGCTTATCTTTCGCCTGCGTGTCGAGCCGATGATAATGACCATAGGTTATAGATAGGAATCTATTGATCTTACCTTAAAGTGAAAGGATGGACTTAGGCACTTCCGCTTCTACGCGCCGCGAAGCCCGCTTGATTCGCGCTTATCTTCTCTCGCGTCGAGATTCGCGTCGCCACTTTCGCGAGGTCTGCTTCATCTTCGACGCAGGCGAAGTTGCGCGTATACTCGCGACGCAGGGACAGTCCGTAACTTGGCCCTGTTTCCAGATAGGAAAGATTTGTTCCGAAAGGGGTATCACTCTGAAAGTCAAGACACACATCAAAGCAGGTCCAGATGATCCTTTAACAATCAAAGGCGGCTAATCTCTATCCTGCAACTCCGGGCTTTGCGTGAGAGCGCGAGGCAACATCCCCGCACCGAACCCGTATTTAATTCATGCCGACCAGCAGCTTCTCGATCATCCTAAAGAGCGCATCGCAATCTATTAGCTTGTGCCGCGTAAAAGGCGCTGAATCATAGTGAACAAGTTAAATATGGGTATAGGCTTTCGCATCGCCGCGTTAGCCCCGGCATCAATTGCCTGTGCGAGATTCCCGCTCCCGTAAGCAGAAACCACTACTACGGGAACATGCTTGCAGTCGGGCCGCTGTCGCAGCCTCTTTATCAGGTCGATGCCGTCGAGGTTCGGCATCTCGATGTCGGTGATGATGAGGTCGGGCGGGTCGCTTTTCAGTGTTGCCAGTCCTTCTTTACCGTCTACGGCGCTGATAACTGTGTAGCCTTCGTGGGAAAGCAGGGTGGTTAACATTTCGCGGCTATCAAAGTTGTCTTCTACAATAAGTATCTTGGGGGGCACGGCCTTTCACCTTGGCTCGATTATAGGAAGCATCCAAGACAAGTTTGCGCCGGTTCTTTTCGAAGGTCAACTAAAGCTTTCTGAAGATGTAGAAAAGCGCGGACAGCTCACCGGCTGGCGGGCTGCCGCAATCGCTCCGATCCATTGCCTACAATATTCCTACTCGGCTCGACCATTGAGATTGGAGCTTAATCGTACAGCCCAACTACAAGCTATTCACGTAAACTATTGAATATAAGCGGATATATTTCCGGCACCCCGGTTGCAAACCTAAGTGCAGCAAATATTCTTTTAGGAGGCACAAACGTATGTTACCTCGTATAGCCATCTACGTTTTTGTGGTCGCGTTATTAATCCCAACTTTCGGTCTTGCTCAACAATACCGGGATGGAGAGAGGCTTAGTAACGTCGATCCCGTTCTGTGGCAAGACCCGGGAGACATTCGATTGCGCGATCTCTCTTTGGGGCCGGGGTCTGCTGAAATTGCGCCCATCCCTCCATTTACATTTATCGAAGAGGACATGAGCGGCGAGTCTCCAAAGTTCAAGGTCATGGATGCGAAGGGATTAAAATGGTCCGTAAAATTAGGCCCCGAGGCGCAGGCCGAGACCGTAGCCACCAGGCTCGTGTGGGCCGTGGGCTATTTCGCCGAAGAAGCCTACTACTTTGATCAGGCCGAAATAAATGGCCTCCCGCGCCTGTCCCGGGGCCGGGAATACGTGAAGGAGTCCGGTGTCGTATATGGGGCGCGGTTCGAGCCGAGGCGCGACGGTGTTCGACGGGCAGGCACTTGGGATTGGAATAAAAACCCTTTTGCGGAAACGAAGGAATTGAATGGCCTGAAGGTGATCATGGTCTTGCTCAACAACTACGACGCAAGGAGTGAAAACAACCAGGTACTCATCAGCACTGATCCGGAGACGCGCCGACCCGTAGCACGTTACGTGGTTACTGACCTAGGCGCGAGCCTGGGCAGAGCGGGCGGGTTAGGCGGAGGGCGATCTAAGAACGACCTGGAGGATTTCCTATCCACCAGGTTTGTCCTCGGTACGGAGGATGGCGCGGTGAAATTTGACTACGACACAAGGCCGACAAAGCTGGGGGTGGTCTCTGTCCTCTACCCGCCCTACTATAAGGGGGAAGTCAAGAAGGAGAAGAGTATGCGCGGTATCCCGGTGGAGCACGCCCGGTGGATCGGTTCGCTGCTGTCGCAAATCTCCGATGACCAGTTGCGGGATGCATTCAAGGCGGCGGGCTATGATACCAGGACGATGGAAGAGTATGTCCTGGCGCTGCGCCAGCGAATTAGCCAGCTAACGCGCCTCAGGTAGACGCCGGCCGGAGGGAGGATGAAATGTTTGAGCCGCCCCGTACGCGGACAAATCTTTGATCATAAACCCGTCTATAGCGTTATCCCTACTCCCCAGCCTACTACCTTCGGCCAGGTGTATGCCGCTTACGGAGACTGGTTTGTGGCCCTATCAATACTGTGGGCTGGCTCGTAGACAAGCAACCTCCCGACCGATTTGACATTATAGGGGCCCCCATCTGTCTCGGCGGCGTTGCCGTGATTATGTATTGGCCCCGACCTAACAGCACTACTTCGCGCCCCGCATTTGACGGCAGGTCAGGAGGGGGCCTTGCTGCTATTTGAGCCCGAATTCTTCACGGATGAACTCTTTGACCCCTTCACGTCCCTTTAGGCTCAGCCAGGCCGGGCCGCCTTCCCGCTCTACCACCAGCTCGAAATCAAAGAAAGGGCAGCATAGCCGCTCGTACACTATGAACTCGGCCAACTCCTGGACGGTCGATGAGTCAGCGGAGAAACGTAACGCATAGCCATCCTCCAGCTCCTTCACTTCTTGCTTGCTGCTGTTGAGCTTCTTGATTAGAGCTGTATACCGCTTCCGCTGCTCGGCGTTTAACGCCCCTACATTACAGGCGAATGGCGACTCTTTTCTTTTATCATCTTTCATACCTGCCCCCGGTTGCTGTTGTATTGCCGGCGCAGAGCCGATGGCGAAGATATTCAGGCTCAACACAAATAGCGTCATGAGAGTGCGAATCACATTTCTTTTGTTCATCATTTCCTCTCTCTCAATTCTGATAAAGAACAACGGATGGCTCCTAAGCCTGGGCCTTTGTGGATGGCTCCATAGGGTAATCAAGCCGGTCGAGGACTCGGCAAACAGGCTGCTTGTCACCACACCCGCAAGCCAGGGCGACGTTGACCAGATCATCACGCATGCGCTGCAAATCGCGTATCTTCTCTCCGATGCTGCGAATCTTAGCCTCAAGAATTGTTCGCGCCTGGGCTGTGTTACCAGGGCGCGATTCCTTTAGCTCAAGAAGTTGAGAGATTTCGATTAAGGTGTATCCGAGTTCTTGGGATCGCTTGATGAACCGGACCCGCTGTAGCGCCTCCGCTGAATAGGTCCTGTACCCCGATGCGAGCCGGGCCGGTTCCCTTAAGAGCCCGCGCCGCTCGTAAAAGCGTATAGCCTGAACGGTGACTCCGGATTCTTTAGCCAGTTGTCCGATCTGCATTAACTCTCCTTTAAGCCGCCAAAAGTATGCACCCTATACTTAGGTATAGAGTCAAGTATAGATGCGAGGTGAGCCTTTTGATAGTTTTAAGAGTGTAGAATGAGCATTCTAAATCCGCATGACTCTGAATTTAGCTATGGGCGGCCCATCGGCTGGCGAGCCGCCCATAGTTCATCGGGACTGACTCTTTACCCCCGCCTCATTACTTCCTCCGCCGTCTCCAATTCTTCTAAAGCGGCGGGCAACCATGCTCGGGTCTGTTGGGCGAAAGCCTCGGCCGACTGGCCGGAGAGGTTGCCAATGTCGATGATCGCCTGCGTCACTATGTCGTAGACTCTCGGCCGGCAAACCTCGCATACCTGCTTTTGCTTAGAGTGTGACTGCTCAACCTTCCTTGCATAGGGTTTAGGATGCTAAAGAACTGCGCCCCACGTTCTACCAGCCCCGGCGGGCAGGTCTCAAAGGCATAAGTGAATTCTTCAATCAACTGCTCGTCTGTACGATCTTCAGGGCCGGGGATGAACATATCGCGGATGGCCCGGAAGAACGAGGGCGAAAGTGGTCGGTCACAGAAGATTAAACCCCCGACCTTTGGGTTATGAGCCTATCAAAATATTTGCCCGTCTTTCGTTTTCTTGTGGTCGCCGCAGCCATCAGGTTAGGCCCTGGTGGCTGCGGGCGATCAAAGGAAATCCTACAATCTCAACTTATCCTTAAGCAGACTTTGCTTTTCGGCTCGCAGATACGCCGCCGGCGATTGTTTTGCCGAACCGTAGAGGCAGTATCATCGGCACACGCTTTTGATAGCGCCTGTACTCATCGCCGTGAAGGCTAATCAGATCTCTCTCTTCAAACTGTATCGCCATCAATATGTACAGGGTCGTGGCTATTGCGAAGACGAGATGTGCGACCGTCATCGTAGGCGTCGCCCAGAACGCGAACAGCCAGCCCAGGTAAAGCGGGTGACGGATGAGACGGTAAGGGCCGGGCGTCCCGAACTTGAGCGGCGTGTAGTCTCTGCCGATCAGAAATAGATAGACCTGTCTGAGCCCGAAAAGATCGAAATGGTTTATCAGAAATGTGCTGATCAAAACTAGCAGCCAGCCCATTGCGCACAGCCCGTACAGGGCGGCGCGGAGCGTCGGCTCTTGCAGGTTCCAAACCACTCCCCCCACAGGTCGCCACTGCCAGAACAAGACGATCAACGCCAGAGAGGAAAACAGCACGTATGTGCTGCGCTCGGCCGGTTCGGGAATAAAGCGAGTCCATACGCGCTTGAACCAGGGCCGCGCCATCAGGCTGTGCTGGAAGGCGAACAGGGCGAGCAGGCCCGCGTTTATCAACAAGGCCTCGCCCAGCGGGCCTGCCGGCCCCGAATCAATCGTCTTTGGAACGATCATATTGCCGATGAAACCCGCCGCGTAGAGGAAGGTACCAAAAAAGACCAGGTAGCACAGCACGCCATAGACGAACGTTGCAATCCTATTAACCATTAGAATCTCCTTGCAAAGCTATAGTTACGTATAAGGGAGGCGAACACCACAAAGGCACAGGGGCACGAGGTTTCGAATCCCTCGTGCCCCTGTGGTTTATGTCGCTCAATAAGCGATGTCGCCCCTGGCGGAATTCTTCAGAGAGATCGCCTGATTGATCAACTGATTCCTCAGATTCGCGCTCGGGGTCGCCTGCGCCAGGGCGTCTATGGCCGCCGCCTGACGCAGTTTCTTCTGAGCTTCGGGATGCAGGTGACCGCCACCAAGCACCTCGATGGCATCCTCAAGCTCCGATATTGAGAGCTTGATCAGTTCCTGCGCCTGCGAGAGACTGGTCGCGGATTTAGCCCTGTTCTCCAGGTCGACAGAGGACCGGATGTTCTCCAGCACGTTGATGACCCTTAGAAAAGCGGCCACCGCTTCCACTTCGGTCGCCTCCAGGTGTATCCCTAACCCATCCGGGTCGAGGTTCTTGATGTTCTGGCCTATAGGCGAGTTATTGAAGGACTCACTGTTGTAAAACTCCACGGCGCCCTCTATGGTCGTGATCGAGTTGTCGTGGAAGAAAGGTCCGGTGTCGGCCGCCTCCACTAACACGGGCGTGTTGAAGGTCCGCAAGTTTAGATCAGCGGGGGGGACAGGCGAGTTTACATTCGCGTTTCCGAACCCTAAGAATTTGCCGTTGCGGTATATCGGGTCTCTTCCGAAGCCGCCGTCCGGGGGTATGTTCTGCGCGGGGACCACCAGCGTGGCCGGGCGGAAAGGCTGATCCTCTACCCCCGTGTCGAAGTTGGAATTGGTCGGGGCCGCGCCGGTCCCGGGATCGTTATTCCCGCCAAAGAGAGCGCCCTCGACGAAGTCGCCCGCGCCGGCATTGAAATGGCACAGCAGGCATCTGCCCGCCCCCTTTGAAGGCTGATCGAAGAGGAGCTGGCCATTAAGGGGGTTGATGATGCTCCCGGGATTGTTGAAGATCTCCTGTCCTTTGCTTGCCTTTTCATTCTTCAGCTTCAACGCCCCCGCCCCGGCCAGTTTCAGGTTCTCTTTGCGCCCCAGAGATTTCTGGAAGGCCTCCAGCGCGTCCAGTTGTGCCACGGTAGGCAGCGTGAAATCTACGCCGGGGACTCTGTTCAGGGTCTTCGTGTAGTGCTGGATAATCGCGCCTATCATGAAGTCCCTCAAAGTTCCCGTAGCCTGGTGAACCGTTCCGTCGGCGAGCGTGAAGGTACCGACGGGCGCGCCGTCGCCGCTCCACCCGACTCTCTCCACCGGCGGCACGATAGGCCCGAGGGGAGTGTGTGTCTCATCGAACTGGGACGGCGCAAGCGTGTCCGAGAGCATGGCCAGGGTGTGCGGCACACTCCGCATCACGAACTTGTTAGCCGGGTCCTCGAACCCATCGACGTTCTCCAGGATCAGGCCGAATTTCCTCATCAGGACCGGGTTCTCGAAATTCTGAGAGAGGGCCGGGGTGAATTCGGCGACGAACAGCGGATCGGTCGGCGGGAGTGTCGCTATGAACTCGGGGTCAATGGTGAAGTTGTTTTGCTCGCGGTGGCACGAGCCACAGGTCCTTCCGTTGCCGTTGAACGTGCCATTGAAGAAGGCGTTCCTGCCCTCGGTGATGAGCTGCTCCAGGGCGGTTGACGGATTCGGTATCGGCCCTATATCGGCCTCGGCTGTGGGGGCAAAGAAGCTGGCCAGCTTCTCAAGGAAGCCCTTCGCGCGGGCGGCCCGCGCCGGCCTGTCGCTGTCTGAAAGCACCCCGAATCGGCCCTGTTTTTCGCTACGGTAGAGCCTGTGGAAGAGCGTGGTCTGTCCGGTCAGAAGCCTCTCCTCGACGGGGCTACGGCCCGCGCGCGTGACCGCTATGAAATCCGCTTCGAAGTCCGGGGAGACCTCGAAGCCGGCGTCGAGTTTTGCGACCCCGTTTTCGTGGGTGAACGTGCCCACACGCACTAAAGCGTCTCCCTCCTCCGGCAGGACCGTGCCGCCGGGGGCGGAGCCATTGTCTACGAGCCAGAAATCCAACGCCAGGGTCTCGGGGAAGCCCCTGACCTCCACCGACACCGTCTTATCTATCATATTCAACCTGGCGAGCCCGTAGGTGCTGGCCTGCTCGGACGCCGTGACACGGCCCGGGCTCATCGGCAGGACGATGTTGCGCTCCCCACTGCTCCGTTCGAAGTTGGCCGCCCAGGCCCTGTAGCCGGCCTCAAGCGTTTCAACGCTGCCCAGGCCCGTGCTGAGCTGGCCGTCGTCTGGATTGGTTGCCCCTTCGCTCTGAAGAATGAGCCCCCCGAATAGAGACAGGACGAAGGTAAAAATTATCATGAGCTTAAATGTTCTTGGCTTCATAAGTCTTTCTCCTCAAAGACTGATCCTGGTAGATCGTTTTCAGATAGTTCCTAACCTCACCTTGTAGCACCGGCGCTCTTTAACAACTTGACCATTTCGGGAAGGTGCCGATCCTCGGCGATCTTCAGGGCCGTCATCTGGCCGTTGCCTTCCACGTTTACGTCCGCGCCTCGCTCAAGCAATACTTTCGCGGTATTGATGTGGCCTCTGAAGACTGCGCGCATCAAGGCCGTCCATCCGTCTTTATCGCTGATGCCGGGGTCGGCGCCTCTCTCCAACAGGGCCTCTGCGATCCCGGCATGATCCTCCCAGCACGCGAACATGAGGGCGGTCATCCCGTTCGCCGCTTGCGTGTTAAGGTCGGGGTTTTCGGCCAGCAGGGCGTTGACTGTCTCCGGGTTGCCTTTCCAGCAGGCGGTTATCAAAGCCGTGCCGCCATACTTGTCTTTGCCATCCGGGTCGGCCCCTCTGTTAAGCAGCACCTTCAAGGCCTCCGCCTGATTGGATAATGCGGCGACCGACAGGGCAGGCTGACCCTCGTAGGTCTTCGTCTCGGTGCTCATCCCTGCGTCCAAAAAAAGCGCCAGCGCGGAGGTGTCGCCTTGCCTGGCGGCGTCAATGAAGGCCGCCTCGGTAAAAGGGATGTTCATTTTCGCCAGCTCAAGGCGGGCGGTCTCGGCGGGCTTCCCGCAGCCTGTCGAAATGACCGCCAGGGCGAATATAAATGCGAAGGTAACTCTACGTGTCATCGTAAATTAGCCCTCCCGGCGAATCCGGCAATTCGAGCGGTCTGCCGACAAATCCGCCAGCAATGTCAGAAAACAACTTCCGTCTCATTTGGGTATGCGTCATCCGCAGAAAAACTCCATCACCGGGCGAAAATTTTTTTGTTTCAAGGTGGGCCGTCGGGTTCGGTGGCCTATCCGATTTAAAGGTGATTGGGTATGATCAGGAACCGACGCGTGGTCGAGGACCATAGGGGGCGCTATTTGATGATCACCCGCTTTTTGTGATCTAATTAACGCAAGCTCAGGGTGTCGAGGTAGATCACTATGACAATGCCTGCATCGCAAAACGTGACCCAGCTTCTGCTCGCGTGGGAACGGGGCGATGAAGCGGCCCGCGACGAGTTGATCCCGCTCGTCTATGATGTGTTGCGCCGTATCGCGCGTCATCATCTGCGCGGCGAGCGCGCCGGCCACACACTGCAAACCACAGCCCTGATTAACGAAGCATACCTGAAGCTGGTCGAGCAATCGGTCCCATGGCAGGGCCGCGAGCACTTCTTCGGCATCGCGGCCCGCCTTATGCGCCAGGTCCTGGTCGATTACGCGCGGGCCCGGCAGCGGCTCAAACGTGGCGGGGACTGGCAGCAGATTTCGATCACTTCCGCCGAGGCCTCGCAGGGACAGGCAGCGGACCTGCTGGCGCTCAACGATGCGCTAGAAACCCTGACCGAGGTTGATCCGCAAAGGAGCCAGATCGTCGAGCTTCGCTTCTTCGGCGGGTTGACGATTGAAGAGACGGCCTACGTAATGGGCATTTCGACCGCCAGTGTCGAGCGCGGATGGCGCGCCGCCCGCGCCTGGTTGCAAACAGAGTTGGGCGGCTCTGATCTCAAAAAATGAACCCCGAACAGTGGCGAAAACTTCATGAGCTTTTTGAGGCCGCCTTGACGCGCCCCGCTAACGAACGCGCGGATTTTCTCGCGCGCGCCTGCGTGGGTGATGAGGAGACGCGGCTGCGCGTGGAAGCCATGCTCGCTGCCGACGCGCGCGACGACCTGTTGATGGACCGCCCGGCTTACCAGGCCGCCAGCGCCTTCGTCACATCGATGGAGGGCGCGGATGATACGCAGAATATCAGCGGCGAAATGATCGGCGCCTACAGGCTTATGAGAGAGCTGGGGCGCGGCGGGATGGGCACGGTCTATCTCGCCTACGACACGCGGCTCGGGCGGCAGGCGGCGCTAAAATTCCTGCCTTCACGGTTGATCAACAATCCGGAGCGCGTGCGTCGCTTCCAGCGCGAAGTCCGAGCCGCCAGCGCGCTGAACCATCCCAATATTATCACCATCTACGACTTTGGGCGGGAGGACGGGCGCGATTACATCGCCTCGGAATTCGTCGAGGGGCGTACTCTGCGCGATTATGTCGGCGATCCGGGCCTGACACTCAACCGCATACTCGACGTGGTAATCCAGGTGGCGAGCGCGCTCGAAGCCGCGCACGCCGCAGGGATAGTTCACCGAGACATCAAGCCGGAGAATATCATGCTGCGGCCCGACGGGTACGCCAAAGTGCTTGACTTCGGACTGGCCAAGCTGACCGAGCCGGAATCAGGCGGCGATGAAGCCAACCGGGATGCTTTGGGGGTGAGTTCGGATTTCGACACGCGGGCCGGGATGGTGCTGGGGACGGTCAACTACATGTCGCCGGAGCAGGCGCGCGGGCAGAAGGTGGATGGGCGTAGCGACCTGTTCAGCCTGGGCGTCGTCCTTTACGAACTTATCACGGGGCATCAGCCGTTCGTCGGCGAGACCTTGTATCACACGATGGTGGCGATTACGGACGCCGAGCCTGCGCCGATCGAACGCTATGCAAAAGGCGCGTCCGCCGCCTTGCAGCATGTCACGGGCCGGGCGTTGGCCAAGGACCGTGAGCGGCGTTACCAAACCGCGAGCGAGTTGCTGGCCGACCTGGAAAGGCTGCAAGACGAACTGGCAGCCGACACCCGGCTTCAGCGGGTCGGAATCGGCCGCGCGCGGAGGCCTAGACGGATTAACGAACAGACGATGGCCGTGGAAGGCGCTCACCTGACGACGGTCGCGGACGAAGGCCTGCGACACAGAGTGACGAATGCCGCCTCGCTTCTCACCGGGCTGAAATGGCATAAGCCCGCCGGCGCGCTAGCGATCATTATGGCCGCGACCGCTGCTTTCCTTTATTTCAGTCGCGGCCTCAGCCCTGGCCCAGGCGCCCCGGCGCTGAACGGTAAAGACACGGTCCTGCTCGCCGACTTCGTCAACACGACGGGCGATGAGGTCTTTGACGGGACACTCAAACAAGGTCTTGCCGTTCAGCTCGAGCAATCACCCTACCTGAACATCTTCTCCGAAGAGCGCGCAAGAGAGACGCTCAGACTGATGGGGCGGTCGCAGGATGAGAAGATCACTCGTGAGGTCGGGCGCGAGGTATGCCAGCGGCGCGGGATCAAGGCGCTGCTCGTCGGCACGATCGCCAGTCTCGGACGCAATTATGTGATTACGCTGGAGGCGATCAATAGCCAGAGCGGAGAGGCGATCGCGCGCCAGCAGGCCGAAGCAGAGGGTAAAGAGGAGGTGCTCAAGGCGTTGGGCAGAGCCTCAACAGAGATGCGCAAGCATCTGGGCGAATCCCTCGCCTCTATAGGCAAGTTCAATGTGCCGATAGAGCAGGCGACTACCGCTTCGCTTGAAGCTTTCAAGAGTTATGTCGTCGGAGTTGAATTGTGGCGCAAGGGGCAGTATGACCAGTCGGTCCCGCCGCTCAAACGGGCGATCGAACTCGACGGCGAATTCGCCCTGGCTTATGCGCAGCTAGGGACTTCGTACCGCGATCTTCGTAACCTGGCGCTCGGCAACACGTATCTGGAGCGAGCCTACCAGCTACGCGACCGTGTGAGCGAGCGGGAGCGGCTCGAAATCTCCGCGACCTATTTCAGACACATCACGGGTGAGCTCGACAAGCGGATTGAGACGACCTCGCTGGTAACGCAGACCTACCCGCAAGACCCTTCCGCGCACCACCTTCACGGCAACTCGCTAATCATCGCAGGCGAGTACGAGAAGGCGGCGGAAGCTTACCGCGCGGCGTTGAGGCTGGATGCCGATTTCGCGCTGTCGCGCGCGAACCTGGCGCTCTCTTTGATCGGGCTGAACCGTTTCGACGAGGCGCAGGAAGTGATCGAGGAGGGGCTTGCGCGCAACCTGAACTCCGGCGGCTTTCACAATCGACTTTATCTGGTCGCGTTTCTCAAGGGCGACGCGCAGGCGATCGATCGCCAGATCGAGTGGTTCACCGGCAGGCCGGATGAGTACCAGATCCGCGAAATTCAAGCGCGGTCATTCGCCTTTGCGGGCCGGCGACGCCAGGCGAGCGAGTTCTTCGCGCAGGCAGCCGCACTGGCCGAGGCTCGCGGCCTGCTAGCGGAGAAGGCCAGAATACTGGCTAACGAGGCCAATTTGAACGCGACTTTCGGGATGACCCAACTCGCCGAGAAGCAAGCCTCGGTGGTGCTGGCGCTCCTCGAAAACAAAAGTATCACCCCCGAAGAATTGTTGCCTTCCACGGTCCAGCAACTGGATTCCCAGCCTCTCGCCTGGACGCTGGCGTTATGCGGTGAGGCGAGGCGTGCGCACGCGCTTGCCGATGATCTCGCCCGAAGACTCCCATCGAACACGATGTACAACTCGGTCTGGTTGCCGTTGATCCGCGCCACTCTTGAGCTGAAGCGTAGCCCCGCCTCCAAGCCTGACAAAGCCGTTCAACTGTTGCAAGCCGCTCGGCAGTACGAGGCCGCCATCTCATTCAAGCCGACGTGGGTGCGCGGACAGGCCTATCTGCAGGCGAACAACGGAGCGCGCGCCGCGGAGGAGTTCGAAAGGATCATCAAGCATCGCGGCTGGGACGTACTCTCGCCGCTCTGGCCGCTGGCGCACCTCGGGCTGGCGCGGGCGGCGGCGCTCGAAGGCGATGTGGCGAAGAGCCGCAAGGCCTATGAGTATTTCTTCCTGTTGTGGAAGGATGCGGATGCTGAGTTGCCGGTTTTGATCGAGGCGAAAAAAGAGTATGGGAGGTTGAAGTGATTGAAATTCCACTCTGAAAGTAGCCCTCGACCTTCTCGGTCACCGCGTTGACCTTGGAGAATCTGTAGGCCATCAGTGAGCCTTCGGTGCGCCGGTACGACAATGGGCGCTAGCGCACCGAAGGCTCGTGATGAAAGATCGTGTCCTTGCGGCAACGCAGTATAGGTAAGAAACCAGATGCCCCACCGCGTTGCCGCAAGGACACCGAGTTCCGGGGGATGTGAGCAGTAATCGGTCTTCATAGCGCCTCGGCCTCCGCTCAGATAAACGGGGTTTGAGGTGAACGCGAGCACTTAAGGCCAATAATCCTGCTCGCGCTCAACACCGGCATGAGGCGCGGTGAAATCCTCTCGCTACGCTGGGCGCAGGTGGATTTCGGGCGTGGGCAGATTCATCTTACGCGAACGGAGTCAGGCAGGGAAAGATCAATCCCGATTAACCAGGCGGTGCGCGATCTGCTTTTTAATCTGGAGCATCACTGCTCGGGCTTTGTTTTCGCAAGCGAGAGGACAGGCCGCGCGCTCACTCACTGCAAAAGAGGATTTGCGACCCCATGCAGGATGGCAGGGATCGAGGACTTGCCTTTCCACGACCTTCGCCATACTGCTGCAACTAGAATGGCTGAGATGGGAGCAGAACCGTCAACCATCAAAGAAATCCTCGGCCATTCGGACTTGCGGATGACTGACCGCTACACTCACGCGGTTGAACGAAGGAAGGTGGAGGCGCTGGAAAGAATAGCCTGCTACAGCAAGGAGCAAAGCGCCGAAATCATAAGCTTCGAAGAGAGGAGAAAAGCGTGAAATTCCAAAAGGCCGGTCACAAATCGGTCACAATGAAAAAGCGCGGAGCTGGAAGCCCCGCGCTAATTCTTCGAATCTGAAAGTGGAGCTGAGGGGATTCGAACCCCTGGCCTCGTGAATGCGAGCCACGCGCTCTGCCAACTGAGCTACAGCCCCTTAAAACTGAAAGACAAATGTTACGGGACGGCTCGATTGCTGTCAAGCACACCTTATAAATGGTCTAGTAAGAACCTTAAACGGACTTTAACTCACTTGGTTCTGTTCCGTCCGGCCAGGCTAGCGATGACCATTGCCAATTCGGCCGGCTCGACCGGCTTCGGAACGTGCATGTTGTACCCCGCGGCGAGCGCGCGCATGCGATCCTCGACCCTCGCGTAAGCGGTCAACGCCACGGCAGGTATTCGCTCCCTGCGCCCGCCCTCCATAGCCCGCACTTTCTCCATCAGCGCGTACCCGTCTTCGCCCGGCATCCCAATGTCCGACACCAGTATGTCGGGCTTGTACTGCTCCAGCGCTTCGAGCGCCTCGCCTGTGGAAGCGCATGTCCTCACTTCAGCCCCGCACCTCTCGAGCACGGCGGCAAGTAACTGGCGGGCGTCCGTCTCGTCATCCACCGCCAGCACTCTTAACCCTTCAAGCGCGGGCGGGCAATCGAACGGCATGTCTCCACTCGCCATCGGGTGTATGCGCTCAGCCTCCTTAACGAGGGACCCGGTCGACTTGCGGACGACCATCAGCGGCAGCTTCACGGTAAAGACCGCCCCCCGCATATCCGCGCGATTACCCGCCTCGACCGTCCCGCCGTGTAGCTCCACCAGATGGCGCACGATTGCCAGCCCTAGACCGAGGCCCCCATGCACTCTGGCGCTCGTGCTGTCCGCCTGCCGGAAGCGCTCAAACACGTGGGGCAAAAACCCTTCATCAATGCCGGGGCCGGTGTCGCTCACGGTCATTTCTATGTGGGAGTTGATGCGCTCAAGCTGCACCTGAACTTTGCCGCCTTTGGGGGTGAATTTAATGGCGTTCGAGAGAAGGTTCCACACCACCTGCTGTAAGCGGGCGGGGTCTCCCAACACGAGCACCGTGCCGAAATCCATCACGACCTGAAGGCGGATGTTCTTGGCGTCGGCCGCCGGGCGCAGAGTGTCAACGGCCGCGTTTATGACCATAGTCGGGTCGGTCGGCTGGGCGTCGAGGCGAAGCTTCCCTGAGATTATGCGCGACACGTCCAGCATGTCTTCGATAAGCCGGGCCTGCAACTGGACGTTGCGGTGTATAGTCTCGACCGCGCGAGCCATCGTCTCCTCGTCGAGCTTGCCGGTCTGAAGCATCCTCGTCCAGCCGAGCATCGCGTTAAGCGGGGTGCGCAGTTCATGCGAGAGCATCCCCAGAAACTCGTCCTTGGCCCGGCTCGCCGTTTCGGCTTCCTCCCGCGCCGCCTGCTCCCGGTTCAAAAGCTCTTCGCGCTCCACCACCGACTGCTGGGCTTTCTGGTAAAGCCTCGCGTTATCCATGGCGATTGCGGTCTGCGCGGCAAGCCCTTCCACGATGTGCGCGTCACGCTCTGTGAAGACTCCCGGCTCCGGGTGGCCGAAGAACAGGCCGCCTATCACTTCCTCCGAGCGCGAGACCACCGGGACCGCCAGATAACTGACCACCGGCAGATGGCCCGCGGGCATCCCGTAGTAGGGGGAGTTCTTGCCATATCGCGGGTCTTTCTTCACATCAGGGATGAGTATGGTCCCCTCCCCGCGAAACGTCGGCCCGAACAGGTCGGTGGCGCGCGGCATCGGGAAGTGCGCGAATGCCTCTCGCGACACGCCCGAGAGCGTGTAGAGCATGTACGCGCCGCCGTCCTCGTTATAGACGTTGTAGAAGAACGAGCCGAAGTGAGCGCCGGTAAGCTCGGTGGCGGCGTCGGTGACGGCCTGCACAAGCTTCTCCTGATCCAACTCCGCCGACAGCATCACCCCGATCTGGTTGATCGTCTCAAGCACCTGCGTCTGCTCGCGCAGGGCCTCCTCCGCCAGCTTGCGCTCGGTAATGTCCTGCACGACCCCGAACATCCCCAGAGCGAGTCCCGTGGAGTCGTACTGGGCCCGCCCGAGGGCGGCGACCCACACCTGAGTACCGTCCTCCCGGTTCACCCGGTATTCGATGTCGTACCGGCCCCCCTCGACCACCACCCGCTCTACCTCCAGCCGGGCATGGTCCCTGTCGTCCTCGTGCAGCAATTCCTGCATCCGCGTCCAGGTGATGGGCGAGCCGGGCGGGATGCCGAAGATTTCCGCGGCCCGGTCGGAGAGCGTCACCTGATCGGTGGAGGCATCCCAAGACCAGTCCCCCAGGTCGGCGGCAGCAAGGGCAAGATTCAGTCGCTCGGCGGTGGTCCTCAGGGCTTCTTCCGCCCGCTTACGCTCGGTGATGTCGCGGGCAATCGCCGAAGCCCCGATGACCTTGCCCGAAGCGTCGAGGATCGGGGATGCGGTCAAAGAGACGTGGAGCCTCTGTCCGTCTTTGCGCACCCGCTCGGTCTCGTAATGGTCGATCTTCTCCCCTCGCCGCAGCCGCTCCATTATGCCGGGGAAGTCGTCGGCTTTCTCCGGCGGCATGAGCAGAGAGACGGACCGCCCTACGACATCCTCGGCCGAGTAGCCATAGAGCCGCTGCGCGCCTCTATTCCAACTGAGGATTATCCCGTCCATGTTCTTGCTCAGGATCGCGTCGTCGGATGACTCCACGATGGCAGCCAGTAAGTCTCTCGACTTCTCAGCGAGCAGGGCCTCGGCTTCCTCATTGACAGTCGGATTATTTGTATTTTCTTTTTTCATTTATAGAAGTATCTGACCCTATGGCGATACGTGATGAGAGGTTATCGAGAAGTGAGCTCACTTCTCGCATCCTTCCGGAAAGCGTCCTGGCAGTCCCATACAACCCGATAGCGCGGATGAACAGAATCCTAAATATAGTTCATTCTTTATCGTCAATCAATCTCCCCGACCTGAGTCATGCCCCGCGGGAATAAAAAACGCGCCGCCCAGGCACTGCCCGCGCCCGCGGTGTTTCTGGCCCCTCCGAGTGAGATCCACCCGCCCCTGAGCCTTATCGGTTAAGGTGCGCTCGCCCTGACTCATTCCGCTTTAGAGCTTGACAGCCATCGCGGTGTCTCTCTATATTATCAATTCGCCTTGCGAAGGGCGGTTAGCTCAGCGGTAGAGCATCGGTCTTACAAACCGGGGGTCACTGGTTCGAGCCCAGTACCGCCCACCAGTAGACCGGATGCGGTCGGGGCTGAATTGAGTTGAGCTAATATTGAGTTCCCAGAGCGGAGTCGTAGTTCAGTTGGTTAGAACGCCGGCCTGTCACGTCGGAGGTCGCGGGTTCGAGTCCCGTCGGCTCCGCCACTCGGTCCTGAGAAATCAGGGGAAGAAGACCACCTTTCGGGGTGGTCTTCTTCTTTTTAAGTCCCTGAATTTGCCCGCCGGGCTGTCGATGAGTCGTTCGAGGCCTTGCCCATAATCTGCCCATAAAGTAATCCTGCCCAAGAAGTCTAAATGCGATTAAACGAACAGCCTCTTATTAGCTTTTACCCGGATAGCTTCTGTGATATATATCTCACTACGCTTTGTGAGGGTACGATGAACGTCACTACAAAATCACAGATTGAGGAGGAGCCATGAGCCTATTATCCAGAGTGAAGAAGCTGTTTGCTTTCGCAGCATTAGTTTTGACATTGATGCTGTCAGGTGCTTTCCTTCCGCCGAGTAAAGTTGCTTCTACAGCCTCGTGTGCCCGGTACGAGACATTGACTCACTACTACAGTGACGCTACTTACACAACTGAGATTGGGGTGTGCCATACTAGGTGCAACTTGACGAGTGGAGGTTGTCAAGGAAGCTCTTCACCTTACTACATAGTAGAAAATGTAGATATTTGTTGCGGCTGCGTAGTGTGTTAAGTCTTAAATCCCCGCAGTTTGTTGTGTGGTGGCCGCTTGCTGATTAAGCGGCTTTTCATTTGAAGCTCCCATAATAGCCAGAAACGGTTAGTCTCTACTTTACAACTCCGGGCCTGAAGGTGTCCGGTAAGCCGGAAGGCGGCGTGATGACTGTTGACTTCCAGTTCGAAGGTCAGGACTTCATTGCGTTAAACGGCGGCCCGCAATTCAAATTCACCGAGGCCATCTCGTTCTCCGTGGACTGTAAGACTCAGGAAGAAGTTGACGAGTTGTGGGAGAGGCTCTCCGAAGGCGGAGAAGAGGGGCCCTGCGGCTGGCTCAAAGACAAGTTCGGCGTGTCCTGGCAGATCGTCCCCGCCGTTCTGATCGAGATGTTGAAGGACCAGGACGCGGAGAAAGCCAACAGAGTTACACACGCGATGCTCCAGATGAAAAAGCTTGACATCGAAACTTTAAAGCGGGCATACGAGGAAGGATAGAGTAACAACCATCGATGGGATGAGAGAGAGTGAGGTCTCCTCTCTCATCCCATCTACCCGCTGTTAAGCCGGATACCCTCGCCACGCCCCGCTTCCGGGCGGACTCACCGCAATAGCAACGGATTATTCATTCGGCGATACAGGTCGATGAATCTCGGGTCTTTATGAAGAGGGTCGAGCTTCGGCTCCGTGCCGAACCAGATCAGCCACGGGTCGCGTTCCCGGAACGCCACTTCGAAGAGTTCGAAGGCCGTGTCGCGCTCGCCCAGAGCGACGTGGGCCAGCGCGACAAAATAAGGCTTCACGTATTGAGTGGCCGCGATCTCTTTTATTTCATCGAGGACCTGCCTCGCCTCCCCTCCGCGACCGGCGGCCACCAGCGCGAAACAGAGAACGTATTTTGGCAGGACCGAATCAGGCATGAGCCTTTCGGACTCCCGCAGGGCCGCTATTGCTTCTTCAGTCCTCCCGACGAGCTCCAGAACGTTGCCGAGTTGCAGGTAGCCTTGCGGGTAGTTCCTGTCGAAATCGACTATCTGGTTCGCTTTCGAAATCACTTCGTTGAAGTAGCGGGCCTGGTAACACGTCCAGCACGTCAGAGTCATCGACCGCAGCGAATGCGGGTCGAGCTCCTCCGCGCGCCGTATCTCTTTCACGCCCTCCTCGAAACGCCCGGTCCCTACCAGCAGGCTCGAATACCACTCGTGAGCCAGAGAGTAGTTCGGGTTGAGGTCGAGGGCGCGCAGGTAGAGCCGCTCGGCCTCCTCCCAGTCCCACTCCGAGCTTTCGAGCGTAAGCCCGAGCGCGGCGTATGCCTCTCCGAGTGATTCGTCCAATTCCAGAGCGCGCAGGGCGGCGGCTTTCGCCCGCGGGTAACAGTCCCGCGCCGGCATGATCCCGTAGATGCATGCCCAGTTATAAAAATCCGCCACGCCGACGTGGGCCAGCGCATAGTCCGGGTCGAGCGCGACCGACGTCTGGAATGATTCGAGAGCCTTCGGCAGGAATTCGGGGGTGAATTTGTTCCAGTAATAACGCCCGCGCAGGTATGCCTCGAAAGCGTCGGGGTTTTCGGTCCCGCGCTTTTGCAGCCTCCGGCGCTCGTCTCCCGTCAGCTGCGGCACCAGGGCGCTTGCGACCTGTTCCGAGATCGAGTCTTCGAGCTCAAGCACGTCCGTGAATTCTTCGTCGAACCTTCCCGCCCATCGCGTCGCGCCTTCCGACACGTGCAGGAGTTGCACCGTGACTCTGAGTGTGTTCCCCGCGCGGCGTATGTTGCCGTCGACCACGTAATCGACTCGAAGCTCGCGCCCCGCGGCGAGCGGGTCCATGCCGGTCTGCGCGTAGCGGAGGACGCTGCTGGTCGGGCGGACGATGAAGCGCCGCACCTGGCTCAGGCGCATTATCAGAGCGTCGGCCAGCCCCGTGCTCAGAAACTCGTCGTCCGTGTTCTCGATCTTGCGGGAGCCGAGCAGCTTGAAGGGCAGGACCGCGATTGCCTTTTCGCCGGTCGATTCGCTGCCTCTGGCCGCGTGCTGAGCGGCCGCGGGATTGTTCGTGGCCCGCAGCAAGGCTTCGAACCGGGGGTGGTGGCGGAGCGGGTCGAACTGCGGCGCGACCCCGAGCCAGGCGAGCCAGCCGTCTCGCTCCGCCAGCCCTCGTTCGAGCAACGTCAACGCCCGCTCCGTCTCGCCCAGCTCCGAGTAGACCAGAGCGATCACGTAAGCCGGGACGTGGCGCGTCAGGGAAACCTCTTCGGCTTCCTTCAACAGCTCACGCGCTCTGGCCGTTTCCCCGGCCGCCGCATACGCCACCGCGATCCACGGCAGCCAGCCCGGATTCCTGCCCGACAGCTCGAAGAATTTCAGGCCCTCTTCGATGGCTTCCTCATGCCTGCCCGCGTGCTTGAGGCCGAGGCTGAGAAGGAGGTGGCCCAGGCCATAGTGCGGCTCGTCCGCGACGAGCCTCCGCGCGACGGCGATCCCTTCTTCGAAGCGGCGGGCGGAGATGTACGCCCAGCCTAGAGAGTAATAGTTGATCGGCGAGATCGGGTCGAGCTCGATGGCGCGGCGCATGGCCAGCACCGCTTCGTCAAAGCGACCCATCATCGACAGCTGGAAGCCGTACCACAGGTGGCCCGTCGCGTAGTTCGGGTTGAGTTCCAGAGCCCTCCGGTGCTGCTGCTCCGCCAGCCTCCAGTTGAAATCATGCAGGAGCGTCGCGGTGCCAAGCGCCGCGTACGCCTCGGCGAGCGTGTCGTCGAGCGCAATCGCCTTAAGTGCCGCTTCCTTCGCCGCCGCCGACGCCTCGGAGAAAGGCACCGCGCCGAAAATGCCGAGCCATATGTAATAATCCGCGATGCCCGCGTAGGCGAGCCCATAACCCGGATCGAGGGCGACCGCGCTGTGATAACGGACGAGGGCCTTGGCGAACCCCTCTTCCGTGAAAGTGCTCCAGTAATAACGCCCGCGCAGGTAGGCTTCGAAGGCTTCAGGGTTCTCCGTGCCACGTTTCTTCAACTGCCGCCGCTCGTCCTCGGTCAACTGCGGCAGCAGGGCTCTGGCGATCTGCTCCGAGATCGAGTCCTCAAGCTCAAGCACGTTCGTAAGCGTCTCGTCGAACTGGTTGGCCCAGACGGTCGAGCCCCCGCCCACGTCCAGCAGTTGAAGCGAGACTCGTATGCGCCCGCCCGCGCGCCTTATGCGCCCGTCCAGCACGAACTCGACCCGAAGCTCCTGCCCGGCGGCGACCGGGTCCGCGTCGATGTAGCGCAGGATCGAGCTTGTGGGGCGGACGGTGAGGCTTTGCACGTTGCTCAGCCGCGTAATCATCGCGTCGGCAAGCCCTACGCTTAAATACTTATCATCGGTCTCTTCATTCGTGTTGACGTTGAGCAGCTTCAGGGGGAGCACGGCGATTGTCTTCTCGTCCGCCCGTTCGACCGCGTCAGGCGCGCGCGTCGCTCTGGGCGCGGCGGGGTGAAAGGGGCCGGAGACGGGGCGGCCCTCAAGGTATCGAAGGATGTCTTCGCGCAGGAGCGCGACCGATTGATAGCGCTGCGGCAGGTCTTTGCACATCGCCTTGAGGATGATGTTGTCGAGGGCGCCCGAGAGCTTCTTCTGTAGGCCGTCGAGCGTTTCGCCGCGCGCCTCGCTCAGGTGTTCGAGCGCCCCCGACCCGGCGTCGATCTGGTAAGTCGCCATCAGTCTCTCGGGGCGGACGACCGCGAGGCTCGGCTGCTCCGGCTCCTCCTCGACTATGACGCGCGCCATGTCGTGCGGCCAGCGGTTGCGAAAATGGTATGGCCTGTGCCCCGACAGCAACTCGTAGAGCATCACCCCGAGGCTGTAGACGTCGCTCAGGAACGTGACGGCCTCGCCGGAGACCTGTTCGGGGCTCGCGTACTCGACCGTCATCATCCGCGTCGTCATAGCCGTTATCGGCGCCGTGTCCGATTCCAGTTCCGGGTTGAGCAGCTTGGCTATGCCGAAGTCCAGCAGCTTCGGAGTCCCGTCGGCGGTGACCAGGATATTAGACGGCTTGATGTCGCGGTGGATGATCAAGTTTTTGTGCGCGTAATCGACCGCTTCGCAGATGCGGCAAAAAATCTGAAGCCGCTCGTTGACGCTCAGGCGGCGCGCGTCGCAGTGGGGGTAGATCGGCTGCCCGACTATGTAATCCATCACGAAGTATGGCCGCCCGTCTTCGGTCGTGCCCCCGTCGAGCAGGCGCGCGATGTTCGGGTGGTCGAGCGCGGCCAGTATCTGCCGCTCGCGGCGGAAGCGGCGCAGGATGAAGTCCGTATCCATGCCCCGCTTGACGAGCTTGATGGCGACGTGTTTCTGAAACGCTTTGTCGGCGCGCGCGGCCAGGTACACCGCGCCCATCCCCCCGCGCCCTATCTCGCGCACGACCTCGTAAGCCCCTATGCGGTGGCCCACCATCGGGTCGCTGTCGTCCAGCATGGAAGCGATCTCATAGACCGTGGTGCGGGTGTAGGCGGGTTCTTCGATGAGGGCCGTCGCCTGATCGTACTGCCTGAGCAGGCCCTCGATCTGGCGCTGCAACTCGGCGTCGCCTGCGCTCGCGTCGGCCACGTACCGCGAGCGGTCTTCGGGGTCGAGGTCGACCGCCGCCTGAAATATCTCTTCGATTTTTTGCCAGAGTTCTGGGGACATAAAGCTATTCCGAGCGATTCAACCGTCCGTAAAGCCATGCCTTAGTTATGCGCCAGTGGCGTTTGATCGTGATGGGCGTGACGCCTAAAACTTCAGCCGTCTCCTCTATCGTGAGCCCCCCGAAGTAGCGCAGCTCCACGATGCGACTCTTCTGCTCGTCGAACCGGGCCAGCTCGTTCAGCGCATCGTCGAGCGCGATCAACTCCGCGCCGCGCTCGACCGCCCGGTCGACCTCTTCGTCAAGGGGGACTTTTTGAAACTCGTGCCCGCGCTTCTCCGCATTCTGCGCGCGCGCGTGGTCGATGAGGATGCGGCGCATGATCTGCGCCGCCACGCCCAGAAAGTGCGCCCGGTTCTGCCAATTGACCCGCGTCTGATCCACCAGGCGGAGGTACGCTTCATTGATCAGAGCGGTCGGCTGCAAAGTATGGCCGGGGCGTTCCCGGCGCAGGTACCTCGCCGCCAGAGCCCTCAACTCGTCGTAGATGATCGGCAGCAACATGTCCATGGCCGAGCGGTTGCCGCTGGACAGTTCAGTCAAAAGATGAGTTACGTCTTCCGTTCCCAGCTCGCCCAATCGTAGAGACTCCAATGTATCGAGAATCAAAAGGTTGTGCAAAGTATAACCAAAACTTCAGCGCAGTATAAAGCCGATTTTCCGCCGGCCCCTGCCCGCGGGCCGGGGCGATTTTTTTCATGCCCCTGATACCTTTCCCCCCTCCGTTGCGCGTTACCTGTATGAAGGGAAATCTGAGGCGCGGCTGCGAAGATTTCAGTCTGATACTTTTTCAGAACAGATTCCGCGTTATCAGGTGAGGGATAGCAAACACCAGATGGGAGAAGTGGTAATGACGACAAAACACAAGACCGCAGCCCAGGCGGCGCAGCAGGCGTCGCCCGAAGAGTTTCTGACTCAGCTGGCATTCGGAGCCCTGCTGACACAGGCGATGTACGTCGCCGCGAAACTGGGCATCGCCGACCTGCTCGCTGAAGGGCCGAAGCCTGTCGGCCAGCTTGCCGCCGCCACGAACACGCACGAAAGGTCGCTCTACCGCGTGCTGCGCAGCCTCGCGGGCGCGGGTATTTTTCAGGAGGTCGACCCCCGGGTGTTCGCGCTCACGCCGTACGCCGAGCCGCTCCGCTCCGACGCGCCCAAATCGATACGGAGCGGGGCGATCTTCATGGGCGAGGCGTGGCACTGGAACGTCTGGGGCAACCTGCTTTACAGCGTTCAAACCGGGAAGACCGCGTGGGGGCACGTCCTCGGGGCGGAAGTATTCGATTACTTCGCGGAAAATCCCGACAAGGCCGAGATTTTCAATGGCGCGATGACCGACATGTCGGTCAGCATCGCCCCGGTCATAGTGGAAGCTTACGATTTTTCGGGCTTTAAAACGCTGACCGATATCGCGGGCGGGCATGGCTACCTGCTCGCGCAGATTCTCAAGGCGAACCCGGACCTCCGCGGGATCCTGTTCGACGTGCCGCAGGTCATCGCGGGGGCGGGCTCGCTACTGGAAAGGGAGGACGTGTCGGGGCGCGTGGAGAAAGTCTCCGGGGACTTCTTCGCGTCGGTGCCGAAAGGCGCGGACGCATACATAATGAAGCACATAATTCATGACTGGGACGATGAACGCTCGATAAAAATCCTGTCCAACATCCGCGCGGCCATGCCCGATCACGGCAGGGTGTTAATCGTCGAGACGGTCGTGCCGGCGGGCAACGAGCCGCATTACAGCAAGCTGTTGGATCTGGAGATGCTCGCGTCGCCGGGCGGCGCCGAGCGCACGGCGGATGAATACCGGGACCTGCTGGCCGCGGCAGGCTTGCGCCTGAATCGCATCATCCCGACCCGGTCACCCTTTTCCGTCGTCGAGGCCGTGAAGGCAGACTAAGGAAGTACGTAGCTCACTCATTGATTTTCATTCGCGGCATTCGGGGGGCCTCGCCGTAGGAGGCCCCCCTTTTTACATGCCTTGCGCACGATTCTTGCGCCGGTCTTCATTTCTGAATTACCATACCCCTTCCCGATTTCTCTCGAATCACAGAATCTCATTCGGCCTTCTTATGATCACAGTCGACACCGCGCTCAGCATCGTCCTGGAACGAACCCGCAGGCTCGGCGTCGAATCAGTCGCTCTCGAAGCCGCGCACGGCCGGGTACTGGCCGAGGACGTGCGCGCGGACATCGACCTGCCCCCCTTCAACAGAGCCCGGATGGATGGGTTCGCGGTCCGCGCGGCGGACGTTCAGACCGCCCCCGCGCGGTTGCGCCTCATCGGGGAGATCGCCGCCGGGTCGTCTTTCGGCGGGAAGGTCGGGGAGGGAGAGGCGGTCAGGATTTTTACCGGCGCTCCGATCCCCGAAGGCGCGGACTCGGTCCAGAAGGTCGAGGTCACGGAGACGTTCGGCGAGACGGTCGTGATAAAAGAGCCAGTCAAACCCGGCCAGTTCATCACCCCGTTCGCGAGCGAAGTGTCGGCCGGCGAGGTCGTGGCCCGCGCGGGGCGGGCGATAGGCCCCGCGGAAATGTCCGCGCTCGCGTCGTTCGGCTACTCTCGGGTCAGGGTCGGCTGCGCCCCCCGCGCGGCCGTCCTCTCCACCGGGAGCGAGCTGGTCGACGTTTCGACCAAACCTGAAGGCGCGGAGATCAGGAACTCCAACAGCTACACCATAGCCTCGTACGCCGAGCGCGCCGGCGCGAAGGTCGATAACCTCGGCACCGTCGTCGACACCGCCCAGGCCACGCGGGAGGCGCTCCTCGCGGCGGCCGAAGGCCGCGACATCGTGATCACTTCGGGCGGGGTGTCGATGGGAGATTACGACCTGGTGAAGGCCGCCCTCGACGAGATCGGCGCCGAGATATATTTCGACAGAGTGATCATCAGGCCCGGCAAGCCCATCGTTTTCGCGCGCCTCGGCGACACCTGCTTCTTCGGGCTGCCGGGGAATCCCGTCTCCACCTCCGTCACGTTCAACGTATTCGTCAGGCCCGCGATCCGCGCGATGCAGGGGGACCTTTCGCCAAACCTCCCGTCGGTGAGCGCCGCGCTCGCGCACCCGGTCAGGGATGCGTCGAGCCGCCGGAGTTATCTGCCGGCCAGAATCTTTATCAAGGATGGGCGCGCGCGGGCTCAACCTCTCAAGTGGGGAGGTTCTTCCGACCTCGTGGCTTTCATGAATGCCAACGGATTGATTATAGTTCGAGAGGAGACTCATGAGATCGCCGCGGGCGATCTGGTGGAGGCCCTGCTGCTTGAGCAGATCGGGCAGGAGTGAGGGCTCCGGGGGGATGCGATGACATTAACGCACGTGGATTCCGAGGGCCGCTCCCGGATGGTGGACGTGAGCGGAAAGCCGATTACGCGGCGGACGGCGGTCGCGACGGGGCTCGTGAGGATGTCGCCTTCGACCGCCGAAGCGATCAGAGACCACCGCACCCCCAAAGGCGACCCGCTCGAAATCTCGAGGATAGCCGGGGTGATGGGCGCGAAGCGGACCTCCGAGCTTATCCCTTTATGCCACCCGCTCCCTCTGAATCAGGCGAACGTCGAGGTCGAGCTTCTGCCCGAAGGGGTGCTCATCACGGCGACCGCGACGACCGAAGGGAAGACGGGCGTCGAGATGGAGGCGTTGACCGCCGTCTCGATAGCCGCCCTGACCATTTACGACATGTGCAAGGCCATCGACAAATCGATGGTCATCTCCGAGATAAAGCTCGAATCGAAGACCGGCGGGACATCCGGTGATTTCAGGAGAGAGCAGGCGGGTGAAGTCGGGTAGCGCGGGCGGCCGAAAGGCGTCGGGCCGGGTCCCTCTATGGCCTCAAAGCATAAACAAAATCCTCATCTGAAGCCCCTCGAACAGGCGATGGCGGCGCGGTTCGGCTGGCAGACGAACGCGAGCTGGCGCGACATGCTGGTCGCCGCGATAGAGAGAAAAGCGGCCAACGTCGGCATGGACGAGCTGTCCTATTCCCGCATGGCGATTGCCTCGCCCGGCGAGCTGGAAGTCCTCGCGGGCATGGTCACCAACAGCGAGACGCGCTTTTTCCGTGAGGCGGACCAGTACGAGGGGTTGAAGAGGGCGGCGATCCCCGAGCTGATCCAGATGCGCGCGAAGGAGCGCAGGCTGGACATCTGGTCGGCCGCCTGCTCGACGGGGGAGGAGCCCTACTCGCTCGCGATGCTGCTGAGCGAGGCGCTCGGGCCGGAGGCGACGCACTGGAAGATCAACTTAATCGCGACCGACCTGCGGGGCTCGTCGATCATATCAGCCAGCCAGGGGCGCTACCTCTCTTCGGCCATCCAGTTGATCGACCCGCACCTCCGCGAAAAGTACTTCGTGAAGTCCGGCTCAAACGGGCGGGAGGGCGCTTTCGAAATTCACCCCGAGATAAGAAGGATGGTGGCCTTCCGCCGCGCGAATCTTTACGACGCGAACTTCTGGAAGACCCTCGGGACGCGGTTCGACCTGATCGTCTGCAATAACCTGCTGCTCTACTTTCATGCCCTCGCGATCCGGCAGACGGTGGAGAGGCTGGCCGGCGCGCTCAAGCCGGGCGGCCTCCTGATGGTGATGAAGAACGAGACGGGGTACATCGAGCAGCCGAAACTGAGGCGCGACCCGACGCTTCCGGGCTCGTTCTTCAGGAAGCTGGACTGAGCGCCGGGGCCGGGGGAGCGGGCTAGGCCCGAACCTGACGCGGGGCGCGAGCGTATAGACGGCTAGCTATGCAAGATCAATCCGAAGTCAAAGACTCTTTCTCGCTGCTGATCATCAGCTCGATCATAACCATCGTCCTGTGGTTCATCCCGTTCCTCGGGTTCGTCACCTACCCCTTCCGCCTCTTCGTAACGTTCATTCACGAGGCGGGCCACGCGCTGGCGGCGCTCGCGTCTCTGGGCGCGGTGAACCAGATCGAGGTATACCTGAACGGGAGCGGCATCACGGAGACGATAGGGGGGTCCAGTCTTCTTATTTCGAGCGCGGGCTACCTCACGACCGCGGTCATGGGGTCGGGCCTGCTCCTGTTCCTGCGCAGGGCGCGCAACGCCAGAGTATCGGCAATCGGCACGTCGCTCCTCCTGCTCTTCGTGACGCTCTTCTTCGGGGGGAGCCTGCTGACGTGGGTCGCGGGGCTCGCGCTCGGGGGCGGCCTGATGTGGCTCGGGGTCAAAGGCAGGCCGAAGCTCTCCCGTTTTATGATGAGCTTCCTCGCGATCCAACTGCTGCTCAACGCCTTCTATGACCTCAAGACCCTGATGTACATCTCGGCCTTCGAGCCGATGATGGGGTCGGACGCGCAGAACATGTCGGCGGCCACCGGGGGCCTGATCCCCGCCGTAGTCTGGGCCGTCGGCTGGACGCTGATCTCGTCGGCCATACTCGCCCTCACCCTGATCGTCTACTACAAGAGTCTGAGGAAGCCCGCGGAGCTTCTCGATTACAACGCGCCCTTCATGCTCGAAGACCCGGCGGGTAGCAAGGCGGAAAAGACTTTCTGATACCCGGACGATAACATTTACAACCCCGGAGCAGACTTGCTAGAATTCTGGCCTGTGGCCTGCCCTACGGTTGCGCGGGCGCGCCACACCCGGATACAGAAATTTATTAACGGATCGAGGGGTCAGGTTATTTTCTCTCATATGATGAAGCTGGCTGTAGCAATTATTTTAGGCATCGCCTTCATCCACGGCGAAGCTCCGGCCCGGACGCGGCAGGACTCCGCGCCGCAAGCCATTAACGTCGACGCGGTCCTGGCCGACTCCCGCCGCCATCTGGCGAAGGGGGAGGAGTGCTTCGCCAGGGGCGAGCTTGAGTGCGCGCGGCGGGAGTTCGACGAGGCCATCGATTCGATACTCAGCCTGGGCGTGGACATCCGAGGGGACGCGCGCCTGCACCTGGGGTGGCGCGAGCTGATCGAGAAGATCAACCGCCACCAGCTCGCCGCGCTGAACGGGGAGCTGGCGGGGGACTGGAAGACGCAGGAGTTTGACGGCCGGCCGGACCCCGTGCGCGCGGAGGCCGCCGATGCCGCGCCCGTCGAGGGCTTGAATGGCCCCCTCACCCCGCAGGTCTTTCAGGCGCGGTTCGCGGAGCTTCGCAAGAGGTTCCGGGACAAATACAGCCGGGACATCGTGCTGACGGGGGCAGACCACGGCGAGCATCGCAGGCTCTACGGGAAGGGGAGCGCCTTCGACATCCGCGCCCGCGACCTCAACCGCGAGCAGGTGCAGTTCATCATAAAGCAGGGGAACAGCCTCGGGCTTCGGATAAAAGATTTCTCCACGTGGGAGAAGGTGACCGCCCACAACGCCCGGAGCTTTCAGCTAGGCCGCCCGCTCGACACCTACGCGACGGGCCTGCACCTTCACATCGACCGGATGGCTCCCTACCAGAAGAAGATGACCTCGAAGCCCGTGATCAAACAGGGGAAGAAAGCCGCTCCGGAATCGAAAAAGTGATGGCGTGGGAAGGTCAGGAACGAAGGTCGGGCGAAGAGAGAAGGAAGGTAGAACGTCGTCGCGCTATGAGCTACAACTCGCGGACCGTGGTGGTAGTCGGGGGAGTCACGTGGATAGACGCGGAAGGAGTGGACCGCCGCCACACCATCCGCAGGCGCGATGACCGCGAGCGCCTCGCCTCGATAATCATCAAGGCCGCGAGGCCCTGAAACCTTCTCGGAAACTTTAAGCGTTCAAGCCCCTCTGAATCCTCATTTCATAATTGATAAATAAAGGCTCGACACTCGGGGTTATGACGGAAATGATCATTCAGAACGTGAGATTCGACGAGCGCGGGCTGATCCCCGCAATCGTTCAGGACGCGGCCACCAACGACGTGGTGGCACTCCAGTACATGGACAACGCCAGCCTGGTCAGGACCCTCCAGACCGGCAAGGCCAGCTTCTTGTTGAAGGACGCGGCCGATTCCCCGGTTCAGAAATCGCACACGCTGCTCGACGTGCGCGTGAACCCGGACGGCAGGTCTCTGACGATCCTGATCGAGCGCGAGTCTAAGGGCTCCGACCAGAAGCCCGTCAGCCTTCTGCGAGACATTCAGGAGTCGCAGAAGGGCGCGTCCTCGGAGTTCTCGCTCGTCGACGTGGGCGCGATGGAATTCGGGCTCTCCATCGGGAAGCTCTTCGCCCTGATCGAGGAGCGGAAGGAGCGGAGGCCGGAAGGGTCGTACACGACCTACCTGTTCAACAGCGGGCTGGACAAGATCCTGAAGAAGATCGCGGAAGAGTCGGGCGAGGTGATCATCGCCTCGAAGAACAAGTCCTCGCGCGAGCTGATCTCGGAGCTGTCGGACCTCTTCTTCCACCTGCTGGTGCTGATGGTAGAGCGGGACGTTAAACTGAGCGACGTTTACAACGAGCTGACTCGCAGGGCGGCCCAGGCGCCGCAGCCCGAATAGAACCAAGAGCCTCCCCGTGTAAAGAGCGCGAGCACCTTAACCACTTATGGATTTCCTGTCGCCCCAAAATTACGAAGAGTTCCTGAAGCTGGCGAGAGAGGGCACGGTCGTCCCTATCGCGAAGCGCGTCATGGCCGACCTGCTTACGCCCGTCGCCGCCTACCTGAAGATCGAGCGCTTAAGCCCCTACTCGTTCCTCCTCGAATCGGTCGAAGGCGGCGAAAAGGTCGCCCGCTACTCCTTCCTCGGATTCGACCCACACGCCATCCTCCGCTGCCGCGACGGCAAGGTCTCCGTCGAGTCCTCGTCGGGAAGGGAAGAGCTCGACGAGACGATGCTCGCGGCCCTGAGGCGGCTCGCGGGCAAGCACATCCCCGTGAGGCTGCCCGACATGCCCCCCTTCGTTTGCGGGGCCGTCGGGTACATGAGTTATGACTCCGTGAGGTGGTTCGAGAAGATCCCCGACAATAACCCGGACGACCTGAGCGTTGACGACGCGGTGATGATGTTCTATTCGCGCCTGCTCGTCTTCGACCACGTCAGGCACCAGATTCACCTCATCGCCAATGTCTTCACGGAGGGGAGGACCGGCGGTATGGAGGACGATTACCGCACGGCCCTCGAAGATATCGAGTCGATGGAGGCCCTACTGGGCGACCCCGTCGAGCCTCTGCCGCGCCGCCATAACGAGAAGCGCGCCCCCCTGCGCTCGAACGTCTCCCGCGAAGAGTTCGAGCGGGCGGTCCTGGCGGCCAAAGAGTTCATCGCGGCCGGGGACATCTTTCAGGTCGTGCTCTCGCAGAGGTTCGAGGTCGGCCTAACGGCCCACCCGTTCGAGGTGTACCGCTCTCTCCGCGTGGTCAACCCCTCGCCTTACATGTTCTTCCTGAAGATGGGGGGCCAGTCGATCATAGGCGCTTCGCCCGAGATGCTGGTCCGCGCGACCGGCAGGCGGTTGGAGTACCGCCCGATTGCGGGCACGAGGCCGCGCGGCGCGACAGAGACGGAAGACCTGCTCCTGGGCGAGGAACTGAGGGCCGACGAGAAGGAAGTCTCCGAGCACGTGATGCTCGTGGACCTGGGTAGGAACGACCTCGGGCGGGTCTCGGACTTCGGCTCGGTCGAGGTGACGGAGCTGATGGAGATCGAAAGGTACTCTCACGTCATGCACCTCGTCTCGGGGATCAAGGCGAGGTTGAGGCCGGGGATGGACCGCTTCGACGCCCTCGCCGCCTGCTTCCCCGCGGGCACGGTGACCGGAGCGCCCAAGGTCAGGGCGATGGAGATAATCGACGAGCTTGAGCCCGCGCGGCGCGGCGTCTACGCGGGCTCGGTGATGTACCTCGACTATTCGGGCAACCTCGATTCCTGCATCTCGATCCGGACCATTCTGGTGAAAGATGGGAAGGCGTACATACAGGCGGGGGCGGGCATCGTGGCCGACTCGGTCCCGGAGACGGAGTACGTCGAGACCGTCAACAAGGCGCGGGCGATGCTACAGGCCATAGACATGGCCGAGAAGAGGTGAGGATCGGTATCGGGGGCATCCCGCCCCGGAATTTGAGAACATCTTCCGGGGTCGTTAGCGTTAGCGGATTCGGACGAGACGCCCCCGATGCCAGACGGCCCGGTGATAATCCTGACCGTCACGATCTCGTCAGGTAAATACGCGCCGCCGCCCGGAAGAGGGTGCAGATTAAATCCTGTAATAATCCTTGGAATTTAACGAACTGTTTACGGGCATGAAATTCGCAGTTAAAGCGGACGTGGCAAGGTACGTCTAACAGACCAAGTGCATTCACTCAACGCTATGCAGTCATTGCGTTGTTCTTCGAAGAGCGGGGGCACGCGGACCTACTCGCCCCCGCCTCACCCCTTACTAGGGAAAGCTTGAAGAGAGCCCGAGCCGTTTTCTGAATCTGACAGGAGACTACGAGGCGGAGTTGCCGCCCGACTTCGTCTGCCCGCCCGCGGCCTCGAAGCCTCCGTCGGGCGTCCACTTGCCGACTTGCTGGCCCTGGTGCTGGACGACCACCTGCACGGCCTTTTGCTGGCCGCCCTGCGAGGCGCGGAACATGTTGAACCACTGGCCGGTCGCCCTCTCCTTGATCCCGTACGGCGCGTCGATCCACGATTCGTTGACGTTCACTACCAGCTTGTCACCGCTTATCTCGTAATCCTGCACGCGGGCGTCGAACTTGAGCATCTTCTCCAGGTATTCGCTGTCCGCTGTTGCGCCGGGGAACTGTTCCGTGGAAGACGGCGGTTTATGATGGCCTCCGCAGGCGGCGGTGATGAACGCGAATAGAAATACCGCCAGCAGCCCGAATCTCGGCAAGCTGCCTGTCTTACTCCCTTTCCGAATGCAATTCATAATAGCCCTCGTTCTATGGATTGGAATTTCGCGATGTATGGTCGAGGCCCATTATCATTATTACGCGAGCCTTCGTCAAATACATTGGCAGGTAAAGCGCCCGAAAAAGTCGCCCGGCGCGTTTTTTCGGCGCTAGATGCCCGCCGTTAAGCGTTCAAACCTTAGACTTGATTCAGCCAGGAGAGCGCGTGCCCCGCCCGAACCGGGCGAAAGCCTTACCTTTGAAGGCTTTATTACAAAATAGAGAACCTAAGGAGTGAATGGATGAGATACGTAATATGGATCGCGGCGTTCCTGTTCCTGATCCCCTCGGCAGGGATGGCTCAGGAAAGCCCGAAGGTTGAAGTGTTCGGAGGCTATTCCTTCCTTCGAGTCGAGGGAGGCGACAGCTTTAATGGGTGGCAGGCGTCCGTCGCCGGCAATGTCAACAACTGGTTCGGGATCGTCGCGGAGTTCAGCGGCCATTACGATTCGAGATCGCAGCGCCTCAGTTTTGTGCGCCCCGGACTCCCCCCGGTGGAATTGCGGAGCGATACCGACACCAGCATACACTCTTTCCTGTTTGGCCCCCGCTTCTCCTACCGCAAGCACGAGAGAGTCACCCCCTTCGTCCACGGGCTCATCGGACTGACGCGAACTCAGGTGGATGGGACCGCGACCGCGTCGGACCCCGTGCTGGACGATCTGCTCACCGACTTCGAGACCAGCGACACGAACTTCTCGGCGGTGTTCGGGGGAGGGGTCGACATAAACCTCAGCAAGAGGTTCGCCCTGAGACTGGTTCAGGCCGATTATCAGGCGATACGGAACGACAGCTTTACGCTGGACAACGCCCGGGTCTCAACGGGCCTCGTCATCCGCTGGTAAGATCGAACCGGGTAGATTGGGAAGGCCGGACGACCGTGCAGATCGTCCGGCCTTACGGGACCGTCAGCCCCCTAACTCATCCTCAGAGTAGACCATGCCCGTCAGGGACGAATTGTAGGAGAAAAGCTCGGAGTCGTTGAAGAAGCGCGCCACCTCCTGCTTCGCCGTCTCGACCGAGTCGGAGGCGTGAACGAGATTGGCCTGGACGCTCATCGCGAGGTCCCCGCGGATCGTGCCGGGCGCGGCCTCCCGCGCTTTCGTGATGCCGCAGAGCCTCCGCACGGCGTCGACCGAGTCGAGCCCTTCCCAGCAGATGGCGACCACGGGGGTCGACTGCATGAACCGCTTCGTGCCGCCGAAGAAGGGCTTGTCCAGCAGGTGAGCGTAATGCTCGTTCAGAATCTCGTCGGTCAGGGACATGAATTTAATGCCGACCAGCTTGAGCCCTTTCTCTTCGAACCGGGTGATGATCCTGCCGATCAACCCTCTCTGAACCGCGTCAGGTTTTATTAAAACTAAGGTCCTCTCCACTTTTGTCTCCTCTTGGTTGAAATTCGGAACCGAAAATAATAGCCGACAATTCGCCGTCTCAACAAGCAAAGCGGGTCGGATTGGAGGCGGACCCGGCCGGTCATAGTTTATAATGTGCCGGCGCAGTTCGATCCCGAGGAGTGATGAGAGGGGTTCAGATGATGAGCGAGCAGCCGGATGAAGCCGAATTCGGGCGGATAGTGGAGCGGGCGATCAGGGAGCTTGAGCAGGCGTACGCCGACCTTGCCGACGAGCGGGATATCGATGTCGAAGTCGAAGGCGGGGTGCTCACCGTGACCTTCGAGGAAGGGGAGCCGGGCAAGTTCATCGTGAGCCCGAACTCTTCCGTCCGGCAGGTCTGGGTCTCCGCCCGCGTGTCGAGCTTCAAATTCAACTGGTCCGGGGAGTCGGGCCAGTTCGTCCTCGCGGGGACCGGCGAGCCTCTGAAGGAAGTGATGACGCGCCTGACCCGCGAACAGCTCGGGGATTCGAGCGTCTCCCTGTGAAGGCGGAGGGGATTTCAGGTATGGGGGGCCGGGCACTCACCGCGCGGGACTCCGCGCACGACTCATCCGAGGTCGAAGCCCTCCTCTCGTCGGTCGAGCGGCAGGCGCGCCTCCCCGACCGCGTCGAGTACCTTTCGCGCGCGTTCCTCGCGAGGCCATACGCGGTGAACCCGCTCGGCGGAGGCCCGGACCTTGAGGAAACTCTGACCGCTTCGCTCGACGCATTCGATTGCGTAACTTACATCGAGTCGGTCCTCGCGCTGGCTCTCGCCCGCGACGCGGGCGAATTCAGGGACATTTTAAAAAGGGTCAGGTACGAAGACGGGGAGGTCGCCTGGCATAAAAGAAATCATTACATGTCCGGCTGGGCCACCAATAACGTGTCGGCCGGATTCGTGCGCGATGTGACGGCCGGGCCGTTCGCGGAGCAGGTCACGCGCAGGCTCTCGGTCGTGGAGGGCTTGCCTCCGCGGGAGGTCTCGTTTCATCTTTACCGGAAGCGGAGGCTCTCTTCGGTCGCCGCCCGAATCGAGACGGGGGACCTGATCCTTTTCGCTTCCGCGAAGCGAAATCTCGATTTCTTCCACACGGGGCTGCTGGTCGAGGGAGGCGGGGAGATAATGTTGAGGCACGCGGCGCGCTCCGAGGGGTCGGTGATCGAGCAGCCGCTCGCCGATTTCCTGACCCGGTTTCGCATGTCGGGGTTCGCCCTGCTCAGGCCGGCCGATTATAACGAAAGTAAACAGGATTAATGGAACCAATAACCATCGTGTTGATGACGGAGAGCCGGGCGGACTCTTCGGCTTTCATAGAACCTCTGGCCAGAAACTCGAACGTTTCTCAAATCGTCCTGGTGAACCCGCCCCTCCCGGACCGCCTGAGTATTGAGCAGAACTCGCCGATCAGGATCAGAGCCCTTGAGGTCGATTCGCCTCTCGGGGCCGGCCTCAACAAAATCCTCAGCGAACTCAGCTCGGATTACTTTCTGCTCGTCCTGCCGGGGTCGCGCGTCTCTCCCGGCCAGCGCGCGGTCGAGCGATTCCTCTCCGTCGCGCGGGACTCGGGCGCGGGCATGGTCTACTCGGATTTCCTCGACGATGTTGGGGGTGAGCTTTCCGCGCACCCCCTGATCGACTACCAGTTCGGCAGCATCCGGGACAGCTTCGACTTCGGGCCGGTCCTGCTCCTCGACAGGAGGGCAGTGGAGCGGGCTTTTCAGCTTTACGGGAACATCGACGCGGGCCTCCGCTGGGGCGGGCTTTACGACCTCAGGCTGAAGCTCTCCGTGAACTCGGAGGTCCGTCGGATACCCGAGCCGCTTTACACCCGCGTGCCTTCGGACCGGCGTGCTTCCGGGGACCGGCAGTTCGACTACGTCGACCCTCGCCAGAGGGATTATCAAATCGAAATGGAGGAAGTGGCGACCCGCCATCTGGTTCGCGTAGGCGCGTACCTCTCCCCCGAGTTCGAGCCCCTGCCGGAAACGGCCGATGACTTCCCCGTCACCGCGAGCGTAGTGATCCCGGTGCGCAACCGGGAGCGCACCGTCAGGGAAGCCGTGCTCAGCGCGCTCTCGCAGCAGGCCCCTTTCGATTTCAACGTCATCGTCGTCGATAATCACTCGTCGGACCGCACGACTGAAATACTCTCCGGAATGGCGAAAGAGCATAAGAAGCTGGTCCACCTGATCCCCAAGCGGCGCGACCTCGGCATCGGAGGGTGCTGGAACGAGGCGGTCTTCTCCGACCGTTGCGGGCGGTATGCGGTGCAGCTCGATTCGGACGACCTCTACTCCGGCGCGGACACTCTGGAAAAGATGGTGGCGAAATTCGACGAGGGCCCGTACGCGATGGTGATCGGGTCTTACACGATAGTCGATTTCGACCTGAAAGAGATCCCTCCGGGGCTGATCGATCACCGGGAGTGGACGCGGGAGAATGGGCGGAACAACGCCCTGCGCATCAACGGGCTCGGCGCGCCGAGGGGCTTTCTCGTGCCGGTGCTCAGGCGGACGGGCTTGCCGAACACGAGCTACGGCGAAGACTACTCAGCGGCCCTGCGCATAAGCCGGAGCTACGAGATCGGGCGCATCTACGAGTCGATCTACTACGCCCGCCGCTGGGAAGGGAATTCGGACGCGGCCCTGCCCCTCGCCACCTCCAACCGCTACGACGCATACAAGGACGGTTTGAGGACCGTCGAGCTGCTGGCGCGAAAAAGGATGAATCAAGGTGAACTGGGGCGAGCGTGAATTAGACGAGCGGGAGAGTGGCGGCGCGCCCGGACACGGCGGCCGAACGCTCGTCTCCAGGGTCGATGCGTTGATCGAGCAGCAGAAACGGACCTGGCCCCTTCTGGCCAACGGGTACTCGGCCCTGGCGCACGCGGAGACGAAGCCGCTCGTCGTCGAGAAGTCCGAAGTCTTCGCCCAGCATAACCCCGGACGGATCAAGAGCACCTCGGCGAAAGTGGACAAGGACTCAGTCGAAAGGCGGCTCTGTTTCCTTTGCGTCGAGAACCTGCCTCCCGAAGAGAGGGCGGTCAGCTATGGCGAAGGGTTGGTGATAATGTGCAACCCGTTCCCGATACTCGACCATCACCTCTCAATCGTCCACCGCGACCACATCCCGCAGGAGATCAGGGGGAACGTCGGGGTTCTGCTCTCGCTGGCCCGCGATCTAACGGGCCGCTTCTTCGTCCTCTTCAATGGGGCGGAGTGCGGAGCGTCGGCCCCCGACCACCTCCACTTTCAGGCATGCTCGCGAAAGCTGCTCCCCATCGAAAAGGACCTTGGGCGGCCGGACTCAGCCGAAGGTGGCGCGAAACAGGCCGCGGGAGCCGGTCCTGTCGAGGTGCTCAATGTACCGGATTGCGGGAGACACGTGATCGTCTTCAGGGGCTCGGACCAATCGGCGGTGGAGCGCGCCATCCGCTCGTCCATCGGCGCGCTGTCACGGATCACAGGCAGGCCGGAGCCGATGATTAACCTGATAGCGACGGTTGACGAGAAGGGCCGGGAGTTTTCATGGACCGTGTATCTCTTCCCGAGAGGGCGGCACAGGCCGTCCTGCTTCTTCTCCGAGGCCGAAGACAGGTTGATGGTCAGCCCCGGCGCAATCGATATGGCCGGAGTGATTGTCGTCCCCGAAGCCTCGGATTACAGGAAGATCGATTCGCTTCAGGTCCGGCGGATTTACCGGGAGGTGACTCTGGCGGATCATCTCTTGCGGGAAGTGATGGAGTCAATCGCGGCGGAACGAGACGGGAGGATTTCAAGTGAGATTCAAGACTGAACCGGCCATAAAAGTTGGCCTCATCGAAGGCGCGAGCGAAGTCAGGTTCACGCTCGCCGGAAATTTCGTCGCCTCGGCGGGCGAGACTTTCGGGCCGGGCGATTACCTGGCGACCGCGACGGACAAGGGCATAAGGCTCTCGGGCGAGGCCGAGCGGGAAGCCGCTTCGCTGTCGCTCTCCCCGTCGAGCTTTGAGACCGACCGGGTAACGATTCACGATATTACCATCGGCATCGATTTCCACTGGCAGCGCAAGGAGGCTCTGGTCTTTCAGGGAGCCTTGACGCTCGCGGGCGGACCTGCGGGCATCCTTGTGATCAACGAACTGCCTCTCGAATCCTACCTCGTAAGCGTCATCTCGTCCGAGATGAGGGCCTCCTGCCCCCCGGACCTTTTGCGCGCGCACTCCGTAGTCTCAAGGGGCTGGCTCCTCGCTCAGCTTGAGCGCGCAGGCTCGCAGGCCGGGGCCGGCCGCGCGCCGGCGCGCGAGGAAGGCGAATCGGGCGGCGGCCTGATCGAGGTAATCAGGTGGTACGACCGCGAGAACCACTCGGAGTTCGACGTGTGCGCCGACGACCATTGCCAGAGGTATCAGGGGATCTCGCGGGCCTTCTCAGACGAAGCCTTCGACGCCATACGGGCCACGCGCGGCACTGTCCTCACATGGGACGGGCAGATTTGCGATACGCGATACTCGAAGAGTTGCGGGGGGATGACTGAATCGTTCAAAGCGGCATGGGAAGATAAGAACGTCCCCTACCTTTCGGCGGTCTACGACGGCCGAGAGCCGCCAGATATATTGGGCGCGCCCCTGACCGGAGAGCCGGAGGCGGGGGAGTGGATCGCCGGCTCGCCCGAAGCTTTCTGCAATACGAACGACCGTGAGCTGCTCTCCCGCATCCTTCCCGGCTTCGATCAGGAGACGGAGGACTTCTTCCGGTGGGACCTTTCGTACACGCAGGAGGAACTCGCGGGCATCGTGGAGTCCCGCACGGGCCTCGCCCTCGGGCGGATTCGCGGGCTCGTGCCGCTCGAGCGCGGGGAGTCGGGGAGGATCATCAGGCTGAAGGTCGTGGGGGAGCGGAAGGCCGCGATCATCGGCAAGGAGCTTGAGATTCGCCGCGCGCTTTCGAGGTCTCACCTTTACAGCTCGGCCTTCGTCGTCCGCGAAGAGGGGAGCGGCGAAGGCGGCTTCCCTCTTCGGTTCAACCTGAGGGGGGCGGGGTGGGGCCACGGCGTCGGGCTGTGCCAGATCGGCGCGGCGGTGATGGCCGAGGGGGGGTACTCTCACGAAGCGATCCTGAAGCATTACTTCCGGGGGGCGGAGCTTGAGAAGATTTATTGAGCCCCGGAAGCCCCGAGCGGGTTCGCATGGACTTAGCAAGAAGGCCGGAATCGCGTATAATTCGCCGAGAACCCCGATTGAGTTGTGGCGGATGGTACCGCAAAAGTTCGCATTTAAATGGGCGACGGAGGCGTCCGTCAGGGCAGAGCGGTCTGGCCCTGTAAAGCATGATTATGAACGTACTCGCGGTTGATACTGGATATTCGGCAACCAAGATTTATTCGGAACTGAAGAGCGGTCGCAAGACTCTGATCTTTCCGTCCGTGATCGGCCCTGCGGAATTCGGGGAAGACTTTCTCGGCACGACCGAGGACAACTTCATAGCCGAGCTGAGCCTGTACCCGGGCAAAGTCAGGAACTTCGGCGAAACGGCGATCCGGCTGAACCGCGGCGGCGAGATGACGGCCGACCGAGACATGTTCACCAAGCATTACAACCCGGCCCTGACCCTCGCCGGCATCGCCCGGTTCATGGTCGAGAAGCAGTCGCCCGCCCCCGACATGCTGGTGATCGGCCTGCCAGTGAACTTCTACGCGACCCAGAGGCAGGTCCTCATCGACAAGCTGACGGGCAAGCACGCCATCAAGCTTTACCAGATTAACGGTAAGGTCGATCAGACAATCGAGATCAACCTCGATAACATCCTCGTGCTCCCTCAGGGGTACGGCTCTTACCTGAGCTACGCGCTCGACAGGGAAGGGAACAAGATCGCCGACCGGATCGTGCCGACGGCCGTGATCGACGGGGGCGAGAAGACCATCGACATCGTCGCCGCGGACGGCCGGTACATAAACACGGTCTCGAAATCGATCCCGTCGTCGCTCGACGCGGTCTACCATGACCTCCAGCGCGAGATCGACGCGCGCTTCGACGATTACCTCGAACGGAGCACGATTGAGTCCTTCATCCGCAGCCGGACCCCCTACATCACGCCCAACGGCGAATCGGTAGACCTGGAAGAGATGCGTAAGCAGGTCCTTGAAAAACACCTGCCGGAGATCATAAACCGGATTCAGATGACCGTGCGCCCGATGAGGCCGCAGAAGGTGCTCGTCGCGGGCGGGTCGGGCGATATGCTTTACGATGGGATCAAGGAGATATTCCCGTCGGCGGAGAAGGCCGAGTCAATGATCTTTTCAAACGCCATAGGCTATTACCGCTACGGCCTGCTGCGACAGGCCAACGGGGATGCCTGATGTGACTCTGCCGGCGCGGGGTATGTAGAGTTTATCCCGGCTCGTCTTCAAAGCCTCTGACGCGGAAGAGGAACGCATGCGGGTCGCTCAACCCTGCGGCCGGCCCGAAATCGGATGAAGCCTCGTAGGTCTCTTTCCAGAAGTTTCGCTCATCAGACTCGGTATGAAGGCTATAGACATCGTCGGAAACGATGAATACGCTCGCCCCCAGCCCTTTGATGAGGCCGATCAAAGTGGGGTCGCATGAGTCCTGAATAAAGGCCGCCTTCGGCGTGGCGACCTGCATGAGGTCTCGGGCCTGCCGGGGCTCTGACCGGGGCGAGAGGGGGACGGCTATGGCCCCCGCCTTCCATGCGGCAAGGTAAGCGATCACGCGGGCGGCGGCCTGATCGAGCATGGCCGCCACCCTGTCACCTCCGCCCACGCCGCTCCCGCGTAAAACATTAGCGAGCTTGTCGGAAAGGTAATCCAGCGCGCCGACCGTGTAGACGTTTTCTCCGCCGGGCCGGGCCTCCGTTATCACGGGCCGAAGCGCCGGGCCTGCACGCCCTTCACAAATCCCCCTCGCGGTGTCGAAGCCGTCGGAGACGATCAGGCGAAACTCGGCCCGCGCCTTTTCGTAATGGTCAAAGCGCGAAAGATTCCGGCTATACTCGCCTCTCATGATCTTCCGGCCTTCAATCGCCCGCCTGCCCCGCGGCCTTCTCCGGTTCCTCTTCACGGCCCACGAGCAATGAGGCGATCCGTTCGCGGTGGAACGTCGCGTCCCCGAAGAGCAGCTCCGAGGCTTTCGCGCGCTTGTAATAAAAGTGGATGTTCTCCTCCCACGTGAACCCGAGCCCTCCGAGGACCTGTATGCCGAGATTCCCCACCTCGCGGTACGAGTCGCTCGCGTAGGTCTTCGCCATAGAAACGGCCAGGGGGGCCTCGTTCGGGGCGTCGCCCATGAGCCATGCCGCGTAGTAGACGGCGGAGCGGGCGCTCTCACACATCAAAAGCATGTTGGCGCAATGGTGCTGGATGGCCTGAAACTGCCCGATGGGCTTGCCGAACTGCTTTCGCGTCTTCGCGTATTCGACGGAAGTCTCCAGCGCCCACTGCATGCCCCCGACCATCTCGGCGGAGACCGCGACGGTGGCGATGTCGAGGGCCTTCTGCAAAATCTCCCGCGCCTCCGCCCCGCGCGCTATCAGGTTGGACGAAGGGACCGGGGCGTCCGCGAACGCCACTTCGCTGAGCCCGCGCGAGGCGTCGAGCCCGAGCATCGGGGTGACCGAGAGCCCCGACGAGTCGCGGTCCACTATTAGCAGGGCGAGGTCCGACCCCGCCCGCGCGGCGGTGATGATGCAGTCGGCGACGGCCGCGTCCGTCACGAAGAGTTTCCTGCCGCTCAGCCTGTAGCCTTCGGGCGTCTCCGCCGCCTCAAGCGCGACCGCGTCGATGTCCCAGTTCGCCTTCTCTTCCAGCAGGGCGACGGTCGCCCTCGCCCGCCCTTCGCAGATGGCCTTCAGGTATTTGCCCCTCTGCTCCCGCGAGCCCCGAGCGAGGACCGGCCCGGCGAGCGCCACGGTCGAGAGGAACTCGCCCGGAACCAGAGCGTACCCCATCTCTTCGAAGGCCACGGCCATCTCTACCAGGCCGAGCTCCATGCCGCCGTCTTCTTCGGAGAAGATCAGGCCCGTCCACCCCTGCTCGACGAGCTTGTTCCAGAGGGCCTCCGAGTACGGCTCGCCTTTCTCTATCATTTCGCGCACGAGGTTCGGCGGGCACTCGGTCGCGAAGAGGTCTCTCGCCGAGCGCTTGAAAAGTTTTTGAGTCTCGTTCAGATCAAAGTCCATTTCATCTCCTCATGGATTGGTCAGTAGCTCTTGGGAAGGCCGAGAACGAAATGGCCTATGATGTTACGCTGAATCTCGGAGGTGCCCGCCTCGATTGTGTTGCCCCGCGCGCGGAGGTAGGCGTGGGCCCACTGCCCGTGATCGACCGCGTACGGGCTGTCCTGCGTCAACTGCCCGAAGGGGCCGAGCAGCTCCATCGCGAGCTGCTGTAGCCTCTGGTTCATCTCGCTCCAGAATATTTTCTGGATGGAGCCTTCAGCGCCGGGCACCCCGGTCTTCGACATCCTCGTGATCGTGCGCATCTGGTTGAGCCGGAAGATCTCTATTTCGGTGAAGAGCTGCGCGAGCTTCTGCCTGATGACGGGGTCTTCGCTCGCCGGGCGGCCGTTGCGGTCTGTCGTCCGCGCGAGCTCCACGAGCCTGTCGAATTGCCGTTTGAAGGTGATCTGAAGGCTCGCGCCGAGGGTGCCGCGCTCGAACATCAGGGTGGCGATGGCGATCTCCCACCCCCCGTTGATCTTGCCCACGACGTTCTCTACCGGCACCCGGACGTTCTGAAAAACGACCTCGTTGAACTCCGATTCGCCGGTCATCTGCTTCAGGGGCCTGACGGAGACGCCGGGGCTGTGCATGTCGATCAGCAGGTAGGTCAGCCCCTTGTGCTTAGGGGCGTCGGGGTCGGTCCTGACGACGGCGAAGCACCAGTCGGCGAAGTGCCCGAAGCTGGTCCATGTCTTCTGTCCGTTGACTACGAAATGGTCCCCGTCGAGCACGGCTTCGGTCCTCAACGCCGCGAGGTCCGAGCCCGCGTTCGGCTCGGAATAGCCCTGGCACCATATCTCATCCGCGCTGAGGATATTCGCGAGGAAGCGCTTCTTCTGCTCTTCCGTGCCGTAGGCGATCAGGGTCGGCCCGAGCAGGGAGAGGCCGAGGACGTTGAGCAGGGGGGGCGCGCCCGTGCTGGCGAGGACTTCGATGAAGATGGTCTGCTCGATCAGGGACGCGCCGCGGCCCCCGTACTCTTTCGGCCAGTGAATCCCCGCCCAGCCGGCCTCGTACATCTTCTTCTGCCAGGCGCGAAGGAACTCCACGCGCTCCTCGGAATAGCCGATGTCATGCGAGTCGCCCCCACTCCACCCTTCGGGTATGTTGGCTTCGAGCCACTCGCGGAACTCATCGCGGAAGCCCTGCTCGCTCGGCGTCAGGTTTAAGTCCATGAAATCTCCTTGTGCGAGAATTAATGAGCGGCCCGCGCGCTCGGAGTCGCGGGCGGGCGGCCTCTTGCGGCGCGATTATAGCGCGGACCGGGGTCGAACACGAATCGGATTTTCGGCCCGGCAGGTTCGCGAATCGGCCTGTGCGGGCCGCTTGACATCCCGCCGCGATAAAATGTATCAATTGCTGCTCCGAAATTTAAAAGAGGGTATTATGCTTCGCAAACGAGAGCTCATACTGTTACTCGCCTTCATTGCCCTGGCCGGGTGCGGCCGGCAGACCGGCCCTCAGGGGAATGGCAACGCCCGGACGGGGCCGACGCCCACGGCGAACGAGATGAGGGACGCGGAAGGCCGGACGATCCTCATGCGGACCGCCGAGACCGGGGACGTGGACGCGGTGCGGAAGGTCATCGACGAAGGCGCGGACGTGAATTCGAAGAGTGAGTCCGGCGTGACGGCCCTGATGACCTCGTCGGGGATGGGCCACGTGGGGGTCACGCGGCTCCTGATCGAGAAGGGCGCGGATGTCAACGCCATGACCCCCGGCAATTACACGGCCCTCATGAACGCGGCGCTCACCGGCAAGCGCGAGGTCATCGAGATACTTCTGGACGCGGGCGCGAAGACGGATATAAAAGACGTCTCGGGGAAGACCGCGAGAGACTACGCCCTGATGAAGGAGCACAAAGACATCGCCCAATTGATCGAGCAGCGCGGGTCGGCCGAAGGGGCCAGTAAGTGAGCGCGGGAAGTAAGCGGCGGCCGAGTACATCTATTCAACAATCTTCAACCATCGGCGAACCGGATAAAGCGCGGTGCACGATGGCCGCTCTTAATGTAGAATTGGCGCGTGGCCGATGAAACGGACTTCATAGTTGTCGGAAGCGGGATCGCCGGGCTGCGGGCGGCGGTCACGCTCGCGAGCGCCGGCCGCGTGGCGGTGCTGACGAAGGACCTCGTGACGGAGTCCAACACCGAGTACGCGCAGGGCGGCATCGCCGTCGTGCTGAGCGACGACGACACCATCGACCTCCACGTTCAGGACACGATAGACGCCGGGGCCGGGCTCTGCGACGAGGAAGCCGTCTCCGTGCTCGTCGAGGAAGGGCCGCGGTACATAGTCGACCTGATCGAGCACGGCGCGGAATTCGACAGGGAGGGCGGGAACCTCGCCTTCACTCGCGAGGCGGCGCACTCCAGGTCGCGCATCCTGCACGCGCGCGGGGACGCGACCGGGCGCGAGATAGTGCGCGCTCTGGTCGCCTGGTCCAAGAAATTCTCTAACATCGAATACGTCGCCCACGCCTGCACGCAGTCGCTCGTCGTGCAGGAGGGCCGCTGCCTCGGGGTCACCTACGTCGAGCCCGAGACCTCCACCATCCGCGCTCTCTACGGGCGGGCCGTCGTGCTCGCCACGGGCGGGGCGGGGCAGCTCTACCTCCACACCACCAACCCGGATGTCGCGACGGGGGACGGGCAGGCGATGGCCTACAGGGCCGGGGCCGTGATCGCCGACATGGAGTTCATCCAGTTCCACCCGACGGCGCTCGCGGTCCCGCACGCCCCGAGGTTCTTACTCTCCGAGGCGATGCGGGGCGAGGGCGGCATCTTACTCAATAACGAGGGCGAGCGGTTCATGCTCCGCTACGACGGGCGCGCGGAGCTTGCGCCCCGAGACATCGTGAGCCGCTCGATCCATTTCGAGATGCAGAGGACGCGCGCGCAACGGGTCTGGCTCGACATGCGGCACCTCGACCGCAACTTCGTGCGCGGCCGCTTCCCCAGGATTCATCACACCTGCCTGCTTTATAACGTCGACATAACTCGCGACCTCATCCCCGTCAGCCCGGCCGCGCATTACACGATGGGCGGAGTCCGGACAGACACCTTCGGGCGGACCTCCATCGCGGGCCTCTACGCGGCGGGCGAAGTCGCCTGCACGGGGGTTCATGGGGCGAACCGGCTGGCCTCGAACTCCCTGCTCGAAGGGCTGGTCTTCGGCGCGCGGGCGGGGGAGGCGGCGGCCGAGGAAGCGCCGGATCAGGTCACCTCGGCCCAGCCGCGCGACTGGGACTTCGGCGCGGAAGCCGACTGGAGCATAGATGACGGGACCCGCGCGGAAGTGAAAAAGGTGATGTGGGACAAGGTCGGCATCGTGCGCGACGAGGCAGGGTTGAAAGAGGCGCTCGCGGCTCTGGGCGAGATCGCCGCGCGGCCCTTGAATACGCGGTCGTGGAATTTCGTCACGCTCGCGCGCCTCGTGGCGGAAGCGGCCCTTGAGAGGAGGGAGTCGAGGGGCGCGCACTACCGGAATGATTACCCCGCCCGCGACGAAGAGAATTTCAAGCACCACACTTTGCAGAAGAGGGGCGGCTGACCATTTTTCTTGCAAGGTCCGGGCGGGAATTGTATATTACGGCACGGACCCCCGCTCCGACTGCCCGCTCCCACGTTGAGTTTTAAGAAGCCCTTTCCCCCGGTTGTTAACCCTTTTTGAAATTGCCGAGGTGTCCAGATGAAACTGAGGGTCTTTGTCTTATTTTTACCGCTGGTACTTGCCGGAGCCGGCTATGGTCGGGGGCAGAAGGAAGCTCCCACCGCGAAGGTCATTAAATTTTACCGCGCGCTCAAGGCCCGCCAGTACGTAGAAGGGTTTCGCCATTCGGTCTACAAGGCCGCGGTCGAAGGGTTGACGGCCGAGGAGCTGAAGGACCTTGAGCCGGATTTCGCCCAGGCGTTTTCCCGCATACCTGACAAGATCGACGCGCAGGGTGAGCAGATCACCGCCGACACCGCCACGGTCTTCCTGAAGTTCGAAGGGATCGACGAGCCGCAGCCCGTATCGCTCATCCGGTCGGGCGGCGAGTGGCTCGTCGGCGACAAAGAGTCGCTCGATCTCGTGCAGGCGCAGGGGCGCTCCTTCTTTTTCAACACCCGCATCCTCGTCAACGAGCGCGAAGTGTACGAGGCCATGCAGCGGATCATCGGCGCTGAGATCATCTACTCGGGCAAGTTCGAGGGCCGGTTCGCTTCCATGCAGGACTTGATAAGGCTCGGGGCGCTGTCGAAAGATTACGAGACGCTCGTAGCCGACGGCTACCGCTTCGCGCTCTCCGTCAGCGGGGACCAGAAGAGTTTCTTCGCGACCGCGACCCCGCTCGCGTACGGGAAGACGGGCAAGCTCTCCTTCTTCGCGGACATCGACGGCATCCGAGCCGAAGACCTGAAGGGTCAGTCCGCGTCGGTCAAGTCTCCCATCTACCAGTTGAAATAGGCGGCACGCGAGCCCCCTCGCCCTGCTTCTTTTCGCGTTGTATCATACTTCTGCGGCCGCGCATTTCCATGAAGAGAAGTCTTCACGATGGCGATCTCAGTTATCGAAGTTGACCCGCAACATTATCAGTCAGTATTCCCGCTTCTGCTTTTAGCCGAACCGTCAGAAAGCGCCCTTCGATGGAGTCTGGCCAATCTAAGCGATACCGTCTACGAAGTGCGCGGCGACGGGCAGGCTATCGGCGCGGTAACGATGCGCTGGCGGGACGAGGCCCCCGAGATCGTAGAGCTGGCTGTCGCCGCCGACCGGCAGGGCCGGGGCGTCGGCAGGCAAATTATCGACTGGCTGATAGCCGAGGCGCGACGGCGAGGTAAGAAGCAGATTCTGGTCGGCACGGCGAATTCGAGCATAGGGAACATCATCTTCTATCAGAGGTGCGGATTTAGAATGGACCACGTCCGCAAAGATTATTTCTGGTACTACCGGGAGCCGATCATCGAGAATGGCATTCGCGGCCGCGACATGCTGGTCTTCCGCTATGAGATCGCGGACAGCCAGGATGATTCCGAACACTGAGGGAGCCAAAACAAACTCGCTTCGCGTCGGCGGGGTCCAGTGACTTGTTAGACCCCGCCGCGGAACAACCCTTTTACGAATTCAACAGCTCCGACTCCGGCCCGTTTACTTTGCCGCTTTGGGCTCGGGGATCGGGACGAACTTGAACATGGGGAGCAATATCTTCACCTTGCCGACATCGCGGCCTGAGAGGTAATCGACCATCGCTTGCTGCACCTGCGGGTTTATCACCATGTCTTCAGGCCCGGCGTTCTCGACCACGATGTGCGTGCTCTTTTTGAAGGGCTTTCTGACTTCATCCGCCTGAAACGGGGGCGTGTTGTTGTCGAAGGTCCCGCTGAAAAAGAGGGTGGGCACGTCAGTTACTATGGGCGAGCGGTACTCGTCGCCGAGGTCGGGATTCCCGAGGATTTCGGACATGTCGGGGAAGGGGAAATTCACCGCCTCGCCCAGTATCGCGGTCTTGGCCTCCCTGCGTATCTGCTCCCACCTCTCCTTCGTCGCGCCCGAAGATGAGTCCATCACCCAGGTCATGACATTCACGCCCTGCCCGAACTGGTTGAACCGCTTCTCGACGAACCGGGCGAGTATCGAGTAATCGCCTTTGTCTATGGTGTAGAAGAGCGCGGGGAAGATCGGCAGGTCGTTAGTGTCTCCAAGATCGATCATGGTGATCAGTTGGAGCCCGTACTTGCCGACCTTTACATCGATGGGCTTGTTGCCCCTCCGGTCCGTTATCCGCACCGTCGCGGGCTCTTTCTCCAGCCTGTCCATCACGCGCCTGATGAGCCCTACGAGGTCGGGGACTTTCGGGCCGACCGCCGGGTCGAGCGCGGCCAGTCGCGCGAGCCTCTCGATGGAGCGGTCTGAGGAACTCGGGAGCTTGTGCGTGTGGTTCTGCCCTTCGGTGCCCAGGAGCACGACGCGATTCAGCCTGGGCCCGTGCCGCCGGATCGTCGCGAGCCCGAGGTGCGTCCCATAGCTGAATCCGACGAGGTTGACCTTCTCCGCCCCGAGGGCTCTACGCAGGTCGTTGATGTCGTCGGCGCTTTCGTTCGAGTTGTACGCGAGCACGTCTATGCCCTGACTCTTGAAGTACTCGACCGCCGCGCGGCTCCGCTCTTTGATGACAGAGAGCCCGCGCTCTTTGCTGGCGAACGCATCCGGAGGGAGGGACTCGGGCGAGAGGCGGGCGAGCATCGGGCGCGAAAGCCCCACGCCCCTCTGGTCGAGCAGGATGACATCCCCGACTTCGCGCAGCTTCATGAACGCCCGCATGTATATCGGCACGCGGGCTATGTTTATGGCGGACGATCCGGGGCCCCCGTCGAGGTAGACGGTCGGCGGGCCGGGCTGGGCCGCCGTGCTCTTCAGCCTGACGAAAGCAAGCTCAATCAGATTGGACGAAGGGTTTTTCCTGTTCTCTTTCACTACGAGGCGGCCGAGCTCGGCGTCTATATTTTGCCCCTCGTATTGAATCGAATACGGCTCGAACTTTACGGAGCCTTCCGCCTTCTGCTGGCCGCCTGCTCTTGAATCACTGACCGACGAAAGCGCCGCCATCAACGCGACTAACGATACTCCAAGGATTTTACGCATACACCCGACCTCCCCTGATTCTTTTCTATCTTCTCGCTGGATTGATTGCTTGACACCCTTAACGGTCCCCGCGCCGCTCGGGTTCCGATTTTGTGCCGGGCGGCCGGTCGGTGTTATGATGCGCGGGCACTTAATTCATATTCCCGGAGCGAACATATAATGAAAAGAGCTTTCCCCCTTGTGCTGTTCATCTTCTTCACAGTCTCCCCGGCGCTGCCTCGCGACGATTACACGGGGCTCGCCGCCTTCGACGCGATTCATTATGTGATCAACATCGAGATAAACGGGACCGCGGACTCCATCAAAGGGAAGACGAGGATCCTTCTCGATTGCAGGGAGTCGGGGGCGAAGCAGTTGTCGCTCGACTTCCCCGGCCTCACGGTCGATAGGGTGAGAGTGAATGAAACGGATGCGAGCTTCACCCGCGGCAGGGGCCGGGTCGTCATCCCCCTGAGCCGCGATTACGGAGCGGGCGAGCGGTTCTGGGTCGAGGTCAATTATCAGGGGCAGCCGAAGGACGGGCTCTTCATCAAGAAGAATAAGTTCGGGAACCGGACGGTATTCGCGGACAACTGGCCCGACCGCGCGCGCCACTGGTTCCCCGCCATCGACCACCCGAGCGACAAGGCGACGGTCGAATTCTTCGTCACAGCGCCCTCGGGCTACGACGTGATAGCGAACGGCGCTCTGGTCGAGACGACCAACAGGCTCGACGGCACGAAGCTGACTCACTGGCGCGAGTCCGTCCCCATCCCGACTTACTGCATGGTGATCGGCGCGGCCGAATTCTCGATCATCAACATGGGCAAATCGAACGATGTCCAGCTCTCGTACTACCTCTACCCTCAGGACCGCGAGCAGGGCGTGAAGGACTTGGGCCGCGCGCTCCAGATGATGGAGTTCTACACGGGCCTGATCGGGCCTTACCCTTACGAGAAGCTCGCGCTCGTCCAGTCGTCGACGCGGTTCGGGGGGATGGAGAATTCGAGCAGCATATTCTTCGACGAGAAGGCATTCGACGGGAGCGGGCGGCTCGAAGCGACCGTCGCGCACGAGATCGCCCACCAGTGGTTCGGCGACTCGGTCACGGAAGCCGACTGGCACGACCTGTGGCTGAGCGAGGGGTTCGCCACGTACTTCGAGAACCTCTTTTTCGAGCGGGCCGACGGGCGCGACAGGTTCGTCTCCAAGATGCTCGCGGACAAGGACCGCTACCTAAAAGCGTACGGGGAGAACGTGAAGCCGATCTTCGACCCATCCATCAAGGACCTGTTCCAGCTGTTGAACAGGAACAATTACGAGAAGGGCGGCTGGGTCCTTCACATGCTCCGCCGCGTGATGGGCGACGATAAATTCTTCGCGGGGGTTCGCGATTATTACCGCACCCACCGCGACAGGAATGCTTCGACCGAAGACCTTAGAAAAATCATGGAGTTTCACGCGGGCCGCCCGCTCGACTGGTTCTTCAGGCAGTGGATATTCGAAGCGGGCCACCCGGTCTACGAGGCCTCGTGGCGGTGGGACGACTCGGCGAAAGAGATGACGCTGAAGGTCAGGCAAAAGCAGAGCGGGACCCTGTTCAAGATGCCCCTCGACGTCGAGATTGATCTCGGGGGGACGAAGCGCCGGGAGGTGATCGAGATGAAAGACCGCGAGCAGACTGTCACCCTGAAGCTGGATGCGAAGCCCGCGGGCGTCTCCATCGACCCGGACGAGTGGGTGTTGAAGGTGGCGACCGTCGCCGAAGAGAAGTAAGGGCCGACCGATTGCCGGCCGGCCCCCACAACCTTTAACCGAAAGAGAGCCCGGAAAGGGTCACTCGGCGTTCTTCCCCTTGGGCCTCTGATTGGAGGCGAGGATCTTCTTCCGCATGCGGATCGAAGACGGGGTCACTTCGACGAGCTCATCTTCTCTGATGAACTCCAACGCCTGTTCGAGCGACAGCTCGCGGAACGGGACGAGGCGCATCGCGTCATCGGCGCTCGACGCGCGCATGTTGGTGAGCTTCTTCTCGCGGATGACGTTCACGTCCATGTCCACGTCGCGGGCGTTCTCCCCGACGATCATCCCCTCGTAGACCTGCGTGCCGGGGCGCACGAAAAGCTCCCCGCGCTCCTGAAGGTTGTACAGGGCGTAAGTGGTGGCCGGCCCCTGCCGGTCGGCCACGAGAGCCCCGGAGATGCGCTGAGAAATCGTGCCCTGCCAGTCGTCCCAGCGTAGGAACATCGTGTTGAGCAGCCCGGTCCCTTTCGTGTCCGTCAGGAACTCGCTCCTGAACCCGATCAGCCCGCGCGAGGGCATCTCGAATTCCAGCCTCACGCGCCCGGTCCCGTGGTTGACCATCTTGGTCATCCTCCCCTTGCGCCTGCCGAGCGCTTCGGTGATCACCCCGATGAAAGTCTCGGGGCAGTCGATGACGGCGAGCTCGATGGGCTCAAGCTTCCGCCCGCCCTCGTTGCGCGTGATCACTTCGGGTTTGGAGACTTGAAGCTCGTACCCCTCGCGGCGCATCATCTCTATGATGATGGCCAGCTGTAGCTCCCCGCGCCCCGACACCTTGAAGCTGTCCATCGAGTCGGTCGATTCGACCTTGATGGCGACGTTCGCGAGGGCCTCCTTGTCGAGGCGCTCCCGAATCTTTCTCGACGTCACGAACTTGCCCTCCCGGCCCGCGAACGGGGACGTGTTCACCCCGAATATCATCGATATGGTCGGCTCGTCTACTTTGATCCGGGGGAGCGGGCGGGGGTCGTCAGCCGCCGAGACGGTCTCGCCGATGTAGATGTCTTCGATGCCGGCGAGCACGACGATCTCGCCCGCCTCCGCGCGCTCAATCGGGGCCTGCTTCAGCCCCTCGTAGGCCATGAGCTTAGTCACCTTGGTCTTCTCGATCCGCCCATCGAGCTTGCAGATCGAGACCTGATCCCCGACGGCGACCGAGCCCGCGAATATCCTGCCGATGGCGAGCCGCCCCACGTAGTCGTTGTAGTCGAGGTTCGCCACGAGCAGTTGCAGCACCGCCTCGGACGGGGCGGCGGGCGGGGGGATGACCCGGATGATCTCGTCGAACAGGGGGCGGAGGTCCTGGCTGTCGTCGGACAATTCGCGCTTCGCGACGCCGTCGCGCGCTATCGTGTAGACGACGGGGAAGTCGATCTGGTCTTCGCTCGCGTCGAGGTCGATGAAGAGGTCGAACACTTCGCTGACCACCTCCTCGGGCCGCGCGTCCTGCCGGTCGATCTTGTTTATGACCACTATCGCTGGCAGCTTCTGTTCGAGGGCCTTCGACAGCACGTACCGCGTCTGGGGGAGCGGCCCTTCGCTCGCGTCCACCAGCAGCATCACCCCGTCGACCATCTTGAGGACGCGCTCCACCTCGCCCCCGAAGTCCGAGTGGCCCGGCGTGTCGACGATGTTGATCTTGACCTGGCCATAGTGGACCGAGGTGTTCTTCGCCATGATCGTGATGCCGCGCTCGCGCTCAAGGTCCATCGTGTCCATCATGCGCTCGACCACCGCCTCGTTCGCGCGGAACAGGCCCGACTGTTTGAGCATCGTGTCGACCAGAGTGGTCTTCCCATGATCGACGTGCGCTATGATCGCGATGTTACGAATATCTTCCCGTGTCTTCACATGTCCTCCGTACTGCCCGCAAATTAAACAGGTATTCTAACAGACGCCCGCGCGGCTGTCAGGGTGCGGGCCACTATTTCCGGCACGCCGAAAGCCGGGCTGGTATAATGGGCACCGTGACCATCCAACGCAAAGGGAGCTTTCTTTACGCGAGGGCCTACCTGAAGATCGCCGCGATCATAACGGTCGTGTACACGGTGGTGAGCGTCATCCTCGCCCTGATCAGCGCCCGTTTGCTCGACACCTACCTCGCGGCCCTCGTCACCCTGGCTTTACTGATGGGGCTCCTCCTCACGACGTGGCTGGTCTACGCGGTGGTGCTCTGGGCCTTCGCGCGCGAGGCCCGGCAGTCGGTCGAGATCGGCCCCGAAGGGATCAGGGAGGTGCGCGCGGGGCGCGAGAGGAGGTTCATACCGTGGGAAGGCGTGAACGAGATAGAGGTCGTGGCGACCGTGATCGCCGGGGCGAGCGTGCGCGTGAAGGGCCGCTTCTCCGAGATCGCGATCTCAAACGTCGACATCACGATCACGCGCCGGATGACCATCTCCGAGATGCACGTAGCTATGGGGCAGACGAAGGCGATCCGGCAACTCCTGAAGGAGATAAAGGCCGCGGCCCCCAACGCGGCGCTCAGGACGAACAGTCTCGCGCGGCGCGGGAAGGCCACCGACGCCTGGATCGGGAGCGACGCTTCATAGGCGCGGCCCGCGCTACCCAACCCCGCATTCCGGGTGCTATACTTTGCCTCTTTTGGCGCGGCCCCGGCCGCGACCGCGCCGATTAAAGCGGAAGAATATTTCGGAATTATGAGAGACAAGTACGAACCCGTCATCGGCCTTGAGATACACGCCCAGCTCAGGACCGAGTCGAAGATTTTTTGCGGGTGCTCGACCCGGTTCGGGGACGAGCCCAACTCGAACACGTGCCCGGTCTGCCTGGGCCTCCCGGGCGCTCTGCCCGTGCTGAACCGTCAGGCCGTCGAGAAAGCCGCGCTCGCGGCGCTCGCCCTGAACCTGAAGATCAACCCCGAGTCCATATTCTCGCGCAAGAACTATTTCTACCCGGACCTGCCCAAGGGCTACCAGATATCCCAGTACGACCGCCCCTTCTCCGAGCACGGGTGGGTCGAGATCCCTTCGGCCGAGCGGAACGATTCCGGGGCGCCGTCGGAGTGGGCGTTGAAGCGGTTCCGGATCACCCGGCTCCACATCGAAGAGGACGCGGGCAAGTCCCTGCACGAAGGCATGCCCGAATCCGCCTCGAAGTCCTACGTAGACCTGAACCGGAGCGGGGTTCCTCTGGCCGAGATCGTCTCCGAGCCCGACTTCCGCTCTTCGTGGGAGGCCTTCGACTACGTTCAGTACGTCCGCCGCACCCTGCTCTACGTCGGCGTGTGCGACGGCAACATGGAGGAGGGCAGCCTGCGCTGCGACGCCAACGTCTCCGTGCGCCTGCGCGGGTCCGAGAAGTTCGGGACGAAGGTGGAGGTGAAGAACCTGAACTCCTTCCGCTTCCTCCAGCGCGCGCTCGACTACGAGATAGGCCGCCAGATCGCGGCCCTCGAAGCGGGGGAGAAGATAATTCAGGAGACCCGCCTGTGGAACGAGAAGGAGTCGAAGACCTACTCGATGCGCTCGAAGGAGGAGGCGCATGACTACCGGTACTTCCCCGAGCCCGACCT
>DASQDI010000167.1:0-128567 GCA_035634255.1 Blastocatellia bacterium
GGTGTTAGGAGTAGGGCGTGTAGGGATAGACGATAACTTCTTCGCGCTGGGGGGGCACTCGCTGCTGGTGACGAGGGTAGTGAGCCGCGTGAGGGCGGCGCTGGGCGTGGAGCTGGCCATCCGCTCCCTGTTCGAAGCGCCTACAATCGCTGGCTTAACTGAACTGATTGCCAAGCCTACGCGCGCGGATTCTTTTGAAATAATCTTTCCGATAAAACCTTTCGGAAACCGTCCACCTCTCTTCTGCATACATCCGAGTGTTGGTCTCAGTTCCGGTTACAGCGTTCTCATACGGTATATGGATGCGGCCTATCCTATCTATGGGGTGCAGGCGCGAGGGCTTAGTCGCCCGGCGGAGCTTCCGACCTCGATAGCTGAGATGGCGAGCGAGTATCTTACTCATATCAGAACAATCCAACCCCACGGACCATATCATCTGCTCGGCTGGTCTTTCGGAGGTCTCGCGGCACAAGCCATCGCTTCTCTCGCGCAGCAAGAGTCTGAAGAGGTAGGTCTTCTTGCGCTTTTGGATGCGTTTCCGGCGGCGGGGAATGGGCAGACTGACAATCTCGACGACGAATCAATCCGCGCGATGATCAGCGCAAATCCTGAACTGTCAGAGATGATTGACGACACGCATCGTACCCGCATCGTCGAGATCGTTAAGAATAATGTGAAGCTCCGCCGACAGTTTGAACCGCCTCCCTACTCAGGCGACGCTCTGTTGTTTGTCGCCGCTTATGACGGCGATGAACGGGCGGTGGCAAACGTCTGGCGACCGTACATTAACGGAAGCATAAAGACTTTTCCGATTGACTGTGGTCATTACGAGATGATGCAGCGGGGTCCAATAGCTCAAATAGCTCGTGTGCTCAACCGAGAACTCCAAAAGCTGCCTCACCGGGAAACGCGCGCCTGCGGAGAGCCTGACCCACGTGCCGCAACCGCAGGCCGGTCAATTGCCGCGCCAAAAACCGCCGACGCCAGCGATTGATGCAGTCTCTAGTGATACGACTGCGCGCGCTTGAGGGTCGAACTCGTTGAGGTGTTTCCTCCTTTGACATCTCCTTAGCAGGGACGTATATCTTCATCGTGGCTATTCCGTAAAGGCTGAGCGGATGCCCAGCCCGAAAAGAGTCGAGAAATCTAACCCGTGAGGGCGACTTATGACGTGGTTCCGCTTTGACGACATGCGGTATGGGTTACGGATACTTCGGAAGTCACCCGGATGGACTGCCGTTTTGTGTGCCACCCTTGCGCTCGGGATTGGAACAACTACAGCCATCTTCAGCTTGACATATAACATCCTGCTGCGCGGGTTGCCGTACCCCGATTCGGAGCGCCTTGTAGCGCTATGGAGCACCAGTGCCGCCGCGTCTGCGGCCGGGATGTCCAGCTTCAACGCGGACTCTGCGAACTGGATTGACTGGCGCGAGCAGTCCGAGTCGTTCCAGGACATCGCTCTAACAAGGCTGGTCAGCAATTTCAACCTTACCGGAGATGGCCGGCCGGAGCGTGTGCAAGGAGCGCGGACGACGTGGAATTTGCCACAGGTTCTCGGCGTTCATCCGGTGCTCGGCCGCATGTTTACGGAGGAGGAAACCCGCCGGAACGCCAAAGTGACGGTCCTGAGTTATGGATTCTGGGAGCGGCGTTTCGCGCGCGACCCATCCATCCTGGGGCGAAGCGTCCGGCTGAACGACGAGTCGTTCGAGGTGATCGGCGTCATGCCGCCGGATTTTTGGTATCCGACCAAGGACTCCGAATTGTGGACTCCACTGTTCATCTCGCCTGATGAAATCAGGTCTCGGTCCACCTTTAGCTACAGATCGGTCGGGCGGCTGAAGCCGGGAGTGAGCCTGCAACAGGCCCAGGCAGAGATGTCCACGATCATGCAGGGTCTGTCCCAGCAATATCCCGTGACCAACGGCTCAGAAAAACTCGGAGTTTTGTTGGAGCCCCTGCTTGACAGCGCCGTTGGACGGTTTCGGACCACCCTCTACGTTCTCCTCGCCACTGTAGGTTGCCTGTTGTTAATTGGATGCATCAATCTCGGCGGCCTGCTGGTCGTCCGCGCGAGCGCGCGGATGCATGAGTTCGCAATCCGAGCCGCTGTCGGCGCAAGCGCGGCCCAATTGCGCCGACAAACATTCGCCGAGGTACTTCCGCTAGGCATAATGGGCGGCGCTGGCGGAGTGCTGCTCGCCTGGGTGCTGCTCAAAGTTCTGGTACCGTTGCTCCCTCCACAGTTGCCGGGCCTGAATTCGATTGGGCTGCACGGACCGGTGCCCGTGTTTGCGGCCGGGCTCAGCCTGCTGGTCGTGCTGATCACCGGGATGCTGCCGGCTCGTGTGGCCTCGCGTGTACAACTCTCCACGACGATGCAACAGGGGTCTCGCACGGTGGCGGGCGGGGGCACAATTCGGAACGTGCTCATGGTCGCGCAGATCGCCGTAACGCTGGTGTTAATATTCGCCGGCGGGCTGTTGGCGCGAAGCCTTGTAGCGGTCATGAAGGTGGACCCCGGTTTCTCACCGCAGGGTGTGCTGACGATGCATCTGGCAGTCACGCGAGCAAAATACCCCACGAATCCTCAAGTCGCAGACTACTATCAGCGATTGGTCGCGCGGGTGAAAACCATCCCGGGCGTCATAGATGCCGGGGTGGTCAGCGTGCTGCCATTCAGTGGGCTGCGTGAAGCCCGTGCGTTGAGGTTCGAAGGTAAACTCGACGACGGCCGGATCGGGGCGGATAGCCGCTCGATAACACCCGGCTGCCTTTCCGCTCTGGGGATCCCTCTGATCAGCGGGCGGGACTTCTCCGAGCAGGACAAAGACAACACGCCACTGGTCGGCATCATTGACGAACAACTGGCGCGCAAAGTGTTTGGCGACGGAGATGCTGTGGGCAAGCGCTTCCACGCCGCGGTCGGACCCAGCGCCTATACGCCGTGGATAGAGATCGTGGGCGTGGTCGGCCACATCAAGAATGAGAGCCTTGAGTCCGACCCGCGCCCGCAGATGTATTGGCCCGCCGCGCAGCAGACTCAAGACCGGGGCGCTCTCGTGGTCAGGACCGAGGGTAACCCGGAGTCATTTACCTCTGCCATAGTGAACCAGATCCACGCCGAAAACCCGGACCAGCCGGTCTACGATATCTCCTCTATGGAAGATTGGCTTGATCGGAGCCTTCAATCACGAAACCTGATGACCGGACTGGTAACACTGTTCGGCGGGTCGGCGCTGCTGCTGGCGTGCCTGGGACTGTACGGCGTCGTGTCTTTCGGAGCCGGGCTGCGCTTGCGGGAGTTTGCAATCCGAATGGCGGTCGGTGCCGAGCCGGGCAGCATCCGTCGGCTCGTTCTGACACACGCGGTACAGCTCTGGGTGTTAGGTTCGGCAGTTGGGTTGCTCGTAGCATGGCCGGTTGGCCGTGCGCTGCAGAGCCAATTGTATGGTGTGGCAGGCACCGACATGATTACGCTGACGGTAACGCCGTTACTGCTGCTCGTGACCGGCTTGCTGGCCGGACTCGGACCGGCTCGGAGAGCCGGGCGTGTGGATCCGGCGGTCACGTTGCGCGGCGACTGAAATCTCAAGTTTGGTCTTCCCATCCTCACCACGATTCTTACAATTCAATGATTGCTCCGGGAGGTGAAGGCCGCGCCTCACATTCGTCGCACTACTCAGTGATTCCCATATGACGCAAATTCCGAAAATAAGGATTGAGTAAAGCCATGTCTGATCTGCTAGCAGAATACATTCGCACGCACGCGCCACATCTCGCTTCCGAGGTCACTGAAGATACTCCATTGCTGGAGCAGGGGCTACTGGATTCACTTGGGCTGATGAAGCTGATTGCGTTCTTGGAGCACAGGCATCAGCTCGTGGTGCCTGAGGAGGAGATTACACCCGACAACTTCAGGAGCCTGGGCGCGATCCGTAAATTGATCGAGAGTCTGAGTGACGGAACTAACCGCACACTCGGGAACGCGCAATTCTGATACTCAGGATAAGAGGTGTGCCAGTCATGACAGCCGACCCTCGCCACAAGTACGTCGTAGTGCTCGGTTCATGTTGTACAGCGGACGCGATAAGAACGAAAAATCTCGAAGACATTCGCGGCGCCAATCTGCGGCTGCTGTGGTACCAGGGCCGCACGTCTCTGCTAAGCATGATGAGTAAAGGATTGGAATCCCATGAGTTCACGTATACGAAGCAGCGCGAAGAGACGCCGAAGGTGAACTGGGGATTGACTATGGTAGTAGATGAGTTGGAGAAACGACAGCAGAGCCGGCTGTCCGAAGTGATAGGCATGAGCGACGCCCTCATCCTAGATACAGTCTCCACATTCGTGTTCCCCTACCTCACCACCAAACCCAACGACCGATATTTTCTTCGCTCCAAAGAGTGGGAACGCTACGTCGCGTTGCTCGTTGACTTTGAGCAGAAAAGGTTGTGGGAGATCCCGATAGAGCATTCTGTTACCGCGCTTCGAGAGGTGTTGGAGCCTCTCTACGAAAGGCAACCGAGTCTGCGCGTGATATTTCATCTGCCGCGACCATGTTTCAACGACGGAATCAACTTTGAGGACCCCCAACTTCGTGCAAACGTGAATTACTACCATCAATACAGTGAGCGGCTCTACCAGGAGGCATCTCGGCTCTTCCCCCGTGTCAGCGTCGTCAGTTGCGGCGGGGAGCGGGCCGACCCGCTCCACTACAACGGCCCGTATCCGTTCCATTATGACGAGGGCTATATGAATGCGCTTCGGAAAGAGGTAGCGCGGCTTCTGGAATGACCCGAATGACGACAACTTTCGAACAACTCGGCTTTCGGGAAGTTCTGCAAATCAAAGCCGTACAGAGGCTATGGGTAGCACAGGTCGTAAGCGTCTTCGGTGATTTTCTGGCGCTTTTCGCGGCAATAAGCCACGTCACGTTCAATCTGCATGCGAGCCCCATGCAGATCGCGGCGATCAGCATCGCCTTTCTGATTCCTATCGCCCTGATCGGACCCGTGGCAGGCGTTTTCGTGGATCGCTGGAATATCAAACGCACTATGATCGCGAGCGACCTGATACGGGCCGCGTTGGTGCTGCTGCTCGTTTTCACACAGAGCCTGGGCTGGATATACGTAACGTTGTTTCTGATGGGCGCTGTTTCGACATTCTTTCTACCTGCTCAAGTAATCACGATTCGCGCCATCGCGCCGCCGGAGGGCTTGATTTCAGTCAATGCATTGATGCACCAGGCAGTGCAATTGGTTCGCATTATAAGCCCGACACTGGCAGGCGTGATAGTCGGGCGGTTCGGCGCAACTCCCGGCTACCTGATAGATAGCGTCAGCTTCCTCATTTCGGCGGCGATGATATCGACCTTACTTATTGCACGGGAGCCCGCGGTTCCGGCAAAGGACAGGCATCCCATCAACGCAGTAACTAACGATCTGCTGGCAAGCGTGAAATTCATCTTCACACACGCAACTCTGACGCTTGCCATTCTGGGGATGATGGCGGGGATATTCGCCATCAGTTGCTTCGCTTCGTTAACCGCGGTCTACGTGCGCGACGAATTGAAATCGAGCGAGATTGTTTTCGGCACCATCAATTCACTGATCGGGATAGGGATGATTGTCGGGACGCTGGCTATCAACAGAATCGCCAAACAGTGGCCCAAAAACCATCTGGTGCTGGGCGGGTTGTTAGCGATGGGGGTGTTCATTCTGCTGACGGGGGCCGTAAAAAATATCCCGGCAGCGGCAATCGGCATGTTCGGCGTCGGCCTCGGTGTGGTTTTCGTCATGGTCTCGGCGCAGACGATGATACAGGTGCACACGCCGGTCGAGATGATGGGGCGCGTCAGCAGCAGCGTCTGGGCGCTCCTGTCGGTCGCGCAGTTACCCGGGCTGGTCTTCTCCGGCACAATGACCGAGCAAATCGGCATCACTTATGTGTTTTATGCCACGGCAGTGATGCTGGTCTTAATGACAATTTACGGCTACTTCAGCCTGCCTCAAGGGCAGGCAAAGACGACGATGAGCGCGTCATCAGATTGATTTTCGTATGACTAATTGCTTTGACACGGCCGATGAGATTGTCGCGAAAAGCGCAAGCTACGTTCAGGCTTTAGAAGACAAATCAGACTGGAACAGTTATCTCGGGTCCGGCGTCCTCGGAATAACAATGCCGCCTTCGCTCGGGGGGCAAGGCTTACCCATATCATCGCTGATCGCGACTTTCGAGGGCCTCGGCTATGGCGGCGGCGATGCCGGAATCCTGTTCGCAATGGCGGCCCAGTTATGGAGCGTGCAATACCCGATTCTGAGATTCGGAACGGAGGAGCAGAAGCGCGCGTTCATTCGGCCGATGATACGCGGCGAATTGCGCGCGGCTCATGCGGCAACGGAGCCTGAAGCAGGCTCCGACATATTTCATCTACAGACGACGGCCCTTCGGTGTCCGGGCGGCTACCGCTTGAGCGGCACTAAGCGCTACATTACAAACGCCCCGGTCGCCGATATCGCTCTTGTTCTTGCCTCAACAGATATTGAGCGCAAGGCTTGGGGTATAAGCGCCTTCATAGTAAAGCTCAATACAGCCGGCATCTCGCGGAGTAGTAATATCCCAAAGATGGGATTGGGGTCTGCTCAATTCGGCGAGATCCGGTTCGAAGACTGCTTTGTAACGGAAGAACAACGGCTGGGCTTGGAAGGGCATGGCATCGCGATATTCTCGTCCTCCCTCGACCTCGAACGCGCATTTATTATGGCCCCCGCGGTAGGATTAATGCGTCGGGAGCTGGAGCTTTCGGTCGCGCACGCCAATACCAGGAGGCAGCGTGATCGCACGATAGGCAGCTTCCAGTCCGTTTCCAATCGAATTGCGGATATGGCATTGCGGCTGGAACTGAGTAGATTACTGATCTATCGCGCCGCCGCACTGAGAGACTCAGGGCAGTCTACGAAGCATTACTCACCGTTGGTCAAACTGGCTTTAAGCGAGTTTTGCGTTGCCTCAAGCCTGGACGCCATGCGCAATAAGGGTGCCGCTGGCTATCTGCTTAATGACCCGTCATCCATCAATTTTCGCGACGCTATCGGGAGCCTGTTCTACTCAGGCACATCGGATATTTTGCGCAATTTGATTGCAAGTCACATGGGGGTGGACGATGTCTGAATTGCTGACGGACATTTTTCGTCGGACCGTTAAGGCCTTTGGCGACCGGCCGGCTGTGGTCGGGCCGAACAAAGTCCTGTCCTACACAGATCTCGGCTCCAAGTCTGATGAAATCGCAGCCACTCTACAAAAAATTGGAGTTGGGCCTGGTGCAAGGATCGGCATCTTCAGGAAGAAAGACACCGACACTGTAGCGAGTATTTATGGCGTCCTTAAAGCGGACTGCTCGTACGTGCCCATAGACATGAAAATGGGTCTTGATCGGCTTGCAGCGGTACTGCTCGACGCCGGCTTAGCAGCCCTGATTGTCGAGCCTTCGCTAATGCCGAGACTCCAAGCGCTTGCCACAAGAGGCTCCTGCCCGCAGCTTGCTGATGCCACTACTCACGGCGACATACTGAGGTTTCCCGACTCTACCGGCAGTTCTTCATCAAACGATGGCCCCCTGGCTTACATTCTCTATACCTCAGGCTCCACCGGGATCCCTAAAGGGGTTCAACATACGCATGCAAGCGCGCTGGCGTTCGTGTCCTGGGCGGCGGCCCAGTTTAATATTTCGAGCAGTGACCGGCTTAGCTGCCACGCGCCTTTCCATTTCGATCTTACAACATTTGATCTGTTCGTTGCCGCATTGACGGGCGCTTGCGTTGTGTTGATCCCGGACGAGACGGCGATGTTTCCATCTAAAGTGGCCTCGATGATTGAGGCCGAACGAATCACAGTGTGGTACTCAGTACCATTCGCGCTTATACAACTGGTAAAGCATGGCAATCTTACGGGTAGGCGTCTGGCGCTGCGCGAGGTAATTTTTGCGGGAGAAAGGTTTCCGCCAGCTCAACTGCGGCAGTTGGCCGCGACACTACCGGAGGTACGCTTATCGAACCTCTTCGGACCTACTGAAACGAATGTGTGCACTTATCATCATCTTTCTCCCGATGACATAGCCTCTGACGAATTCTGCCCTATCGGCAAGCCATGCCCCTACGCATCAGTTGCCGTGGTTGATGAAACCGGCAACGAGATAGCACCTGATGAGATGGGAGAATTGCTCGTAGGCGGCTCGTCGGTAATGACTGGTTACCTGAACAGGCCCGAGTTAAACGAGAAAGTGTTCGTCACACGAACAACAGATGGCAAGGCTGAGCGGTTCTTCCGCACGGGTGATCTCGTCACGGCACCGGAGGCTGTGCCTATGCGTTTCGGCGGGCGGGTTGACCGGCAAGTGAAAGTGAGGGGGCACCGCATCGAGTTGGACGAAATCGAAGCGGCCCTTGCAAACTGCGCCGGGGTAATCGCCGCGGGCGCGTGGCTTGACAACAATAGTAATGGTTTCACGGAAGTCCGGGCTGCTGTTGCAACTGATCCGACCTCAACAACGCCGACCAGTGAGGACCTAATATTGCAGATCAGGGGCCATCTCCCTCAAGCTGCTGTCCCGACACAGGTATTTGTTCTCAGCGATATGCCGCGAAGTGTTAATGGTAAAGTTGACTACACTGCGTTAGCGCTATTAGCTCGTTAGATTGGTCGAGCCTAGCGTCGCGCTTGACCGCCGAAAGGAGCAACGATGACGAACCCATTCGACGATGAGAACGGCGAGTTCCTAGTACTGGTGAACGAAGAGCTTCAGTATTCGTTGTGGCCAAGCTTCCGCGAGATTCCGGCCGGCTGGACGGCTGTCGGCCCGCGCGGAAAGCGGAGAGAGTGTCTCGATTATATCGAAGGACATTGGACCGATATGCGTCCCAAGAGCCTGGTGGACGAGATGGCCAAAGACGCAGTCTAATACGGCGCATAGATCCGTATCAAGCACCGAGATCCTGGCCGAAGCAAAGAACATAGCCCGAGTTGTCTTCCACGTCGAAATCTCTGCAGCCGTAAGCCGCATCGCAAATCTCGCGCGTAATCTTCACGCCTCGCGAGCGCAGTTCGTCGTATAACGCGTTCGCATCCTTGACCCAAATGTAGGCGTCCCAGCATGAATCCGGATGAACCCGATTGTTAGGGTGAGCGCCGCCCGATAAACCAACACTTTTGAGCATGATGTAAACGCCGTCTCGATGAACGATGACGAACGAGGGTGGCTCGCCCCAGTAACGGTCAAACCGGAATCCCAGTTTATCGCGATAGAACTCCGCCGACTTCACGAGGTCATTGACAATCAAGTATGGCGCAATGGCGTATAACTTTTGGTTAGCGTCAGTCTTTGGCTCCGTCATATCTTATTAGCGGTCAGTCGAGTAATGTCCGTACAGATTTAATCCCGCCTACTGAGCCGGCGTCAAATGCCAGCCCGGATTGACCCAAACGCCCGCACGCCGGACAAAGATTTCCGTTGCGCGCCCGGTCTTCGTGTGACGTGCGCCTTGAGAATTTTCCAGCTCATACAAGTAGGTCGTGTAGAGAATGGCCGTGTCGCCATACACCTGCATTTCGGTTTGCGGGAATTCCAGCCGGGCAAGTCTTTGGCCGCTTTGCGCGAGTTGTTTGGCGGCTGCCAGGATTTCAGCTTTTTTCATGAACGGTTTTTCCTGCGCGACTTCCAGCACGATGGTATCTGCCGGAACCAGCTTGTCCAACTGTGCCTGGTCGTTGGTGAAGAAGGCGCGCCATACGGCTTCGCGGGCTTGCAACAATTGTTGCTTCGCGGGCGGCGGCAGGATTGCAGGTTGGGACATCTGGTGCGCCCGCCAGGCAGGGTCTACCACCGTGTGCGAAGCCCCTTGATTCCACTGCCCATTACGTTTGACGTACACGTCCATGATACGGTACCTAACATTAGTAATGAGGTCACCGCCGGATTTCTGTCCGAAATCCACATTAAAGCAAGCCACTGCCAATTCCGGGCCGTAAAAATGCACATCAAAATCAGAGAGCTTGAAGCTGGCCGTCCCCCTATTCGGGTTCGGCGCGCGTTTGGGAGCGTTGGCGTATGGCGGCCAGGGGATGCCATTGGCCCGCATGTATTCGTCTATCCCCTTGATCGGTACGCGCGAGCCTTCCAAAAAGCCGCGCCAGTCTTCGGTGTGAGTGGCGTGGATTTTGTCAATGTCGCCGTCAATAAAGGCCTGACAAATGCTCTCGATGTGCGCGCGAATCGCGGCGCGGTCGGCTTCGCGGTCGTCGGCGGCCGCAGTAGACGCTGCGATTTGACCGTGGGCCGTAACCGTGACCGCGACGAGCGAAATCAGGTAGAGCGAGCGTAGCGGCTTCAACATCGTGTTCTCCTTCATATCAGTTCCGTAAAGTTGAGATCATCATCCGGTGTCAGTAAGAAGGCGGTATTCTACACGGCGGAAAAGTTATGCTACAACGGGCAATACGTGAACGGTGTGTCTGCTGACGCTAACGGTCAAAAGTAGTGACGATGCATCCATTTTTCTTGTTCGCTGGCGGCTCCTGCGCTAGCGTAGACGGGTGCGCATCGATCAACGCCTTCAATCGCTCCAACCCTGGACGCTCGTTTCGGCGGCGTGGATACTGCCCGCCGGATTCGCCGCCATCAATCGAATTGCCCAGACGCACCTGCGCGGGCTGGAGCCCGTGACGACGCGCGACCTGCTGTGGGAGGGCGGCGACTGGCTGCTGTACGGCGTACTCACTCCCGCAGTATTCGCCGCCTCGAAACGCCTGCCTTTAACGAGGGTTCGCTTCGTGCGGCACGCGGTATTGCATCTTGTGCTCTCCGTGCTGTTCTGTGTGGCCTGGGCGACGGGCGGGAAGCTGCTGCAACTGGCGCTGGAACTGTGGTTTGACCCGTACGCGGTGCGCGCGGCGATACGAACCGAGGCGGCGCAGATTTTCCGTGCGGTCAGCGTGGATTGGCTGAGTTGGGTCTTTACCACGCTGCCCTTCGGCGTCGCCGTATACCTCTGCGTCGTCGGCATCGAACATGCCATCCGTTACTTCGTCGAGGCGCGCGAGCGTGACGTGCAGTTAGCCCGCCTTTCCGAGCAACTATCGAGCGCGCGTTTCGCCGCGTTGCAGGCGCAAGTGAATCCGCATTTTCTCTTCAACACGCTCAACACCATCGCCGTACTGGTGCGTGACAACGAGCGCCAGTCCGCCGTGCGTATCGTGGAGCAATTGAGCGACGTGTTACGGACTACGCTCGGCAGCCACCGCGCGAATGAAGTTCCGCTCGGTGAAGAACTCGATCTCGTCCGGCAGTACGTCGCCATCGAAGAAGCCCGCTTCTCCGATCGATTACGGCCTGAATTCGGCATTGCCGACGCGCTCCTGTCCGCGATGGTCCCGAGCTTCGCCCTGCAACAACTAGTGGAGAACGCGATTCGTCACGGCATTGCGAGGCATCCTGATGCAGGCCACATACTCATTGCTGCGCGGCGCACGGATGAAACGCTCGAACTTTCGGTCACGGATGATGGCGCGGGCGTCGACGCGGAGTTTGTCTTGCCGCCGCGCCACGGCCTCGAAAATACCCGCGAACGATTGCGCGCCCTGTATGGCGAGCGCGCCTCACTCGAACTGATCGGGCGCGCCGAAGGAGGTACAATAGCCACGCTGCGCCTGCCCTATCACGAGGCCACCTCGGAGTCGAATCATGAGGCAAGCTAAATGGAAAGCATTGATCGCCGATGATGAACCCGCCGCGCGCCGGGGGGTACAGCAACTGCTGGCAGCCTTCCCGGAGTTTGCCGTCGCCGGAGAATGTCGCAACGGCGCGGAAGTGCTTGCGGCGTTGGATGCTTCCGCACCCGACGTGATCTTTTTAGACATTCAAATGCCAGGCATAGACGGCTTCGAAGTGATCCGCCGCCGCACGCCGGAACGCATGCCGGAAGTGGTATTTCTGACTGCGTACAATCAATTCGCGCTCCGCGCCTTTGAGGCCGAAGCCCTCGACTATCTGGTCAAACCCGTCAGCGAGGCCCGCTTCGCCGCCACCATAAAGCGTTTACTTAAGCGGCTGCGCGCGTCGGTATATCCGGCTGCTGGCGAGAGCATCGTCGTCATAACCGCTCGGGGCGCGACGGTGCTGAGTGTAAGCGAGATTGACTGGATCGAAGCCGCCGGGAATTACGCGCAACTGTGGGTCGGGTCGCGCAGCTACTTCCACCGCGAGCCGCTGCATCTGTTGGAAGAGCGTTTGCGCAGCTACGGCTTCCTCCGCGCCCACCGGCGCGCACTGGTGCGGCTTGAAAGTATTCGCGAGTTGACGCGGGACCGCGCGGGCGTGTTGACGGCCGTGCTCGGCAGCGGGGTGCGCATTCCCGTCTCACGCCGCCGGAGCGCAGGCTTCGCCGCAGCGGTACGACAAGCAGGCATGCTACGTTCTATTGATTGACCCATTACAGGGGAAGTGAGCCCTATCTTTTGACTCCTTAGCCTTGGTATTCTACCGGAACAGATCGATATTCGGGGTAGATTATCTAATAGAGCGATTATGGCGAAACGAAAAGATAAAGGACCGCCGGTTGACTTACCGCACGGCACCCGCTTAGCGAAAGAGAAGCGCCGGGAGGTGTGGGGCTCCCGTCCCTTAGAAACCCTGTGGCAAGACCTGCGCTATGGCGTGCGGATGTTACTGAAGAAGCCCGGTTTCACTACCGTCGCCGTCCTCACATTCGCGCTCGGCATTGGCGTCAACACCGTGGTCTTCAGCGGCGTCTACGTGCTCTTGTTTCAGCCTCTTCCCTATCCGAACGCGGAGCGACTGGCGGTGATCTCGCAGACCAGCCGACAGGAGGTCGAGCTCGGGATTTCCTACCCCAACTTCACCGTTTGGAAAGAACATAACCCCGCGTTCGAGCGGATGGCGGCCTCACGCGCGGTCAGCGTCAACCTGACCGGCAGCGACCCTGTCAAGCGCGTGACAGGCAGTTACGTATCCTCGGAGTTCTTTCCGCTGCTAGGGGGTCGCGCCCAAATGGGTCGAACTTTTCTCGAAGAAGAATTCCGCCCCGGGGGCGAGAAAGTCGTCATCCTCAGTCACAAGTTCTGGCTGGACCAATTCAACGCGGATGCTGGAGTAATCGGGCGGACGCTCATGTTCGACGATCAAAGCTACGCGGTCGTGGGCGTAATGCCGCCATCTTTCCTCTACCCGTTGCGTGCCGTTTTTTGGACGCCGCTGGAGGCCAGCGAGCCGCCTAAGACGCTGCAGGACTCGTCGGCGAACCATTACGAAGTCATCGGGCTGCTCAGGCAGGGCGTGAGCGTTGATCTCGCCGCGGAAGAGATGGGAGAGATAACGGCGCTCGCGCGGAGCGCCACCGCACGGCAATCGGCGGGACAACCCGAACTGGCCGTGAAGGTGGCGCGCCTGCAGGACACGATGCCGGGCCTCACAAGGTATCGAACCCCCATACTGGCGCTGCAATTCGCCGTTCTCTTCGTGTTGCTCATTGCCAGCGTGAATCTGGCCAACCTGCTGCTGGCGCGCAACGCCGCGCGCCACCAAGAGTTCACCATCCGTTTGGCCATCGGCGCCAGTCGCTGGCGGCTCGTACGCCAGCTGTTGGTGGAGAGCCTGCTGCTCGGGCTGCTCGGCAGCCTGATCGGGGTATGGCTCGCGGTGTGGGGGATGAAGGTGGTACGCGCCGCCGGGGACCTGCGACTGCCCGGCGTGGGAGAAATCGAAATCAACGCGCCCGTCCTGCTCATCACCTTGCTCGTCTCCTTATTGACAAGCATCGCTTTCGGACTCGGCCCGGCGCTGATGGCCGGGCGGCAGGATTTGATTAAATATCTCAAATCGGGCGTCACGACGGCGGACCCGCTCCAGCGCCGTTTCAGCGGAATCCTGGTCGCGGCGGAAGTCGCCCTGGCCGTGGCGCTGCTCACGGGGTCGGCGTTGATGATCCGCACCTTCCTCAACCTGATGAAGGAAGACCCCGGCTTCAAACCCGAACACGCTCTTGCGCTCTCGCTCGCGCTCCCTGTGTCGCAGCGCCCGGACTATGAGAATCTGGCTTCCTATTTCGACGAGGCCATCCGGCGTATCCGGGCCTTGCCCGGAGTCGAGTCGGTAGGCGGGGTGACCTACCTGCCGCTCGTCGGCTATAACCCCGGAGTGGATTTCACTATCGACGGGCGCGCACCGTCGCCGGAGGCGGCCCTGAGGGCCGACATTCAACCGATCACCCCGGATTATTTTCAAGCCATAGGCATCCCGCTCCTGCGGGGGCGGCAGTTCACCGAGTCGGAGATGAAGCCGCAACCCGACGCGGCGATCATCAACAACGCATTCGCGAAAAAGTTCTGGCCCGATCAAGACCCTCTGGGCAAACACATTCTGTTGCAGGGCGACAGGCTCCCCCGCGTACCGCTGGTCGTAGTCGGCATCGTCGGCGATGTGAGGCAGTTCGGGCTGCGCACCGAGCCGCGCCCGGAAATCTACCTGCCGATGCGCCGCCATGCGATGACGCTCATCGTCCGCGCGGCCGGAGAACCGGCCCGCCTGTTCCCTGCCCTGCGCGAGACCGTGCAAAGCGTGGACAACCGGGCGGCGGTCGGCCTGAAGACTATGGAGCAGGTAATCAGTCGCTCGACCTGGACGCCGAGGAACCTCGCACTGAGGATGGGGGCGTTGGCCGCGGTCGCGTTACTGCTGGCGGCGATGGGGATTTACGGCGTGATCTCTTACGTGGTCGCGCAGCGCACGCGCGAGATGGGGATTCGCCTGGCGCTGGGCGCGCGAAGGCGAGACATCCTCGGGCTCGTCCTGGGGCAGGGGCTGAAGCTGACCCTGATCGGCGTCGCCGCTGGCCTCGGGCTCTCCCTAGCCATGAGCCGTTTTCTTTCAAGCCTCCTTTTCGGCGTCAGCGCAGGCGACCCGATCACATTCGTCGCGATCACGCTGCTGTTGGCGGGTGTGGCTCTCATGTCTGGCTATCTACCGGCGCGGCGGGCGTCGCGCGTGGACCCGATGGTGGCACTGCGGTATGAATAAATGTACGCTGCTCACGCCGGGCGAACCTTATGGCCGCCTCGTGCTTCGAGGACGCGGCACCGCAATAATTATTCTTACCGAGGCTTTAGCCGGCTACTTCTTCGTCGTTCAGCCCAACTCGGAACACGGCCTCGGCTGATCCGAGGAAGCCGTCACCGGGACGAAGGCCCGTTTGCGGATCTCCGCTTTCCGCGATTCGGCTGCCGCCCGCGCCTTACGGGCGGATTCGAGCGCCGCCGACTGGGATGCCCCGCCCGCTATCACTCCCATTGCCGCCGCGTGTTCCATGCGCGCCTGGTCCGACTTCTTTACAAATTCCGTCTGCGCCCTTTGCAGCAGCAGTAGCTGCTGACGCCAGTACAATACCCCGGCGGAAGTCGTCAGCCGCGTGGGCAGTTGAGCCTGAGGGATATCGGTCGCCTGCTGGTCGACGCGATTAATGTTTTCGGTAATCATCATGCGCGCGTCATGTTCCGCGTGCCGCACCTCCGACTTCAGCCAGGCCAGCTCCAGGAAGTCGGCCTGCGCAATCTTCATCCCCGCGATCACCTGCGCCCCCTTCGGGTGTTTCAAGACTTCCGCCAGTCGCTCGCTGCCGCGCGGAGTAATACAGTCGTCGAAACCGAGTTGAACCGCTCGACTCAGAGCGGCGATAGCGTTGTCGGTCTCGTTCAGCGCCCCATACAGTTCCGCTATCTCATATTCACATGCCGCCTTGAGCCACCCGGGCGTGCCCGGCTGCGCCTGGAGCCTCTTGTAACCGTTAATCGCCTCGCGGTACCGCTTGTTGTCGGTCAATTCAGTAAGCTTCATCAGTTGATCGGTGTAATCCTGCCTCTCGCCCCTCGCGGGTGCGCCAGCCAGGAACGAAAACAAAAAGAACGAGAGCAATGCGGTGCGGAACATTCCACCCTCCTTGTCTTACGAGCTCGATGGCTGCCATTGGGATTTCAAGCATCCTCCTTTATGACTATCAGTTTAGTCCGATTTAACTGGAGAAGTGAATGGTGAAGGGCATAAGAGATATGACATTTGATGAAGGCCCTTCGCAAGACAGACTGGAGCACATAGCGCAGGTGGCGGCGGCGTTTCGCAATGCGGCGGCCCGGGTGATGAGGACAATTGAAGCATGGCCGTTGGCCACGGCCGGTCTTGATCAGGGAGAATGAATAGACCCCGTGGCCGGCAAGATTGAATATTTTTAATCGATTCTGGTAATAAGAAGGCATGAGGGATGACAGGTACTGTTCGGATGACGATTTTTTATTAAGGCTTGTTTCGACGGGCGAAGAGACTCGGCGCATGGGGGCAGAAGCAATAAAACTTATCGCCGAGTACTACGAATCAATTAGAGACCTTCCGGTTTACCCGAACGCGGCGGCACAGAAATTGCGCGAGAATTTAGACGAGTCGCTCCCGATAGAGGGAGAAGACGTCAGCCACCTGTTTGAAACTTTCCGGGATTTCATCCTGCCCATGAGCCGCCACAATGGGCACCCACGTTTTTTCGGCTATGTCTCATCGCCGGGAACGGCTCTGACGGCGTTTGCCGATTTGCTCGCCTCAGCGCTCAACGCAAACGTTACTAGCTGGCGCTCGGCTCCGGCATCGACGGAAATAGAGCGAATCACAATCGGTTGGATAAAGCAGATATTAAACTATGACAAAGATGCCGTAGGTCTATTTACGAGCGGCGGTTCGATGGCAAATTTCGCCGGATTGGCCGCGGCACTTTTTTCTAAAGCTCCTGCTAATTTAATCGATGACGGGGCGCGGGCTCTTGAAAAGAGGATGCGGGTTTATATGTCTGAGGAGGGGCATTTTTCTATTACGAAAGCGGCCGGTTTGCTCGGGCTAGGGCGCTCAAGCGTCCGAGCAATTCGCGTTAATGAACGTTTTCAAATAGACGTCGAAGACTTAATCCAAAAAATCGAAGAGGATTTATCCGGCGGGTATCAGCCTTTCTGCGTTGTGGCGAACGCGGGGACTGTCAGCACCGGCGCTTGTGATGCGCTAGCGGAAGTTGCCGAGGTTGCCGAGAAGTATAACCTCTGGTTTCACGTCGACGCTTCATACGGCGGGTTCGCCGCGCTCGCTCCTTCGGCTAAACACCTGTTCGACGGCATTGCCGGGGCCGATTCGGTCTCGCTCGACCCGCACAAGTGGCTCTATTTACCGATTGATTGCGGCTGTGTTTTATACCGTGACGGGGCAACGGCACGCGCCGCTTATAGTCATGATGCGGAATACACTCGCGTGGTCGGGGATGATATTGAGGAATTTGCTTTTTGGGATTACACGCCGGAATTATCGCGCCGTTTTCGCGCCCTGAAGGTCTGGATGATGCTGAAAAACGTTGGGGCCCGACATCTCGGGCAGGCGATTGAGCAGAATATAAATTGCGCTAAACATCTGGCAAGCCTGGTTGACAAGAGCGACGACTTTGAAATGCTCGCTCCCGTCGAGTTGTCAATCTTCTGTTTTCGCTACGTTCCCCCGTCCGTGAGGAAGGGATTGGAGAGAGCTGATTCAAACGGAGTTGAGGAGATAAACCGTCAACTTGATACCCTGAATAAGGGTATTATGGTCGAGCTGCAGAGGGACGGTAGTTCTTACTTATCGAATGCGCTCATCAATGGGCGATTTGCCTTACGTGGCTGCGTTATTAACTATCGCACGACCCTGCAAGATATAGAGGTGTTGCTCGAAGATATCAGGCGAGTTGTGAAATGTACAAGGCTCTCAGCTTATGAAAGCGACTGAAGCGAACTTCACCAGCAAGCCCTATGTGAGCGATTTATGACCGGAATTAACCGAATAATGTAGAACCGTATGGTAGGAGATTGACTTGTATCCAATACCTACCTAGCTGCAACTCGCATTAAATGGCTACCTGACGCAAAACGGCGTGATGGACCCGGCCATGCTTTACGCCCCCTTTACCGACTACAACCCCGCCGGGCTTGACGGCGTTTTCGATGACGCCGACGCCAATGGCATCGTTTCCATCCTGCAAATCATTCAAGAGAACGCGGCGGCCTGAGCCGCTGCGGGGAGGGCGAAGGCGGCCCCCTCACACCCTTCCCCGCGACGGCGGTCCCGCCGTAAGAACACGGCCCGTTCAACGCAGCCTGCGCGCATCAGCCGAGCGCACAGACTTAACAATCCCCGCAGATGAACGGGTAGTTCGTGTTGTCAATGATGGGTTCGATGCCGAAAAAATCATTCAACACTGATTCGGCCGTGCAGAAAGCGCCTTCCACCCATGCCTGATCGTTGGAGTACGTTTCACCGACGATGAAGATGTCGGCATTCTCTCCTTCGATCAACTGGGATGGCTTGCGAATCTTCTGCTGCACATCGCAAATATTGTAGTGCGCGGCATAAGCGTGGTACCCAGCGTTGAAAGGCGGCAACGACCAGTCTATGTACCTCGCTTCCAGCGGCTCGGGCACGTCGCTGTAGTCCGACTGCGGCCCGAAATGCACCGCCGCCAGTTGCTTGCGCAGCATCTTCACCATCCGCTCGGGCACTTTGCGCGGGCCTTCGAGCGGCTGGTAATCCTCCGAGATCGGCACTTTGCGCTCTCTGTTCGGCTCAAGCTCAAACTCCTGCCAGAAGCTCGTGAACTGCTCGTCGTCGTAACTGGCGAGAATCCCATAAACCGGGTCGCCTTTCTGGGCGATTGCGTTATTCCCGAAATACACGATCTGGCGGATCGGCGTGTCGGTCACGCTCGGCCCGATGGTGTTGCGGACGGAAAGCTGTAGCAACAGGTTTTCCTGTTTTATGGTCAACCGTTCCTGTATGCACTGCTCGACCGTGCTGATGAAAACTGCCGCTGGGGTGAACGGGGACTCGACGATGGTGGGGTTGCTGGCGTTGCGGATCGCCTCGATATACTTCTTAGGGAAGCCCTGCGCCGCCAATTCTTTGAGCACGTCATCCGTTATTTCATAGGCGCTGATCTGGGCGGGGTACGGAGTGTTGACCGCGTCGGCCCACCATGGCGTGCTGAAGAACATGCCCACCTTGTACGAGGGCTGCATGATCGCGGACTCAAGGTACAACTGCACCTTCCGGTGGTTGAGCACATCGAGGCCCCTGTGATCCTCGTAGCGAGTGGCCTGCGCCACCAGGTCAATCGCGTAGCGCGGCATGGCCAGCCATGCCGCGTTGGTGGTGCCTGAGCCCGATTTTTTGTTGGGGTTCTCGCGGGTCGCTATCGAGTAATGAATGGCTTTATCGACCTGCAAAATAGAGTGTAGGCGCGTGTTCGGGTGATACTTGAAATCCGCGCCTTTCTTTTTCGCCAGCTGCACGATGGCGGCGAACAGGGCGGTGAACATGCTGGAATAGCCGGTCTTCAAAGTCTTGTACTCGTTGCCGGGTACGAATTCATTGTTGGCCTGGATGGCGACCGCCGAGTTCCAGTTGATGATGTTCGACGTATAGCCGTTCCCGTCCGCGGTGTAGGAGAAGCCTTCCGGCCCAAGCTGATCGAACATCAGGTCCCAGTAGCCTATGTCCGTCATACGGTCGCCTTTTTTGAAGACGGAAGAGTCCTGCAAGTCGACGCTGATCGTCCCCTTCCTGTAAAACTCACACCATTGGGCGCGGGTCATCTTCGTCGCTTCCGCCGGCGTCATCGCCAAATCCTGAATGACCGAGAAGCCGTTGTCCGGGGCAGTGGCCGCGCCGAAGTGGTCCACGTTGTAAGGCGCGGGGTTGTTGGAGTTGATTTCATTCAGATACATGTTCTTCGTGCGCAGGTAAAACAAGGGGTTGGTGGACTCGTTGAACGGCACCGAGTATTTTTTGAGGTCGAGCCGTTCGATGACGGTGGTGACCAGCCGGTGCCCCTGGCTGGAGGCGTCATTATCGCCGTCCCAATCCGAGTAGCGCATGCCGCCCAGTTCAAGGTAAGAGTTGTTCTTGTCATCCTTGTAGTACCAACTGCACACGCGGGCGCCGGCAGACCGTGTTCCGGGCTCGGCTTTGGAAAAGTCATACTTCCCCCAGTCGTACAGTTCGAGCGTGTCGCCTTTCGCCAACTGTTTCGATTTACCCTCCCCTCTGCTCGCCTTACCATCCAGCAATCGCCAGGCGGTATAAAGCCCTGCCGCACCGGCTCCGAATATAGAATATGTTTTATTTTTCATGACGTTTTATTCCTCTCCAAGCCGGCGCATCTGACCGGGCAAGTCTTTCTCGGGGATGACAACTTCTACCAACGAAGGTTTATCGGTAGTTTTCTTAAGCTCTTTCAGCACCGACTTCAATTCGCTGACGGTCTGCGCGCGGTACCCTTTCGCGCCGAACGCCTGGGCCAGAGCCATGTAATCCCACTTCGGCAGGATGTCGAAAGAATCGAATTTGTGCTGGGGGCCGGGCTCGAATGCCGTGATGTCGACGTACACCTGCTCGATGGCGTACACCCCGTTGCTCATCACAAAAATGACCGCATTCAGGTTGTTCCTCGCGAGGGTCGAGAGCGACTGGCAAACCATCATGAATCCGCCGTCTCCGGCGATGGTCCAGGCCCGTTTCCCGCTCCCGAGCTGCGCGCCCGAGGCGGCCCCGGTCTCGAACCCTATGCATTGCCAGGCGGCCGACCCGAGGAAGCTGTTTTGTGACATGCCGTAGGCGTTCGTGGCCACGTAAAGCGAGGAGCTGACGCCGAAGGTCATGACAATCTCATCGAGCATATTGTTGTCTTGCAGGAATTTCATCGAGTGCTGAAAGAAGCGGTTGTACGTGATGGTTTCAGGTTTGTCATTAAACTTCGGGTCCGAATCGGACGCCCACGGCTCCGGGTAACGGGGCTGGGGCGGCGCGACCGTCGAGAGCGGGTACCCCTTGGTCCTCCTGAAACGCTCCAGCAAGGCTTCCATGAAATCCTTCATGGTCACGCCCTGATAAGTGAAGTACCCCACCCGCGTCTCTTCCGTGGTGGACAGCACCATGTCGGCGTACTTGTTTTCGATGAACCACAGGTAATCGTCGGTGATGATCGTGCCGAGCGTCAGGAAGCAATCCGCCTGCGTGACCAGGTCGCGGACGCTGGCGATGGAGGCCGCGTCGGAATAGGTCCCGATGAACTTGTCGCCTTTCTCATCCAGCACCGTCTTCCCGAGCGAGGTGGTGGTGTAGAGGAACCCGCTCGCGTCGATGATCTGCTGTAACAGACCGGACAATCCGTGACGGAGCACCTCGACGCCCGCGAATATCATCGGGTTTTTCGCCGCGGTGATTTGTGCCCAGGCCTGTTCAACGGCGTTTTCGAGGGCCGGAGGCTCGCTTGTTATTGACAGCGGCCGCAAGACTTTGTTGGGCGGTTTCGGGCAGGGTTCCCCCCAGACTTCTTTGTAGCAGGCGATGTAAACCGGCCTTTTGTGCGTGATGGCCGCGACGAGCAGGTTGTCGATTTTTTCGGGCGCGCCCACCGACGTGCTGAGCGTCTCCGCGGCCACAGTAACATGTTCGTAGACTTCCTGGTCGGCTTTCAGGTTGCCGGTGGAGTGGTGGTACAGGACGTTATACATCTTGGTGATTTGCCGGGCGTCCGCGCCGGGCGCGGCGCTGATGACAACAACCGGGCTGCGTTCGACGTAAGCGCCGGCGATGGCATTGAGCGCGCTGAAGGTGCTGACTCCATATTGCAGCGATACGGCCCCCAGCCCTCTGGTTCGCCCGTAGGCATCGGCGGCATAGGCCGCGTCAAGTTCGTTAACAGCGCCAATCGCATTCACGCCATCGAAATATTCCAGCGCCTGGGTGAAGTGTTTGACGTAGTCACCGGGGATTTGAAAGACTTCGGTGACGTCGAGCTGTTTCAACCGGGTTAATAGATAATCTGCGACTGTAAATTGTTTTTTGGTCATCTCACTTCCTATCGGTCCATCAAAGCTCGCCGCGCGAAACCGCGCGGCAGTGTGACAATCCATGCGGGGCATCTTGGGGCTGTCATTGGCCTTCGGGGACTGGGCCGCCCGCCGCTTAGTTCCGGGCGCACGTAAGCGGGCTTACCGAACGTCGGCACAGGGGCGTAGGCCGCCTTTTGCAGCTCGTGCTATTTCTTCGTTCGAGAGATGGCACGCGCAGTCTACAATGGCTATTTACGGCTGAAAGGCCGGTGAATCTGATTACTGAGGGCAAGGCGAATCATACGCCTTCGGCTGCCAATTGATCAAGAGAAAGGCTATTCACATCTCATACTCCCTTTCTTCTTCAGCGTGAAGAAGAAAGGGAGTATGTTTTTCTTTCGACCCGACCTCTTCTATAGGATGTTAGACGGCGGTTGGCCTATATTACTTTGCCTGCCGCTTGAGGTAATAGTAGTGGTGGAATCCAGAACCGTATAAATCTGCCATCCGGTCATTCGCGCGATCAGGGATTTTGGGGAGATGTTGAGGCATCGCTCTTAAAGATATGAACTCCGCACCCAGCCGCACCTCTTTATAGCTCAAGACCCTCTTATCTTTAATTTGAACGGGTGACCCGGTTACCGGGTCATATAAGTGCCACCTTTCCCCATAATAAATCTCCGTGACCATGTGGGCTGACGGCTGAGAGGCGGCGTCGATCAGGTCGAGCACCCTCGCCTTATAGTTTCCAGCCTCCGCAATAACGGCCATTGCCACTGCCAGGTCGCCGCAATAGCGCGAACCATTCTCCAGAATATTTCGCGGCGGGCCGGACTTATAAACGAAGCCGGGCTCGCCGCTCTCACCCGAGATGAGCTTACTCGCTACAAAGCGACTTATAGCTTCCAGCCTCTCTTCATCCGTTTGCTTTCCCGCCGTAAGCTCGTTGAACAGCCCCTTATAATAATCAAGATTATGCCCGTCACTTTCGATGTAGCTTACAGAGTTCTTCCCCGGCAGGCCCGCCGCATCTATCTGACAGCCTTTATCGAACCCCAACTCGCCGACGTTCAGGACGCCTCCATCCGGATAGGTCGATGGGGCGATCACCTTAGCTTGCCTCGCCTGGTAGTCATTAGCCTTGATAAGCACGGTATAGGTGGCTCGCGGGTACCATACCACGTCGCGAAGCACGAATTCGCCCCGCCCATCGGTCAGGCTGGCCCACCCGGAGGCGGAGTCCAGAACTTCAACTTCCGCGCCCCTCAAGGCGCCCTTCCTGGCAACAATCTTCCCCGTCAGAGAGATGAGGCCGGGCGGTGTGCCTTGCCAGGCAGAGACCTTCATATCGGCCTTCGCCCTTAGCTTCTTAACAAAGTGAATGCTTTTGGCTGACCACGGGAGCCCCGGCATAAAGGTTACGAACACGATCAGGATCACGAGCGTGCAGCCCGCGGAAATTCGTTTAGTCACCTTTCGCATCTTCGCCTCTCATAATGAATCAGGTATCAGACCAACCGGGCCCGGCCCTCAGGCAGCTAATTCAGAACGGGACACGCGGCGGCAAACTCAAATTCGCCGACGTGGTAAAGATCTTTGATTCGAACCTTACTGCCACTCTCTTAGCGGTGTATTGCAGGCGAGTTGACCAGGGGAACCCCGACAAGGAAAGTAATACGCAAAGCGACAGGAGGCAGAGGCAAGCCGTGAGCACGCTTTTGATTCCGGTTCTCATATCAGCTATGTATCGCACAATACTCCACCTATTCAATAAAGAGAAGAAAGAAAGCAGGCTGACGTGCTCCGGTTGATTTCCCGGAACATCTCGTCCCCCGCGCGACGTACACGGCGTTGGATATTTATCAACGGAAAGGTGAGTCCCCTATGAGAAAGACTGCTCTGTCGGGAGTGACGTTACTTTTATCTCTGTTCGTATTGTGTGTCGGCCGGGCCGATGCTCAGTCTCTTGAAAGCATAAAGTCACAGGCAGAACTGGATAAAGTTATCGCTTCGCTGGACACGGCGCTTTTTGATGCTTATAACCGCTGCGACCTTGAGAAGTTCAGCTCTTTCTTTACCGACGACGTAGAGTTCTACCATGACCAGGGCGGCGTTACGCTCGGGAGTAAGAAACTGACCGAGAGTATTAAGAATAATATCTGCGGGGGTGACGTGCGGAGAGAACTGGTCGCCGGCAGTTTACAGGCGCACTACATGAAGGGCTATGGTGCGGTCCAGATCGGGGTTCACCGCTTCTACCACCCGAAGTCGAACAACCCGCCCGGCGAGGCGAGGTTCATTCATCTGTGGCAATACAAAGACGGGGCATGGAAGGTCACCCGCGTAATCAGCTATGACCACCATCAGGCTGCCAGCAGGTAGCGGTTCAGGGTTTCAATCGTTAGCTTTCTCGCGGGGGATGAGTCACCTCCCGAAGAAGCCGGGGTCCATCAGGTACCAGTTTAACAGCCCGGCCGCCAGCCCGACTCCGAACACCGCGAGTACGAGGATCTTGTCGCTCGTCGTCTCCGGTTTCCCGGCCTTATCCGGCGACATCAGCAGGAACAGCCCGCCCACCACTCCGACCGGGCCGAACGCAGCCATCTTCGGCGAGTAGCTCCCGCCGCTCGCCAACTGGTGCCAGTTATAATAGGTCAGGCCGGCAAAGATCAGGGTGATTACTACTGCCAGCAGGCGGGCCTTCAAATGACTCATAGCAGTCTCCCTTCTCCGAGCCGCTGCACCTGTAAACCGGGCACACCCCTCGACCGGTTAAGTCGAGGAGCCTGACGCTTCGCGCCGCCGTGACATCAAGGCCTTGGCCGGCTTTTCGTAGCCGGCGACCTCTGCAAGCTGCCGAGTGCGGGCGGGAATTCCCACCCCATAAGGGCCTTCTCCATTGAAGGGCCGTTATCTTTCAGCCATGCACTCATTTCCGGCCCCGCCGCTTTCCCATACACCCGGTGGGAATAAATAATGGCGACGCCCCGTCCGTTGATCAGCTTGAACCTCGCCTGGACGGCTTCCAGAAAAGCGGGCCTGCCGAAAACCACGGCGATGAGATGTTCGGCGGGCTTTTCGATTGTTCGAGGCACGGAAGCGGTCCTGAGAACCATTCCCTTTTGACTCTTGTAGTTCTCAAGGACCTGACTCGCGATTAAAGCGAGGCCCTCGCCATCGGTAACCTGCTGGTAAAAGTTTATGGTCAGCATGTCCGCCCACTTTGAAAGGTCTTCCTGCCCCGGAGGCGTAAACTCGTGCTGGTCATTCCGTGACCAACGATGAACGTAACTGGTCTGATTGAAATTCAGAGTTATCTTACCTTCGGTACCGGCCCCCTTCTGCGTCGCTCCGGGCGCGGCATGAACATGAAGTATTAAGATGAGTACGAAACAAAGAGACATCCTTGGCATCACCTGACCTCCAAATAACTCGCTCGCCCGACCTGCCTGACAGGCGGCTTCGGCAGCATATGCCTACCCGCCGCACATTGCAAACCGCCGGCTGCAGCCCGCATTAATGCGAAGCCAAGTCTTAATAATGAGACAAATCCAGAGTATCGCCGTCATTATCATTTTTGTGGTATCACCATTACCTGTTTCCCCAGCTTATGAACGATATCGATAAAGCTTCATTAAGCGGGGGCGACATCTGCACCAAGTGCAGCACCCCGGCGATTAAAGACGCTGAGTGGGGCGTACACGCGCAGGTGCGCGAAGATTCACGTTGAGGAGGACCGCGGAGGGTTGCTCCGCCTCGAACGCCGGAAGCGCGGCGGCCCGGTCGCCGCTTCGACGGAAGAGTAGCCCCGGCTGCGCAATGCCTCTCTGAGGGACCACCGGATCAAATCTTCGTCATCTACAATGAGAACTTTTTCTTTCGGCATCGCCCCTACCTGTTATTGCGTTAATTTTATGTGGGCCGGCATCTGATCATAGCGCCGGCGGGAAAGCCTGAACAAGAAAGGCCGCTGAGGCGCGGCTCGCGGCGCCCGCGATTTAGCCGTCACCCGCTTGCCATGAAGTACGGGATGTATCAAAATCTAATCGTCAGCCTCTTTTGAATTAGAGGTCGATTGACAGAAGGACACCAGCTACTCCCCAAGGACATCGGCAACATCCTTCTGTCATCGCCCTCTGCGCCGGTCACGACCATTCAAAATGGGCGCGATTACATTATCCGTCACGTTGCGCCTGACACTTTGCGGCACCTGAACGGGTGACACCTTTCGCCGTTTTAGTAGATTCAGCACTTACGACCGCTCGCGCCCCGAAATCCCTGTGGCACGCGCATTGCCAAATCGATATTCGTAGCTTTGAAAAGAAGGTGATCGGGGGAACGGGGGCTTCGCCGGTCACTTATTACTGGGAGAAGCGACAGACAACGTAGCACAAACCGAAAAGGATGAGGCAACGGGGGCTGCATCATCCTTTTCGGTATTTCCATTTTGCTATGCAACGGGCGCCCCTTTTTCCGAGAGAAGACTGTTATGGTAGAAGAAACAAGAAGATTGCCGCGCACGGAGTTGTTCAAACCCATCTCGCCGATGCTGCGATGGAGAGGGGTGTCCGGGGAGCACGACGCCTGCATCAAGGACGTGACGCTCGAAGGGTGCTTTCTCAACACTCAGGGCAAGGCCGAGGTAGGTGAGATCATCACCTTCCAGACTTCCCTCCCCAACGATGACATAGTCGAATTACGCGGCAGGGTGGTCCATCACCAGGCGCGTCCCGTGGGGTTCGGTGTCAGGTTCGAGGACCTGTCCGACCTGCAACGGACCTACCTCAAGCTGCTCATCTCAGACGCCGCCGAGTCCGTGAACTGACCGAGGCGGAGAGATCAGCAGATCAGAGTGCCCGCGAACCCCTTGAAGCGGGGCTCGCAGGCTCCCCCTCTCTTTAAAACGAGACGCTGTAGCTCACTCCGGGGTTGCGCCCCTGCGCCAGAAGGAACGTGAAGACATGCCTTTGCCGGAGCGTGTAGCTCAAAGTCGGATGAACCTTCACCCCGTCGAAGATCACGAGCGAAGATAAGCTCTCCGTCCAGTTCACCGTCACGCCCGCGAGCGGGAGGAAGCGGTCCTCGTAAGAGCTGTAAGCCGCGCCCGCGTAGGCGGAGACCGGCAGGTTCACCGCTTCCGAGAGGTTCTTGCTAACCGTCGCAAAATAAGACGTGCCGCTCGGCGTGCCGATCCGGTCTGAGCTCGTGCCCAGAATCAGGGCGGGCCGGCGCGCGGTTTCCGTCACGGCCACGAAGTTAGCCAGAAAGTGCACGTCGTCGGCCCGAGGGTTGTACTCCACGCCGACAGAGAGGCGCGGGTGGAGCCTGTAGGTGAGGGTCGTCCTCACGCTCGCGCGCGGTATTTGATTGCTCAGCAGGCGGACCCCGAGCGTCCATTTATCCGCGGATTCGTGTTCAGCCCCGCTCACGGCGCGGCCCTCGCCCGGTCAGACCGGTCAACTGGGCACGCTCGCCGCTTTGCGAGACTTCTCCTTCGCGGACGCCAGTTGCCCTTTCGGCTCTTTTTCCGCCGCCGCGAGCAGGGACTCCAACCGCTTCCTCAGGTCAGAGACTTTGATGACCCCTCTGTAAGTCGCCGAGATTTTGCCGTCGCGGTCGAGGACGACCGTTCCGGGGAGGGCCGAGCCGAGCCCGAAGCGCCGCATGTCTTCGGCGCTCGCTTCGAGCCACACGGGGAAGTTCAGCTTCGTCTCTTTTATGAACTGCCTGACCTTCTGCTGGTCCGACACCGGGTCCGCGGCCGCGCCGATGACCTGCACGCCCAGAGCGGCATACTCGTTTTGAATCGCGGACAGGTCGGGCATCTCCTTGCGGCACGGGACGCAGTAAGTGGCCCAGAAGTTCAGCACGACGACCCGCCCGCGGTACGCGCTCAGGCGCTGCTCGACCCCGGACAGGTCCTTCAGGACGAGTTCGCCTTCGGTGCCGATGACGTTGATCTCGGGCTCGGAGTCAGCCGGGGCCGGGGCGAGGACCGTCAGCGCGTCGACTTTGATGTAAGACCGGTCCTTCTTTCCTACGGGGCCCGTGATCTCCACGCGCTTGCCGATGAACTCCAGCCAGTCCTTGCCCGGCCTCTTATACCTGCCCGCCTGAAGTTCGTAGAACGTGAACCCTCCGTCACTCTCGACCGCGAGCAGAGTGGGGTCGCCGTTCGCGACGCATTCAGTGGCTTTCTCAAGGTCCTCGCGGGTGCCGAAGGGCGTGGTCTTGCGGTCGGCGCGCACCCAGCAATCTTCACAACATACCACCTGCCCCGACAGCTTGCTCGCGCCCGGCGCGCGGTCCTGCGCCGCAGACGAGGCGGAGGCGGCGAATATGAGCATAAGGATCGATGCCAATCGTTTCATTTAATAACCTCCCGAACATGTGAACAGCGAAGGCCGCGCCTCCTTTCGGAAGCCCCGCCTGATGATTATAGATCACGGATCAAAATGTCGGAGGTGTTTATACCCGCAGGACACACGACCGCTCGAAAGGCGGAGAGTGATACGAGGTCGAGGCCAGAGCGCTGACGAAACTTCCATGCGCGCGGTTACGGGCGTGCTCAGAGTCCACGGGCAGCCCGTTGCAATCACCGCTGGCCCGCGAGATGAGAGTGGAGCGCTCCGGTAATAGGCTCGCGGGAGTGCCCAGGATCGGGCAGCAGTCCGACTCGTCGAGGCCGTTCACCGCGACGGCAGCGCCGCCCGCCCGCGGCTCGTGCGATTCCCGAGCGTGTTCGGAGCAGAGGGCCACGCAGGCAACCAGGGTCCACGCGAAATAGAACGGCAGAAGTCCGGCAATCAATCTCGTGAATGGACCTTGCGGCGACATAATAGCGAATAATACCTTACCGGCGCGGATCGCGGCAATGCGGGGGCGGCAGGCCGCAAACGCATTGATTGCTGTCGCCAGTATGTTGATAATCCTTTGAATGTTTGCAGCGAATCTTTTGTGAGGTAATTATGAGCCCAGAAGACGCGGTAGCTCTGGCTATTTCCGAAGCCAGCCCCGAGGGAGACAGCCTGCTGGTCAAAGTCAGAAACGGCGAAGACCCCGGCGTCGAGCGGATGGTTCGACTGACCTCGGCCTTGAGGACGATATTCCACCTGCTCAGCGGCAAAGCCGAATTGCCTCGGGACCTGGCCGCGGCCCTTTACACGTTAGGCTCGGACGTGCCTCTGACGATCAGTTCCCTCGCGAGCCAGGGGCACAGCTGGCGCAGGGGCTTTATGGAGGTCGAAGTCTATGACCTCTTGATGATAGTGCAAAGCATATTTGAGGACAGGTGGCTTGAGCCGGAGCAGGCGGAGACCGTTCACTGAAGAAGGACTTTGATTCAACGATATAGGGAATGTATAATTCGTGCGGTTATTTGAGCCGATGCCTTGAGGGTTGACCCTCTGCTTCTCGAAGGCTAAGTTTGATCGTAAACGCGCCCGTAGCTCAGCCGGATAGAGCACCTGCCTTCTAAGCAGGGGGTCGCAGGTTCGAGTCCTGCCGGGCGTACTTCCATTTTCAAGAAGTCAGGGAGGCCACAGCCTTTCCATCATATTAAAAGCTGCTCGTTCACCTGAATTCACACCGGCAGGTTACAAAATTAAACGTCCCTCCCCGAAGCTCGCACATTCGAATCATCGTCGGAGACGGATCGCAGGGCAAATCATCACTAACAGTTGCCACTGCTTTCCGAGCGGACGGGTCCGCGAGTGCGATAAAAAGCAGGGCGATCAGAGTCACTAAAAAAATCAACGGTCTCCTCATCGTTGTTCCTCCTCTTCACGTCACTGGTTGATTATCGGGCACTGTTCATTGTGCTCCTGTAGACAGGCCTCGCCACAAACGTTGTGCGCGTCGTAGCAACCGGATACGCAATCAGGGTCGCCGGAGCAGGTGCTTAAGCATTGCTGCATCTGAGTCCAGCACTGTTTACAGCAGGAGACAGATGAGGTGCTGCTCTGGTAAGGAAGCAGGCCCGTAGAGACGAATACGAGACTTACAAGGATCAGCTTTTTGATGAACCCGGACATCACGCCTCCTCTTCATCATCAATCTAATTGTCAATTTAGTCTTAAACGAACAGTTTGTAAAGTAATTGACATTCCACGAAGGCGAGTAGTATCTTTGCGCTTAGGAGGTAGCGATGAGTACTGAAAATGAGCAGCCGTTCTTTGTGAAATTTCTTGAAGGCGAGGAATTTCCCGGCGTTAAGACCAACGTAAAAGCAGGCGCGACGACTCGTAAGTTCCCCTCGGATACTGATGAGGGTGATGTGACTCATAAGTTCCCCTCTGACAGTGACGAGGGTGAGCTCTAAAGAATAAGTCTGTAGATAACCGCCTCTGGCCGATAGAGAGCGGTTCGATAGAATTACTCTGTAGGGAATTTCCCCTCGGGAGTGAAGAAGCTACTAAAACCCTTTTGGGTGGCTCCGAGAGCGAAGGCATCTGGTGACGAACCGGTACAGCTCCCGGGTCCATGCCGAAGGGGTTTTTCTTTAAAGGCCTGCCCGGTTGAAGGCTTCCATTAAATGAATGAAGGCGTTCCCAAGTCGCTTTTTATCAGCGTGAGGCTGGTGATGGCGGAAGTGATTAGGCGCTCGACTCCATCGGAGGATTTGATAAAGAAAAAGGCGCGCGCGTTAGTCCTGAGCGACAAATGATTGACCTTGAAGCTGCCGCTCTCCGACGAGAGTGTCCCCATCAGAACCGCGTCGCGGATGCCTTCGCTGAGCGGTCCGCCCGATAATACCCCCCGCCTCTGGTTCGCGTCCATGACCGAGAATTGATAGAGGCTATTGCGGGTCTCGATCACTATTCTGTCGGATGGATCGACCTTGTCCAGGCATATCTCGCTCACCGTCCCGGCGCGCGTCGGCTCTTCTTCCAATAAATTCATCTTTAGCTCACTCTCAAAGGGCCGTGTCAAAAACAACTACGCCGCGGTCACGGTCCGAAGAGAGCCCGCGGAAATTTTCGTTCCCCGGCATTCGATTCCACCCAATCGAAGACGGACGGCTCGCCCGTTGTCTGCCTTAATTCGCAAACCGGCTCTTCATCTCGTGACCGCGGCGGCGGCCCCACCCGGCCATAATCTCTCGAAACTCACAAGCTTGCTCAGTTGCCGAATAATCCCCGATCTTATCGGTCAGTCCACCCGACCCGAACTTTTCAAGCATCTCCTGACACGCGCATTAGACCACGATTCCCTTCGATGCCGCATCGCTATTCACGGTAATTTTGATAGCCCTGCGGGCCCATTTTTCGACCGGCCCCGTGGCACGGACCGGCCAGGGGCATAGCACCCCGGTGCTACGAGGCGCAGGGGTGATCAGAGGGGAGGCTTCGCCAGGTTGTGCCTGTAGGCGTACAGGATAAGCTCGACGCGGTCCGACACCTGTAGCTTGTCGAATATGGAGGTGAGGTGATGGCGCACGGTCCATTCGCTTATGAAGAGGCGGCTGGCGATCTCTTTATTCTTGAGCCCTTCGCCCACTATCGCGAGCACCTCGCGCTCGCGCTCGGTGAGCGTCGCGATCTTCGCCGCCTCGGGGTCGGACTGTCTCGCCTTGCCGGGGCGCGACATGCCCGAGAGCACCCTCGCCGTCAGGGACGGGTCGAGCCACGCTTGCCCCGCGTGCACACGCTCGATGGCGTCGATGAGCACGTCGAGCGCGTTGTCCTTTCTGACCACGCCCATCGCCCCGAGGCTCACGGCGCGGTGGTGCGCTTCCGTGTCGCGCACGCCCGTAAGGATTATTATTCGCGCCTCGGGAGAGGCGTTGAGCAGCTCCGGCAGGAAGTCGAGCCCGCTCTCCCCGTCGAGCTCAAGGTCGAGGAGAATTATATCGGGCCGCTCGCGCTCGGCCAGCAGGAGCGCGTCCGAGCGGTCCCCCGCCTCGCCGACCATCGTAAGGCCCGGCTGGCTCTGGATCAGCATCCTCAAGGCCGTGCGGACGACTACGTGGTCGTCTACGAGCAGTAACTTGATGGGCTCTTTCTCTTTCGAGGGCATTTCACGTTGCCATACTCAATTTCGGTGACATTCTACTTACGGCACCCATAATCTTCAACAGATTTCAGTGCCTTGGCCCCCGGCGGAGCCGTGCTATATACTCTTCAGCCGCGCCCGGCAGGCGCGATGAGAGCGGCGCAACCGTTCGCCGCTTTGCAGCCTGCAGGTACGCCCCTGCGGTACAGTCAGCTCTTCCCTAATGAATTCGCGTGAGTGCGTCGAAGATGGAGGATAAATAATTGATAGCTTCAGGACCGGGCGGCTTCAGAGGCGCGTGGGCATCTCTGCCTCTGGAACTCATCGCAGGCACCATTATGTTCGCCCATGGGTTGCCGAAGATCGCTAACGGGGAGACGTTCGCCGAGCGGGCGCTGGGCGGCATCCCCCTGTTCCTGGCCTACCTCGTCATCGCTTCCGAAGCGGCGGGCGGACTGCTGCTGCTCGCCGGGCTGCTGGTCAGGTTCAGCGCTTTCAGCCACGTCCTCGTCATGGGCGTGGCGGTCTTTCGGGCTCACTGGGCCGCCGGGCTGACGGGGCAGGGGGGCTTCGAATTCCCACTCATACTTTTGGCCGCGGCCGCCGCCCTCGTCCTGCTCGGCCCCGACCCCCTGTCGATTGACGAAAACGTTCTGGGGAATTTCAGGAGGTCGCGCGACAACGCCTTCCGGAGGAACGGCGTGGACATGAGGGACCCTCTGGTCAAAGCCGCCGGCGTCGTGCTCGTACTCGCGGGCGTCGCCCTGGCGGCGGCGCGGAACTACCTGGGGGTGCCGGAGGGGGTCGCGCCCCTCGTGATCACGATCATCGCCTCGGCCGCTTCCGCCGCCTCGGGCGTGGCCCTGATCTTAGCGAAGCCGTGGGCTTACGCGCCCGCTTTCGTGATGGCAAGGCTCTACCTCGCCGCGAGCGCGCTCCTGTTCTTTTACGTCAAGTTCGCCGTGCGCGGGGTGACCGCTTTGCTCATGAGCCTCGCGATACTGGCGGCGCTCCGGCGCGCCCGGCGCGGGGGGTGAAGGACGGCCGCGGGCGGGGAGAATTGCTTAATCAGCCGCTCGTCCCGTATAATTATGGTTTCCGCAATGCTCTTTAAAGAAGACATGGGCAAGTTGGATGGGTGAGACGCGCGCGGTCCTGTTCGACCTCGACGGGACCCTTATCGACACTACAAACCTCATACTGCGGTGCTTCGACCATTCATGGCAATCCGTCTGTGGCCGCGGCCACGCGCGCGAGGCGCTGATCGAGACGTTCGGGACCCCTTTGCGCGCGGCGATGATCTCGCTCGTCTGCGCGTCGGACGATCTCGGCACCAGCGACGAGGATGCTTCGGAGCCGGACCTGATCGAGCGTCTGCTCACCGAGTACCGCTCCTTCAACGTCGCCAACCACGACATTCTCGCGCGGCCTTTCGACGGGGTAGAGCAAGTGGTCAGGGTGCTTCGCGGGAGGGGGTACCTGATAGGGGTCGTGACGTCGAAAGGCCGGGAGCTGGCCTCGCGCGGCCTCGCGCTGTGCTCGCTCGACGGCCTGATCGACGCGGCTGTCTTTCTCGAAGACACCGAGAAGCACAAGCCCGAGCCGGACCCGATTCTCGCGGCCCTGGAAAAGCTTGAAACGCGGGCGTCGAGCGCGGCCTACGTCGGCGACAGCCACAACGACATAATCGCCGGCCGCGCGGCGGGCGTCTCGACGGTTGCGGCGCTCTGGGGGCCGGCCCCGCGCGCCGTGCTTGAATCCGCCGGCCCGGACCACCTGGCCGATTCCGTCTATTCGCTGCTGGATATTTTCGGGTAACTGGCTTTACAATTCGCGGAGCCGGGGATCGACACTAAGATTAGCTGTATGCAGAAAATAAAAGACCGCTATAGAAAGATAAAGGATGAAGAGACCGGGCTTGTTCATCACAAGCCGCGCGGGCTGGGGCTCGATTTCGCTCTGGCCTATCCGAACACGTATTACATCGGGATGTCGAACCTGGGCTTTCAATCCGTGTATCAACTCCTGAACGGCTACGGGGGCATAAGCTGCGAGCGGGTCTTCGTGCCCGACCCGGACATCGAGAAGGAACTTGAGCGGACGCGCACCCCGCTCCTCAGCCTCGAATCGGAGACGCCCGTCTCCGACTTCGACGTGCTGGCCATCTCAGTCTCGTTCGAGACCGATTACCTGAACATCCCGAAGCTGCTGAGGCTTTCGAAGATCCCCATACCCGCGAGGGACCGCAACGAGTGGCACCCGCTCGTGGTGATGGGCGGCGCGGCCGCCTTTCTGAATCCTGAGCCGGTCGCGGAATTCGTCGATGTCGTCTGCGTCGGCGAGGGCGAAGTCCTCGTGCCCGCGCTCATCAGGGTGATGAACGAGGCCTCGTCGCGCGAAGACCTGCTCGTCAGGCTGGCGGGCGAGCCGGGCTTTTACGTCCCGAAATTTTACGAGGTCCACTACCACGAAGACGGCAGCATGGGCCACCTGGTCCCGACCAATGGCGCGCCCGCGCGCGTCTTCACCATGCGGAACCCGATGCGCAAGCAGGAAGGCTCGGGCAAGTTCGACGACGACTTCATCCCCGCGAGCGAAGTGCTCACCGACAACACGGAGATGAGCGGCCGCTACCTGATGGAGATTTCTCGCGGCTGCTCGATGGGCTGCCGCTTCTGCTGGGCAGGCTACTCTTACCTCGCGCCGCGCGTCTTCTCGGCCGACAAGCTCCTGGCCCGCGCCGCGGAGATGCGGAAGCTCACCGACAAGATCGGGCTCGTCGCCACCGCCGTCTGCGACCACCCGGAGATTCATGAGCTGCTCGACGGGCTCGAGAGGCTCGACTACCAGGTCTCCGTCTCTTCTCTGCGGCTGGACCAGATATCGCCCGAGCTGCTCGACGCGCTCGTGCGGCGCAACGACCAGCAGCTCGCCATCGCGCCCGAGACCGGCTCCGACCGCCTGCGCCGCGTCATCAACAAGAACCTCACCAACGACCAGATAGTCGACATAGCGGAGATGATCTTCGAGCGCGGCATCTTCAACCTCAAGCTCTACATGATGATAGGGCTGCCGACGGAGGAGGAGGAAGACCTCGACGCCATCGTCACCCTCACCGAGCGCATCCGCGAGCGGATGATGGAGATAGCGAGGCCGCGCGGGCGGGTCGGGACGATCATCGTCTCGCTCAACGCCTTCGTGCCCAAGCCGCAGACCCCCTTCCAGTGGGAGCCCATAATGCCCGAGCGCGTGCTCGACCAGAAGATCAAGTACCTCACGCGCGCCTTCAAGAACATCCCGAACGTCGAGGTCCGCGCGATGTCGTCCCGCATAGCCCTGCTTCAGGCGATGCTCTCTCTGGGCGACCGGAGGCTCTCCGAATTCATACTGGAGGTGGACCGCACGGGCAACTGGCGGCAGGCCATGCGCAACTACAGCGCCTACGCGCTCAGGCCGCGCTCGCTCGACGAGGCCCTGCCTTGGGATGTCGTGGACATCGGGCTCACCAAAGAGTTCATGAAGAAAGAGCACCAGCGCGCCATGGCCGAAAGGCTCACGAAGCCCTGCCCGGCCATCGACCCCTGCATCCGCTGCGGGGTCTGCGACCCTCGGAACGTGCCGGAGAACGCGCTCGTGCAGCTTCAGTGGATGAAGCCGGCGCTGAACCCCGCTCAGCAGGAAGTGCTCGTGAATCGCGTTCTTCAATCGTCGGCCGGCGCCGATTGAACGACCTGAATCTGATTCCTTTACGATCTAATAATCAAGAGACGCCCCGAGGAAGGGCGTCTCAATAAACAGACTCCTCACCCTCGACCCACTCCCCCGGCGCGCAATGGACGGCGCGCCAGCCACCGGGCCGCTTCTCGGCCAAAAATCGTTTTGCAGGTCCCATCTCGAAAAAAGAGTTGCGCGCCGCACGGAAGTGGATTATCTTTTGCGGCATTGCTTACAAACAATAAAAGAGCGGACTGCATGGATTTACGCTCTAAGCAAAGCAAATCCCTAAGGGATGCCTGTGACTTTTCAGCTTCCCCTTGTGAGTGAACGTAAGAAACCCAGTAAGGAGAGAAAGAATGAAACGTCCGTCGCTGTTCTTGTTAGCGTTAACCCTGACCGTATTCCTGGGAGGCTCAAGCGCCTTTATGCAGCAATCCGGGAGCAAGCAGTTGCAGCAGGAAATTTCGGGGCAGGACCCGTCAGCACCCGAGCTTCAGGCATTGCCGCAAACCTATATAAACAACACCTCCCGCCACAAGCTGATACTCGGCGGTGAGGACATCTCTGTCTATAACAATCTGTTAAGTAAGAATGCCATCGTGAGCGAGATCGACTATGGCAGCTTCAAGCTCGTCACCGTGGACGAAGAGGCCGTGGGCGGTCGCGCGGAACTGCTCGCCCTCCCCGTCGCGGTGCGCGACGAGCAGGACCTTATTCCGATCAACGGCTACGTATTAGACACCTCCGACCCGACGGCTACTTATGACCGGCTCCCCCTGGAGCTGCGCAGGCCGGATGGCACGCAGCTCATGGCCGCCCGAATTCAGCCGCGCGGCGGCCTGTACATAGTCCAGTTCGCGGGCCCCGTTCAGGACGGATGGCTCGCGGCCCTGAAGGGCACCGGCGTTGAGGTGGTCAGCTACCTCCCGATGAATGCCTACGTGGTGCGCGCCAAGGGCAACTCCGCGGCCGACCTTCTGAACCTGAAGAGCGGCAACTCTTTCGTGCAATTCCTGGGAGACTACGAGCCCGCCTTCCGCCTCTCGCCCAGCCTGCAGGCCCTTCGCAGGGCCCCGTCCGACAACACGGTAGACATAACCGTGCAGGTGATCGACGGCCCCGACGCGGAGCAGGCCATCAGCGCGTTGAAGGCCATGGCCTCGGAAGTGGTGCTGGTGACCGAGGTCCTCAATTACCGCAACGTTCAGTTGAAAGTGCCGGCTTCGCGGCTCGACGACATCGCGAGGCTCGACGACGTGTTCGCGCTTGAGGAGCGCGGGCAGATCAGAAGGTTCGACGAAGCGCAGGGCCAGATACTCGCGGGCAACCTGACGGGCAACCTGCCTTCGGGACCGGGCTACCTCGCGTGGCTCGCCACCAAGGGGTTCAACAGCACGCAGTTCACGTCCTTCTCCGTGAACGTAGTCGACGACGCGACCTCGCTCACGGGCCACCCCGACCTCGCGACCGCGCGGGTCGCCTTCACGAACAACCCGACCGGCCAGACCGGGGCGCAGGGCGGCCACGGGTTCCTCAACGCGCACATCATCGCCGGCATCAACAGCGGCACCGGGTCGGCGGTCGAAGACGCGCTCGGCTTCAACTACGGGCTCGGCATCGCCCCGTGGGCGAGGGTCGGATCGACCGCCATCTTCGGAGGCGGGGCTTCGAGCGGGACGACGTGGGAGAGCACGGCCTACGGGCAGAGCGCCCGCATATCGAGCAACTCGTGGGGCTTCCTGAACGCGATTGGCGGGCCCATCGCGAGGTACGACACGAACGCTCAGGCGTATGACAGGATCGTGCGCGACGCTCAGACAGGGACGGCCGGGCTGCAACAGATGACCGTCGTATTCGCGGCCGGTAACGACGGGTCCGGGTCCAACACCGTCGGCTCGCCCGCCACCGCGAAGAACGTCATCGCGGTCGGCGCGGGCGAGAACGTGCGCCAGACCGGGACCGACGGCTGCGGCGTCGGCAACACCGGGGCCGACAGCGCGAACGACATCATCGCCTTCTCCAGCCGGGGACCGATCAACTCGGCAGGCGGCGACGGCCGCACGTCCCCGCACATAATGGGGCCCGGCACGCACATCGAGGCGGGCGTCCCGCAGTCCAACTATAACGGCAGCAGCGTGTGCAACCAGTTCTTCCCGGCGGGCCAGACGCTTTACGGCTGGTCGAGCGGGACCTCGCACTCGTGCCCGGCCATAGCCGGCGGAGCGGCCCTGGTCTACCAGGACTTCCTCAACAACGGCCTCGCCGCCCCGAGCCCCGCGATGGTCAAGGCGTACCTGATGAACTCCGCGACCCACATGACGGGCGTGGGCGCGAACGACACTCTGCCGTCGAACAATCAGGGCATGGGCCGCATGAATTTAGGCCGCGCGTTCGACGACGTGGCCCGGATCACGGCGGACCAGACCACGACTTTCGGCGCGACGGGCGAGACATCCACGACCACCGGGTCGGTCTCCACCACGTCGCAGCCCTTCCGCGTGACGCTCGCGTGGACGGACGCCCCCGGCCCGACCACGGGCGCGCCGTACGTCAACAACCTCGACCTCGAAGTGACCGTGGGCGGGGTGACCTACAGGGGCAACGTCTTTTCGGGGGCCAACTCCGTGAGCGGGGGCGTGGCCGACATCAGGAATAACGCCGAGTCGGTCTTCGTCCCGGCGGGCGTGTCCGGCAGCTTCACCGTCACGGTCAGGGCGACCAACATAGCCGGCGACGGCGTGCCCGGAAACGCCGACACCACCGATCAGGACTTCGCCCTGGTCATCTACAACGGGACCGCGGGCGCTCCCACGCCCCCGGCCATCGGCGTGAGCCCGTCGAGCTTCAGCTTCACCGCGACCGCGGGCGGGGCCAACCCGGCGAACCAGGCGCTCAGCATCAGCAACACCGGCGGCGGGACTCTCAACTGGACCGCGAGCGACGACGCCACGTGGCTGACCCTGAGCTCGACATCCGGCACCGCCCCTTCGAGCGTGACCCTGTCGGTCAACACCTCCGGGCTCGCCGCGGGGACATACAACGGCACGATCACGATCACGGCGACCGGCGCGACCAACTCGCCCGTTAACGTGCCCGTGACCTTAACAGTGAACCCGGCCGGAGGCGGCGAGCTTCTCGTCAACGGTGGGTTTGAAAGCAGCGTCTCGCCGTGGGTGCTTTCGGGAATATTCACATGGACCAACACCGGAAGCTTCCCGCGCACGGGCACGGGGTACGTCTTCTTCGGCAGCTCTACCACGTCGAGCGGGGCCGTCTTCCAGCAGGTGTCCATCCCGACCGGCGCGACGCGCAATCTGACGTTCTGGCTCAACGTCACGTCGAGCGAGACGACCACGACCACTCAGTTCGACCGCCTGTTCGTCGAAGTGCGCAGCACCGGCGGAACTCTCCTGGGTACGCTCGCGACGTTCAGCAACCTGAATAAGGTTGCGTCGGGAAGCACCTACACCCAGAGAGGGCCTTTCAGCCTCTCGGCGTGGGCGGGTCAGACCGTTCGCATCCAGTTCCGAGGCACGACCGATTCTTCGCTGGTCACGACCTTCCGTGTCGACGACGCTTCGGTACAATAAGCTGTTAGGGGCCAGCGGCCGGGGGCCGGGGGCGGGGGAGGGATTCTGTAAAGAGAGTCTCAAATCTTCCCTGACCCCCGGCCCCTGCCGCGATTTACTCGAAAGGTATTCTGTAAAGAGAATCTGGGGTGCTCTTCCTTAGCCCCTGAATCCTGACCACCGGCCACTGACCGCCGACGGCTACTCCCCCAGATACGCCGTGATAACGTCCCTGTCGGAGGCTACTTCTCCCGGCTTACCTTCGGCGATCTTCCGCCCGTGATTCAACACGATCACGCGGTCCGACACGCTCATAACCACGTGCATGACGTGCTCGACTCCCGCGACCGCCGTGACGCCCCGCTCGGAGCCGAGCTTCTTTATCAAATCGATCGCCTCTTTCCCCTCGGTCGGGTTCAGCCCGGCCATCACCTCGTCCAGCAGCACGAGCTTCGGCCGGGTGGCGAGCGAGCGGGCGAGTTCCAACCGCTTACGCATCGCGATGGGGAGGCTCACGGCCCTGGCGTCGCGCAGGTGCGCGAGGCCCGTGAAGGCGAGCGTGCTCTCCGCCACGCGGCCGGCCTCGCCGCGGTCGTCAGTGCGCGCGAACGCGCCGACGAGTATGTTCTCGAAGACCGTGAGGCCGCGAAGGGGGCGGACGATCTGAAAGGTGCGGCCGATGCCCGCGAGCGCGATCTCGTGCGGCTTCCTACCGACCAGGCTCCGCCCCTCGAAGTCGATCTCCCCGCGCGTCGGGCGGTCGAACCCCGTGATGAGGTTGAAGACGGTCGTCTTGCCCGCCCCGTTCGGGCCGATGATGCAAAGGGTCTCCCCCTCGCGCGCTTCGAAGCTGAGCGAGTCGACGGCGGTGAGCCCCCCGAACTTCTTGGTCAGGCCTTTAACCTGAAGCAAAGCCACTCCGATTCACCTCCGGGCCAGCGCGGCCCTGAGCCGTCTGACCGGTCTCAATCCCGGCAATTTCTTGAGGCCGCCCGTCAGCCCTCCGGGGATGAAGATGATGACGATGATCAACAGGGTGCCATAGATCAAAAGGCTCGCGTCTTTGAAGTAGTTGCGAAAGATTTCCGAGGAGAGCTTAAGGAGCACCGCGCCGAGCACGGGGCCGGAGACCGTGCCGAGCCCCCCGATGATGGACATCAGCACTATCTCCACCGACAGGGCGAGCGGGAGCACTATGGCGGGGTCGACGAATAGGAAGTAGTTCGCGTAGAAGGCCCCCGCGAGCGCGGTGATGCCGGCGCTGATGGCGAGCGCCCTCAGCTTGTAGCCCGACGTGTCGATGCCGATGGATTCCGCCGTGGCCTCGTCTTCGCGGACGGCCATCAGGAAGTAGCCGAGCTTCCCGCGGCTGATGCGGTAGCAGAGCGTGACCGTGACCGCCGCAATCGCGAGGATGATGTAGTAATACGGCACCTTGTCGGTCCCGCTGAAGACCGAAGGCCGGATGACGATGCCGACCGCCCCGCCCGTCACGTCGCGCCAGTTGAGAGCCACCAGCCTCGCCATCTCCCCGATGGCTATCGTGGCGAGGGTGAAGTATGGGCCGCGGAGCCTGAAGCAGGCCCAGCCGACCACGAGCGCCACGGGCAGCACCACGACCGGGCCGACCACGAGCCCCAGCCACGGCGAGAGCGTGCTCTTGCTCGCGATGATCGCCGACGAATACGCGCCTACGCCGAAGAAGGCGGCGTGGCCGAGCGAGAGCTGTCCCGCGAACCCTCCGAGTATGTTCCAGGCGGACCCCAGGGCCACGTAGAGCAGGATGAGGATCAGGACGTGCTGCGCGTACCGCGCCTGCAGGACGAAGGGGGCGGCGAGCAGAAATACCGCGAGCAGCGGCAGAGATATTTTGAGCGCCTTCTTCATACCAGCTTCATACCCGCGATCTGCCCAGCAACCCCGAAGGCTTCAAGGTCAGGATCAGGAGAAATATCACGCAGCCGATGGCGTCCTTGTAGCCGGTCGAGATGTAGACCGCGCCCAGCGACTCCGTGACGCCGAGGACTATGCCCCCGACTAGCGCGCCCGTGACGCTGCCCATGCCTCCGAGCACGACGACGATGAAGGCTTTCAGGGAGAAAGGCACCCCGGCGGTCGGCTCCACACGGTAATAGATCGGCATCAGGAGCGACCCCGCCGCGCCCGCCGCCGCGACGCCCAGGCCGAACGTGAGGGCCTGCACGCGCCTGATGTTGATCCCGAGGATGTGCGCGGCCTCGCCGTCCTGCGCGGTCGCGCGAATCCTGCGGCCCGTGTCCGTCTTCATCAAGAAGAGGTAGAGGATGGCCGTGATGACGAGCGCCACCGCGAAGGCCCCGAGCTGGGGCAGGCTCACCGAGACGCCCCAGAAGCGGGCGGTCTTGCCGGCGTAGCTCGTGGTCATCGTGAGGTAATTCGCGGTGAACAGGAGCAGGGCCGTGTTTATGAGCACGATGCTTATGCCCTCGGTCAGGAGCACCTGATTGCGCTCCGGCGCTTTCAGCACGCTCTGTATCAACGTCTTTTCGAGGGCCACCCCCAGGGCGAACATCGCGGGCATCACGACGACGAGCGAGAGGAATGGGTCGACGCCGAGGTAGGTGAACAGAAAGTAGGTCGCGTACATGCCGACCATCACGAGAGCGCCGTGCGCGAAGTTGACCACGCGCATGACCCCGAAGATTATGGTGAGCCCGATCCCGATCAGGGCGTAGATGCCGCCCGTGAGCGTGCCGCTCGCCATCGTCTGAAGGAATTTCTGCGCGCTCGTGATCGCCGCGGCGGGCTGCGCCTCAGGCGCGCCTGAGCCGGCCGCGCGGCCGCGCTCGCTCCAGAGCGGGGTGGGCAAAGTAGGAGCCTGGATCGCGGCCCCCTGCGGCCAGATCGTGACGAACCTGCCCCCGAGCACCTGCGTGATCGCCACCGGGTGATCGTTCTGCCCCTTTTCGTCGAACCGCACCGGGCCGAAGATCGAATCCATCTCGGTCGCCTTGATCGCGTCCCGCACCGCAGCCCTTTCCGGCGAGCCCGCCCGAGCTATGGCGTCGGCGACGATCTTCAGAGAGATGTAGGTCTGCACGCTGTGGTAAGACGGGTCGTAATTGAACCGCGACCTGAAGGCCGCGGACCATTCGCGCGAGCCGGTCCAGAGCGCGTCGGGCGTCCACTGCGTGACGGAGATCGTGTACTCGGCCGTGTCGCTCGCGCCGCGCAGGAAGTCGGGCAGGGAGAAGCCGGCCCCGCCCCCCGCGAAGACCTTCGGGTTCAGGTCGATCTCTTTCGACTGCCGCATCAGGAGGGTCGCGTCGGCGAGGTAGGAGACGAAGAAGATGGCCTCGGCATTTTCGGACTTGATCCGCGTCAGGAGCGGGGTGTAATCAGGAGAGCCGGGGTCGTACGCCTCGAACGAGACGATCTCGATACCGGCTCCGGGAGCCTGTTCCAGGGCGGCCTTGGCCACGCTTGAGCCGAACTGCGTGTTCTCGTAGACCACGGCCAGCCGCCGCGCGCGCGCGCCCTCGGTGAGGAACCTCAGCATCTCGCGCACGTAGACGCTCGCGGGGGCGCAGACGCGAAACACCCACGGGTAGCCCTGGCGCGTTATCTCGTCCGTGACGGCGCTCGGGACCACCATCGGGATCCGGTGGCGGTTGGCGACGGCCGCAGACGGGAAGGTGGCCGAGCTCGAATAAGCCCCGATGATCGCGCAGGTGCGCGGGTCTTCGACGAGGTCTTCGACCGCGCTCATCGCTACTTCGACTTTGGAAGTGTCGTCCTGGTAAACCAGCTCGACCGGCCGCCCGAGCACCCCGCCCGAGCCGTTGATCTCGGCGAGGGCCATCTCGTAGCCGTACCTCTGGGCGATGCCGAAGCGCGACTCGGTCCCGGTGAGCGAGGTGATTATGCCGATGCGGATGGGGCCCGTATCGTCGGGCGCGGCCTCCCTGTGACGGCAGGCGGTCGCCGCGCACACGAGCGCGACCAGCAGCAGGTATCGGAGTTTAAAAGTGAGGCTCAACAGGCCGCGATTATAACACCAGCCGACGCCTCTAAAGCAACCGCCGCGCTCACAGCGTCACTTCACTATCAGCACGGAATTGCGATTCCCCGTCCCGTCGTCTTCGACGTTCTCGTTGGCCGGGTCGAGTATCCATATCCCGTCCACGATGAATTTATAGGAGTATTTGCCGGGGGCCAGACTCACGCGCGCGACCCAGTCGTCGCCCTCCTTGGCGAAGAGGTACTGGGACTGGTTCCAGTTGTTGAACGACCCGGCGACCGCGACGATGCGCGCGTTCGGGTAGCCGGAGAGCCTGAAGCCCGCGTTGCCCGTGAGGCTCGCGGGGGGCAGTTCCAGGCGGCGCGCGGTGAAGTCCCGGCCGTCTATTCTTACGCTCATCCCCGCGACGTTGCCGCCCGCGTCTTTCGTGAAGGTGAAGCGCGCGTCGGAGAGGTATTCGTCGAGAAACTGCGAGTCGTTCTGCCCGATGAGCCTGCGCCGCGACTGGTGCGAGGGCGTCACCCAAAGCTGGCCGTTTTCGACATCCACGTCGTAGATAAAATTCGGCAGGGCGTTCGGGTCCACCTCGTACCGGCCCGCGTACCTCTTCAGAATCTCGGGGTCGACCCTGACCGCCGTCGGCAGCTTCATCCGCTCCGACAGGAAGATTCGCGCGAGCCTGTCGGAGATGAAGGCCGGGTTCGCGTGCTGAAAGTTCGAGAGCACTATGATCGCGCTCTTCTCTTCGGGGTACCGCGCGATGTAGGTCGCGAAGCCGTTGATCCCGCCCCCGTGACTGATTCGGCGCAGGCCGTATTGATCGTTCACGCCCCAGCCGTACCCGTAGTTGTTCCTGAACGGCGCAAGCATCTCGTCGAAAGATTTCTTCGAGAGCAGTTTGTCGGAGTAGTGCGCCTGGTCCCAAAGGTAGAGGTCTTCGACCGTCGAATACAGAGCCCCGGCGGCGTGCGGGAGCGACATGTCGAGGTAAGGGGCGTTTTCGAGCCTGTCCCCGCTCAACATGTACCCGTAGGCCCTGTCCCTGAGGACTTCGCTCGTGTGATCGTAGCCGGTCGAGGCCATCTTCAGGGGCTCGAAGATGTTCTGCCGGAGGAACGATTCATAATCCTGGCCGGACGCCTTTTCGATGACGTGGCCGAGCAGGACGTAGCCGGAGTTGTTGTAGCTGAATTTCTCTCCGGGCTTGAATTCGAGCGGCCTGTCTTTGAAACGGCCTATCAATTCGTCGAGCCTGAGGGGGAGCGCCATGGTCTTCCTGAATTCCGGGAGGCTCGTGTAACTGGGGATGCCCGAAGTGTGAGTCAGCAGGTGGCGGATTGTCACGGGCTGCCACGCTTCCGGGCAGTTCTCCATGTACTTGCAGACGGAGTCCTGCGTGCTTAGCTTGCCCCTCTCCTGAAGCATCATGATGGCCGTCGCGGTGAACTGCTTGGTGATGGAGCCGATCCTGAACTTGGTTTGGGGGCGGTTGGGCACGTCGCTTTCTAGGTTGGACATGCCATAGCCCCTGCTCAAAACCACCTTGCCGTCCCGCGCGACGAGCACCGCCCCGCTGAACTGCTTATCCCTGACCAGCCTGTTCAGGTATTCGTCGGCGGTCGCGACCTGCTTCTCGACAGGGACGGGGGCCTGAGCGGGTCGGGGGGCCTGGGCCGCGCCCGCGACCGCCAGCAAAGTCAGCAGCAGGGGCAGGGCCGCGAGCCTCGCGAGCCGCCTGTTCACTTTCCGCATCATCGTCTCTCCTACGGCGATTTCAAATTTGAAGTTCAGCTTGAGTACGGTCATTCGCCGGGCCGGGTTCCGGGACGGAAACGGCGGGCCGGGTCTGATCTTTGACCCGGCCCGCCGCTTCATTTTCGATGCGCGAACGTTACTCGACGGCGCGCGCGATCTCGGGGTTGAGCCCCTCCCACTTGCCCATGTACTCCCGCCGCTCGGCCTTCAGGCGCTCGACGATCTGGTCGTACTCTTCGGCGCGCGACTGCCGCTCGTAGAGCCTTCGCGGCTGAAGGATGTCGTGGTCTTCGGGCTCGATGCCGGGGACGCTACGCGCGACTTCGTAGCCGAAATCGGGGTCCGTCTCCCACTCGATGGTGCCTTCTGCTATCGCCTTCACCAGGGCGGACGAGTGGTGTATGCGGACCTTCTTCGACCTCTCGTCCTCGTCCCGCCCCCCGACCCGGCCGGTGTTCATCAGGTAGACTTCCATCGGGGACGAGTCGAGCAGTTCCCAGAAGCGGTTGCCCTGAAGGGCGTGCTTCATCGGGAAGAAGGGGTTCGTTCCGGGCACGCGGAGGAATTTGCCCGCCTCGGCGGCGCCGCCCGCCGACGTGCCGCGCGTCTCACCCAGCATGAAGTAGGCGGACGCCTGCGCCCGGTTGAGCCTCGCGACTCCGGGGATGATGTTGTCGTTGCGGTTGAGGATCAGCAGGAAGTCGGCCGACTTGATCTCGCGCGCGTCCATCATACCCGCAATGTCCTGCATGCGGACGACGGCCCGGCCGTTCTGCGTGTAGCTCGTGTTGTAGAAATCGAGCTCGCCCGCCTCGTTCTGCGAGACGTTCTCGAGGTAGGCGTGGGGGGTCGTGACCGCGTGGAAGATGGTCGGCTCGTCCTTCTCGTTGAGGCCGAAAGTCTTCGCGACGCACCCGTTCTCCGTCGCGTAGACCTTCCCCCCCGGCAGGAGCGCGAGGAAGTCGTCCTGGACGGGGGAGGAGTTGTTCTGCTTTGTGAAGGTGGTCGTGGTCTTGCCCGTGCCCGAAAGCCCGATGATCAGGCCGACGCGGTTGCGGTCGCCGACGGGTATGACCTTGCAGCCGGCGTGCAGCGCGAGCCCGCCCCGGTCGTAGACGATCTGGTTCCACATACGGAGGCCGCCTTTTTTCGACTCGCCGAAGTAGTCGCTGTTGAAGACGCGCGTGACCCCGTTCTGGAGGTCGACGGCGATGAGGCGGTCGGCCGGGTAGCCCTTCATCTCAAGGTTGGGCGTGTAGATTATGGTCAGGCGCGGCTCGAAGTTCTTCAGCTCCTCGTCGGTCGCCGGGTAATAAAGGTGCTTCTGCATGCCTGCGACGTTCGCATTCGATTTTTCGATGAGCAACCTCGCCGGGACGCGGAACTCCGGGTCGTTGCCGATGAACCCGTCGACGAGGATCATCTCGCACCCGCGGATGTATTCGTTCTGTATCCCGGACACCCGCTCGTACTCTTCGCGCGTGATGGTCGCGCCGTCCACGGTCTCCGGCGAATCGGTGACCACGAAGGTCGAGAGCTTCGAGCGCGAATCGACTCGCGTTTGAGTATTGGTGTTGTTATGGATCGTGACGCGAGTGTTGGGCATCTCTTCCGACAGCTCGCGCAAGCGTTCGGGCGAAGGGTTCCAGATTACGTTTCTGGGCTCAACCGACAGCCCGTTGGCTTTGACGTGGGGTTTACTCATCTATCTCCTCCATGATGGTCTTAAGAAAAGTCGCTGTTAAATAGTTAGTAATCATACCTGTCTGCAAATTATTCCGCACAAGCGTTCGCAATGGCAAGCTATCTGAGCCGGTTCAATTCTTCGAGGACGGCTGCGGTGTAAGCGAGCGCCTCGGGGTCCGCGGGCACTAGCGCGTCGAGGTCCGTAGACATGAACTTATAGCTGAAGCGCCCCCGTTTATCCAGGTAGAGCCGGAGGTCGCCCTGCTGCGTGTTGGCGGGCGCGGCGCACACGATGAAAGTCTTCCCGACCTGCCTCGGCGGCAGGACGTTCGGGGGGTTGGAAGCTATGATGACATCCACCTGCGGGTTCTCCTCCGCCAGCCTCGCCGCGTTCTTGAGGTCCGTGTGGGCGACGACGACGAGCAGGTCGCACTTAGCCCGGAGCTCGGGCACGAGCCTGCGCGCGGCCGCGAACATCTCCCTAGTGGAGTCGCCGGGATTTTCACCCCCGCCCCTCGGCTCGAACACCCCCAGGAAGCCGACCTTCAGGCCCCGGCCCCTGTTCGGGATGCGCGGCCCGGAGACCTCTTTGATAAGGTAGGGCGGCGGCGCGGAGACTTCGGGGCCGACCCTGAGGTTCGCTGAAACGATCCGCCTGATCGCCGGCATCATCTCCGCGCGGGCGCTCAGGCCGTCGCGCGCGAGGTACTTCTGGGCGGCCACGGAATCGGACCGCCCGACGTTCAGCACGTCGACCGGCCACCGGTTGAAAGACTTCATGACCAGATCGTTCTGCGCGGACATCTTCGCCGACGAGCCGCCGAACAGGAAGCCCCCGGCCTCGACCTGAAGGACGGCCGTGTCCTTGAACTTCTTCTTAAAAGCTTCTAAGTAGCCGACGCGACGCGCCAGCCCCCCTCGGGGGTGCGCTCAGTCGCAGGTGTCGAGGTTGCCGCGCATGTTGGCCGTGAAGAGGAGCGCGAGCGCCGCCCCGTCATCGGCCCCGAGCCGCTCGTCTAAGCCGCCCGGCTTCGCCTCCGCCGGCGGGGACGCGGTCTGCGGGTTGACGGAGACCGACAGCAGAGCGATCACCGCGATACTGGCTAACTTTTTAAAGAGAATCTTTTTGAACAATGTCCCCACCTTTCAGGGTGCGTCCGGCCCTACTGCCCTTCGCCCCAGAGGTTGACCTCTTCCCCGACGCCGCGCTCGCGCGCGCGGTTATAGACCGGCAGAGCCACGGCGATGTCTTCGAGCGCGATGCCGTTGGACTTGAACAGGGTGACATCCTCTTCCGACGCGCGCCCCCTGACGCGGCCCGCGACGATGCCGCCCAGTTCCTCCACCGACTCCCAGCTAATGACCCCGCGCTCGATGGCGGGCAGGAGGTCGCCCGCTTCCATGCGTGACTGCTCAAGCGAATCGACCGCGATCACGTCCGCGCGGCGCACGGTCTCGACATCGATCTCGCTCTTCGAGAGGAAGTTCGAGCCGACCGCGTTGATGTGCGCGCCGGGCTCGACGAGCGAGCCGTCGAAGACCGGGGCGCGGGCGCTCGTGGCCGTGATGATGATGGCCCGGCCCCGCGCGGCCTCCTCGGGGGTCGAGGCGGGCGTCACCTCGACGCGGAGCATGGAGCTCATCCGGCGGGAGAAGGCCTCGCGCCGCTCCGGGTCGCGGCCGTAAGCCTTTATGGACCTGATGCGCCGCACGGCGCAGACGGCCTTCAACTGGCTCTCGGCCTGCCACCCGGTCCCGAATACGCCGACCGTGTCGGAGGACTCGCGCGACATGTACTTCGTGGCGACCCCGCTGGCCGCGCCGGTCCTCATCTGGCCGAGGCGGTCGGCCTCGATCATCGCGAGCAGGTCGCCGGTCGCCGCCTCGTAGAGCAGGACCAGAAACCGCGCGCCCTTGCGCGAGACCGTGTAGGTCTTCAGGCCGAAGACCCCGAGCTCGCGGTCCCCGGCCGACATGACGTGGAGTTGCGAGACGGGCGTCGCGACCCGGTGGCGCGGCCTCACGGTCGCCTTGCCCTCGGCCTGATGCCTCAGGGCATCTTCGACGGCCTTTATCGCCGTCTCCATGTCGAGCAGCTCCGTCACGTGGTGTTCTCTCAGTAATAAAGCCATATTGGTTTTCAGCCGATTTTCAGTTTCCGGGGGCCCGGTAGCCCGAGCGAGCGCGCACCGTCGCTCCGGGGTGCCGGACATCCACTCGTATCTGTCGCCAGCGGCCGTCGCGGGCCTCGTTGATCGGGTAATAGCTTATCGAATACTGCGAGCGCAGCTCGTCGGCCACCTGCTTGTACACCGCGCCCAGGTCCGTGAGCGCGTTCACCGGGTAGACGCGCCCGCCCGTGCGCTCGGCCATCTCGCGCTCCTCGCGCAGGGCATTCTCGTAGAGCCATGCGTTGATCTCGCGCTTCACCAGGGGGGACATCACTTCGCGCGGGCGAAAGCGCTCGGGCGAGTCGGGGTCTACCGCCGCGTAGTAGCGGTCGACCTGGCTCTGTGAAAAGTTCACGTAGCCGGGGTCTGTGCGGGGCTTGAGCAGCCCTTCGAGCGTGGCCTGTTCGGTGTTCAGGTTTAGAAAATAGAAGCTGGCCTCGGACTTCTCGACCAGGGGGGAGATGTCTTTATACGCGAGCCGGCTCTTCGAATCCACGCCGTCGGACAGACAGACGATGGCCTTGCGCCCTTCGATCTTCCCGAGCGGGCTGTCTTCGATGGCGAGGAAGAGGGCGTCATAAAACGACGTGCCGGTCTTCGAGGTGAACCTGTAATCGCCGGGGCCGGCGGCGGGCGCGATGGAGTCGATGGCGGCCTCGACCCTGGCGCGGCCGTCGTCGAACTCCGAGATCATCTCCACTTCGCCGCTGAACACGATGACGCCGACGCGGTCGTCGGGGCGCAACCGCGCCACGAAGCCCTTGGCCGCCCGCTTGATGAGTTCTATGTCGTCGCTCGTCGAGCCCGAAATGTCGAGCAGGAGCATGAGGGCGAAAGGCACCTCCGCCGTGGCGAAATGGTCTATCTTCTGCCTCACCCCGTCTTCATAAATGGTGAAGTCCGCGGCCTTCAGAGACCTGACCGGGCGGTTGCCCTGGTCCCTCACCGAGGCGGTCACCGTCACGAGGTCCGCCCGGAGCTTTATCGGCTCGTCGCGGTCATCCTGCGCGCGCGCGGCGGCCGCCAACAGCAGAATCAGGAGGGCGGATTTGCATGCTTTCGTCACCATAATTCCCACGCCGGGCACTGTTAATCCTAGCCCGTACACGGCTCTCTTGCCAACACCGCGGAGCCGAATCATTTTTTGGACACCTCCATGCGAGTGTGTTATGGTTTTTATTCGACCAAAATGTCTTTGCACTCTAAGGAATCTCACTTCAGCCTTATGGGTTAAACGCCGTTCCCGCTAAAGTGAGCTTTTCTTTTCTGCAACGATGAACCGCTGACGGACATCAGGGACAGACTTCGTGGATATTCGAGATTCCTTTGATGACCATTTACATAGCTGGAGGTAGCGATGTCAGAAGACAACACAGTCAAGGATGGGGATCAGATTTCCCTGCATTATACGGGCTCGCTCGAAGACGGGACGGTGTTCGATTCTTCCGAAGGGGGTGACCCGCTCAGCTTCACGGTCGGCTCGGGGCAGGTCATACCGGGTTTCGACGAAGGCGTGCGCGGGATGAAGGTCGGCGAGGCGCGCGAGATTACGATAACGCCGGACCAGGCTTACGGCGAGTACCACGAAGAGCTGGTGAAGGTCGTCCCCCGCGCCGCTTTCCCGCCCGACGTTACCCCCGCCGTGGGACTCGGCTTCGAGCTGGAGCTGCCTTCAGGACAATCCATGCCCGTGCGCATCATCGACGTTGAAGGCGAGAACGTCACCCTCGATGCCAACCATCTGCTGGCCGGAGAGACTCTTCACTTCCGCGTCACCCTCGTCGGGATTCAGTAGGTATCATTAGATTCGTGTGGGGCGGCCGCATGAGCCGCCCCATACAGTGACCCCAACCCCACTTTAATTAACCCGGCTCGCGTCGATACGCTCATCCCATTTCGACTGGCGAGCGCCCGCGGCCACGCCCGCGCAGCCGGGTAGGGGTGTGGCGCGCGGGCGTGGCCGCGCGCTTGGCTCGCTCCACCCTATGCCGTACAATCGGCCCTTTGAAACCCATCTTTCGTGCGGAGCGTGAAGATTGTCTGAGTCGATCAGGATCGGCATCGATACCGGGGGCACGTTCACCGATTTCGTCGTGGCCCGAGGCTCGCGCATCAGCGCCTTCAAAGTGCCCTCGACCCCCCGCAACCCGGCCGAGGCCATACTCTCGGGGGTCGAGCGGATACTGAGAGAGACGCGCGCCCGGCCTTCCGAAATCGTTCACGGGACGACGGTGGCGACCAACGCCCTGCTCGAACGCAAGGGCGCGCGCACCGCTCTCATCACGACCGCGGGCTTCGAAGACGTGGTCGAGATAGGCAGGCAGGCCCGCCCCGAAATCTACAACCTGATGGTCACGCGCCCCGCCCCCCTCGTCCCGCGCGAGATGCGCCTCGGAATCCCCGAGCGCGTCGGGCCCGACGGCTCCGTCATCGAGCCGCTCGACCCGCGGAGCCTCGCGCGCGCCGTCACGCGGCTCGAAAGCCTGAAGCCCGAATCCGTAGCCGTGTGCCTGCTCTTCTCTTTCGCCAACCCCGAGCACGAGCGGGCCGTCGCCCGCGCGCTCGATTCGCTCAACGTCCCGGTGTCGCTCTCGCATAAGATACTGCCGGAGTACCGGGAGTACGAGCGCACCTCGTCGGTAGTGATCAACGCCTACCTCGCGCCGATCATGTCGCGCTATCTCCGCAGCCTCTCGGATGGGCTCGACTCGCTTCATGAAGAGCGGCCGACGAAGGGCCGAGCGCGAAAGGGTGCGCGGGCGGCCGGCCTCAGGCTGCGCGTGATGCAGTCCAACGGGGGCTCGGTGTCGGCCGAGGTCGCGGCGAGCGAGCCCGTCCGCGCGATCCTTTCCGGCCCCGCCGGCGGGGTGGTCGGCGCGATGCGAGTCTCGGCGCTCGCGGGCTTTCAGGACATAATCACGTTCGATATGGGCGGGACCTCGACCGACGTGGCCCTCTGCCGGAAGGCCGCGCGTACGACGAACGAAGCCTCGGTCGCGGGCCTGCCCGTCGCCGTCCCCATCATAGACATTCACACGGTCGGCTCGGGCGGAGGCTCGATTGCGCGGGTCGACGCGGGAGGGGCGCTGCGCGTCGGGCCGGAGTCGGCGGGCGCGGACCCCGGCCCCGCCTGTTATGGCCGGGGCGAAGAGGTCACGGTCACGGACGCGAATCTGGTCCTCGGGCGCTTCGGCGGGGCGAGCCTCCTCGGGGGCGGCATGCGGATCGACCACGAGCGCGCGCGCCATTTCCTGTCGAAGCTCGCCGGGGAGATGTCCCGATTCAGCGATAAGCCGGTCACGCCGGAGCGCGCCGCCCTCGGGGTCATTCAGGTCGCGAACGTTCAGATGGAGCGCGCGCTCCGGGTCGTCTCCGTCGAGCGCGGGCAGGACCCGAGATTATTTTCCCTCGTCAGTTTCGGGGGCGCGGGCGGCCTTCATGTCTGCGAGCTCGCCTCGGCGCTCAGAATCCCCCGCGTGATCGTCCCGGCCTCTCCGGGCACGCTTTCGGCTCTGGGAGTACTTCTCGGGGACGTGGTGAAGGACTACTCGCGCACGGTGATGGTGAAGACCTCCGACCTCGACGCGCGGGCGACGGAGGGGCAGTTCTCCGCGCTTGAGCGTGAGGCCGCGCGCGACCTCGCGTCGGAAGGCTTTCGGGGTAAGAGGGTGCGGCTCGCCCGCTCGGTCGCGATGCGGTACGTGGGGCAGTCTTTCGAGATCGACGTGAGTTGGAACGGCAGCTTCGTTAAAGCCTTCCACGCGGCGCACCGCGAGCGGTACGGGTACTCGGACCCCGCGCGCCCGTCGGAGATTGTATCGTTGCGCGTGCGCGCGACCGGCATAACCGACAAGCCCGCGTTGAAGCGGTCGCCCGCGAAAGCCGGGCTCAAGGCCGAGCCGGCTTATTTCGCAAAAGTACACCTGACGGAAAAGCCGAGGCGCGCGCCCGTTTATTCGCGCGAGAATTTAAGAGCGGGCATGACCGTCGCGGGCCCCGCGATCATCACCGAATACAGCTCGACCACCCTCATCCCCTCGGGGCGCAAAGCCACGGTCGACCCGTGGATGAATATGGTTATCGAGTAGGTGCCGGTGGCCGGCGGTCAGGGGCCGGGGATGATAAGAGACTCTCTTTATTGAATCCCTCTCCTCCCCTGACTCCCGGCCACTGACTCCTGACCCCTGACGCTAGTACTGCCAATTCACGTTCACAAAGCCGGTGCCGCTTGTGGGCACGGTGTACGAGTGATTCGAGCCCGCCTCCCACGTCACCGCGCCGTTCGCCGCGATCTTTATGAACTTGAACTGAATCGTCTTCCCCGCCGGGACGCTCACGTTCAGGAACCAGTTCGGGTAATTCGGAGCATTCATCGGGCCGATGGCCCCGTCCCATGTGGTGTTCCAGTTCCCGAGCTCCACCGTGTTCCCGGTGAGAAATATGTAATCGCCCATGACCGTGGGCGTCGCGTTATTGACGGTGAACGTCACGGGTATCAGCTTCGCCTGAAGCGCCGTGAACTGGTAGGCGTTCGAGACCTGAGCGCCCCTGGTCACGGTGATGTTCTGGATCCCGTTCGTCACCGCCGGGACGGTGGCCACTATCTTCGTGTTCGTCCACGAGACGACCGACGCGGTCGTCGTCCCGAACTTCACGGTGCCGGCGGTCGAGCCGAAGTTCCGCCCCGCGACGGTCACCTTGACCCCCGGCTGCCCGACCGTCGGGCCGACCGAGCCGATCTGCGGGGTCGTGCCCGAGCCTTCGGTGAACTGCCACACCGCGACCGAATTCGCCGGCAGAGAGAAGTTGGTCACCGGGTTATTCCCGCCCGAGCCGGAGCCGACGGTGATTGATGGGCCGGAGAGGACCCCGGCGAGGTAGTTCGAGTAACTGCCCGCCGGGAGCGAGGTGAAGAGCCCGCTGATCGGGTACGAAGTCGAAGCGCTCTTGTTGATCGCCACGAGCACGACGCTGTTGTAGAACTTCCGCTCGTAGATGTACACGTCGTTGTTCATCCAGCGCTGCGCCATCGAGCCGTAGCCCAGGGCGGTGTTGCTCTTCCTGAGGTCGGACAGCTTCTTCGTCAGGTTGTAAGCGGTCGTGGCGGTCGAGAAGTTGACCATCTGCGGCCTGTTGTAAGGGTCGCCGCCGCCGTCCGTGTCGTCGTGAAGGTACTGCTCGGTCCCGTAATAGATGCACGGGATGCCTCTGCACGTGAGCGTGAAGGCGAGCGCCTGGTGCAGGCGGTCGTTGTTGTTGTTGATCGAGAGGAACCGCGCCATGTCATGGTTGTCGATGAAAGTCACGAGGTCCTCCTTCCAGGTGAACTTGGCATTCACCTGATTGAGGGCCGTGTCGAGGTCGCTGAAGTTCGCGTTGGCCGAGCCGAACACGTTGCGGATGGCCGTGTTGAGCGGGAAGTCCAGGAGCGAGATGCCGCTCTTGTTGGCGTAGCGGTAGGAGTCGCTGAAGAGCGGGTCGGACGTGTTGCTCTGGAACCACTCCCCGAACAGGAAGCTGTCCCCGAAGGTGTAGATGGAGTTGGCAAGGGAGTGCTGCCACCCCCACGTTATGTGCTTGACCGCGTCGATGCGGAAGCCATCCGCCCCGTGCTGCTGGTAGAGCTGCGCCGCGGCCTTCATGTAGGCGTCCATGGTCGCGTGCTCCTGGTTGATGTCGGCGAGGTTGAAGAGGGTGTAGTACTGGACCTGATAGCGGTCGTTCCAGTCCATGATGTTCCCGTTGTGGTGGAAATACCCGTTCGAATCGGCCGTGTAGTTCCCGAGGAAGGTGCCGTTGTCGTAGAGCGCCCCGAACTCGCCGGCGTTGTCCTGCGTCGAGTGATTCGGCGCGAAATCGACGATGACCTTGATGCCGTTCGCATGGGCCGCCGTCACCAGGTTGTCGAAGGCCGTCCACCCGTTCGTCGAGTCGCCCGAATGCTCTTCGACCCTCTTGAAGTCGCGCCCCTGATAGCCGTGGTAGGAGGCGGTCGGGTTGCCGTTGCCGTCCGGGATGTTGATATTCAGGTTATCGACGTGCGGCGATATCCATATGGCGGTCACCCCCATCCCGGCGAGGTAAGACATCTTCGCCTGAATGCCCTGAAGGTCGCCCCCCCAGTACGCGCGCCAGTTCGACCGGCTGGGGTCGTACAGGCCCGAGCTCTGCGCGGGGTTGTTGTTCGCCGCGTTGCCGTCGAAGAAGCGGTCGGTGATGATCTGATAGATGACTTCGCGCTTGAAATCGGCCGCCAGAGACGTTGAAGCCGTAAGCGACACGACCACGATCATGAGCAAAGCCGTCAGTGCTCTCCGTGATACTCTTTTCATAATCCTCCTTTGGAATCCCTGCCGAAACAGGTGACGATGCGGATGGCGACTCTGATTCGAATCCCCGCCCTCGTGAAGAAAATGGCCGGAGCCTGGTCTGATAGGGGTGTGAGCAGCGCGCGTGAGGAGTAAGTATTACTACTCTTCCCAGCGAGATATTACTCCCAAGCCGCGCGGTAGTAAATACCACAAAGGAATATGAAGGGGGTGTAGGGAGAGCGGCGGCCCGGCCAGCGCTTCAGCCCGCGTCCTCGGAGCGGGCGCGTCCATTGTCCCTGCCGGCGAGCTTCTCTAACACGGCGATCAGCTCTTCTATGTAGACCGGTTTCGAGAGGTGCGTCTGGAAGCCCGTGGAGAGGGAGAGCATGCGGTCTTCTTTGGCGGCGAAGGCCGTGAGCGCGACGGAGGGGATGGTCTGCCATCCCATCTCCCGCTCCAGCGCCCTCACCTTCCTGATGAGCGCGTGGCCGTCTTCCCCCGGCATGCCTATGTCGCTTATCAGCACGTCCGGCCTCGCCTGCCTGAGGAGGCGGAGCGCTTCTTCGGCCGACCGGGCCGTGGCGACGCTCGCCTCGCACTGCCTGAGCGCGATGGCGAGCATTTCGAGGGTATCCACCTCGTCGTCGACCAGCAGCAGGCGCAGCCCCCGGAGCGTCGGCGGGCAGTCCAGAGGGAAGTAATCTACCGCCTGTTCGTCCGCGCCCTCGGGGCCCGCCGCGCCCGCGCGGGTCGAGATGAGCGGGATGTTGACGGTGAAGGTCGCGCCCTGCCCCTCTCCGGGGCTGTCGGCCTGTATGGTCCCGCCCTGGAGCTCGACCAGATGGCGCGCGATGGCGAGCCCGAGCCCGAGCCCCCCGTGCTCCCTCGTGCTCGTGCCGTCGGCCTGACGGAAGCGGTCGAAAACGAAGGGCAGGAACCGCGGGCTGATCCCCTTCCCCGTGTCCGCGACCGTGATGCGCGCGTGAGAATTGACCCGCTCAAGCCGCACCTCCACGCGCCCGCCGGGGGGGGTGAACTTGGTGGAGTTGGAGACGAGATTCCACACCACCTGCTGGAGCCTGGTCGGGTCGCCCAGGACGAGGTTCGCCTTCGGGTCGAAGGAGGCGCTGATGTGAATGCTTTTGGCCTCGGCGGCGGGCCGCACGGCGTCTATGGCCGCCTGCACCACCGGCTCCAGCTCGACGGGCCGCACGTCGAGCTTCAGTTTGCCCGTGATGATGCGCGACACGTCGAGGATGTCTTCGATGATCTGCGCCTGCGACCTCGCATTCCGCTCGATGGTTTCGAGCGCGCGGTTGGAGACCGCCTCGTCATACTTCCCCGTGCGGAGCATGCGGGACCAGCCGAGTATCGAGGTCAGGGGCGTGCGGAGCTCGTGCGAGAGGTTGGCGAGGAATTCGTCCTTGGCGCGGTTGGCGGTCTCGGCCTCCACGCGCGCGGCCTGTTCGCTCGCCAGCAAGCGGTCGCGCTCCTGCTCCACGCGCTTGCGCTCCGACACGTCTTCGACCGTGCCTTCGTAGTAGAGGACCTTGCCCGCGTCGTCGCGGATCACCCGCGCGGTCTCGCGGACGAAGAGGCAGGAGCCGTCGCGCCTGTTCCAGCAGGACTCGACGCCGACTATCTTGCCCTCGGCCTCGATCCGGCTTTTGAAAGCGGCGCGGGCCTCGCGCGGGACGATCTCGACCTCTTCGAGGCTCAGCTCGGACAGCTCCTTGAACGAGGAGTACCCGAGCATCTGGACGAGCGCGGAGTTGGCAAGGAGCAGGCGGCCCTCGGGCGTCGAGCGGTATATGCCGATGAGCGCATTCTCGAACAGGTCGCGGTACTGCTCGGAGGTCTGCTCCCGGAGGCGCATAAAGACATCGAGGCGGGCCGACAGCTCGGCCTTCGTGATCGGGAAGCGCAGCACGTCATTGAACCCCGCGCGCAGCCAGGGGGAGCTGTCGGCCTTCCGCGGCAGGATGATCAGCATCGGCAGGAACGCGACCCCCGAGTGCCACCTCAAATCCATCAGCTTCCTGCCCAGAGCCCGCGCGAGCGCCTCGTCGGCGATGACGAGGCTGACCGGCTTCAGCTTTTCGAGGCAGTCTTCCTGCGGGCCCGCGGTGCAGACGGCGTACCCGGACTCCTGAAGAAAGTCCGACAGCAAGCGCCGGTCGAGCGGGTTCGAGATCAGCAGCCCTATGTTGTGCGGTTGGTCTTTCATTATTAAGGAGGCGAGCGCGCGGCCGGTCATCTATTCAACACCGCCCTTGGTCTGATCGGGCACGTAATCCGGCACGCCCGTCAGTATGCCCCGCAGGTTGCCCAACTTCCGGCTCACGCGGACCCCGTCGCCCGAGATGTTCAGCTCGCGCAGCTCGGACTCGAAGCTCCCGAGGCGTTTCTTGAGGCACCCGATGATTTTAATCACGCGGCTGTCCTGCTCGGAATAGCGCATGAGAATTATGTTGTCGGCCAGGTGGCTTATCTGATGCTCCGTGGCCATCAGGTCGCCCGTGATGCGCTCCACTTCGTTGATCAGGATGGTGGTCACTCCCATTCTGCTGAGGTAAGTTACGAGGTTGTGAAGGTGGGCATGCGAGGAGCCGAACTCTTCCATGGCGAGCTGGTACCCGCGCAGGCTGTCGAGCACCAGAAGGTCGCACGACTCCTGCTCGACCGAGTTCCTCACCATCTCCAGAAGCTCGTCCGGGTAGAGCTTCATAGCGTTCACGCGCACGATCTTAACGGAGCCGTCCTCCAGCAGTTCCTTCAGGGGGATGCCCACCCCGGCGCAGCGGATCGTTATGGCGTTGATCGATTCTTCAAAAGCGTAAAAGACCGCGCGCTTGAGCCGGGGGCGGTCCCCGTCCCCCCCCAGAAAATTGCTCACCATGAACTGGGCGGCGAGCGTGCTCTTGCCCACCCCGGCCGGCCCTGTGAGGATGGTAGTGGTGCCGGATTCCAGCCCCCCTTTGAGCAGCTCGTCCAGCTCTTTGTTTCCGGAAGAGAGCATGAACTCGGCGGGGTGAGGCTCGCCCGCCTCCTCGATGCGGTGCGGGTAGATGTGAATCCCGTCGGAGGTGATGCGCATCGGGTGCAGCCCCGACATGAAGTCCGAGCCGCGGAGCTTATCGACCTGGACGCTCCGCAACCCTATGACGCGGCTCGGGGATATGTGCATCCGCAGGCGAATGATCCCGTCCACGGCGAGGGCCACCGACGTTTCACGCTCAAGCTCGGACGGCTCGAATGCGAGGAATGAGGTGCAGCCGCTCTCGTTCAGGAACGAGACGAGGGCGAGTATCTGCTTACGGAACTGGTACTCGTCGGCCGACAGGTAGCGCAGCTGCGTGACGGAGTCTATCACCACGAACTTCGGCCGCCTCTCGCGCACGGCCTCGTAGATGCCCCGCCAGACCGGGTTCTGCTCAACGTCGCTGGGCGGGAAGATGTGATACTCGCCGAGGCCGAGGCCCGCCTGCTCGCCCTTGATGGTCAGGTCGACGAGCTCGATCTGATTCAGGTCCCACCCGAACCCGGCCACGTTCTGCTTGATCTTGGACGCGGGTTCGGCGAGGGTGATGTAAAGGCTCTTCTCACCTCTGCCGACGCCCCCGCGCAGCCATTGAAGCGAAAAGATGGTTTTGCCCGTGCCCGCGTCGCCGACGACGAGGTAGCTGTGCTCTCTGATCAATCCCCCGTGAAGGACTTCATCGAGGCCCGGAATCGAGGTGGGAATGCGCTGGTCCGCCATCATTCTTAATCCCTTATTTTCGCTCGCCACTGCATCTTTGTACCACGACTATCGGGAGCAAGAAAAGTGAGAGACGGGCGGCGGCGCGGGTCAAACGAACTCGGGCTGTTTGCCGCTGACCGCTTCGGGGGCGGGGCTGAGTATGAAGGAGAGCTTTTCTAAAACGGTCTCGGGGACGCCATGATCCGGCCCCTTATGCTCGCAGCAATCACGCAATGCCAGGAGGAACCCTCTGATCGTTTCCGGCTTACCGGGCTGAGAATTGATCCTGTCGAAGACCTCTTCCCACTTCCTTTTATGCCTTCCGCATTCTTCGACCAGATGCAGGCAGGCGAGGTATTCGGCGAGCGGGTCGAGCGAGAAGCGAAGATCATCGTCGCCCGATCCCACGGTCTGAATCAGCTGGAGCCGATCTTCCAGGTAACCCAGCATGGTCTGGCCGTCCGACTCTTCCTTCATGGCCTTGAGGGCTTCGATACGTTTCGCGACCGCGGGGCGGCAGGTCTGTTTGAGGCATGCCCACGCCAGGATTTTCGCCGCGCGCTGCACGTCGCGAGTCTCTTTGCCGTTCGTCTGCACTCTCTCGTTGATAATCTTGACGTAGCCGAGCATCAGGTCCGGCAGGTTGCGCGGCAGGTTGAAATCCGCCGTTTGCTCTCTGCCCGCGATCATCTGCTCCGCGTAGAGCTTGGCGATCAGGGCGGTGATCTCACGGTTGCCGACGATCTGCGAAAGGCGACGGCAGCTATCGAAGTATTCCTCATCGGTGAACGAGTCCCGCTTTTTTCTATTAACGAGATAGTCGTTTATGAATTTAGACAGGCGGTCGCTCTGCAACCTCAAAGGCTTGATTGTCGTCCTGGTCGCGGAGCGCAGCTCGTCATCGAGGCGGGACGTGACGATCAGGGCGGCGGCCGGGAAGTCGGACCGCACGGGGTTAATGAGATTGCGCGTCGCAGAATCCAGCTCGGACAGGCTGTCGACAATCACGAGCACGCGGCGCTTGCGGAGCAAACGCGATAGCAACTCTTCCGAAACGGGCTCGGGCTCTCCGATCAACTCTTTGAGGTGCCCGCTGATCGTTTCGATGAGAGCATTTTTTTCGCCCGCTTCGATATTGCCCTCGATCAGGACCGGCAGCATTCGATGGCCCTTGCAAAGACGGTCTTCCGGCTTATCGGCCATCGCCCACGAAGCGAGCTGGCAGGTGAGGCTGGTCTTTCCCGCGCCGCCTTCCCCGAAAATCAGCATAGCGGTCTTCGGCTTATCGAAGACGGGCTGCAATTGTGACAGCGAGACGCTCTCGCACATGGCTCCGTCCAGCTCCGCGGGCGATTGCACGTAGGCATTTCGCTGTTTGACGGTCGGCCTGCTCTCGAAATTTTCCCTTGCCGTCTCCAGATATTTCAGGACCCACCTGTCGAGCACGCGCTCCCGAAAATGGAAGAGGCTGACGAGCAGGAGATGGCGCAAAGGCAGGTTAATATCCATGTTCTGCGTTTTAATCTTCGGCTCGTAGCGGTATAGGAAACCACTGATAGAGAGCAGCCACAACGGGCGAGCCCAGAATATGAGCAGCCAGCAGAATAGCAAAAGTAGGTAAATCACTGCCAGCACACTCATGTAATGCGCGTCGCGAAGCCATTCCTCGATAAATGTGGCTAACCAGTGGGCCTTGAAATTGTCTACCTTCGGCGCGGCTTTGGTGTGGGTCAGGCCAAACGCGGCGCGGCTGCGAACATAAAAGCTCCCATCCTGCAACTTTGCCATCAGAGCGGTAAGAGCCTCATTCGACTTAGCGCGGGTCAAACCCAAGGCAAATGCGGCGCAGCTGCGGACTTTAGGACTTGTGTCATCCAACCTCGGGAGCAGTGCGCTTTCAATTTCCGTCAGCTTCTCTCGGATGTAATTCAAAGCCTTTCGGATACCATCATCAATGTTCTGATCCGGCTTGGAGCCGACGAGATCATAAGCAGATACGATATGACTATTAACATCGTCCTCATTTATACGGATTTTGCTAACATCCTTCCTTCTATCTGCCGCAGCAATAAGCGCCGACTCTACTTCACTCAACTCAGCGCCGATGAATCCCAAATAAGCTACTGACCGGGCGCGAACTTCCTCGCTAGGAGATGTCAACTGCTCAATCGCCTCGGTGATTTCGTGAGATCGCACCTGTGCGAACCCTTGAGCAGTAAACAGCAGACACTGTGAGACTGCGAGGACGATGAGTGTTGTGCAGCGAAATCGATTCATGATTCGAGACCGGCCGCGAACAGTAATCTCTGGTTAGCGGCGCAATGATACATCCAAGCGCGAATGCAATCAATACCACGCGATGTCGGCTGCTTTGCCCGCTGGTTCTTTCGGCTGCTTTGCCCGCTGGTTCTTTCGCCCGCCGTCCCGGCCCGTGACGCTTTGCTAATATTTGCTATAATTCTTAGCTTATGACTGGACACGAGATTAGAAAAAAATTCCTGGAATACTTCGCCGCGCGCGACCACCGCGCGGTCAAAAGCTCACCGCTTCTGCCCGCGAACGACCCGACCCTGCTCTTCACGAATGCGGGGATGAATCAGTTCAAGGATGTCTTCCTCGGCCTTGAGCAGCGCGACTACAAGCGCGCGGCCTCTTCGCAGAAGTGCATCCGCGCGGGCGGCAAGCACAACGACCTCGACGAAGTGGGCCGCACCGCGCGCCACCACACTTTCTTCGAGATGCTGGGCAACTTCTCTTTCGGGGACTACTTCAAGAAAGAGGCCATCTACTTCGCGTGGGACCTGCTCGTCAACGAGCTCGGGCTCGACCCCGCGCGCCTCTGGTTCTCCGTCTTCGAGGGGGACGACGAAGTCTCCGCCGACGAGGAGGCCGAGCGGTACTGGCAGCAGGTCGGAGCGCCGCGCGAGCGCATCCTCCGATTCGGGCGCAAGGACAACTTCTGGCAGATGGGCGACACGGGGCCATGCGGCCCCTGCTCGGAAATTCATTACTACACGGGCGAGCACCCGGAGGACCCCAGCTTCAACCGCCCCGACCTCGTCAACGGCCCCGGCGACACGACGATGGAGATATGGAACCTCGTCTTCATGCAGTTCAACCGGAGCGGAGTCGGAGAGCGTACCGGGGACGGGAAGTACGAGTCCTACAAGCTTGAGCCCCTGCCCGCCCCCTCCGTCGACACGGGGATGGGGCTTGAGAGGATCACGGTCGTCATTCAGGGCGTGCAGTCGGTTTACTACACGGACCTCGTCAGGCCGATCATAGATTTCATCGCGGGCCTCGCGGGCAAGGAGTACGTACACGACTCGAATGAGGGCCTGTCGATGCGCGTCATCGCGGACCACGCCCGCGCCTCCGCCTTCTCCATCGCGGACGGGATCGCGCCCGGAAACGTGGGCAGAAATTACGTGCTCCGCAAGATCATGCGCCGCGCCATATTTCATGGGGTGCGGGGGCTCGGCCTCACGCCCCCGTTCTTTTACAAAGTCACGGACTTCGTGATCGACTTGATGTCGGAAGCCTACCCTGAGCTGCTCTCGGCGCGCACGCTCATAGAGCAGACCGTGCGCGGCGAGGAGGTGCGCTTCGGCCGCATACTGACGGTCGGGGAGCCGCGCCTCGAAGAGCTGTTCGAGCGTTACGCGCCCGCCGTGCCCCCGATGCCTGAGCTTGCGAGGAACTACGACACGTACGGGGTGCCTCGCGACCTGATCCGCGTCGTGATGGGGCAGCACGGCACGGAGATGGACGAGGAGGAGTTCAACGAGCAGTTCGACGCGGCCCTGCGCGAGCTCCAACAGCAGACCGGCCCCTCGATGGCCGACGCTTCGTCGGCGCGACGGGAGAGGAAGATTTACGCGCGCGTGACGGCGGGCATTCCGCAGACCGACTTCACGGGGTACGACGGGACGGAGACCTCGGACGCCGGGGTGCTCGCGATCATAGTGGGCGACGAGGAGCGCGAACACCTTTCGGCCGGGGAGTCGGGAGAGGTCGTGCTCGACCGCACGCCTTTTTACGCCGAGTCGGGCGGGCAGATCGGTGACACCGGAATCTTCGAGGCCGAGAACGGGCTGGCGAGCGTCGAAGACACCTACGCGCCGGTCCAGGGCTACTACTTCCACAAGGCGAAGGTCGAGCGCGGAGAGCTCCGCGTCGGCGACCGCCTCTCGGCGCGCGTGGACGCCGAGCGCCGCCGCCGCATCAAGGCGAACCACACCGGCACGCACCTCCTGCATGCCGCCCTGCGCGAAGTGCTCGGCCCGCACGTCAAGCAGGCGGGCTCGCTCGTCGCGCCCGACCGCCTGAGGTTCGACTTCACGCATTACGCGCCCCTGTCCGAGGACGAGATAGCTGAGATCGAGCGGCTGGTGAACGCGGAGATACTTCAAAACCGCGCGGTGCAGACGGAGGTAAGGCCGCTCGAAGAGGCGATCCGGGGCGGGGCGATGGCCCTGTTCGGAGAGAAGTACGCCTCCGACGTTCGCGTGGTCAGCATCCCCGGATTTTCAACCGAGCTGTGCGGGGGGACGCACGTGCAGGCGACGGGCGACATCGGCCCGTTCAAGATAACGAGCGATTCGTCGATAGCCGCGGGCGTGCGCAGGCTCGAAGCGAAGACGGCCGACGCGAGCATCGCGCTTTTGCAGGAGGACGAGCACGTGCTCCGCCAGATCAGCGACCGGCTCAAGGTGGACCGCCGCGAGATCCCCGCGCAGGTCGAAAAACTTCAGGAACAGGTCCGCCGCTACGAGCGTGAGATAAAGCAGCTCAAGCTGAAGATCGCGCAGGGCGGGCAGGGCTCGGGCGGGGAGGCGGCAGGGCCGGCGGAGCGCGCGCGCAAAGTGGGAGACGCTCTGGTGCTGGCGGAGCGCGCCTCGGACCTCGACGCGAACGGCCTGCGGCAGCTCGCGGACGCCTTCTCTCAGAAGCTGAAGTCGGGCGTCGTGGTGCTGGGGCAGGCGGGCGACGGCAAAGCGTCGCTCGTCGTCCGCGTGACCGACGACCTGACCGGCAGGCTCAACGCCGGCCAGATCGTGCGCGAGGTGGCGCAGGTGATCGGGGGCAAGGGCGGGGGCCGCGCAGACATGGCCACGGGCGGAGGCCCCGAGCCCGAAAAACTCGACCGGGCGTTGAATGCCAGCTATGAAATCATCGAGCGGATGATCGCCGCGAAATAGGTGCGGCCGTATTCACCGGGCCGGGGCGCGAGGCGGCTCTCCTCCCCTGCGCTCCGGCCCGACCCCTAACACCTCGTTATACCAGAATTCCGCCTCGACGGGGTTTCGCAAAACATGCGGGCGGTGGCTATAATCACCGCCGTCCTTCACGAATCCTCACGCTGATACTGGACCGGTATCACAGGAGCTTTCAGGTAAGGTTATCGCTCTCATTCAAAGCGCGGTAACGACCCTCAGAGCACACTCGGGCCACACTAACTTCGAGCTTTCGGCTCAAACCTTCAAGTTTTGACAGGAGGAACCTATCATGCCACGCATACTCCACGGAGCATCGATACCTATAGAGAATTTCCGGGCCGCCCGCGAGCGTCTGGCAGAAGTCAGCGCGGACCTGCCCCTCGCATTCGCCGCCGCGAGGCCGGCAGACACGCAGGACTTCGACTTCCTATTCCCCGAGCTTCAGAACGACCCGGCCAACCTGCTGCCCGAAGCGCAGGCGACGCGCGATAACCTCATCCTCCTCGGCCAGACGATGCGCGACGCCGACCCCTCGTCGGCCGGGGGGGACTCAAACATCCCGGCCGGCTACACCTATTTCGGACAGTTCCTCGATCATGACATCACGCTTGAAACGGTCTCGGCGGACCTCCCGGCCCTGCTCGCCCCCGGCCTCGCGCCGCTCCCGCTCGAAGAGATCAGGGAGAGCATACGGAACATACGCACGGCGACGCTCGACCTCGACAGCGTCTACGGCTTCCCCGCGCCCCGGTCGGGCCAGAAGATGAGGGTGGGCAAAGTCTCCGAGCTTAACGGGGCCGCTAAGCCCCTGCTGCGCCCGCCGAACAAGGGGGACAGGAACGACGTGATGAGAGAGCCTCGGGTGAACAACGACCCGGCGCACGACCGCGCGGCCCTCATCGGGGACCCGCGCAACGACGAGAACACCATCATCTCGCAGCTACAGGTCGCCTTTCTCCGCGCGCACAACGAGCTAGTCGAACGCGGCAAGTCATTCAAGGAGGCGCGGAAGATTCTGCGCAGGCACTACCAGCACATCGTCCTGCACGACTTCCTGAAGCGCGTCGCGGACCCGTCGATAGTCGACGACACGATTGAGAACGGTAACAGGGTCTTCGAGCCTACGGACGAATCTTTCTTCATGCCGCTCGAGTACGCGGTGGCGGCCTACCGGTTCGGCCACAGCATGGTGCGGGCCGATTACGACTTCAACCTGAACTTCAACAAGAGCGGCGAGCCCGGCACGTTCCCCGCGACCCTCGAACTACTCTTCACCTTCACGGCCCTGAGCGGCCAGCTGGGGGACGAGGTGGGCGCGGGCACCGACACGCTGCCCGAGAACTGGATCATCGAATGGCACAACTTCGTGGACGTGGGCCGGCCATTCAACAAGGCCCGAGGCATCGACACGAAGCTGGTCGAGCCGCTCTTCCACCTGCGGGACATACGGGGGACGGAGGAGCCGGGCAACGGCGCGCGGCTGGCCGTGCGGAACCTCCTGCGCGGCTACCTGCTGCGCATGCCCACGGGGCAGGCCGTCGCCCGGGCGCTCCGGCAGAAGTTTTCCGGCACCCGCGACATACCCGTGCTCACGCCCGAACAGCTGACCCAGGGCGCGGCGAGCCCCGAGCAGGCTCAGGTGCTTGAGGACTCGGGCTTCGCGGAGCGCACCCCGCTCTGGTACTACATCCTGGCCGAGGCCGCGACCCTCGGCAACAGCCAGAGGCTCGGGCCGGCCGGCAGCACGATACTGGCGGAAGTCCTGGTCGGGCTGGCGCGGCACAGCGAGAGCTCGATCCTGAGCGTGCCGGATTGGGAGCCGAATCTGCCCTCAGGGAGTCCGGGAACGTTCACCCTCGCGGACCTGTTGAAGTTCGCTAAAGTGCTATAGCCCGCGCGCGGGCGTCAGGGTCGGCAGGCCGAAGGCGGGCGGGGAGGTGCCGGATGATCCCCGCCCGTTTTCCGTCCTCCGCGCTCTTTGCAAAAGGCTATAAATAATCCCGCAAATATTCCACTCAAGCCTTGAAATTTCCCCCGGCATATCCTATAAAGGCGCTGGCTCACACAGAGGTCTCCCGTTTCAAAAGAGCATACCTTCGCCGTCAACGCTTCATTGCGGCGGAAGCCGATCAGGCAAGCGGGAAGATCAGGAAACCAGCACGACTCTTGCCGCTCACCGCCGATCTTTAGAAGACAAGCCCGACACCCAAGGAGAGTCTATGATTCCAGCAAATCGCTCCCGCTCTGTACGCATGATGGCCCTCCCCCTGCTTGCTCTGCTCCTGCTCTGCGCGGGCGCGCGCGCGCAGTCGCAGGCGACCACGGGGGTCATCGAAGGAATAGTCTACGACCAAAGCGGCGCGGTCATTACTGACGCCGCCGTGGTCATCAGGCAGAAGGAGATAGGATTCGAGCGCAACATCACGACCGACGACAGCGGCCGCTACCGCGCCCTCCTGCTCCCGCTCGGCATCTACACCGTCGAGGTCAGCAAGCAGGGGTTCGCGAAGCTCATCCGCGAAAACATCGAAGTGACGGTCGGCCGCACGGTCAACCTGCCGCTCACTTTGCAGCCCGCGGGGGCGAGCGAGGTCGTCACCGTCACCACGGAGGCCCCGGTCGTCGAGACAACCCGCGCTGAGACTTCCACTACCCTCAACGAGCGCTCGGTGGAGAACCTGCCGACCAACGGGCGCGACTTCGTCGGATTCATCAAGCTCGCCCCCACCGTCTCCATCGTCCAGGGGCCCGACGGCGCGGAGATCACTATCAACGGGCAGAAGGGCATCCAGAACAACATCTCCGTCGACGGGGCGGACGCGAACAACCCGTTCTTCGGCGAGCAGCGCGGGGGGCAGAGGCCGCAGTTCACCATCTCGCTCGAAGCCGTGAAGGAGTTTCAGGTCGTGACCGACGGCGGCTCGGCCGAGTTCGGGCGGTCGAGCGGGGGCTTCATCAACGTCGTGACCAAGTCGGGCACCAACGAATTCCACGGCTCGGGCTTCCTCTTCTTCCGCGACGAGGCCATCACGTCGGAGAACCCGGACGCGGTCGCCGCGCGCGTGCCGACCGAGGACTTCCGCCAGTACCAGTTCGGGGGCAGCTTCGGCGGCCCGATCAAGCGGAACAAGGCCTTCTTCTTCCTCTCCTACGACCAGAGCGACGCCAACAGCTCGAAGCCGAACCGCATAGACCCGAGGCTCGTTGAGATCTTCGCGACCCGGCTCAACAGCCCCGGCGAGCAGGGCCTGATCGAGCGCACCAACGACGCGACCGCGCTGCTCGGCAAGCTCGACTGGAACGTAAACGCGAAGAACCTGCTGACCGTGCGTCACAACTACAGCAAGGCCGAACAGGTCAACGGAACCTTCGACGTGCCGACCTGGGGCCGCAGCGCCAACGGCCGCGAGACCGACAACTCCAACGCCTTCATCACGCAGCTCGTGACGACCTTCACGCCCACGACGCTCAACGAGTTCCGCTTCCAGTACGCGCGCGAAAACCGGCCGCGCTTTTACGACGGGCCGGACCTGCCGGACGTGGCCATAGCCGGGACCGACCCGGAGACGGGCGAGCCCACGGCGTTCCGATTCGGCCGCCCCTTCTTCCTGCCCGTGCCGGAGACCGACACGCGCTTTCAGATCACCGAAAACCTTTCGCTGATCCGCGGGTCTCACTCGATCAAGATGGGCTTCGATTTCAACCGCACGCGCACGAGCCAGACCTTCGTGGGCTTCGCGCGCGGGCGCTACATCTTCGCTTCAATCGATTCATTCGAAGACTACCTCGACGACAATAACAATTTCGGGGGGCTCCTCTTCTACCTGCAATTCGCGCCGCTCGGCGGGCGCACGGTCGAGGAGGCGGGTACGCAGGCTTTCATCCAGAAAGAGCCCGAGTTTTACGTTCAGGACAAGTGGCAGCCCCGCCCGAACCTGAGCATCAGCTACGGCCTGCGCTACTACGCGCAGATTCAGGACCAGCCGATCCTGCCCCTGTCCGAGCGGCGCTATGGGCAGTTCGTAGGCACTCCGGGCTTCCCGTCCGACGGCACGATCCCGAACGAGAAGAATGGGTGGCAGCCGCGACTCGGCATCGCGTGGGACCCGGCCAACGATTCGAAGACCGTCATCCGCGCGAACGCGGGGATCTATTACGCGCGCATACCGGGCCTCGTGCTGGCGGGGCCGCGCAACACGGATGGCTCGATCTCGGGCACGATCTTCACTTCGGGGGGGACGCCGTTTCTGGGGCCCCCTCCCGCGAACCTCGGGATATTCACGGACACGGCGGACTTCACGCCTTTCAACCCCGGCGTGCGGGTCTTCGCGTCGGACTTCCAGAACCCGCGCACGTTCCAGTGGGGCCTGTCGGTCGAGCGCGAGGTGGTCAAAGACCTGTCGCTCACCTTCGCGTTCAACTACGCGAACACGGTCCACCTGACCCGCTTCGTGAATCGCAACACCCCGTCGTTCATCGGCCACTTCGCCCCGGACGGGCGCAAGATCTTCGACGGGCCGCAGCCGTTCGCCCGCGCCGACGGCTCCGGCATAGGCGAGCTTGCCACGACCGAATCGAGCGGGCGCTCGCTTTATCGAGGCTTCGTCTTTTCGGCGAACAAGCGATTCAGCAACAGGTTCCAGTTCCAGGCCAACTACGTCCTGAGCTGGGACTACTCGGACGACGACAACGAGCGTGACCCGTTCACCTTCCGGTACGCGGACGTGACCGACTTCAAGCCGGAGTACGGCTTTTCGGACCGCGACCAGCGCCACCGCTTCAACGCATTCGCAGTCTCCCAGCTTCCGTGGGACGTGGTCTTCACTACGATATTCCAGGCGCGTTCGGCGCAGCCGGCCTCGGTCCTCCTGCCTGTCGACGCCAACCTGGACGGCAACACGCTGGACCGCCCCTTCGTCAACGGCCGGGATATCGGGCGCAACACGTCGCGCAAGAAGAACCAGTTCTACTCGTTCGATTTCCGCGTCAGCCGCATATTCAGGGTAGGCGAAAACGTGCAGGTCGAGCCCTTGATAGAGGTCTTCAACCTGTTCAACAACACCAACCAGATCACGGTCCCCGGCCCTCTGCTGTTCAACTTCGACGGCACCGTGCGCTCCGGCTTCGGGGACCCTCGCCAGGCTCAGCTCGGCATCAAGCTTAGGTTCTAGGCGTCGGGGGCCGGGGGTCAGGATTCAGGGGCTAAGGAAGGGGCATTTCGGACTCTATTTACGGGATCCCTCCCCTCCCCCGGCCCCCGGCCACTGACGCAATTATTACGATATCGTTGCGCCTATTGCCTTGATTCGGTGACCGTCTATATAATTCTTGTTGCTCAGAGCTACGTTTATTCCGGCAGACTGCATCTAACCGATGCCTGCGTCAATCGAACAAGTGGTTGGGGTATAAATCATGATCAAGTATGCGGCCTTAATTCTCCTGATCTCCATGTTAGCTGCCGGTCTGGTCCCACACAAAACGGCCGCGGCCCAGCAGCCAGGCGATCCGAACCCTCTCTACGTCCCCGATGAAATCCTCGTGAAATTCAAAGACGGAGCGGCCCCGGCCCTCGGCGCGGATTTCGTTGACGACACGATGCTGCCCATCGGAAAGGGCAGGGTAAAAGAGCTGTCGCCCGCTCTGAGCGAGAGGCGCGGCGGGCCTTACTTGATTCAGCTTGACGGCAACACCTCGGTGGAGGAAGCGGTCCGGCGCGCGAAAGCCGACCCGCGCGTGGAGTACGCCGAGCCGAACTATATTTACAAGGGATCGATGGTCACGCCCGACGACGCCTTGTTCGAGCGCATGTGGGGCCTGTCCAATTCCAGCACCACGGGGGCCGACATCGCAGCGCCCCGCGCGTGGGGCATCACAACCGGCAGCAATGATCTCGTCGTCGCCATCATCGACTCGGGGGCGGACCTGTCGCATCAGGACCTCGCCCGAAATGCGTGGGTGAATCCCGGAGAGGTCGCGGGCAACGGGCTCGACGACGACGGGAACGGCCTGACGGACGACATCAACGGCTGGAACTTTGCGGGCGAAAACAACAGGGTGTACACGCATCCGCAATTCGATTCCCACGGAACGCACATCGCGGGGACGATAGGCGCGGTTGGCAATAACGGCAAGGGAGTCGCGGGAGTCGCCTGGAACGTGAAGCTCATGTCGCTCAAGTTCCTCGACAAAAAGGATGGGCGCGGCTCGACCGCCGACGCCATCCGCTCGATCTATTACGCGATGGACCAGAGGCGGCGCGGGCAGAACGTTAGGGTGATCAACGCGAGCTGGAGCGGCCCCGGCGAATCGATTGCGCTGCGGGAGGCGGTTGCGGAAGCGGGCGAGGCCGGCATTCTCTTCGTGTGCGCCGCCGGCAACGACTCGACCTTTATCGATTCCTCGCCGCAGTTCCCGGTGGCCTGGTCGGGGGCCTTGCCGACCATGATATCGGTCGCGTCGATGGACGAGCTGGACGAGGTATCTTCGTTCTCTAACCTCGGGCACGCCACGGTCAGCGTGGCCGCGCCCGGCTCCAGGATATTGAGCACGCTCCCGGAGAACGCTTACGGCTACGCGAGCGGCACTTCGATGGCCACGCCTCACGTCTCCGGGATAGCGGCGCTCGTGTGGGCGAGCGAGCCGGGGCTCACCCCCGCGCAGGTGAAGCGGCGCATCATGGCGACGAGCGAGCCGCTCCTCACGCTCGCGTCGCAGGTAACGTCGGCGGGCCGCGCGAACGCTTACAACGCCCTGACCAACTCCGTCCCGCCGGTACAGGCTCCCAGGATCGGGCGGGTGCGGCTCTCCAAAAGAGAGCTCGTTATCGACGGCCTCGGGTTCGTCGGCAGGTCGTCGGTGATCGAGGTGAACGGGGCGGCCGTGTCCGGCACGCGGCATGACGATTCGTACGCAATCGGGAACGGCTCGCTCACGCGGCTCAGCGTCGAGTTCGCCAACAAGAAAGAGATGAAGAGGGCCTTCCCCAAGGGCGTCCCGGTGTCGATCTCGGTCATGAATTCGACGACGGGCCAGAGGTCCGCCGTGCAGCAGATCACCCGGTAGCGGCCCGCGCGCCGGACCAGACGCCAGCTTTTCTCACGGAGCGGCGGCCTCGAGGCCGCCGCTCTTTTTCTTTGAACGGCTCTCCTATAGAATACCCGCCGCAATCAACATCGACCCGAAGAGCGTAACCAATGACCGAACAATTCACCCCCGAAGAGATCGAGATACTTTCGCCCTACGTGAGCAACACAAGCCGCCCCGTGTTCGTCGTCGAGAACCTGCCGGAAGAGGTCGTGGCGGTGCTGTTCGCGTACTACAGCCGCAGCAAAGAGTCGCTCAGGCGGAACCTGCTGAAACTCGTTCGGGAAGAGGACCTCGACCTGAGCGACCGCGTGAGCGTCAGAGCGGACTCCGCCGACAAGCTGGCGACCGCGAGGGAGAAGGCCAAGCAGTTCCATGAAAAGTGGGTCGTCGGGTACGGGCACGCGAGCGTGGCCGAGCACGCCATAGCCCACATCGCCATCGAAGACGTGTCCATCGTCGCCAGCAAGATCATCGAAGACAACCGCCTCGCCAGCTACACCGAAAAATCGACGCGCTACGTCGTCTTCGATTCGGAGAAATACTACAAAGCCCCGGAGCTGGACGGCACGCCTTACCGGGACGTCTACCACGACGCCGTGCGCGCGATGATGAACCGGTACGCGGAGCTGACCCCGCAGGCGATGGAGAAGATCAAAGAGCGGATACCCCGACGCGAGGGGCAGACCGCGCTCGCTTACGCCGCCGCGTGCCGCGCGAAAGCATGCGACGTGCTCAGGTACATTCTGCCCGCGGCCACCTTCACCAACATCGGGCTCACCGTCAACGGCCGCGCGCTCGAACACATGATCACGAAGCTGTTGTCGCACCCGCTCGCGGAAGCGAGGGAGGCGGGCGAGGCGATCAAGCGGGAGGCCGTCACCGTCATCCCCACCCTGCTCAAGTACGCCGACTACAACCCATACATCTCCGACACTTACTGGGAGGTCGGAGACCTCGCGGCGGAACTGATCGGCCCGGTCGCAGCGGGCCGGGACGGGAACGAGAGCGAGAACAGAGTCACGCTCGTCGATTACGACGACCGCGCCGAAGAGAAGCTCGTGGCCGCGATCCTTTACGAGCACACGGGCCTCCCCGCGCGCGCAGTCGAGGCGCGCGTGTTAGAGTTCACGCCCGAGCAGAAGGGGCGCGTGATCGACGAATACCTGAAGCGGCGCGGCAACTGGGACGAGCCGCTCCGCGCTCTGGAGCATGTCTATTACACTTTCGATATTCTGGTAGATTACGGGGCGTTCCGCGACATCCAGCGCCACCGCATGTCCACGCAGACGAACCAGCTTTTGACCGACGCGCACGGCTACGAGATGCCTTCGGAGATAATCGATTACGGCTGCCAGGGGGTATTTACGGAATTGATGGAGCGGGCGGGCGAGGCCTACCGCAAGATGGCCCGCGAGTTCCCCCACGAAGCGCAGTACGTCCTCCCCCTCGCTTACAGAAAGCGCGCTCTCTTCACCTGGAACCTTCGCTCGCTGCATCACTTCATCAGCCTGCGCTCGGCCAAGCAGGGGCACGCCTCGTACCGGGCGATAGCGCAGCAGGTATTTCGGGAGATCGAGCGCGTGCAGCCGCTCCTCGCGCGCTACATCCGGGTCGACCTCGCGGACTACGCGCTCGCGAGAATATAGGATGAGACGGTAGAATCGAGTTGCAAACCAGACCGTTCGAAAGCGGGGGACGATGATAGAGCTTCCGATCAGACTGCTCGACGAAGGGTTGCAGATGCCGAGGTACCAGCACGAAGGCGACGCCGGGCTCGACCTGCCGAGCCGCGTGGATGCGGTTCTTGAGCCGGGCGAGCGCGCGACGATCCCGACCGGCATATCCGTCGCCATACCCCGAGGCTACGCGGGGTTCGTGCTGATCCGGAGCGGACTTGCCGCGCGCCACGGCATCAGCTGCGTGAACTCTCCGGGCCTCATAGACGCAGGCTTTCGCGGGGAGATCGCGGTCATCTGCCTCAACACGGACAAGCGGGAGCCTTTTCACATCAGGCGCGGGGACCGCATCGCCCAGCTCGTGATACAGAGGGTCGAGGAGGTCACGCTCGTCCCGGTCGCGGAGCTTGACGAGACCGGGCGCGGCGAGGGTGGCTTCGGCAGCACGGGCCGGGCTTGAGCGGCGGCCACGAGGGGCCGCGCGCTCCCCATACTTCACTAAACGACCGGGACCCGGTACAATCGCAAACACTATGAGGATTCCATCAATCTTACTCTTCATGATCTTCGCCGGGCTCGTGACCCGGGCGAGCGCGGCCACGCCCACGATGCGGGTCGATTACTACCACACGGGCAACGCTTCGCAGGAGATGTTCAGCCTTGACAAGGTCGTCATCGAGCCGCTCCCGTGGCCCGGAAACCCGGAGAAAGCCGTCGACGACTCCAACCTCGGCAAGTACCTGTTCCAGGTGATCGACCGCCGGACCAACCGCGTCACCTACTCCCGCGGCTTCGCGTCGATCTACGGCGAGTGGGAGACGACCGACGAGGCGAAAACGGCAAACAGAACTTTCCACGAATCTCTCCGCTTCCCGGAGCCGCAAGCGCCGGTGCAGGTCGTCCTCAAGAAGCGCGACCCGCAGAATGCTTTCCGCGAGGTGTGGAGCTTCATAGTCGACCCCAAAGACATGTTCATCGACCGCGCGAAGGCGGTCGCGCCCGCCCCTCTGATCGAGATTCAGAAGAGCGGCGACTCGGCGCGCAAGGTCGATTTCCTGATCCTCGGCGACGGCTACACCGCGGCGGAGGCGAAGAAGTTCGAGCGGGACGCGCGAAAGCTGTCGGAGATACTCTTCTCCACTTCGCCTTTCAAAGAGCGGCGGAACGATTTCAACGTGTGGGCCCTCTGCCCCCCGGCGGCGGAGTCGGGCGTCTCGCGCCCTTCGACGGGCAAGCACAGGCAGTCCCCCGTCGGCGCCACCTACGACGCGTTCGGCTCCGAGAGGTACGTGCTGACTTTCGACAACCGCTCTTTCCGGCAGATAGCTTCGTTCGCGCCTTACGAATTCGTGGAGATTCTGGTGAACAACGAGACGTACGGAGGCGGCGGCATATTCGGGCTCTACAGCACCGTGGCCGCCGACAGCCTGTGGGCCCCCTACCTCTTCATACATGAATTCGGCCATCACTTCGCGGGCCTCGCCGACGAGTATTACACGTCGTCGGTCGCTTACGCCCCGGCCACCGGGCGCGTCGAGCCGTGGGAGCCTAACGCGACGGCCCTGCTCGATCCCGCGAACCTCAAGTGGAAAGACCTGGTATCTCCCGGCACGCCGATACCGACTCCGTGGGAGAAGGAGCCTTTCGAGAAGTACTCCCGCGAGATGCAGGCCAGACGCCGCACGATACGCGCGGCGAACCGCCCCGAGTCGGAGATGGACAAGCTCTTCCTGGAGCAGAAGGAGGCCGAGACCAAAAATTTCGCGCGCGAAAAGTACGCGGGCAAGGTGGGGGCCTTCGAAGGGGCGATGTACGAAGCGCAGGGGTATTTCCGGCCTCAGGTCGATTGCATAATGTTCTCGCGCAACGACGTGCCCTTCTGCGCGGTCTGCCGGCGTGCAATAGAGCAAGTCATTGATCTATACTCTCAACGTTAGGCGGCTTCCCCTCCTGTCCCGCGCCGGAGGTAGTCATAACCTGTACGGCAGCGGGCCGGGAATCGTAACCTCTGAGGAGCAGTATGAGCGAAGACAACACCCACCGCCTGCGGCCTAACGACGTCGAGCGCATTCTCGCGCGGTTCGATTCGGTCGACGCACGCTTCAATTCGGTCGATATGAGATTCGATTACATCGACGCTCGATTCAATTCCGTTGACGCGAGGTTCGATGCCATCGATGCGCGGTTCAATTCCGTCGAGTCGCGACTCCAGACGCTCGACGCCCGCCTGACGACGCTTGAAGATAAGGTCGAGCGGCGGCCGCAGGAGACGCGGCCGGTCTGGGAGCAAGTGCTTTCCAGGCTGGACGGACTTGATGCAAGAATGAATAGCCTCGAAGGCGAAGTGCGCTCAGGCTTTCGCAAGGCGGAGCGCCAGGTTGGAGAGTTGTACAAGGACGTGCTAGCGGTGCGTGCTGACCAGAGAGACCTGGAAAACCGGATGGACAACCTTGAGTCGGAGCCGGCGAGATAAGCTTTCTCCCAGACCGGCACGCGCCGCTTCTTATTTTTTTATCGCCCCTCATTCTGTCGCTCGACCATCCACTGGGGGTAGAGCGCCCCCGGCGCGGTCGTCGCCGAAAGGCGCGCCACCTCTTCGCGGGTAAGCTCTACGTCTACGGCCTTGAGGTTGTCTTCGAGCTGAGACATTTTACTCGCGCCGATGATGACCGAGCTCACACCCGTCTGCGCGAGCAGCCATGCGAGCGCGACCTGCGCGGGCGTCGCGTCCTTCTCTTCCGCCAGCGCAACCAGCACTTCAATCGCGTCGTAACCCCGCTCCCGGTCTATCGGGGGGAAATCGAAATTGACGCGTCGCGCGCCCTCCGGGTTGGGGTTGTCCCGGCGATACTTGCCGGAAAGAAAGCCCCCCGACAGCGGGGACCATGGCAGCACCCCGAGCCCCTCTTCGAGGCACAGCGGCAGCAGCTCGTGTTCGAGGTCGCGGCCGACGAGCGAGTAATAAGCCTGCAAAGAGACGAACCGGCTCCAACCCTTCGCGCCCGCCACGGCGACCGCCTTCGCAAGGTGGCGCGCGGACCAGTTGGAGCAGCCGAGGTAAATCACCTTGCCCTGCCGTACGAGGTCTTCGAGCGCGCGCAGGGTCTCTTCAATCGGGGTCCGCACGTCCCACCCGTGCACCTGATAGAGGTCGATGTAATCCGTGCCGAGCCTTCGCAGGCTCGCGTCGCACGCCTCCATTATGTGCTTGCGCGAAAGGCCCACGTTATTCAAATCGCCCGTGCCGCTGATCGCGCCCTCGCTCATCGGAGAGCGGACTTTAGTCGCGATCACGACCGACTCGCGCTTGGCCCCAGAGGCTTCGAGCGCCCGCCCGAGAATCTCTTCGGACTCGCCGAACGAGTACATGTCGGCGGTGTCGAAAAAGTTGATGCCCGCTTCGAGCGCCCGCGCGACCATCCGATCAGAGCCCTGCTGATCGACCGCGCCGATGGTGTAGAAATTCGACCCGAAAGTCATGGTGCCGAGACACAGTTCTGACACTTTAAGTCCGGTGCTTCCCAGTTGACGGTATTTCATGAATTCTTCTCCCTTCGAAGTATAGGTAAAGTATGACGAGCGGGCCGGCGGCATGCCAGAACGAAGAGAACGTCCGCGAAAATCTTATCGGCCGGAAGAGAGGGTGGCGATGGGTTGGCCTGTGATGATCTGCTGGCCCGCGCGGGCGCGCAGGACGCGCACCGTGCCGGAGATGGGGACTCGCACTTCGACGATCTCTTCCGCCGTCGCCGGCCCCGGCGTGACGCGGCGGCCCTCGGATATCACGACGTTGTTCTGCGCGCTACGGGCGGTCTGCCGAAGGCGGTCGAGGCGCTCCTGCGCCTGCTGGTACTGCGCGCGGGCGGCGTCGAGCTGGCTTTGGGGGGCCGCGCCCGATTGGACCAGAGGCTCGATGCGCTGCGCCTCGACCGCCGCGCGATTGACCTCCGCTTCCGCCTCCGATATGCCCCTCCGCGCCGCGTCCAGGGCCGCGCGCGCCCGCGCCTGATCGTCCCCGCCCTCGGGCGGCCCGGCCTGAGCTTTCGAGGCGACCGCGATCTCGACGAGTATCGCCCCCTCACTCACGGGCGAGCCCTCGCTGACCAGAACGCGGCGCACCTCCCCCGTGGCCGGGGCGTTGACGACGACCAGATTCGAAGGCGCGGCGCTCCTGTCGTCCGAGCGGCAGGACGCGGCCGAAAGCAGCGCGAGCAGGGACAGTATGAAGAAAATAGGAGCCCTGCCCGCGCCGTTAAGAAATGGGTTTGATCCGGATGAGGAGATCATCTTTCACGCCACCGCTCGGGCCGCGGTCACCGGTTCGCGGGCGAGATGCTGCCCGAGACGCCCTGCTGATTCCGGCCCGGCTGCGCGTCCTTGAACAGTGTGATGTTGTTGGCCTGAAGCGTGTAGCCCGTCGCGCGCTGAAACTCCGCGATGGCTTTATTCAGGTCCGTCTGCGCCTGGAGCTCACGCCCGCGCGCCGTTATCAGATCGGTCTGCCTCTGAAGGACGAGGAAGACCGTGGATAACCCCGAGTCGAATCTTCTCTGCTCGCTCTCGTACTGCTGCTCGGCGGCGAGGCGGGCGGCGGCGGCGGCGGCCAGACGCGCTTCGGCCGATTTGACCGCTTGCAGGCTGTTGCGCACGTCGACTTCGACCTGCTGCTCCAGTTGCTCGCGCTGGTTCTGTATGCGCCGGCCTTCGGCGAGCGAGCGGCCCAGGTTCGCTTTAGCCGTCCGGTTGCCGATGGGGAACGAAAAAGTTATGCCGACGCGGGCCGTCGGGAAATTAAGGTTGAAGAGGTTGCTCAAGGACTGGCCCGCGCCCCCGAGGAAGAAGCCGGGGAGCGTCCCGCCCGTAGAGGGCATCATCACGGGAGGCAGGCCCGCGCGTTCCGACAGCTCGTTCACGCGCGAGAGCAGGGCGACGTTGCCCTCGGTGAACGGGTTGGTCCCCCCGGCCGACGACCCGGCGAGGCCGACCGCGCTGTATGAGCCGACGAGGTCGATCTGCGGGCGCGTCTGGTCCCGGAACAGCCGCGTGTTGATCTCGTTGATCTCCGCGCTCGTCTCCGCCTGTTCCAGCTCGGGCCGGTTGGCAAGGGCGCTCGTGACGGCCTGGTCCAGGGAGACGCGGGGCGGGTCGAGAGTGACGGGGCTCGTGGGCAGGAGCGCGCGCGACCAGAGCGGCGCGGTCCGCTCGGGCAGCATCAGCGCCTTCAGGTTGTTCTCCGCGCGCGTGACGGCTTCCTGCGCGCTGTAGACGTTCTGCTCGAAGTTACGCACCTGCGCCTCCGCCGACACTATGTCGACGGGCGCGAGCGTCCCCTGCTCGACCTGCCGCCGGTTGCTTTCGAGCTGCGTGCGCGCCTGCCTGACCGCGTCGAGCTGGACCTGAAGGTTTCTCAGGGAGAAGACGAGGTCCCAGTAAGCCTGCTGCACGCGGTTGATGGTCTCTATCACGCGCTGGCGGAACTGAAGGTCGGAGAGGGTGACGTTGCGCTTGGCGACCTCTATGCGGCGGCGGTTCTCGTCGATCCTCAGCCCACGCAGCAGAGGCTGCGAGTAAGTAAGGGTGAGGGCGCTCGGGTACTGGGGGTTGAGCGCGGTGAACTGGTTGTTGGTCGTCGAGCGGCCGGAGCTGAAATCCAGCTGATAATTGCCGCCGAAATATGGAGAGTTTCCGGCCACGCGAACGCTCCCGGTGACGTCGGTCTGCGTGGTCGTGCCGTTCTCCCCGCCCCCGATGAAAGAGGCCGTCGGGGTCGAGGTCTTTCTATAATCGACATCGCCTTCGAGGCGCGGGTCGTACACGCCCTTCGACGATTCCACGTCGAAGCGGGCGATGTCCACGTCTATCCGCGACGTGCTGATGTCTTTATTGTTGGCGAGGGCGAGCGCTATCGCCTCGTCGAGCGTGAGCGACACCTGATCCGCGACATCGACGCCGACCCGCTCGGCCGAAGGCAGGGGGCGCTCCGGGGCCTTGTAGCCGGAGGCGACGGGGGGCGGCTCCTGCGGCAATTGCGGCTGGGCGACCACGCCTGACGGCCCCGCGCTCCGCGCCGCCGGCTTCGCCTGCGCGGGCGGCTGGCCCTGTTGACTGGCGGACTGCGCGAAGGCGCGCGGCGCGAGCCCCGCCCCCGCCGAGAGGCTCGCGCAGACGAGCAACGCCATGCATTGCCTGAGTGCGAAGCCGCCGCGTATGAACTGCTTAATCACCGGAAGTCGGATCGACATACGTTTCCTTTCCTGCCTTGCGCGAGGGGGCTCCCCGCAGGCCCGCCCCGATCTGTGCGAGGCGGCCGCGCGCCCTCCTTGAAACCCCTCGGTATTTATCGCCGATGTAGGCCCATGCGGGCATGTCTCCAAGGTCTTCAAAAAGCGAGTAAAAGACCGGCACGGCGAGCAGGGTCAGCAGCAGGCAGAGGCTCTGGCCTCCGACGACGAGCACGCCTATCGATCTGTTTGTGCCCGAGCCCGGACCGCTCGAAACGACCAGAGGCATCATGCCCGCGACGAGGGCGATGGTGGTCATCAGGATCGGGCGCAGGCGGTCGCGGTTCCCCTGTATGATCGCGTCGTAGCGCGTCATCCCGTGCGCGCGCAGGCCGTTCGTGTGGTCGATCTGGAGGATCGCGTTCTTCTTCACGACCCCGAACAGCAGGAGCAGCCCGAGGCCGGAGAAGATGTTCACGGTCTGCCCGGTCACGAGCAGGGAGAGGATGCCGAATGGGATCGCGAGCGGCAGCGTGAGCAGGATCGTCACGGGGTGGATGAAGGACTCGAACTGCGCCGCGAGCACGAGGTACATGAATATGAAGGAGAGCCCGAAAGCCACCATGAAGTAATAGCCCGTGCGCGCCAGCTCTTTCGAGCGGCCCGCGGGGCCGGTCGAGTAGCTCGGGTCCATCTTCATCTCCTGGACGAACTGCGCCATCTGAGTCGTCACGGCGGCCTGCGACCCTCCGGGCTTGACGTTGGCCGACAGGGTCACCTGCCGCTGCCGGTTCATGCGGTCGATGCTCGAAGGGCCCGTCCCCTCCTCGATGCGGACGACGCTGTCGAGGCTGACCCAACCGCCGTTGGTCGAGCCGACGATCATCTGCCGCAACCCCTCGGGGCCCCCGCGATACTTGCCCGCGGCGCGCACGACTATGTCGTACTGGTCTTTGCCTTCGTTGAAGGTCGAGACCGTCTGCCCGGCCACCAGAGTGTTGAGCGCCTGCGCGATGTCGCCCACGCGCACGCCGAGGTCCGCCGCGCGCGCGCGGTCTATCACCACGCGCAGCTCCGGCTTGCCGGTGACCAGGGTGGAGTCGGCGTCGACCACGTCCGGTATGGTCTTCATCTTTTCGAGCAACTGCTCCGAATACGCGGAGAGCTTGTCCAGGTCGGGGCCGCTGACTACGTACTGGATGTCGGCGTTGCGCTGGCCCCCGCCGGAGACCGCCGCCACCTGCTGGATGCTCGTGCGGAGCTCCTTCGGGTACCGCGCGAGCAGCTCGCGGGCGCGGACCATCAGCTCGTCCTGCGTCAGGTCCCTCTCTCCCATGTCCGTGAGCTTGACGTAAATCGTCGCGGTGTTGACCGTCTCCTGCTGCCCCCCGCCGATGGTCGTGAGCGTGTCGGTGACGCCCGGCAGCTTCTTCACGTCCGCGGCCATGCGCTCGACCACCGTGGTCGTCGCCGCGAGCGTCGCGCCCTCCGCCGTGCGCACGGATATCTCGAACTGCGACTGGTCGTCCACCGGGAGGAAGTTCTTTCCGACCAGCATGAAGAGCGGGACGATGCTGAGGATCACGACGACGCAGAGGGTGACGATGGCCCACCTGTGCGCGAGGGACCAGGCCAGCATCTTCGTGTAAGTCGAGTCGATCACGCGGTAGAAGCGCGACTCCTTGGAGTCCTTGTGCGGGGCCGCGCGGCCCGCGTCGGTTTCGCCCGCCGCCGCCCCGACGCCTTTGGCCTCGCCCGAGCCCGTCGCTGGCAAAGGCTCGCGCCGCTTGAAGAGCCGCGCGCAGAGCATGGGCGTTAGCGTGAAAGAGACGAGCAGGGAGACGGCGATGGCCCCCGACGCCGTCAGGCCGAACGAAGACATGAAGCGCCCGACCATCCCCCCCATGAACCCGACGGGCACGAAGACCGCCAGCAGGGAGAGCGTCGTCGCCATGACCGCGAGGCCGATCTCGCGCGTGCCTTCAATCGCGGCCTGGAACGGCGGCATGCCCTTCTCTTCGATGAACCGGTAGATGTTTTCGAGCACAACTATCGCGTCGTCGATGACGATGCCGACCATCAGGGTCAGGGCGAGCATCGTGATCTGGTTCAGCGTGAAGTTCATCGCCGACATCAGCCCGAACGTCGCGATGATCGAAGTCGGGATGGCGATTGCCGCGATCACGGTAGAGCGGAAATTCCAGAGGAATATGAAGACGACTACCGCGGCGAAGAGCCCGCCTTCGAGCAGGTGGGTCTGGATCGAGTCGAGCGCGGCCTTGATGAAGACCGACTGGTCGCCGACTATCTGAGTCCGCACGTCCGGGGGGAGGGTCGGGGCTATTTCGGCCAGCCTCTCCTTGACAGCGTCGGCCACGGCCACGGTGTTCTGCCCCGACTGCTTCGACACGACGAGCGTGACGGCGGGCTCCCCGTTCAGGAAAGCGGCGCTCCTCTGCTCCTCGGCTTCGTCGGCCGCGTAGCCGATGTCCCTCAGCTTGACCGGGTAGGTGCCGCGCGTGGCGATGGCGATGTTGTTGAACTGCTCGGGGTCGATCACGCGCCCCATCGTGCGCACGGTCAGCTCGCGCGCGCCCTCGTCGACGCGGCCGCCGGGGATCTCGATGTTCTGCAACCGGACCGCATTCGCCACCTCCGCGACCGTCACGTTGAAGGCCCGCATCCGGTCGGGGTCGAGCCAGACGTGTATCTCACGCTCCTGGCTCCCGAGTATCTGGACCTGCCCGACGCCATTGATGCTCTCTATCCGCTCCTTGATCTCCTTGTCGGCGATGTCCGTCACCTCGCGCAGGGGGCGCGGGGCGGAGACGGCTATGCGGATGACGGGCGCGGCGTCCGTGTCGAGCTTCTGCACTATGGGCGCTTCGGCGGTTTCCGGCAGGTCTCCGAGGATGAGGTCCACCTTGTCGCGCGCCTCCTGGGCCGCGATGTCCGGGCTCTTGTCGAGCAGGAAGGTGACGAAGACCTGCGAGACGCCTTCGACCGAGGTCGAGCGCAGCTCGTCTATGCCGCTGATGGTGTTGACGGCGGCCTCGACCTTGTCGGTTATCTCGGTCTCGATCTCCTGCGGCGAAGCGCCGGGGTTCACCACCGTTATCGTGATGACTGGGAAATCGACCTTGGGGAAGAGGTCGACCCCGAGCGAAAAGAAAGAAAACAGGCCGACCACGACCAGCGACAGGATAAGCACCGTGGCGAAGACGGGACGGCGGACACATATCTCAGCTAGCTTCTGCATACTCCCTCATTGCTCGATCTCTTCCCGAGATGGCCGTCAAACAAAAACGCGCGCCCTACTGACGCTGGATAGTCGCGCCGTCGAATAGTTGATCGAGGTTCGCGGTCACGACCTCGTCCCCCGCGGAGACGCCGGAGACGACCCGCACGAAGTCGCCTTCCTGCTCGCCCACCTGCACCACGCGCAGCCTCGCCGTCTCGCCCTGGACGACGTACACGCGCGCCGAGCCGGTGCTCGAATCGCTCGCCACCGCCGAGCGCGGGACGAAGACGCCCTCGGCCCCTCCCGGCTGAAGGATGCGCCCCGTGGCGAACATGTTCGGGCGGAGCGCGTTCGACCTGTTGTCGATGCCCGCGACCACCGTGACCGTCCGCGAGACCGGGTCTATGGCGGGGATGATCACCGCCAGCTTCCCCTCGAACTCCCTGTCGGGGTAAGCCGCGACCGTCACGACGACGGGCATCCCGACGCTGATGCGCCCCACGTCGGACTCGGGCAACTGCAGAAGCAGCTTTATGGGGTTGTTGAGGAACAGGGTCGCTATCCTCGACGAGGGCGTGACGTACTCGCCGACGGCGATGGGCCGCTCCACGATGTAGCCGGAGAACGGCGCTTTGACCACCGTATCGGAGACGGTCTTCTCAGCGAGGGCCGCCTGCGCGCGCGCGGCTTCGAGCGACGCCTGAGCCGCGCCGATCCCCGCGTTGTTCTGCTGCGCGGCGTTGATGGCCACTTCGAGCTGCTGGCGCGCGGCGTTGGCCTGCGCGCGCGCGGTCTCCGCCTGCGCCCTCTGCTGGTCGTAAACGGCGCGCGACACGTCCCCGGTCTCCACCAGGTTCGCGTAGCGGCGCTCGTTGGCCTCCGCGAGCCTCGCCTGAGCTTCGGCTGCCTCGTAATTCTGGCGGGCGGCGCGGACTTCGGGGATGTCGCTCGCGGTGAACTTCCCGTCGGGGCCGAGGCCGAGCTTCGCCTGCGCCTGCCGGAGGGCGGCCGCGGCCTGACGGACCGCGGCCTGCGCCTGCTGAAACCGCAGGCGGGCGTCCCGGTCGTCGAGGCGGGCTATCACCGCCCCCTGACTCACGAAGTCCCCGGCGTCCACGGGGGTCGCGACCACCTGCCCCGAAGTCTCCGGCGCTACGTCGGAAGATTCGTTGGCCGTGAAGCTGCCGGTCGCCTGGATGTAAGCCGACACCTGCTGGGAGACCGCCCGCGCCGTGGGGACCGTGACCGGAGCTAAAGGCGCGGGCTCCGCGCTTGCTGCCGCGGCCGCGGCCTCGGAGTTTGATTTCGACCGGCTGCGCACGACCATCAGCAGAGAGACCGCGAGCAAAGTGACCATCAGTAAAATTACGTAATGTCTTCGGATGTAGGGCGGGACTTTCATATAATGCGCTTCCTCTGCTTCCCCGAGTGTTCCTGTACTCGCGCGCGTCCGGCCGGCGGGGCCTCTTTACGCAGACCGTTCAAGAAGATATTCGTTAGCAATTTCGCGGCCTCTTTATCCGTTATATCGACCGCCTCGAATTCGAGCAAATTCGTGACCAGCCAGTGATGCACCGCCATGCCGACGAATGAGCGGACCGCCACCACCGGGTCGACTCCCCGGAATGCGCCCTCGGCCTGCCTCTGCGATACGTAGGCGGCGACGAAGTCGTTCAGGGGCTTGAACTGCTTCTCGCGAAAACTCCTCGCCAGCTCATGCCCTTCGAGCGCCGAGTAAAACATCAGCCTCATGAAATCCGGGTCGCGCTCGGCGTGGCCTAGTATCCTTCCGGCAATCGCGGCGAAGAGCCCCTCGTCGTCCCGCCTCTCGGTGAACCCGCGCAGCTCTTTGATGAACTCCTCGGAGGGGTCCTCGCTCGCCTTGTGGTCGAGGATCGCGCGGTACAAGTCTTCCTTCGTCGGGAAGTGACGGAAGATCATCGCCTCGGTGACGCCCGACGCGAGGGCTATCTCTTTCGTCGTCGTCCCCCTGAATCCCTTGCGCGAGAAGAGCTTGATCGCCACCCTCATCAACTGGCAGCGCCGATCCCCGCTCGTCATCCGCCCCGGCTCATCGCACGCGGGGACAGCCTCTTTCAATATTCTTTCCGTCACCGGCGCCCTTCTCCTTCTACACTATATTAATCAGTCTTTTGTAAGTAAGCACTTACTTACAATCGAAGTTTAGTGAAGGCGGGGGAGGGTGTCAACAGGAGATTTCATTTCTCAGGAGTTGGGAGTAAACTGGGGTCAAAACGCTGTGAGAGTCCTGTAGGGAGTAGCCGACATGCATGAATGGATGGAAGACCGCATAGCGAAGCTGCGGGAATTTTTCGGCCTCTCGAATGAGGCGGAACTGCTCCGGAGGCAGGCCATTTTGCCGGACCTCTCGGACGCGGTGGCGGAAAATCTCTCGCGGCACAACATCGAATGGCACATCATACCCGAGGCGGAGGCCATCCCGTTCGACGACGAGTACGCGAGGCGCTTATACCCCAGGTGCGCGCGGACCTTCTCCGACGCGCGGGCGCATTCGACCAGTTGCCGCGAATTCCTGTCGAGCGGGCACCGCCGGCACCAGGGCTCCATACTCGGGGTCGAGACGACCCAGAAGCCCCGCTACCTCCCCAACAACCGGCAGTGTTATGGCACGCACTACGGCTTCGAGGCGACCGCCGACCCGTTCGCGCAATACCTCGGCCGCGCGGGGTTCACGACCGGCACGCGCTACGGGCATGACTACACCTCGCTGCGCGAGTTCATTAACGTGGTCAATCAGGACTGGCGCGAGCGCGGCGTGATGCCCGAGGGGTTCCGCGTGAGCGTCTGTCCGCCCGCGGTCTTCAACCTGGTCGGGGCGGTATTTCACACGGAGTGGAGCGAGACGGAGTCGCTGGAACTGGGCTTCTACCGCGACGACCACGGCAACGCGAAGTGCTACTCGGTCGGGCCGAATGGCCCCGGCGACTTCTCTTACATTCACGAGATCGAGAGCGGCTCGGACTGGACCCTCCTGGGCTTCCGGATCGCCCTCGTCCCCGAATGACCTGAAAGGATGGCCGCGGTCAGACCTTCGCGAGCGTGAGGCCCTTCTGGTCCTGGTACTTGCCGCCGCGGTCGCTGTAGCTCGTCTCGCACTCTTCGTCCGATTCAAAAAACAGGATTTGAATGAAGCCCTCCTCGGCGTACAGGCGCACGGGCAGGTTCGCCGCGTTGTACAGCTCGACGACGAGCCTGCCGCACCAGTTCGCTTCCAGAGGGGTCGTATTAGCCATAAGACCGCAGCGCGCGTACGTGGATTTCCCGATGGCCAGGGCCGTGACGGTGCGCGGGATTTTGAACCGCTCGATGGTGACCCCGAGGGCGTAAGAGTGCGGGGGCAGCAGCCAGTAGTCCGAGCCGTCTTCGGCCCGGCGAAGTGGGACGTCGAGCAGGCTGTTCGGGTCGAAGTTCTTCGGGTCGATCTCGGTCCCGGTCACGGGCGAGAAGACCTTGAACTCGTCCCGCGCGAGGCGGCAGTCGTAGCCGTAGCTCGAAAGCCCCGAGCTTATGATCCGCCGGTCATCGACCATCCGGATGAGCCTGTCTTCGAAAGGGTTTATCAACTCCTGCTCGCGGGACATCCGCTTGATCCACACATCAGACTTGATCGCCATCCGCCCTCCGAACCTGTCGCGTATCAGTCAAAATCAGGCGAGAAATTTAGCCGTCCTCCGGCCCGAAGTCAAAGGGATCAGGGCTGTTCGGACTGAAAGCCCCAGGAGAGGGTGTGGCCGCCGGGGTGCAGGCTGTCGGTCATCGCGACGTGATACTTATCCGCCGACCAGTAGCTCGACCTAGCGCGCGCGCCCCCCTCCGCCTGCAGCTCCTCGCGCGGCTTGCCGAACCTGCCCGAGTAGAACGCCTGCAACCGCGAGTACAGCTCGGAGGCCGCGGCTTCGTCGAGCCCTTCGATCCTGTAGTAGTAGCTGTAGAGGTTGTTATTCTCGAAATTGAAGTCGAGCTTCGCGTCGCGGTCGAGTACGCGCAACTCTGTCGAAGCCCTGGCGAGCCCCTGACGCTGCATGTACTCGCTGTAGGCTTCGATGTTCATCTCGCCCGTCTCCGGAATCCTGCTCTTCACGTCCTCGTAGCCGATCCCGAGCGGCACCAGATCGATCAGCAGAAGCTTCTCTTCGTCCGAGTCTATGTCGACCGGGTTGCTCTCCGTGCCGCCCTGGTCGGCGTTGGCGCGGGCAGACCTCGCCGCCTCTTCGCTGCCGGAGTCGTCACGGCAGCCCGCCCCGGCCACCAGCAGGGCCATCAAGGTCAGGTACAGAAGCGCTCTCTTCGGGCTCATGCGGATCGACATCCCCTCCTCTGCTCTCAGGCTTCTATTTTCTTACAGTGATACCTGACCTTACCATGACCTGAGCGCGTTGGCACTATTCATCTCGCCTGCCGTGCGCCATCTTTTATTGTTAAAAAATTGCGATCCGCGCCTCCCGAAGAAACTTCTTTACAAGGCAAGTACCATCTGCTAAAAATCCCTCGTGGATTTGGCTCAGTATGACAGGTTGTATTTCACTTCACACCAGAATTGAAATCGAGTGCGGGCAGGGAAGTATCAGCTAACCCTCCCTGGGAAAAGAGAGCCATAATAATGGCCTCAAACATGGTCTGCCTGACCTTCCGGTCCGGGGCTACGTGTATTCACGTCGGGCCGGTGACGTGTCGGGCACAGTCCTTTTCCTAACACCTTGGATCAGCCAACCTCGCTTCCGCCATCGACAGATCGGGCGGAGCAAATCTGAATAACACCCCTATTTTAAACGTTCGGTCTCGGCCCATGGCGCGACCGATATTACTGTACGTGCGTAAGGAGAATAGCTATGAGCCAGGAGCCGGTCGGAGACGTTAATAACCTGAAGGCTTTCAGAAAACACCTCGGAATGTTCGTTCACCCCAGGGGCGCGCACCTGACGGAGCGGACCAGGCCGCTCGGCGAGTGGGTACGCCAGCGCACGGAGTTGAGCACGTGGCCTTACGCGCGCACCCTCGAACAATCCCCCTCGACCGTGACGAGGCTGAAGAGTCAGAACGGAATAGTCGTGGAAGGGTTGAATTTCGGCTCGCAGGACTACCTCGGGCTCTCTTCCCACCCGTCGGTGCACGAGGCGGCCTTGAAGGCTTTATGCGAGTTCGGGCCGCACGCGGCGGCCTCCCCGATGCTCCAGGGCAACACGGAGATTTCGCGCAGGCTGGAAAAGGACCTGTCGGATTTCCTCCGGGTGCCGCACGTGCTCCTGTTCCCCACCGGGTGGGCCGCCGGCTTCGGCGCAATCGTGGGGCTCGTTCGCCCCGGCGATCACGTGGTAATAGACCAGCTCTCCCACGCCTGCCTGATGCAGGGGGCGAGGGCCGCGACCGATTGCGTCCATTATTTCAGGCACAACGACGTGGAGGATGTCAGGGCGAGGCTCGAAGCGATCAGGGCCAAGGACGCGCGCAACGGAATTCTGGTCGTGACGGAAGGGCTGTTTTCGATGGACTCCGACAGCCCGAACATCTTCGCCATCCAGGAAGTGTGCAGGGAATTCCAGGCCGTGCTGATGGTGGACGTGGCGCACGATTTCGGGGCGCAGGGGCCGGGCGGCTCGGGGCAGATAGGCTTGCAGGGTATGCTCGGGAGGGTGGACCTCGTGATGGGCAGCTTCTCAAAGACCTTCTCAAGCAACGGGGGCTTCCTGGCCACGCAGGACCTCTCCGTCCGCCAGTACGTGAGCATCTACGGGGGCTCGCACACGTTCTCCAACGCCCTCTCCCCGGTCCAGGCGGGGGTCGTGATAGAGGCCATGAGGATAGTCAGGAGCGAAGAAGGCGACGAGCTGAGAGCGAAGGCTAGGTTGAACATAGACTACCTCAGGTCCCTGATGCGGGGCGAAGGGATGTTCTGTTACGGGGGCCCCTCAAACGTGGTGCCGGTGAGTGTAGGGGATGAGACTCTGGCAAAGTGGACGAGCCGGTTCCTCGAAGAGCATGGGCTGCTGGCAAATCTCGTGGAGTTCCCGGCGGTCCCGAAGGGGACGGCCAGGTTCCGCTTCCAGGTCATGGCTTCGCACACGCATGACCAGATCGAAGAGGCCGTGCGCATATTCCGGAGGTCGCTCGACAGCGCGCGCGACATGACCTCGGCGCCGAGCAGGGCACTGGCCGAGTGCTAAAGAATCCCCGAAATCTCCCCGGACGATTCGCGCCCGCGTGCGCGGAATCTCGAAAGCCCCGAGCCATCGACTCGGGGCTTTGTTTATGGATTGAATGCGCTTTAGCGAGATGCATTTATTCGCTAAGATGATCGCTATGTCCGGTCACGAGTTTAAAAATATCGGGGAGTTGCTCGAATCACAGGCGCGGAGGTATGTCGGGAAAGAGTTCCTCGTCTCCGCGCACGACGGGGGCGGGCTCAGCTACCGCGAGTTCGACCGCGAAGTCGACCTCGCGGCGGCGCTGCTCCTGCGGCTCGGGGTGACTAAAGGGAGTGTGGTCAGCCTCTTCCTCCCGAACTGCGCCGAGTACCTGATCTTTTACTTCGCCTGCTTCAGGACGGGGGCGTGGGCCGGCCCGGTCAACGCCCTTCTGAAGCCTCACGAAGTGGAGTTCATAGTTAACGATTCTCAGGCCTCGGTGGTCGTCACTCAGACGGACCTTTACCCGGTAGTCGAAGCGGCGCGCGCGTCGATGCCTTCGGTCGGGGCCGTCGTCCTGATCGACGGGGCGGGCGCGGGGCCGGTTGATGATCCGGGCGATGAGACGGTCGTCCGTTACACCCGCGCGCGCGGGGAGGCCGCCCCGCCACCGAGGCTCGCGGGCGCGGATGTATCCCGCGACGACGAGGCGGTGATAATCTACACGTCCGGCACGACCGGGAAGCCGAAGGGCGTGCTGCTCACGCACGGCAACCTGTTGAGCAACGCGCGGCAGATCGCGGAGTGGCTCTCGCTCGGAGAGGGGGACCGCTCGCTTATGGTCATGCCCCTGTTCCACGTCAACGCTCTGATGACGACGGGCCTCGCCGCGCTTCAGGCCGGCGGCAGCATCGTGCTCGCGCGGCGCTTCAGCGCGTCGCGGCACTGGGACATCATCTCGGAGCACGGCGTGACCTACTTCGGCTCCGTGGCCACGATGCTCTCCCTGCTCAATCAGACCTATCCGGGAGGGGTGCCCGAGGGGCTCGACGTGAGCCGCCTGAGGTTCGCGCTCTGCGGCTCCGCGCCGGTGCCGGTCGAAGTGATTAAGACCTTCGAATCGCTCTTTCATTGCCCGGTCGTCGAAGGGTACGGGCTGTCGGAGTCGACCTGCCGCTCGACGTTCAACCCGCCGGACGAGCGCCGCCGCGCCGGCTCGGTCGGGCTCCCCATCGGGAACGAAGTCAAGGTCTTCGACGACGACGACCGGGAGCTCGGGCCGCGCGAGGTCGGGGAGATCGTGCTGCGCGGGCCGAACGTCATGAAAGGGTATTTCCGCAACGAACCCGCGACGCGCGAGGCTTTCAGGTCGGGGTGGTTCCACACGGGCGACCTCGGCTACGCGGACGAGGACGGCTTCTTCTACGTAGTGGACCGCAAGAGCGACATGATCATCCGCGGGGGGGAGAACATCTACCCGCGCGAGATCGACGAAGTGCTTTACCAGCACCCGAAGGTTAAGGACGCGGCGACCGTGGGAGTCGCCGACCCTCTGTACGGCGAAGAGGTGAAGTCTTACGTGGTCCTGCGCCCCGGCGAGCGCGCGACCGAAGAGGAGCTGCTCGACTTTTGCAGGGAGCGGCTGGCCGACTTCAAGTGCCCGAGGTCGGTCGAGTTCCTGGAAGAGATACCCAAAGGCCCGACGGGGAAACTTCTGAAGAGGATGCTCGCGGGAGATTGACCGGCCCTATCTGATCATCGCCCACGCGATCCAGAAGGCGATGGCGAGGCAGGCCAGAAAGAGCAGGCCGCACGCTATGGCCTCGCCCGCGCGCAGGCGGCGCGAGCCGAACAGGTGCGGCTGGTTGGTCTCCGCCCAGGCAATCGAAGTGGCGATCCAGTGCGAGCCGAACACCCAGACGAGCGTCCCCACCGCGAGGCCGGTGACTATGGCGATAAAGTACAAGTCGATAACTCCCTTCCGTCCGGTCCGCGGGGCCGATCAAATCTTCGACAGGAGGCGCAACTGCCTCGGGGTCATGAGCCAGGTCAAAGCCCCCTGAAGCTCCGGCACGGTCTGCATGATGTTTACGCAGCAGACGCTCCCCTTCTTCAATTCGATGGAGAAGCCGCCATCGCCCCGGACGACTTTGCAGATCAACTCGCCCAGGTCGGGCTGGTGGCCCACGAGGGCGACCGACTCGACCCCCGTGTGGCCCTTGATCTCGGCGAACAAATCCTCGGAAGGGGCTCCGGGAGCCAGATTCGCGGTCTGCTCGACATCCCTCTTGTTCATCCCGAAAACGCTGGCGAGCACTTCCGCCGTCTCGACCGCGCGCGCGAGCGGGCTGGTCAATATAAGGTCGAGCTCGACGCCCAGCTTGCGCAGCCCGCGAGCCGCGTCCCGCATCCTCTCCCGCCCTTCGGCCGTAAGCGACCGCTTCTCGTCCGTGAAATCGTTCTTCCTGCCGAGCGGTTGAGCTGTCGCGTGGCGGATTATGTAAAGTTCCATATCGGGGCTCCTTTTCTCCGAAGGCTATGATTATAGAGTATCGCCCCCGGCCAGTCTACGAACGGTTACTTGAGCGCGGGTTAAGGTGCGGGTAAACTTCCATAGAACGTTTTAGCGTCTGGTACGATTTAAAAGATGAGATCAACTTCCAAACCGTTCAGCCTTGGTCATGTGTTCGGCATACCGATCAAAGCGCACTATAGCTGGCTGCCGGTCTTCCCCTTCTACACGTGGGCCATAGCGTCTTTCTACCTGCCCCGCGAAGCGCCCGGCCTGTTGAGCATCCATTACTGGACCCTCGGCATGGCGACCACCGCGCTGCTGTTCGTGTCGGTCCTCGCGCACGAGCTGTCGCACGCGCTGATGGCGCGGGCCCAAGGGCTCGGCACGGGCAACATCACCCTCTACATATTCGGGGGGCTCGCGACCCTCGAAGGGCAGCCCGCCGACCCCGCCTCCGAGTTCAAGATCGCCGTCGTCGGGCCCGCGTCGAGCTTCATCCTCGGCGCACTGTTTCTGACCCTTCACACCCTGCTGGCCGAGCAGGCCGGGTACAGGGCGGGCGGCCAGGTCTTTCAGCACCTCGGGCTGGTCAACTGGTTTCTGGCCGGGTTCAACATCATGCCGGGCCTGCCGCTCGACGGCGGCAGGGTGCTGAGGGCCGTGCTCTGGCACTTCAACAAGAACTTCCGCCTCTCGACCCAGATCGCCCTGCGCATGGGGTTGATAATCGCGATAACGCTGATAATCTGGGGGCTCTACACGTTCTTCTATAAGGACTACATAACCGGGATGTGGAGCGTCATAATCGGCCTCGTGATCGCCGCGATGCTCGGCTCTTCCGACGCCCGCTCGCGCAGCGCGTGGCACGCGAGGCGCGGCACGGTCCAGGAGGTGATGAACCGCAACGTGGTCCTCATACCGCCCGACATGATGGTCTCCGATTTCATAAATAAAGTGCTGGACAACAACCGGCACACGAGCTTCCCGGTGGCGCGGGACAAGAGGCTGCACGGGCTGCTGCTGCTCGAAGAGCTGAAGGCGGTCCCCCGCGAGGAGTGGGCGCGGCTCTCCGTGCGCGAATGCATGCGCCCGGTGGACGACTCGATGTTCATCAGCTCTCTGACCCCGGTCGCCGAGGCCCGCCTGCGCGTGGAGAAGAACGGGCTCGGCCGCGCGGTCGTGCTCGACCCGAACGGGCTCATCGTCGGCTTGGTAAGCGCGCAGGATTTGAACGGAAAGAAACAGGGCGGTTGAGGAGGGATGGGATGTGGCCGAAAAATTTGAATGCGGTTCAGGTGCGGGTGGCGCGGCCCACGGATAAACTCGGGGAAGTGGTTCGCTTCTACCGCGACGGGCTCGGCCTCGAAGTGATCGGGTCGTTCGAAGGGCACTCCGGGTATTCCGGAGTGATGCTGGGGCTTCCGGGCCGCGAATACCATCTCGAATTCACCGAGCACGAAGAGGGCAGCCCATGCCCCGCCCCTTCCAAAGACAATCTGCTCGTCTTTTACATCCCGGATAAAGAATCAATCGACCTTCTGGTCGAGCGCCTCTCGGCGATGAATCATCCGCCCGTCCCCCCCGAAAACCCCTACTGGGCTTCGAAGGGAGTTACGTTCGAAGACCCCGACGGCTGGCGGGTCGTGCTGATGAACACGGCCGGCATTTGAGAGGCGATTTCCCCGGCCTCATTTTTTCGCTTCGGTCATTTTTTCGTTTCGGCCGGGGGTGCCGGCGCGCGGTTCTTTTTCAGGTAGGCGTTCAGGCCCGCGAATAGCGACGCGGCGATCCGCTCGCGGAACTGCGCGGTCTGAAGGAGAGCTTCGTCGCGCGGGTTCGACATGAAAGAGACTTCGGCGAGCACACTCGGCATCAGAGCCCCTAGCAGCACCGTGAAAGGCGCGTGCTTAACCCCGCGGTTGGTGGCCGTGCGCGGGGAAGCGGCCCCTATCCCGCGCACGAGCCCTGACTGTATGTAGCGCGCCAGCTCCCGCGACTCGGCCACGCGGTTCCCCGCCGATACGCTCGCGACCACCGCGCCGGGGCCTTTCTGCTCCTGCCCCCCGTGCTTGTCGTCGGCGAACTTGGCGTTCTCGCGCGCGGCGGCCTTCAGGTCTTCCGACGGCGCGCGGTCGGGGCTCATGAAGTAAGTCTCGACCCCCGAAGCCCCGCGCGATTCGCTCGCGTTGGCGTGGACGGAGATGAACAGGTCGGCCCTGCGCGCATTCGCTATGGCGGTCCGCTCTTCGAGCGCGACGAAGCGGTCCGAATCCCGCGTCAGTATCACTTCAACGTCCGGGTAATTTCGCTTGATGTACGCCCGCAGGCGTCGCGCGACATCGAGCACGAGGTCTTTCTCGCGCATCCCGTTCGCGCCTATGGTCCCCGTGTCATGCCCTCCGTGCCCCGGATCGATCACCACGCATTTGACGGGCGCGTTCTGGGATTTAAGCTCGCCCGCAATCGCGCCCGCCCCCGGCGAAGGCGCGTTATGGGCGTGCTGTTCCGAAGGGTTGAACGGCAGAATGGGGTCGCTGATCTCGGGCAGGGAGAGCAGAGCCTTCCCGTAATTCCGCACGCCCGCTTCCCTGCTCCTCGGGGCCGGGGCGGGATCGCCGCCCGGTCGCGGCTCGCGCGCGGCTTCGGCCGCGGCAGCCTCGTCCCGCAAAGCCTCCGAGGGCGACTTCACGCCCTCGCGCCCGCGCGCGCCTTTCGAGTGAAGGTCTATGACGATCCGCTCGGGATCCGAGAGCCGGAAGATCGAATAATCTGAGAGCGAGCTGATTTCAATATTCACGCGCACGCCCGAGCCCGCAGAGGGTCCTTCCGACACGGTCACGCGCCTGAGCATGGTCGAGGCCCCGACGATGAAGCGGCGGCCGTAAAGCGAGGGCGAGACGGCCGCATTGTCCAGGCTGATCGCGACCGCGTTGTCGCCCGCGCGCGCGCCCGCGTAAGAGGTTTCGCCCGACAGGTCTATCACCACTCGGGCGTAATCCGGGCCGCTGAAATTGCGGACGTTCGTGAGCCGCGCGAGCTCGGAAGCCCCCGAGTCGGTGATCGCGGCCCGGCCGGAAGGCGTGGCCACGTCAACCGGGCGGTCGTGCAACTGGGCCTCGAAACGCGAGAGCACCGCGCGCGCCTCACGCGCCATCACGGAGTCGGGGAAGTGAAGTATCAACTCCCTGTAGGCCGCCGCCGCCCCGTCGAGGTCCTGCAAATTCTCTTCGTAGATGTTCGCGATGCTGATCAATGCGTCGCTCACGAATATGCTCTGCGGGTGCTGGATCAGTATCTTCCTGAAGGTCTCTACCGCCTGCTGGTAGAGCGCCGAGTCGCCCGACACGTCGGCCATCTCGCGCTGAAGCTCGGCCATGCGCGCGTAAGATTCCGCCGAAAAATAGGTGTTCGTGTTGAGCCTTATGACCTGATTGAAAGCGTCGAGCGCGCGGCGGTAATCGTTCAGGCTCCTCTGCTCAAGCGGGCGGTTGTGAAGCGCCGTCGCCAGGTCCGTCGCGTTGGCGAAGAGGCTCTCGGCGAGCGAGCGGGGGTGGGCGGAAGAGGCTTCGGGGTCGGCGGCGTTTAAAGTCGGGCGGGCCGTCAGGCAGAAGATCAGCGCGAAGGCGATCACGTCGACAAATAGCCTGGCCTTATTCGACTTCATAATATTTCGATTACCTGGGGGACGTTTTATAGGGGGATATGCGTCAAGTCAAGCCGAAAATCGAAAGGGCCGTCGGGCCGCGGAAGCCCCGGAGTTGAACCCTTCCCCCTGCGCTCCACGGTCAATAATTGTTCGACAGCCGCGTGCTCGACCCTCCCGAGAATGCGGCCGCCGCCGGGGCCTGATTCTTAACCGCGACCGCCGCCTTCGACACCATAGCGGAAGTGTGCTTCGAGTGGCCGTATTTCGCGGTGATGCTGCGCACGTAATTCCGCGTCTCGCGGTACGGAGGCACCTGATAGCCGTACTTCATCACGGCCCCCTCGCCCGCGTTGTAACCCGCCAGCGCCAGCCCCACGTCCCCGTTGAACGTGTCGAGCAGGAACCTGAGATATCTCGTGCCGCCCTCGATATTCTGAGCGGGGTCGTAGATGTTCTGCACCCCGAACCGCCGCGCGGTCGCCGGCATCAGCTGCATCAACCCCGTCGCGCCCTTGTAGGACTTGGCGCGGTAATTGAACCCCGATTCCTGCCGCATCACTGAAAATATCAGGTTCGGGTCGACCCCGTGCCTCGCCGCCGCCTTCAGGACCAGATCGTCGTAGACGGGATTCCCGGTCGATTGCAGGCTCCCGCTGAATTGAGCCTGGGCGGAGGGCTGCGCGCCCGACAGCACCATCGGGCGAGGGGTCGTCGCGGGGCTCTGGGCTCCCGCGACCTGCCCCGAGTTTTGCGGCGCCCCGTTTTGAGCGGCCCCGGTCGCGCCGTTCTTTGCCGAGCCAGGGGCCGGGCCGGGCGTCGTGCCCGTAGCGCCCGCTACGGGCTTTGCCGCTTGCACGGGCGATGGGTTTTCGTAAACGGTCAGCTTCGGGGTGCGCTGCGAGTCGAGCTTTACCCCGCCGTTTGAGTCGAAGCTCGCGTTTATGCTCGCGTCCTGCGCGGCGGCTCTGGTCGCCATAAGCCCGAGAAGAATTATGGCGCTTATTATCACAGATGATCTCATGCTCCCTCCTGTTCGTGGGGCCGGCTCATCCGTTAAAGGCGGATTCGTGATGGCGGCCGGTCACCGTTCGCGACACTGCTCGCGACGATGGCGGGCGATCAATCGGGGACTGTGATCGAGTGGAGTTGAAAACCGGAAGGGAGCTTTTCCAACTTCACTTCGGCGGCCAGACATTCTTCGAAAGCTGACGCGCTTTCGAAGACCTTGGCTTTGCGACCCAGGATCACTCCTGGTGTGCCTTTATCGGTGACGCTTGAAATAACTAAAACGACGCGGCCAGTCTAATATGCGGCTTACCCTTTGTCAATAATTAGATCGGGCCCCATCCGCGCCCGCCGCCGATCCGCCGCAACAAAGCGCGCGTTCGTTGTATAATGCCGCAATCATAAACGGATTGAGAGGAGCGGAGGTCATATGAACGGTATTCCGGAAGTCGGGCAGACGGTGTTGAACTTCATCGGCGGGCGGTGGGAGCCCTCCGAGACGGGAAGGTGGGCGGAGCGGTTCGACCCCGCGGACGAGCGCGTGCTCGTGGCCCGCGCGCCCGACTCTTCGCGCGCGGACGCGCGGCGAGCGATAGAAGCCGCGGAGCGGGCGAAGGAAGCCTGGGGCCGGGTCCCGCCGCCGCAGCGCGGCAGGCTCCTGTTTAACTGGATGGCATGGATCGACTCGCGGAAGGACGCGCTCGCGCTCCTGCTCACGCGCGAAGAGGGGAAGGTGCTCGCGGAGTCCGCGGGCGAAGTCCGTCGCGCGCTCGACATTCTGGAATTCACGGCGGGCATGGGCAGGAGGCTCGGGGGGCGCGTCTTCCCATCGGAAGAGGGCGGGGTATTCTGCTATTCGGACCTCGCGCCCCTCGGGGTGGTGGGCCTCATCAGCCCGTGGAATTTCCCGGTGGCCATCCCCGTCTGGAAGATCGCGCCCGCTCTGATCGCGGGGAATACGGTCGTGCTCAAGCCCTCCCCGCTCACTCCACTGACGGCGGCCATGCTCGTGCGCGGGCTGGAAGAAGTCGGGCTCCCCGAAGGGGTCGTGAACCTCGTGCACGGAGACAGCGAGCCGGGGGCCGAGCTCATCTCGAACGAGATCGTGCGCGGGGTGTCGTTCACCGGCTCGACCAAAGTCGGCAAGCAGATCGCGATGAAGGCTTCGGAGCGGCTACTCAAACTACAGCTTGAGCTGGGCGGCAAGAACCCGCAGATCGTGCTCGAAGACGCGGACATCGATCAGGCGGTGAGCGGGGCGATGGCGGGCGCGTTCGGCTCGACCGGCCAGAGGTGCACCGCGACGAGCCGCGCCATCGTGGTCGGGCGCGTCTACGACGATTTCCTCGCGGGCGTCGTCGGCCGCGCGTCCTCGCTCCGCGTGGGCCGCGGGACCGACGAGGGCGTGGAGATCGGCCCCCTCGTCGACGCGAGGGCGATGGGCGGCGTCACGCATTACTCGGAGCTCGCGCGGAAGGAGGGGGCGGAATTTCGCGCGGGCGGCACCCGCGTCTCGGAGGGGGAGCATAAGCACGGCCTCTTCTTCCCCCCGACCGTGATCGAAGCGAATCCTGAAATGGAGGTCGCCAGAGAAGAGATATTCGGGCCGGTCCTATCAGTCATCCGCGCGCGGGATGTCGAAGAAGCCATCCGGATAGCGAACTCCGTGCGCTACGGGCTGACGGCTTCGATCTTCACGAAAGACGTGTCCCGCGTCTTTCAATTCGCCTCCGCCGCCGAGGCCGGGATCATCCACGTGAACCGCCCCGGAGTCGGCGGCTATTCGCACGCCCCGTTCGGAGGCATCAAGGAGAGCGGTTACGGCGGCCGCGAAGTCGGCGACGACGTGCTCGACTTCTACACGGAGACGAAGGTTGTGTACATAAAGTATTAGGGGCCGGTGGTCGGGGGACAGGGGACGGAGTCTAAGGAAGGGATTCAATAAAGAGAGTTTGAGATCATTAACGGGGGCCAGATGCCAGGGGTGATGAGGGGCTCTCGTTATAGAATCCCTCTCCTTCCCTGGCTCCCGGCCCCCGGCCACTGACCCCTGACTAAAACACCGGCTCCGCCAGCCGTTCGAGCATCAGCGCGGACGCTTTCTCCACGTCGGCGTGGAGAGAGTTTCCGTGGGCGTCCATGGTGACGATGGCGGGGAAATCGCGCACGCGCAGGTGCCACATCGCTTCGGGGATGCCGAACTCCAGCAGGTTCACGTCGAGGACTTCTTCGATGCTGCGCGAGTAGTACTGGGCCGCGCCGCCTATCGCGTTCAGGTAGACCGCGCCCGCCTCCCGCATCGCGTCGAGTGTGCGCTTGCCCATGCCGCCTTTGCCGACCACCGCGCGCACGCCGTACCGCTTGATTATGTCGGCCTGGTAAGGCTCTTCGCGGATGCTCGTGGTCGGGCCCGCCGCCGTGATCTTATAACTGCCGTTGTTCTTCATCACCACCGGGCCGCAGTGGTAGAGCACCGACCCCCTGAGATCGACGGGGGGCTCGTGCTTCATCAGGTAAGAGTGGACCGCGTCCCGGCCCGTGTACATCTCGCCCGAGATCAGCACCACGTCGCCGACTTTTAAACCCCGGACCTGCTCTTCCGTGAGCGGCGCGACGAGCGTCTTCTCCCTGCCGCTCAGTCGGAACCCTTCTTCGCCCGACCGCGGCGCGGCGGGCCCTTTCTCGTCGCGGTAGAGCCACCTCTTTATCTCCCCCGTCTTCGCGTCGAGCACGACCCCGAGCCTGCGAAACGCCCAGCAGTCGTAAGCCACCGACACGAAGAAGCTCGCGGGCAGGCGGTTGAGCGCGCTCACCTTGCAGCCGATCAGAGTCACCCCGCCGCCGAACCCCATCGGGCCGATCCCCAGCGTGTTCGAAGCCCTCATCACGTACTCTTCGAGCTCCGCCAGCTTAGGGTCCGGGTTGGTGTCGTCGAGCAGGCGGAACAGCTGCTCTTTCGCATGCTGGTAGCCCGAGGTCCGGTCCCCGCCTATGCAGACGCCTATCGCGCCCGCGCTGCAACCCTGCCCCTGCGCCTGCCACACGGCGTGCATTATGCACTTGCGCACCCCGTCGAGGTCGCGGCCCGCGCGCCCGAGGTGGGGGAGTTCGGTCGGCAGGGCGTATTGGATGTTCTTATTCTCGCAGCCCCCGCCCTTGAGCAGAAGCTTGATCTCGACCTCGTCGTCGTTCTCCCACTGCTCGAAATGGATGACGGGAGTTCCGGGGCCGAGGTTGTCGCCGGAGTTCGTGCCGGTGATCGAATCGACCGAGTTGGGCCGCAGCTTGCCGCGCCGTGTGGCTTCGGCTATAGCCTCGCGGATCTCGCGCCTCATCACGATCTGGTTCGCGCCCACGGGCGTCTTCACCTCGAACGTGGGCATCCCCGTGTCCTGGCAGATCGGCCCCTCGTCGTCGCAGGCCATGTCGATGTTCGTGGCGATTATGTTGAGCGCGGCCCCGGCGCTCGTGCCCGCGCTCTCGGCCTCGGTCGCGGCGGCCATCGCCCGCCGCACGTCGGGCGGCAGGTTGGTAGAGGTCATCGTGATGAGCTCGACAAGACTGTCTCTGAATGACTGCATGTCCGTGTCTCCCATTGAAAATGTGCGGGGTCCCAAATTTTATTACCCTGTCGCGGAAATAAAAAGGGAGGCGCGAAGCCTCCCTCGGAAAAGCCGCCGGCCGCCGGCCTTACCGGACCGGCCTGATGAACAGGGTCAGGAACGTGAACAGCACGAGCGTTTCGATGAGCGCCAGGCCGAGCAGCAGCATCGTGAAGATGCGCCCGCCGGCTCCGGGATTGCGCGCGGTGCCTTCACAGGCGGCGGCAATCGCGCGGCCGTCGGCCATCGCTCCGCCGAACGCCGCAATCGCGACGGCGAATGCCACGTCGCCGGGGATGAACCACGAATTACCGCTGGCCGCCGGCGTGTCGGTCTGCGCCGCCGCCGTGGCGACGGCCAGCAGGGTCATCAAGGCCGACATAACGAATAGTCTTGCTCTGATCATTTTCTCCTCCTCGGGATTCTGCGTGATGCTCTCCGCATCCTTCGGTTCGCGCGAGGCCCGACCTCCGTCTTGCGCTCGCTGGTTATCAACGGAGGAAGATTCGACAGCTCGGCCCGGTTATTATTCCCACGAGCCCGGTATTCGCTTGCCCCTCCTGCTGCAAGGCTCCGGCGGCGCGTGCGGTCAACTTCTATGAAAAGAGCCAGTCTCTCGCCTCCCTCTATGTTCCGTACTATAAAGCCGCGTTATAAATTAATGCTCAATGCGCCATCGCCTCCTCGCCGTGCGCGTGCTCGTCGTGGTCGTGCTCTTCGTGCGGCACCGTCTCCGACAGGTAGACTATGGAGAGCATGATGAAGATGAAGGTCTGCACGAAGGCGACGAAGACCCCTAAGATTATCGTGAAGATCGGGATCAGCCACGGCGCGAGGTTCAGGAATACGCCCGCGATCTGGTGGTCGGCGAACATGTTGACGAAGAGCCGGAGCGCCAGGGTCACGGGGCGCACGCTGTTGGAGATGATCTCGACCACGAAGATCAGGAGGCCGATGGTCGGCAGGAGAGCGCCGGTGAGCCCCCCGGTGAAATGTTTCAGGTAGCCGATCCCCTGCTGGCGGAAGCCGGTCGTGATGTAATAAAGGAATGAGGCCAGCCCGAGTGCGCCGGTCACGTTGATGTTTTCGGTCGGCGCTCCGAGGCCGGGGACCGCGCCCATCAGGTTGCCTATCAGGATGAAGACCGCGAACCCTCCGACCACGGGCACGTACCTGCGCCCGTACGGGCCGACCACCTGATCGAGCAGACCCCTGATCTGCTCGACCCCGACTTCGAGCAACTGCTGGCCCTTCGAGGGCCGGTCCACCGACAATTTCCCGCGCAGCAGGAGGACGAGCAGGGTCACGATGATCATCAGGACCACGGTCCAGACGACGTGCGCGGGTATGATGAGCTCGCCCGCCGCGGGCTCGTGCCACGTCGCGCCGAACAGCCCATAGATGGAAGGCATGACCGCCCTCTGGGCCGACAGGACCGCCGGGCCTAACAAGTGATTCACCCATTCGACGAGGGCGGGCACGTGATGCCCCGCGTCGGACGCGGCCGCGTGCTCGGCCGTCTCGGCCGCCGCGCCGTGGGCTTCCTGGAAGAAAAGCAGGAACGTTAGCAACATGTGTTATCTGTCTCCACCGCGAGTGAGAGTTTTATAAGTCACGTAAGCTGCTTCTATCATCACCGCGACCGCCGGCGCTAACAGCCCCGAGAGCATCGCGATCTCATCGACGTGTCCGGTAAGACTGGCCGCGTAGACGACCGCCCCGATGATGACCCACCGCAGGATGAACTGCATGGAAGTGCCGGGCGGGGCCTTGTCGCCTCCTATCGCGAGTATATCGCGCAGGGAAGCGTGCAGCCACTTGTAATTGAGAAGCGCGAGCGCCCCGCCCACGGCCAGCCCGAGCATAAACCTGAGGTCGGCGAAGATCGCGGCGGCGACTATGGCGAGCGCGATCACCGCGAAGATGTTTCGCCAGACGCGGCGCTCGACCGCTTCAGGATCAGTGAAATCGTCCGCGCGGCCGGTGCTCAACCTGTCGTCCTCTCGGGCTACCGCTTCCGGGTCGCCTCTTTCGGTCTTCCCAAAGCGGCAGATTTTATCAGCGCCGTCGCGCGATTGTCCAGGCGTCAGGTCGAACGCGCGAGTCATAAAAGGCCGGGTAATCCGTCCGCCCGGCCCTCGCCGGCCGACGCGTGATTGATTTTGGATTTCTCGCGGGAGGGAGTATAGTCTCCCCAGGCGTAATGGCTTACGATCTCGTCCGACGGATTGACAACCCGCTTTGACCATATTCATTACACGCAGACCGAGCGGGGTGGACAGCTTGTCGCTTCAACCTGATCCGGAGGTAATCTATCATGTCGAATCTCATGCCCCACGTCCTGCGCCCGGCCCTCCCCCCCGCGCGATCATCACGCAAGGCCCTCGTGTTGAGCACGATCCTCGTATTCCTGTGCGGGCCTTTGCACTCGCCCGCGAGCGCGGCCGCGGGAGACCTGGACCCGGCCTTCGGCTCCAACGGGCTCGTGGTCACTGACTTCTCCGGTAATAATGACTTCGGCGAGGCTCTACTCATACAGCCCGACGGTCGCCTGGTCGCCGTGGGGAGCGTCGATGTCGGCAGCCCCAATTCTAACTTCGGCCTCGCGCGCTACAACGCCGACGGCAGCCTCGATCCCTCATTCGGCAGCGGCGGGAAAGTGGTGACCGATTTCTTCGGCGACATAGATTTCGCATTCGACGCCGCCCTTCAGCCCGACGGGAAGATCGTGGTAGCCGGGCAGGTCTTCAACACGATTACGGGCACCGATTTCGCTCTGGCCCGCTACAACAGCGACGGGAGCCTTGACCTCTCTTTCGGCAGCGGCGGCAAGGTTACGACCGACTTCTTCGGAGACTTCGACGACGTGCGCGGCGTAGCCCTGCAGCCCGACGGTAAAATCGTGGTGGCCGGGTTTGCCAGGAATGGCAGCAACGAGAGCGTCGATTTTGCCGTGGCCCGGTACAACATTGACGGGAGCCTGGACTCTAGTTTTGGAGGCGACGGCAAGGTGACCACCGACTTCTTCGGCACCAGAGAATTCGTCTCTTCGGTCTCCGTTCAATCCGACGGCAAGATCGTCGTGGCGGGGTCCGCGAGCCCCATGAGCGACTTCGACTCCATGTTCGCCCTCGCCCGTTATAACAACGACGGCAGTCTCGACCCGACCTTCGACGGCGACGGGAGAGTGACCACGGACTTCGGCCGCTTCGCCGGGGTTTCCGATTTAGTCATCCAGCCCGACGGGAAGATCGTTGCGGCGGGGAATGCGTTTCCTGATGGCGAATTCGAGAATGAATTCGCGCTCGCGCGCTACAACGCGGATGGCAGCCTCGACACGACGTTCGGAGGGGACGGCAGGGTCACTCTGCACCCCGGCGGCAGGGGCGGCGCGGCGCGCGCGGTCGCGCTTCAGCCGGACGGCAAGATCATCGCGGCGGGCTCCGTGATCGTGCCGGTCGGATCGGACTCGGACATCGCCGTCGCGCGCTTCAACAGTGATGGGAGCGTCGACACCTCGTTCGGCGTCAACGGAGTAGTCACGACTAATTTCGTCGGCAACCACTCTGACCCCGAAGAGGACCTCGACACGGCGGCGGCGGTGGCCATTCAGGCGGACGGGAAGATCGTGGTGGCGGGGATCACTCTGTCGAGCGATGGCAACACCGACTTCATCCTCGCGCGTTACCTCGGGGACGAGGTCAGCGCTTTCGACTTATGCCTTCAGGACGAGAGCAGCGGCCGTATTCTGGAGTTGAGCCTGACCACCGGCGATTACAGGTTCACCGAATGCGGCACGGGGCTCGTGATCGAAGGGACGGGCGCTGTAAGCAGGAGAGGCAATAACATCACCCTGCAACACAACGCGCCCGACCGCCGGGTGATAGTCAGGGTCGACAGAGAACGGGCCAGGGGCCACGCTACCCTGCATAGTTTCACTTCAAGAGCGACCTTCACAATAAACGACAGGTCCATAGCCGACAACGATTGCTCCTGCGACTAGGCATCAGGGGCCAGTGGTCAGGGGTCAGGAGCCAGGGGCTAAGGAAGAAGGATTTCAGACTCTATTTATAGAATCGCCCTCCCTCTCCGGATCCTGACCACTGGCCCCTTGCCCCTTGCCCGTGACCCCTGCCTTGTTGTTTAATGAACGAGCTTTCCTTCTTAGAATTCAGGTATCCGGAGGCATTGATGACTGCTCAAAACGCGATGGGTGATTCTTCGACCGACGATCTCTACGAGAGACAAAGGCAGTACGTGTGGCCCTGCGTCACCACTTATTACGGGAAGCCTCTGGCGCTCGAACGCGGCGAAGGCATGCACGTCTGGGACACGGAGGGCAACCGCTACCTCGACTGCTTCGGGGGCGTCCTCACGGTCTCGGTCGGCCACGCGCGGCCCGAAGTCGTCGAAGCCGTTAACAGGCAGATGTCCGCGATCAGCCACACCTCGACGCTCTACGTCAACAGGCCGCAGGTGGACCTAGCCGAAAAGATCGCGCACGTCACCCCCGGCAACCTGACGAAGAGTTTCTTCACCAACAGCGGCACGGAGGCGGACGAGACCGCGATGGTGCTCGCGCGGATCTACACCGGCAACACGGAGATAATCGCGCTCAGGCATGCCTACCACGGGCGCTCGATCCTCGCGATGACGGCGACCGGCCACGCGCCCTGGAAGCACGCGCCGTCGGCCGTCCCCGGCATCGTCCACGCGCACGCGCCGTACTGCTACCGCTGCCCGTTCAACCTCAGGCCCGAGTCCTGCGCGCTCGAATGCGCGCGCGACGTCGAGGAGCTCATACAGACGTCGACCTCGGGGAAGATAGCCGCCTTCATCGCCGAGCCCATCCTCGGGGTCGGGGGCTTCATCACTCCGCCCAAAGAGTACTTCAAGGTCGTGACCGAGATCGTCAGGCGCTACGGGGGCATCTTCATCTGCGACGAGGTGCAGACCGGGTGGGGGAGGACCGGCGATCACATGTGCGGCATAGAGCACTGGGAAGTGGAGCCGGAGATGATGACCTTCGCCAAGGGCATGGCCAACGGCGCGCCCATCGGGTGCACGACGGCGATCCCCGAGATCGCGGACAAGTACCCTTCGCTGACCTTCTCGACTTTCGGGGGGAACCCCGTCACCTGCGCCGCCTCGCTCGCGACCATCCGCGTCATCGAGGAGAACGACCTGCCGACGAATGCCCGCGTCGTGGGCGGCTACCTGCGCGAGCGGCTCGAAGAGCTGAAGGATAAATACCCCGCAATCGGGGACGTGCGCGGCATGGGGCTGATGCAGGCCATCGAGTGCGTGAAGAGCCGGGAGACGAAAGAGCCCGACCCGCAGGCCGTCGCCCGCGTCTTCGAAGAGACCAGAAAGCGCGGGGTGCTCATCGGCAAGGGCGGGCTCTACGGGAACGTCATCCGCCTCGGCCCGCCGCTCGTCGCCTCGAAGGCCGACATCGACGAGCTGGCGACGGCGCTCGACGGGGCCTTCGCGGCGCTCGCGTGACCGGGCCTCGAATCATAAACCTCCGGGCCGGCCTCGGGCCGGGCTCATGCGAGTTAACGCATGCGGGTTGATGGAAGACACGAGCGATGAAGACACTGATTAAGAACGGCAACGTCGTGACGGCGGTCGACAATTACACCGCCGATATTCTGGTCGAAGACGGGAAAATATCTGTCATAGGCGCGCGGCTCGACATGGAGGCCGACCGCGTGCTCGACGCGGCGGGCAAGCTCGTGATACCGGGCGGCATAGACCCGCACACCCACATGGAGCTGCCGTTCGGGGGCACGTCCTCTTCCGACGACTTCCGCACGGGCACAATCGCCGCGGCGCACGGCGGGACGACGACGATCATAGATTTCGCGGTGCAGTACCACGGCGAGTCGCTCGTGGAAGCGGTCGACAACTGGCACAGGAAGGCGGAGGGCAAGACCGCCATCGACTACGGCTTTCACCTCATCACGACCGACCTGCCCGACGAGCGGGTGCCGGAGATGCGCCGGCTGATCGGCGAAGGCGTGATGAGCTTCAAGCTCTTCATGGCCTATCCGGGCGTCTTCCTCGTCGACGACGCGACCATCTACCGCGCGATGAAGAACGCAGGCGAGGCGGGCGGCCTCATCTGCATGCACGCGGAGAACGGGGTCGTCATCAACGAGATAATCAGGCACGCGCTCGCCGAGGGGAAGACCGCCCCGAAGTACCACGCACTCACGCGGCCCACGAAGGCCGAGGCCGAGGGCGTCCACCGCGCCATAGCCATCGCGGAGATGGCGGACTCCCCCGTCTACATCGTCCACCTTAGCTGCTCCGACGCGCTCGAAGAGGTGCGCGAGGCGCGGGACCTGGGCATCCCCGCCTACGCGGAGACGTGCCCGCAATACCTCTTCCTCGATTACACGGCGTACGAGCAGGAGGGGTTCGAGGGCGCGAAGTACGTGATGACCCCGCCCCTGCGCGAGAAGTGGAACCAGGACAAGCTCTGGCAGGGGCTCGCGGGGAACGACCTTCAGGTAATCTCGACGGACCACTGCCCCTTCTGCTTCAAGGAGCAGAAAGAGCTCGGGCGCGACGACTTCACGAAGATCCCGAACGGCGGGCCGGGGGTCGAGCACCGCATGAGCCTCGTCTACGACGGGGGCGTGGCCGGCGGCCGCATCAGCCTGAACCGGTTCGTCGAGATCACGTCCACCTCGGCCGCGAAGCTGTTCGGCCTCTTCCCGCGCAAGGGGACCATAGCCGTCGGGTCCGACGCCGACATCGTCATCTTCGACCCGGACGAAGAGATGACCATCTCCGCCGCGACCCACCACATGAACGTTGACTACAGCGCGTACGAAGGCAGGAAGGTCCGGGGCGTGACGAAGACCGTGCTCGCGCGCGGGCGCGTCGTCGTCGACGGCGGCGAGTACGTGGGCAAACCCGGCGACGGCGAGTTCCTGAAGCGCGGCACATTCAGCGGCAAGTACTGAGCAGGATCGAATCGATCACGACCTTCAGGCAGGAGACCGGCCCCCGCCCCTGAACTCTGACCCCTGGCCCCAGGAGGATTTCTATGGCTGCTCAAACGGAACAGGCAGGCGAGCGGGACTTCGTCGAGCTGAGCGAAGACGTGTCTGACTCGCCCCTGTGGAACCGGGACCTCGCCCCGACGACTATAGAGGAGCGCACGTGGTCCACCTACAACATCGCCGCGCTCTGGATCGGCATGAGCGTCGTCATCACGACCTACACGCTGGCCGGAGGGTTCATCGAGCAGGGCATGAACTGGTGGCAGGCGATGCTGACCATCCTGCTCGGCAATTCCATCGTGCTGATACCGATGATCCTGAATGCGCACGCGGGCACGAGGTACGGCATCTCGTTCCCGGTCCTGTGCCGCGCCAGCTTCGGCACGCGGGGCGCGAACATCGCCGCCCTCGCCCGCGCGCTCGTGGCCTGCGGGTGGTTCGGCATTCAGACGTGGATAGGCGGCACGGCGCTCGACGGGCTTATGAGAGCCCTGTGGGGCGGGTGGGCCGACGTGCCCGCGCACGAGTTCATCATGTTCGGCCTGTTCTGGCTGATCCAGGTCGCCATAATCGTTCGGGGCATCGAGGGGATCAAGTACCTCGAAAGCTGGTCCGCGCCGCTGCTGCTCGGGGGCGGGGCCGTGCTGCTCTGGTGGGCCGTCTCGGAGGCCGGGGGCATGGGCCGCGTGCTCGGCTCCGTAGACATGCTCCAGCGCCTCGACCCGAACGCGCCGCGCCCGACCTTCTGGCAGCTCTTCCCGCCCGCGCTCACGGCGAGCGTCGGCTACTGGGCCACGCTCAGCCTCAACATCCCCGACTTCACGCGCTACGCCCGGAGCCAGAAGTCTCAGGCGCTCGGGCAGGCGCTCGGCCTCCCGACCACCATGACGGCCTTCGCCTTCATCGGGGTCGCGACCACTTCGGCGACCCTGCTCATCTACGGCCGCGCGATACCCGACCCGGTGGAGCTCGTGGGCCGGTTCGACAGCGTGCTCATAGTCCTCTTCGCGACCGTCGTGATCTTCGCGGCGCAGCTCACGACGAACATGGCGGCGAACGTGGTCTCCCCGTCGAACGACTTCTCGAACCTCAACCCGAAGCGCATCTCGTACGTCGCGGGCGGGCTGATAACGGCCACCATCGGGGTGCTGATGATGCCGTGGTACCTCTACCGCAACAAGGGGGAATACATCTTCACGTGGCTGATCGGGTACTCGGGGCTGATGGGCGCGATAGCCGGGATATTGATCTGCGACTACTGGGTCATCAGGCGGCAGAAGCTCTCCCTGAAAGACCTGTACATGGAGCGGGGGATCTACAGCTACGGCGATGGGATCAACTGGCGAGCCGTGGCGGCGTTCGTCCTCGCGATAATCCCGGTGGTTCCTGGGTTCCTGCGCGCGGCCGCGACGCCCGGAGGCGCGGTCGCGGACCCGTCATTCGCCGACACCCTCTACACCTACAGCTGGTTCGTCACCTTCGGGCTCGCCTTCGCGATCTATTTCATACTGATGCGGAAGCCCGCAGGGCAGTGAGCCGTCCGGGGGTCGGCCTACTTTCTTACTTTATAAGCTGGTGACAGGCGGGCGCGGGGGCCGGGGGCCGCGCGGTCAGGACCTTCTTCGGCTTCTTATTTAAGAGCCGCTCTATGCTCGATTCTATCTGCTTCAGGGTGGCCGGCTTGACGAGGTACCCCCCCGCCCCGGCGTCAATCGCCCGCTTGATGTCGGAGTCGTAGCCCGCGCCCGAATAAAAGAGGACCGGGGTGAGCGGCCTGAGCCTTTGAAGCTGAAGACACAGGTCGACGCCGGTCCCATCCTCAAGAAGGTTATCGATCATGTAGAGGTCGAAACTGTACTCGGCGTCGAGCGTCAGCGCGTCGGCGATCTTCCCGGCCGTGATCACCTTATAGCCGGAGATGTCCAGCAACAGGGTCATCATTTCACGAGTGTCCTCGTTGTCGTCAACGAAGAGAATCCACTTCTGCGCGTCCGTCATAATTCGGCTCCTAATCTTTTTAAGGTTAGGGGGTGATACGTGAGGAGACTACAGGATATCAGCCCGTGACCGATCAGTCTGTACCATGACGTACACTGGGCGGGAATAAATCAGTCACCCCCCGCGGAGCCACTCCAACGCGGTCGTTATCACTTCGTAGCATTCGCACGAGGCGGCCTTCAGCCCCTCGCGGTCGAGGATGAGGACGTTGCCCCGCGTGTAGCCGATCAGCCCCCTGCTCTGCATCTTCCCCGCGGCCACCGTGACGCCCGCGCGGCGGCAGCCGAGCATGTAGGCGAGGAACTCCTGGGTGAGTTGCAGGTGGTCCGACCTGATGATGTCCTGGCACAGCAGCAGCCAGCAGCAGAGCCGGGCCTCGATTTCATGGTAGCGGTTGCAGAGGGCCGTCTGGCTGATCTGGATGACGACCGTCTGCGTGTAGCGCAGCATCAGGGCTCGCAGGGGGCGCAGGCGGTCGCACTCGCTTTTGAATTCGCCCGCCTTCATCCTGAGCGCGTGGCCGTCGAACTGCTGGATGACCCGGTACGCGCTCAGGTCACTCCCCAGAAAGGCCTGCAACCCGGCCATCCCTTCGTAGCCGATTATGGCCATTTCGAGTGACCCGCCCTCCTGCGTGTAGGAGATCAGGGAGGCCAGCCCGCTGTCGAGGAAGTAGACGTAATCAATTGGGGCCCCTATCTCGTAGATGACCTTCGAGGACGGCAGCGGGACGGGCTCAAGCCTGGAGAGCATCTGGCGGCGGTCCTTATCCGGCAGTAAAGACAGGATGCGATTTTCGGCCCGCGCCTCGTGGCTTACGTCTTTCATCTTTATCTCCTTCCAATAGAAAAAGGAGCGGGTTAATAAAAAGACGACTGCGGCAAATTCAGAGGATGACGGCTGAGCCTGAGCGATGTGTGAGGTTGCGGCTTATGGGGCGGACCGCGCCGCTTTCATCATAGGGACTAGTGACCCAGCGCTCCAAGAATTGACGCGCGGATCATACCATGTTCCAGATTATGTTGCTAACTAATACTTCTTTGATACCATATACGTGCGGTTTGTTACCTCCGGCCCGAGCTTCGTAGTATTATGCTTCGCGCGGATAGGTGTCGGCCGTTCTGCAATCGAGGGGAATCCGAATCCGGTCGGGAAACAAAATTCATCAATGAGACATAAATCATATACAAAGCCGTACGTCTTCGCGCTCGCGGTAATGCTTATGGCATCGCCGGCCGGCGCGGCCCGCGCGGAAGCGGGACAGGCTTCCACTTCCGCGCCGGTGCCGGAGAGGCTGCTCAGGGACCTCAGAGGCCGCGACGCGGCGGCGAGGCGCGCGGCGGCCGTGCAGATCGGCGGCCTGCGCGCGCGCGCGGGGGTCCCGGCCCTGGTCGAGGCCCTCTCCGACAAGGAGGCGGGCACACGCGAGGCGGCGGCTTTCGCGCTCGGCCAGATCGCCGACTGGGGGGCGTACGAGCCGCTCGCCCGCGCGCTCAGGGACAAGGACCCGGAGGTCCGCGCGGCGGCGGCCTTCGCGCTCGGCATGGTCGGCGACCCCGAGGCGGCCGGGGTCTTATCGAAAGCCCTCGAAGACCCGGAGGCTTCGGTGCGCGGCTCGGCCATCACGGCGATGGGGCTCCTTCAGGACGACGAAGGCGTGGACGAGATCGTGGAGATGCTCGCCGACCCTTCATACGACGTGCGCTACTCGGCGGTCTGGGCCCTGGGGCGGATCGGCGAGCCCGACTCGGCCGACCACCTGCGGTCCGCGATGGCGATGATGGAGGTCTCGCGCGTGAGCGAGGCGATGAAGGAGTCGTTCAGGCTGGCGGCGTTGAACTCGCTCGAAAACCTGAGGACCGGCCAGAGCGGGTCGTCCGGCGCCACGAGCCGCCCGCGCCGGGCCTCCGAATCGCGCGACGAAGGCAAAGCGTCGAGGGCCTCGCGCCCCGTGATGATCAGGCAGCCAATAAAGCCCGCGCCGACCGAGCGGGCCCTGCGCGCGCGCGCCTCGGGGCTCGTCGGCCTCCGCGTGCTGGTGGAGGCCTCCGGACGTCCCGTGCGCGCTTACGTCACGAGGCGTCTGGGGTACGGGCTGGACCAGCGCGCGGTCGAGACCGTGATGCAGTACAGGTTCGACCCGGCGCTCGAAAAGGGCCTGCCGCAGACGACCTGGATCAACCTCGACGTGAAGTTTTAGGGTAACGTCGAAATTCTCACAGGAGCGATCATGGCAAAGATTGTGAAATGCGGATTGATTCAAGCGAAGAATGCCTGCCCCGTCGACGAGCCGCTCGAGAAGATCAAGCGGGCGAACATCGACAAGAACCTCGCCTTCATCGAGGAGGCGGCGGGCAGGGGCGTGCAGATTTTGTGCATGCAGGAGGTCTTCTCGACCCCCTATTTCTGCGCCGAGCAGGACACGCGCTGGTACGAGACCGTCGAGAAGATACCCGACGGCCCGACCGTGAAGCTCATGCAGGAGGTGGCGAAGAGGCACCGGATGGTCCTGATCGTCCCGATCTACGAGGAGGAGATCGCCGGCGTCTACTACAACACCGCGGCCGTCATCGACGCGGACGGCACCTACCTCGGCAAGTACCGCAAGAACCACATCCCGCACGTCGCCCCCGGATTCTGGGAGAAGTTCTACTTCAAGCCGGGGAACCTGGGCTACCCGACCTTCAGGACCGAGTACGCGCACGTCGGCGTCTACATCTGCTACGACCGGCACTTCCCCGAAGGCGCGCGCGCCCTGGGGCTGGCCGGCGCGGAGATCGTCTTCAACCCGTCGGCGACCGTGGCCGGTCTGTCCGAGTACCTGTGGGAGCTGGAGCAGCCCGCGCACGCCGTCGCCAACGGCTACTTCGTCGGCGCGATCAATCGCGTGGGGCGCGAGCAGCCCTGGGACATCGGGGAGTTTTACGGCAAGAGCTACTTCTGCGACCCGCGCGGGCAGATAATCGCGCAGGGCTCGCGCGATTCCGACGAGCTGATCGTCGCCGACCTCGACCTCGACCAGATTCGTCAGGTCAGAAACACCTGGCAGTTCTACCGCGACCGCAGGCCGGAGACGTACGGCCCGCTCGCGGCGCAGGATTGAGTGGGCGCAACCCGGCGCGCCCGGCGCGCGTCAGACCGGGGGCGGGTTTCGGGGCCTGTTTTCCGCGACCGCCTCGCCGCCCGCGGTCATGATCATTCAAGGAACGGAGTATAAATGAGAACCAGAAGTTTATTGTTTCTCTTGATCGCTATGTTGTTCTTCACCTCCCAGCCAATCACAGCCATCCGGGCACAGGCCCCGCAGGAGCAGGCGAGCCTGCGCGCGGAGGTGAAAGACTTCCTCGACATGTACAACCGCATCGGCCAGAAGTTGTCGGCGGTCGCCAACGACGCGGAGTGGAAGGCGAGCACCGACGTGACGGACGAGCACACGGGCCAGAGGGTCGGGGCGAACCAGGCGCGGGCCGTCTTCGAAGGGAGCCCCTACATCATCGAGAAGGCAAAGAACTACCTGAAACAGAAAGGCCAGCTCGACGACATGTCGGTCCGGCAGCTCGAAACCATCCTCTACGACGCGGCCGATTACCCCGGAACCATCCCCGAAGTCGTCACCGCCCGCGTGGAGGCGGAGGCGCGCCAGAGCGCGATCCTCGACAGCTTCGAGTTCTGCTACGACCGGCAGGGCGACAAGTGCGCGAAGGTCATCACCCCGAACCAGATCGAGGAGATCCTGACGACCTCCACCAACCTCGCGGAGCGAAAGCATGCGTGGGAAGTGTCGAAGCAGACGGGCCCGGCCCTCAAGCCCGGCCTCATCCAGTTGCAGGGGCTCCGCAACCGCGTCGCGAGGGAGATGGGCTTCACCTCCTTCTTCGACCTTCAGGTCTCCGATTACGGCATGTCGGTCAAGGAGATGAAGGCCGCCACCGAGCAGTGGAACGCGCAGCTCAAGCCGCTCTACCAGCAGCTTCACACGTGGGCGAAACACAAGCTGGCCGAGAAGTACAAGCAGCCCGTTCCCCGCCTCATCCCCGCGCACTGGCTCGGGAACAGGTGGGGGCAGGCGTGGCCCGGCATCGTCGAGGGCGTCAACCTCGACGACCTCTTCAAGGGGCGCTCCCCGGAGTGGGTCGTCCAGCAGTCCGAGAAGTTCTACGTCTCGCTCGGCATGCCTCAGCTCCCCAAGTCCTTCTGGGAGAAGTCGGACCTGTACGAGCTCCCGCCCGACGCCAAGCGCAAGAAGAATACGCACGCCTCCGCGTGGCACATCGACCTCGATAAAGATGTCCGCTCGCTCATGAGCGTGAAGTCGAACGCCGACTGGTTCTTCACGTCGCACCACGAGCTCGGGCACGTCTACTACTACATGGCCTACTCGAACGCGGACGTGCCGGTGACGCTCAGGGGCGGGGCGAACCGCGCGTTCCATGAGGCCATAGGCGACCTGATCTCCATCGCCGCGCGCCAGCCGCTTTACCTGAAAGAGATCGGGGTGATGCCGAAAGACATGAAGATCGACAAGACGGCCTACCTGCTGAACGAAGCGTTAGACGACGCCCTGGTCTTCATCCCTTGGTCTGCGGGCGTGATGACCGGGTGGGAGCACGACCTGTACGAGCAGAACCTCCCGGCCGACCAGTTCAACAAGCGGTGGTGGGAGTACGTCGCCAGGTACCAGGGCATCGAGCCGCCATCCCCGCGCGGGGAGGAGTTCGCCGACGCCCTGACCAAGACCCACATCAACGACGACCCCGGACAGTACTACGATTACGCGATGGCTTACCTCATCAAGTACCAGCTCCACATGCACATCGCGAAGAACATCCTGAAGCAGGACCCGCACGATTGTAATTATTACGGCAACAAGGAAGTCGGCCAGTTCCTGTGGAACATCCTGAAGCTCGGCAGGACGAAGGACTGGCGGCAGGTGATAAAAGAGGCCACGGGCGAGGAGATCAGCGCGCGCGCGATGCTCGAATACTTCGCGCCCGTGATGAAGTTCCTGCAGGAAGAGAACAAGGGCAGGCAGGTGGGTTGGTAACCCCCCTTCCGCGACGGAGAAACGTAAGAGGACGCTTATGCTTGAATTCGCTATCACGTTCAAACCCGACATGCCGCACGAGCGCATCATCGCGCTCACGAAACAGGCCGAAGGCGCGGGCTTCGACTACGGGTGGGTGTTCGACTCGCACGTCCTGTGGCAGGAGCCTTACCCCCTGCTGACACTGATGGCGACCAGCACCGAGAGGATGCGGCTCGGCACCTGTGTGACCAACCCGGCGGTCCGCGATGCGTCGGTGACGGCGAGCCTGCTCGCCACGCTCAACCGCATCTCCCGAGGCCGCATGGACCTTGGCATCGGGCGCGGGGATTCGTCGCGCCGCGTGATGGGCAAGAAGCCCACCACGCTCGACCGCCTCGAAGAGACGGTCAGGGCCATCCAAAGCCTCTGCGCCGGGGAGCGGATCGACTACGAAGGCCGCGCCATCCAAATGACCTGGGCGACCGAAGGGGTGCCGCCCGTGTGGATCGCGGGCTACGGGCCGAAGGCGCTCAGGTGCGCGGGCCGGATCGGCGACGGGGTGATCCTGCAATTCGCCGACCCGGACCTGATCCGCTGGTGCCTCGGCTACGTGCGCGAGGGCGCGGAAGAGGCGGGGCGCGACTTTTCGAAGATGCGCGTGATGAGCGCGGCCCCCGTCTGGGTGTCGGACGACCTTGGGGAAGCGCGGGAGCAGGTCCGGTGGTTCCCCGCCCTCGTCTCGAATCACGTGGTTGACCTCATCTCGCGTTATGGCACGGACCAGCTGCCCGACGTTTTGACTTCTTACGTGAGGGACCGCAAGGGGTACGATTACCTGCATCACGCCGAAGTGGGGAGCTCGAACGCCGAGTTCGTCCCCGACGAGATCGTGGACCGCTTCACCATCGTAGGCCCGGCCGACGAGCACGTGCGGCGTCTGCGCGAGCTGCGGGATATCGGAGTCACGCAGTTCAACATCTACCTCATGAGCGGGGACGAGGAAGAGACCGTGAAGGTCTACGGCCGCGAAATCCTACCCCAACTGGGATAGGCGTCAGGGGCCGGTGGCCGGGAGTCAGGAGCCAGGGGATGAAGGGGATTCAATAAAGAGAGTTTGAAATCATCAACGGAAGCGTCAGGCTTCCGCTCCCTCGCAGGCCCCTGAATCCTGACCCCTGACCTCTGTAAAGTATTTCTCCTGCTTGAAAGGCTTGAAGCCGCGGCTCAGGTAATTGGGCATGGCCGCCGGCCCGTCGAGGGTGCAGGTGTGAAGCCACACGCGGTTCGCGCCCTCGGCCCACGCGGACTCGACCGCGACCGTGAGCAGGTGCTTGCCCAACCCGCGCCCGAAGAACTCCCGCAGCAGGCCGAAGTAGGCGATCTCGACCGCCCCGTCTTCGTGCTTCTCAAGCTCGAAGTAGCCCGCCGGCGAGCCGTCGACGTGCATCACCCACAGAGAGACGCGCGGGTCGCTCAGGCGGGCGCGCAGGTCGTCGTCGGTCCACGGCAGGCGGTCGACCCAGTGGTAATGCCGCCCGACTTCCTCGTACAGGTAGCGGAAGAAAGAGGCGGGGCAGTTGATCGCCCGCTCTATCCTGATCCGCTCGTCTATGGTCCGGCCGGGCCTTAATTCCTCGGGCGCGCCCATCTGAAGGTATGTCCGCGTGACTTCCACGCTCGTTCCCCGTTCGCTCATAATCGATGACAGATTCTCTTTATAGTTTCCTCGCTTCAAGCATGAAGCGGTTCGCCTCGGCCTTCATGAAAGCCCCGAAGCCGGGCTTCTCTTCCTTCACGCGCGCGAGCACCATCCGCGCCGTCTGGTTCAGCTTCGCGCGGTCCCTGAGGCCGAGGTAGATTCTCATCAGGTAACGCGCGAATGTTTGATTGCCGGGGTACTTCGCCTGAAGCTCGCGCGCGAGCCCGAGCGCTTCGTCGAGGCGCTCGTTTTTCGGAACGTATATTTCGAGCAGGGCTAGCTTCGCGTCCACGCCCGCGAACCGGCTCCCGGCGGCGGCCTTCAAATAACGGATGCCCCGCTCCGAGTCGCCCTCGGGCAGGGCCTTCGCGCCGAGGACGCCCGACGCCAGGCGCGCCACGGGAGAGTCGAGCAGCACGCCCGCGCGGTAATAGATGCCGCCGAGCGCGAAGTAGGCGTCCGCGTAATCAGGGTCGATCTTGATCAGGGCATTCAAGTGGTCCTGCGCGGTGCGCGCGAAGCGCGCGGCCGGCACGATGTGGTTCTGGTAGAAATTCAGGCGCGACTTGATCGCGAATGCCGAGCCGAGATAATAGAGCGCCTCGACTTCGTCTTCCTTCGATTTGTTCGGGCCTGACCTGATCGCCTCGGCTCTCTTAATCGCGGCCGCGAGTGCCGTGTTGATCGCCTCGTCGTAATCGCGGCTGCCCGCTTCCAGCTTAGAATCCACGTAAGACTTCCAGATCAGCGCGACGGCCTGATAGAAATCGCCCGCCGGATTGTCCGGGTGCGCCTTCGCCAGGCCGACGAAGCGTTTGACCGCTTCATCATAGCCCCCTTGAAATATCAGCTCGCGCGCCGAGGCTATCTCCCCGCGAATGACTTCGCGCTTCTCGGCCTGAGCCGCGGGCGTCACGGCGGCGATAAAGATGATGGCCGCACACACGAGACGGGGTCGGAAAAAGACCTGAAATCTGATCATAATAGGCTCCATTACCGGCGCGCGATTCGTGCGGCTACAATAATATATCGCCGGGGTATAGTCCAGTTTTCGCCCACGGTCTATAATAGGTCGCGCGAATTTACAGGCTGCGGGATCCGACAGGTTTTTTATGAAGAAGTTTTTTCTCCTGCTTTTGATGACGGCGGTGTGGCTCGCGGGGCAATCCCCGGCCGAGGCGCAGTCGCAGAATAAACTGCTCGATAAGCACAGGAAGGCCATCGGAGGGGGCGCGGCCAAGCGAGTCAGGAGCACGGTCATCCGCGGGGCCGTCAAAGGCGACGGCGCGGCCGCCGGGCTCTTCTTATATCAGACGGCCGGACCCGACCGGCTGCGGACAGACATCGAGGCCGGGGGCTCGACCGTGAGCGAGAGCTACAACGGCAAGTCGGCCTGGCGCCTGGACGGGCGCGGGCTGCGCACCCTGCTCGGGGCCGAAGCCAAGCGGCTCCGTCTACGGGCGCTCCTCGCGACCACGAGGACGCATGACCTTTCGCGCAACCGAATCTTTCCGCAAGCGCCCGTGAAGGCCACGGTCGAGGGCCGCGACGCGAACGCCATCGAGTTCATCCGGGACGAGGTCAGCGTCAAGCTCTACTTCGATGCGGCGACCAACCTCATAGTCAAACAGGAGCGCGAGACGCTCGAAGGGCTCGAAGAGGTGTTTTACGGAGACTACCGCCCGGTCGATGGGGTGATGGAGCCGTTTTCGATCAGGGTCAGGCACGGCGAGAAGGAATCGCTCGTGACGGTAGACCGCGTCGAGCACAACCGCGGGATAGACGAGTCGGCTTTCCGCCACCCTCAGGTCGCGGGCGCGGCCCCGCTCCCCGACCTTGAGTCTCTGATGAAGTCCGTCATAGCCAATCAGGAAAAGATTGAGGAACTGCGGGAGCAGTACACGTACCGCCAGACGGAGACCGAGCGCGAGATAGACAAAGGCCGGATCAAGAAGTCCGAGACGCGGGTCTACGAAGTGACGCCCGTGGCCGGGAGCGCCGTGCGCAGGCTCGTGAGCCGGGACGGCAAAGCGCTGTCCGAGGCGGAGCTGGCGAAGGAAGACAGGCGCGTGCAGAAAGAGGTAGAAGATTTATTGAAGGCGCGAGAGAAGCGGAAGGCGCGAGAGAAGAAGGCCCGCGAGCGCAACCAGAAAGGTGGGGATGACGAAGACGAGGACATCACCATCCTGAGCTTTCTGAAGACGAGCGAGATCACCTCCGTGCGCCGCGAAGCGTTCCGAGGGCACGAAGTGATCGCCTTCGACTTCGAGCCGCGCAAGGGCTTCAAGCCGAGATCGAGGATCGAGAAGCTCGTGGGCAAGCTCGCGGGGACGATGTGGATCGACGAGGCCGCGCGCCAGATCGTCCGGGTCGAAGCGCGCCTGACCGACTCTTTCAAGATGGGGGGCGGCCTGCTCGCGTCGCTCTCCCCCTCGACCGCCGTCGCTTTCGAGCAGCAAAAGATCGGGGACGAAGTCTGGCTGCCTTCTTATTCCGAGGCCAACATCTCGGCGCGGGTCTTGCTTCTCGCTAAGTTCAGCCGTAACGTCGTGACCCGCTTCAGCGACTACAGCAAAGTGAAGATCGAAAGCGAGTATGAAGTAACGAAGCCGAAACAGCAGTGACCGGTGGTCAGGGGCCAGGATTCAGGGAAGGAAGGGGCATTTCAGATTCTATTTACAGAATCCCTTCTCTTTAAAGAAACCTTTCGAGTAAATCGAAATCTCGGGTAAAATCCCTGACTCCTGACTCCTGACCCCTGATGAGGTTCCGCCTATGCAAGCATCAGTCAACTCTCTCGCCGCGGCCCGGCAGGCGTTCGGAGCCGAATCGCTGGCCATCCCGTGGTTCGTTTACGCCGCCCTCTTCGGCTCCACCAGCATAGTCATCGGAGGGTACTGGGACATCTCATGGCACCAGAGCATCGGCCGCGATACGTTCTGGTCGCCCCCGCACCTGGCTATATATCTGGGGGGAGTGCTCGCCGGCGTCTCTTCGGGGTGGATGGTGCTCAAGACCACTTTCGCGGGCAGCTCGGAAGAGCAGGCGAACGCCGTGCGGCTGTGGGGGTTCAGGGGTCCGCTCGGAGCCTTCTTCTGCATCTGGGGCGCATTCGCCATGCTCACCTCGGCCCCGTTCGATGACTGGTGGCACAACGCCTACGGGCTGGACACGGAGATACTGAGCCCGCCCCACGTCGTCCTCGCTCTAGGGATCGCCGCGATTCAGACCGGGGCTTTGATCGAAGTGCTCGCTTTGCAGAACCGGAGCGAGCGGCTCGCGGAAATCTCGGGCTCCGGCGCGACGAAGCGCCGCGCCCGCCTGCGCCTGCTCTACGCGTACGCCGCGGGGATGCTCCTCGCGAATGCGTCCGTGATGGCGTGGACCTACATGTACCGCACCCTGATGCACAGCTCGATCTTTTATCAGGTCGGGTGCGGGGTCTTCCCGCTCTTTCTGGTCGCGGTCGCGCGCGCGTCGAAGCTGCGGTGGCCCGCTACCGTCACTTCGGCCATCTACATGTCGCTGTGGATCGGCCTGCTCTGGCTGCTCCCGCTCTTCCCGGCCGAGCCGAAGCTCGGGCCCGTCCGCCAGCCGGTCACCCACATGATCCCGCTTGAGTTCCCTTTCCTTCTCATCGTCCCGAGCCTCGCCATAGACCTTCTGATGAGGCGCGTGGGGCGCGGGCGGGACTGGCTGCTCGCGGCCCTGCTCGGAGTCGCTTTCTTCGTGATGTTGCTCGCGGCGCAGTGGCCCTTCGGCTCTTTCCTCATGTCAGAATATTCGCGTAACTGGGTATTCGCGACCCATCGCTTCCCTTACTATTTCGATTCGGAGTGGGAGGTCATGCAGTTCAAATTCTACCAGTGGGACCCGAGCACGCGGGCCCTCGTGACGGGCCTCCTCTTCGCCATCCCTCTCGGGGTGATTAGCGCGCGGCTGGGGCTGTGGTGGGGCAACTGGATGCGGAGGGTGCAGAGATGAAGGCGCGGCGATCCACACCTTTACTGTTGGTTATCCTGCTCGCGTGTTTGCTGGGAGGGGGCTCGGCCTCCGCGCACATCGGCAGCCCGGACATCTTCTTCGACGGCGAGGCCGGGCCTTACAAAGTGCTCGTGAGCATCCGCCCGCCCGATGTCGTGCCGGGGATCGCGGAGATCAGCGTGCACGTCGACGACCCGCGTGCTTCGCGCGTGACCTTGCAGCCGGTCTATTTCAGCACCGGCACCGAAGGCGCCCCCCGGCCCGACGAAGCCGAAAAAGTGCGCGGCTCGCGAGTCTTCAACGGTCAGCTCTGGCTCATGGAGTTCGGCTCATCCAGCGTAAAGGTCGGAGTCGGCGGGAGCGCGGGGGAGGGGGAGGTGATCGTGCCCGTCCCGGCGATAGCGACCGCGAGGCGCGGGATAGACGCGAAGCTCGGGATGCTGCTCGGAGGTCTGGGGCTCTTTCTCTTCGCGGGAGCGGTCGCCCTGATAGGCGCGTCGGTCAGGGAGGGCCTGGTCGCGCCGGGCGAGCCTGTGCAGGAGGCCCACCGCAGTCGCGCGCGGAAGGTGATGATCGTGACCGCCATCTTCTTCGCGGTCGTGCTCTTCCTCGGGAGCCGGTGGTGGACAAGCGTCGACGGGGCTTACCTGCGAAACATGTTCAAGCCGATCCGCGTGAGCGCGGAGGTGCGCGGCGGGCCTTCGGGGAACGCGCTCAGACTGACGATGAGTGATCCGGGATGGCTCAACCGCAGGGTCGATGATCTGGTCCCCGACCACGGGAAGCTGATGCACATGTTCCTCGTGCGCGAGCCCGACCTCGACGCCTTCGCGCACGTCCACCCGGTCCGGGTAGATTCGACCTCGTTCGACGTAACGCTTCCCTCAATACCCGAAGGCCGCTACAGAGTCTACGCTGACGTGGTGCATGAAAACGGGCTGACCGAGACTCTGACCACGACGGCCGACGTGCCTGCCGCGCCCGAAGCCGCTCGCGGGGGCGCGGCTCAAGCCTCGAATGACCCCGACGATTCGTCATTCGTCGGAATGCCATCGCCATCGGGCATCAATCAGACACTCGCGGACGGGTCGGTCATGGTGTGGTATGAGAAGGAAATCGAGCCACTGAAAGCGGGAGAAGTGAAAGTGTTGAAGTTCGCGGTGATGGGGCCGGGCGGCGGGCGGGCGAATCTCGAACCTTACATGGGGATGGAGGCGCACGCGGCGATCACTCGCAAAGACGGAGCCGTCTTCGTGCACGTGCACCCGAGCGGGACCGTCTCCATGGCCGCGCAGAAAGCCTTCTCCGAAAAGGCGGGTTCGGCGCATGCGGGTCACCCGAGCGGCGCGGGCCCTCAGGCTGAGAGCGAAATCGAAGGGGTTTCTTTCCCTTATTCCTTCCCGAAACCGGGCGATTATCGCATATGGGTTCAGGTAAAGCGCGGAGGCCGGGTGCTGACTGGCGTCTTCGCCACGCAGGTTGAGTGAGAAAAACGGCACCTTAATACGTCTAAGCTTGTATGAACAATTTCGGCGGCTCGCAGCACGACAGACCCGCCCGGCCCGTCGAGGGGGTGGACTATTACTGGGAAGATGGGCTGATGGTCTTCACTAGCATATACCATCTGAAGCGAGGCTACTGCTGCGGCTCCGGGTGCCGCCACTGCCCTTACTCCGACCCGGCCCCGTCGGAAGAGTAGCGCCGAAAGCCTCTCGCCTCTCACCTCTCGCCGAAGGGCACCACCATACTCGCGCGCCGTAGTGCGCGAAAGCCGTAGAACTTGAGCGCATCCCTGAAGGCCGAGCGACCGACTGGCGACGGGCGGAGCCCCATGCGGCGGAGGCGCGCGTTTGTCGTGTAGATGATCGACCTGCGCTCGCAGGCGGGGTTCTCGAACGTTACGCTGAAAGATACGGAGACGCTGTCTCCGTTCTCGACCCAGTGGGGCGCGGTCACGGGAAAGTGCAGCCCTTCGCCGGGCGATATGTCGAATGATTTCGCGCGGGGCAGGTACTCTTCTTTGAAGCGCACGTTCACGTCGTCGGAGTTGGCCGAGTAGAACTGCTCCAGTTCTTCCTCCGGCAGGACCGTGCGGTCGGACGGGTCGAAGATGTTGATCTTCTTCCTGCCGCGAATCTGGAGCAGGAAGTTGTATTCCGGGTCTATGTGGAACGGGGTGACCGAGCGCGGCGACGAGATGAAGATGAAGCCCTCGCGCTTGCCCATGTTCGGGGCGAGCGGCGCGGAGAACCGCTCCACTTCGTCGAGACAGCCATCGAGGAGCTGGCGGTATTCGGGGTCGCTCTCGACGAACTTCAGGACCATCCACGAGCGGCACTCTTCGATCCGCCGGATCGTCTCTTCGACGGAGAGCCCGTTCCGCGGCCCCTGGTATAATCCTTCCCCCACCGACAGGTCGCCCGCGCTGTATGCGACGTACCTTTCCGGCAATCGTTTTGACAACTCGATCAGGCGGGGCAGCTCGAACAGGGGGTGGCCGCTCAGGTTGTGGCGGATGATGAACGCCTGCCGGTTGAAATTCTCGCGAAAAGTCCTGGCGTCCATCTCCAGTAAAGCGCCGTCGCTCTCCTTCGAGGCCGCTAGCGGGCGAGCGCCGAGGGATGTGGAGACCATCGTTGAACTCATAAATGACACCTCGTTCCGATCATCGACTCAACTATCGATTCATCGGCTGACGCCGCGACGGAGCAGTTTGCGGTTGAGCCACTTCAACATCGGGATTGACGACACGACCAGCCCACCCGGCGTCCTGCCCGACGCGATGACGATGCTTTGAATCGTCAGGCGGTCGGGCCACAGCCTGTTGATCATGAAGTTGTCCGGGTTCGCGCATGAATCCATCCAGAGGGTGCCGGGGCGGTCGTGCAGGCGGCGGATGTTCTCCATCTCAAGCAGGACTCCGGGCGAGAAGCGCGCGTACTCGTCGTCGTAAGCGATCTTGAAAGCGAACGAGCCATCGCTCGCCATGAAGTTGCATTTGACCGCTATGGGCCGCCCCCCGACCCTGAGGGCCAGCATCATCAGGCGGCCCCGATCAAAGGCCGAGCGCGCCGCCTCTACGAAGAAGTCGCGGTCTTCGGGCCTCGACAGAAGGGCGCGCCCTTCCTGCCCCTTCCAGCTTATCGACTCAAGCTCAAGGAACTCTGAAATCCACCGGCCGATCTCTCCCCCGGCACCGAGCTCGCAGTAATCGAGGCGGCCCGCCTCCGAGAGTCGCTTCTCCAGACGCCTCAACTCCTTCCTGCGAATGCCGGGGAGGGCGAGGCTCAGGTAATCGTTCGCGCAGGCCGAGGGGCGAAACAGCGCGCGGGTGAAGCTCTCGGAGACGAAGCTGATCCTGCCGCTTTCGTTGAAGTGGTCGACGAGCAGCCGGCGGAACGGTCCTTCCCCCGGCACCTGCTCGAACTCCATCAAAGGGCAGCCGAGGTTCTCGCTTTCGACCCATTCGAAGAAGGCGTCGACGGTATCGCGCGCGCGCCCCGCGCTGACGAGAGGCGTGCAGATGTAGCAGTATTTGTGCCGCCACAGGCTCAAGGTCCTGAGAGGGAGCTTCGTGCCGAGCCCTTCGTAGGCGGGCTTGATTTCGAGGGGGAAGAAGCCGCGCAGGGCGGGCCACCCCGAAGGATTCGCGTGAGTCGGGTCGAAGATCAGGACGAACTTCAATTTCCTGTTCGCGCCGAATGCCCTGATCGCGGGCAGCAACATCCACGGCTCGTAGAACGGGTTCGGCTCTATCGCCCGCTCGGAGAGCGCCTCCCATTGCTCGGAGTATCGCGCGAGGGCGTCGATCTCTTCGACGACGACGACCGACATCTTCTGCGCGGCGGGCGTCGGAACAGACACGGGTTCCGAAATCGTTTCCACCAGCTTCGCGCGTGCGCTCATAGGGGCAGTCCTCTAATTCATCCAGCCTGATATATCTCGCAGCGAACGTTTCACCGCTCAAAACATTAAAATGTTTAATGGGGTCGCAATTTCGGTCAGAGGGGTTAGCGCGCGACGGATCGGCGGAAGGGGCTTTTCCGGCGCAGCCATCTCAGCAGAGGCATGAGGGAGATTATGAAGTCGCCCCTCCCGTTTCCCGCGCCGACCAGCAGGGTCTCGATGATCCTGCGGCCCGGCCAGACGTTGCTAAGGCAATTGCCCGGAGCCGCGCAGGAGTCCATCCACTCGACCTCGCGGCCCGAGTGTAGGCGCTCGATTCGCCTGACTTCGAGGAGCATGCCGGGCGAAAAGCGGCCGTAAGATTCATCGAAGGCGATCTTGAATGCGAACGCCCCGCGCCCCGCCAGCAAATAGACCTGCTGCGCGATGGCCCGCCCATCGAGGCGGAGGGCGAACATCCTCAGGCGGCCCTCCCGAAAGCCCGACGCCATCGCGGAGGCGAAAAATTTCGCCTCCGATTCGTCGCACATGAAGGCGCTGCCACCGCGCCCCTTCCACCCGCTCGCTTCCAGTCGCAGGAAGTCTTCCACCCACCTGTTCAGGTCGTCCCCGGCTTCCGGCGATGCTTCAGGCGATGCTTCGAGCGACACGTACTCGACCCTGCCGAGCTCCGCCAGCCGCTTCTCTTTGCGCTTAAGGTCGCTCCTGTGTTTGCAGGAGAGCACCTCGCGCAAGTAAGACGCCGCGTCCGAAGCCGGAAGGAACATCGGCCGGGTGAAAGAATCGCTCGTGAAATGGAGCCTCGCGCGCTCGTTGAGGTGGTCGACCAGCAAACGGCGGAACGGCCCTTCTCCCGCGATTGAAGTGAACTCCATCAGGGGCGCTTCGTCCGAAGTCGAAGCGAGCCATTCGAAAAAAGTCGAGAGGGTAGCGCGCGCGCCTTCGGCCCTGACGAGCGGGGTGCAGAGGTAGCAGTGGAGGTGCTTCCACAACCTTCGCGCTTTCACGGGAATCCCCCTGTATGAGCGGGAGCTTTCGAGGGGGAAGAGGCCGCACAGAATTTGCGCCCCCGAAGGGTTCAACATATCGCGCGCGACGACCAGGGCGACCGTGACGCCCCCGCCGGCCAGCAGGCGAAGCGCGGGCAACATCATCCATGATTCATAAAATATATTAGGCTCGACGCTTGACGCGGCCAGGTCGTCCCAGTCTTCGACGTAGCCCGCGAGAGCGTCCGCGTCGCGCACGACGACGACCGTCATCTGCTGCTCGTCAACTTTGCGGCGCGCGCGAGCCCTCCGACCCTCTGGCAAATTCCCGCGCGGGTCCCATGCGGTCGCGGCCTCGCAACCGGATGGCAGGCCTATTTCGTTTGTGATCGTGTTCAGCATACCTCTCACCGCGAGCCCTGATTCGTTCACCGACCCGAGTAAAGCGATTCGTACTTATCGATCATCGCCCGAAGGCTGAAGCCCCGCACGAGTTGCCTGCCCCGCGCCCCCATCTCTTCCGCGCGCTCGCGGTCGCCGAGCACTTCTATGAGGGCCTCCGCGAATGCGTCAGGGTCGCGCGGCGGCACTACGCGCCCCGTCTCCCCGTCCCGCACGACCGAAGGCAGGTCGCCCACGGAGGTCGCGACCACGGGCCGCGAGGCGGCCATCGCCTCAAGCACGGCTATCGGCAACCCTTCGCGGTCGGACGAAAGGGCGAACACGTCCGAAGCCGACAGGACTCTCGCCACGTCGCGGCGCACCCCCATCACTTCGACCCGCTCTCTGATGCCGAGCCGCTCGATCTCTCCCTCTATCGCCGCGCGTTCGCTCCCCTCCCCGACTATGAGCAGGCGCGCGTTGTCGATCCTGTTCGCGACTTCCGAGAAGGCCCGGAGCAGCATGAGGTGGTTCTTTTCCGGGAACAGGCGCGCGACTATCGCCACGACGCGGGCGGACGGGTCGATGCCCAGAGCGGCGCGGGCCTCTTCTCGGGGCACGGAGAAGGAGTCGACGTCGACCCCCGCGCTGATTATCTCCAGCTTGCGTTCCGGGATCCCCACGTCTTCAAGGAGCACGCGCGCCCCGTCATTGCCGATGGCTATGACGCGGTGGCAGAACACGGAAAGGGCTCTCAGAGCCAGTCTCAGCCGCCTGCGCTTGTAGCACTCGACCGAGTGCTCCGTGTGAATGATCTTCGCGCCCAGTATCCTGGCGGCGAGCGCGCTGTAGAAGAGCTGGTTGAAATGGTGCGTGTGAATCACGCGGGCCCCGTTCCGGCGGAACAGCCTGAAGAGCCTCCACATCAACCGGAGGTCGATTCCCTGCCTGCGATTCATCACGACGTACGGTATGCCTTTGCGCTCGACTTCGGCTTCGAGCGCGCCACCCTGATCGACCGCGCACATGACGCTCGGGTAGAGCTCGGGGTCGAGGTTCGAGGCTATCGTCAGGGCGTACATCTCCGACCCGCCCGCGACGAGCGACCACGTCACGTGCATCACCGTCTTAGGGGCCGATTTCGCGGACGCCGCGGGTGTCGGGGCGAGGGCTCTCATCTCGGTATCGTATGGGCCTGCGACGGCTTTCAACTCTTCTCCTCTCACCTAAGCCCAGGCCGAAAGGGCGAGGGCGACGGGGGCCAGCCGCCTCAACTCCTGGCTCAGCATCAGCGCGGGGAACATAACGTTCGCGCGGAACCGGCTGGGCGACTGGTCCCTCTCCACGTGGATTCGCGACAAAGAGTAAGGGTCGCTCTGGTTCTGGAACGCGAGCCCTTCTTCGTAAGAGACGGCGTAGGAATATCCCGCGCGGGCGACGGCGTCTTCGGCCATCTTATTGAAGCGGGACGTGCGGCCGGCGGGGTAGGCGAAGGCGAGCACCTCTTCGCCCGTGTTCTGCTCGATCATCCTCTTGCTCGCCGAGACCTCTTCTTCTAGCTGCGCCCCCGACACGTTCGCGAGAATGGGGTGCGTGACCGAATGGCTGCCGAACTCGATGCCGCAGGCCGACATGTTTCGCACCTCGTCCCAGGACAGGTGCATCCTGTCGGAGACCCGGTCCGAGGGCCGCACGCCGAGGTCCCGGTAGAGCCGGTCCTGAAAGATCAGCCTCATCTCTTCCGGGACCTCTTTAACGTAGCCCAGGATCATCCCGATGGCGCGGCGGCGGTCCGCGACCGACGCGAGGCTGATGGGCTCGGGCGAGAGCTCCGGGTAATGGATGGAAGGCCGGTCCGTGTGTTTGACGGAGTAGGCGATTGAGTCCCACCAGAAGAGATTTTTCTGCCCGATGTAGCCTGTGGCCAGAAAGATCGTCGCCGGGATGCCGAGCTCTCGGAGCACGGGGAGCGCGTTAGAGTAGTTGTCCCTGTAGCCGTCGTCGAAGGTGACGATCAGGCCGCGCTCGGGCCACGCGCGCCCCTCCGACTCGCACTGCCGCAGGTCCCGGAATGAGACGACGTCGAAGTTGCGTTTGGCGAACTTCATCTGCTCGCGAAAGGCCTCCGTCTTCGCGCTTATAACGTCCTCGTCGAAGGGGAAGGAGCCGGGCTCGTCGTCGAGCACGCGGTGGTAGGCGAGTATGCGGACGCCTTTCTGCCCGCCGCCCGCGACGGACCAGAAGCGCGCGACCATGTTATCGAGCATGCGGGCGGCCAGTTCTTTCTTCATCATGGCAACTCCCGGAATTGCAGGGTGACGAGGGACCGCTTGATGGACCGGAGCCCGTCCACCACGCGCGCGGTGGCGGCGTAGACCGCCTCCTTCGAGCGCGAGCGCGCCAGCCGCAACTGAACGATGTTGCGCAGCTGCCCCCGGTAGCCGGACTTGTAGCCCGTCACGTCACCTTTCAGGAAGTCGCACTCGGTGAGCCCGTCGCGGATCGCCTTCTCGATTGCGTAGCTGCGGATCAGGATGCCGGGGCTGTGCAGGCCGGCGCTGTCGATGTCGAGGCCGCTCTGGTAATAGATCATCTTTCCGCCGTAGATGAAGTCGTACAGGGCCGCCACGGGCCGGCCCCCGAGCGAGAGGATGAAGAGGTTGACCCACCCTTTATCAATCAGCTTCGGGGCGACCTGCCTGTGAAAGCGGGTGAACTTCTCGCTCGAAAATACTCCGGGCAGACCGCGCGCGGTCCACCGAGCCTGGTGCAGGTTGATGAGGGTTTCAAAGTGGCTCTCGAAGCTCTCGGAGCTGTCGAAGCTGTCGATCACGCGCAGGTCGGCCCCGATCTCTTTGGCCACGCGGCGGTCGCGCTGTATCTTCCGGCGAAACTCGCGGCTCACGTTCTCAAGAAAATTCTCCCAGCGATCCGGCAGGGGGACGTAGATGCCGGTCTGCTCCCGCACGACGTGATACTTCGTCCCCCCCGCCTCCGACAGGCGTTCGAGCAGGGGCAGGTTGACCGAATCCCCCGCCACGTCCGTGAGCAGCATCTCGTCCCAGTCGTCGTCGCTGTCGTTCAGGAAACGATAAAGGGCTTCGAGGACTTCCGGCTCGCGGCCCCGCTCTATTATGAAGTCGAGGTACTCGCTGCAAATCTCGTCGGCCTCGTCTTCGCCCGAGGCCAGGAACTCTAGCCGCCGGAACGGGAGCAGCCCGTAATGCTGCACCGTCCGCTTGAGCAGAGGGGCGATGCCGATGACCCGCCCGCCTTCGCGCGCGAGCAACAGGTAAAGCTCCCTGCCTTCGCCGAACACCTCCCACCACGTGGAGAGCCACTCCCAGGTCAGGGTGATCGTGTTGCCGGAGCTGCTCTCAAGCAGGGGGTTCCAGAGCGGCTTGAGCCGTTGAAAGCCCTCCCTCGTCTCGACTTTTTCGATAGTGATCATAAAGCTAGTCCCGGCTCAGAGAAGCCCTCGCGGCCCCGTGGCCGTCTCGTGCGCGCCGATGTCGGTCCCCTTCCCCTGCGGGCGGGCCGCCCCCGCGTAATCCGAGGTCACGCCGGCGGCCGGCTCTCCGCGATCAATCGCCGGGCTGCCCGCCGAGAGCCTGTACAGATTCGCCGAGTCAAGTCTGGGGTCGGCGATGATCGACCGCTTATCGACGTTCAGGGCTTTCTGCCAGTCGGAGAAGCTCTGCCAGTAATTCGCCGCGTCCGGCCATACCTCCTGCCAGAACTTGTAAGGGCCTCCCCCCGGCCTGAAATAGATGTTCGAGTCGCACGCGAGCGGCCCCGCCATGTTGACGATGAAAGCCATCGGGCGCTCGCTGAACTGAACGAGGATGTTGTTCTTGAACGTCACCTGCCGCGAGGGGACATCCCTGTGGTTCATCGCGACGTAGAAGCCGGCCTGATTCTCTCTGGCCGAGTCGTAGACGGTGTTGTTTTCGAACCTGATATTGTGGCCTGAATACGTCCCTATCCCCGCCCCCTTCGCGCCCTCGATGATGTTGTTGCGCCCGACGCAGTTGATCGCCTCGAACTGCGTGCCGTCGCGCATGTATTCGAGGTCCGTGTCCTGCCCGAGCAATAGCCCCGCCTGCCCCGAGCGCGCGATGCGGCACCGCTCGACCACCCCGTCCCTCGCACCGCCCTTGAGGTATATGCCGGTCGTCCGGGTGTCGTGGATGTAAGAGCGGCGGATCATCAGCCCGACCGAGCCGATGCTGTCTATGCCTTCGGCGTTGTCGGCGCGGACGCCCGTGTTCGACACCTCGCAGTCTTCGATC
>DASQDI010000168.1:0-4132 GCA_035634255.1 Blastocatellia bacterium
AGGTTATTACGCGCGGGTGGACGGCAGGAAGCTCGGCAAAGACATTATTGCCTTCATAGGGGTCGGCATCGAGCACCCGAAATATAACGCGGGGTTCGCGAAGAAGATTCACGCGCTCCCGGACGTTCTTGAGTGCCACCACGTCACGGGCTCCGATTCATACCTGCTGAAAGTGATAACGGAAAACACCGAGAGCCTTGACCGGTTGATATCCGAGCAGTTGAGGACGATACCGGGGGTCACGAAGACCAACACCACAATCGCGATGTCGGTGGTCAAGGAGACCACCCACGTCAAGCCTGCCCTCGACCGCGAGGAGTCGTTGAGGAACTCTCGCCCGGCGTAGGTTCGCGCCCGGCGGAAGAGATGTTTACCCGCTCGCGGGCGGGCGACATCAAGAAAGGGTGATGAAATTATGACGAGTCAGCCCTCGATAGTAAGGCTAGCCTCTGTGTCGGATGTGTCGGAGAATAAGCCCCTCAGGCTCGCGCGCAGGGTGTCCCGCATGAGCGCCTCGGCCGTGCGCGAGATACTTAAAGTGACCGAGCAGCCTGAGATCATCTCGTTCGCCGGGGGGCTCCCGGCCCCCGAGCTCTTCCCGGTCGAGGCGCTCGCCGAAGCGCACAAAGAAGTCTTCGCCTCGGAAGGCCGTTCGGCCCTACAGTACAGCACGAGCGAGGGGTGGAAGCCCTTGCGCGAGTGGGTCGCGCGCCGCTCGCGGTCTCGGGGCTTGAGGGCGGACGCGGACAACGTGCTCATCACCAGCGGCTCGCAGCAGGGGATCGATCTGGTCGCGAAGATTTTTCTCGAAGCCGGGGACTCGGTCGTGGTCGAGAACCCGTGTTATCTCGCGGCCCTCCAATCGTTCAGCGGGTACGAGGCGAGGCTGGTCGGGGTGGAGAGCGATGACGAAGGCATGCGGGTCGAGCAGGTCGAGCGGGCCCTGGTCGAATCCGACCCGAAGCTCATCTACATCGTCTCCGAATTCTCGAACCCCAAGGGGACCTCCCTCTCTCACGAACGGCGCGCGCGCCTCGTCGAGCTTTCGAGAAGGTACAGAGTTCCAATCGTGGAAGACGACCCCTACAGCGAGCTGCGCTATCGAGGCGAGCCCTGCGCGCCGATAGCATCACTGGACGGAGAGGGGCTGGTCATCTACCTGAGCACTTTTTCCAAGACGCTCAGCCCCGGCATGCGGGTGGGGTGGATGGTCGCGTCGAAAGAACTGATACAGACGCTCGTAATCGCGAAGCAGGCGACCGACCTCCACACGTCTACCATCCAACAGAGGGCCGTCGCCAAACTCCTTGAGACTTTCGATTACGACGGCCACATCTCCGAACTCAACCGGGTCTACGGGGCCCGGTGCCGGGCGATGCTCGAAAGCCTTGAGTCTCGGTTCCCGAGCGGGACGCGGTGGACGCACCCGGAGGGCGGGCTATTCCTCTGGGTCGAGCTTCCGGAGGTCGTTCGCGGCGAGGCCCTCCTCGAAGCAGCATTGCGGCGGAAAGTCGCCTTCGTGCCGGGCGCTCCGTTCTTCGCGAGTGACCCGCGGCACAATTTCATCCGGCTCAATTTTTCTAATCAGTCGCCCGAGATGATTGAAGAAGGGGTGAAGCGCCTGGCTCTGACAATCGAAGAGCAGGCGAGCTAATTACAATCGGGGTCACCTTACAGTGGAGTAATAAAATGGCAGATAACACGATTCGTTTGAAGACGGGCCTCGCCGAGATGCTGAAGGGCGGGGTCATCATGGACGTAACGGACGCCGAGCAGGCGAGCATCGCAGAGAAGGCGGGCGCGGTCGCGGTCATGGCGCTTGAGCGAGTGCCTTCCGACATACGCGCGGAAGGCGGCGTCGCGCGCATGGCTTCCCCGAAAAAGATTCGGGAGATCATGGAGGCGGTCACGATCCCGGTGATGGCGAAGGTGCGGATCGGGCACTTCGTCGAGGCGCAGGTGCTTGAGGCGATGGGGGTCGATTTCATCGACGAGAGCGAAGTCCTCACGCCCGCCGACGAGGCGCACCACGTCGATAAGCACGGGTTCAAAGTGCCATTCGTCTGCGGCGCGCGCGACCTGGGCGAGGCGCTCAGGAGGATAGGCGAGGGCGCGGCGCTGATCCGCACCAAAGGCGAGGCGGGCTCGGGCAACATAGTCGAAGCGGTGCGGCACCTGCGGCAGATCGTGTCGGACATAAAGAGGCTGACGATTCTGGGCGAGGAAGAGCTGATGTCTGAGGCGAAGCGGCTCGGAGCGCCCTACGAGCTCGTCCGCATGGTCGCGCGGGACGGGAGGCTGCCGGTCCCGAACTTCGCCGCCGGGGGCATCGCTACCCCTTCGGACGCGGCGCTATGCATGCAACTCGGGGCCGAGTCCGTCTTCGTCGGCTCGGGAATCTTCAAGTCCGCGGACCCGGCGGTCCGCGCGCGGGCGATAGTTAAGGCGACGACTCATTACCGCGACGCGCGGGCCATAATGGAGGCGAGCGAGGAGCTGGGAGAGGCGATGCGCGGCCTCGACGTGTCGAAGATGGCCGCGGGCGAGCTGTTGCAGACTCGCGGGTGGTGAGGCGGGGATGAGGACGGGAGTGCTGGCAATTCAGGGGGACTTCGCCGCGCACGCGCGGGCGCTCGCGCGTCTGGGCGACTCCCCGGTCGAGGTCAGGAAGAGGTCGGACTTCGAGGGGCTCGATGGGCTGATCCTGCCGGGGGGCGAGAGCACGACGATGCTCAAGCTGTTGACCGAAGAGGATCTCATCGAGCCCATCCGCGCACTCGCGCGCGCGGGGCGGCCTCTGTTCGGCACCTGCGCCGGAGCGATCCTCCTCGCGAACGAAGTGAGCAACCCCGAACAGCCTTCGCTCCGGCTGCTCGACATAGGGATCGAGAGGAACGCATATGGCAGGCAGGTGGACAGCTTCATAGGCGAGGCGGAGACGGCGCTCGAAGGCGGCCCGCTCGAAGCGGTATTCATCCGAGCGCCTAAAATAAAATGGGTCGGGGCGGAAGTAGACGTGCTGGCCGGCATCGAAGGCGAGCCGATATTCGTCCGCGAAAATAACGTTCTCGCGGCGACCTTCCACCCGGAACTGACGGGAGACCTGAGAGCGCACGGGTACTTCCTCGATCTGGTGCGCAGGTCCGCCGGGTGATCGCCGTGCGAAGGGAGAGGGATCATGAATTTATATAACTGGAATGAGGTCGAAGCGGAAGAGATAACGGACCTTTTGACGCGGCGGTACATATCGGGAGAGAAGACGACCCTGGCCCGGTTCTTCCTGAAGAAAGGCTGCTACGTCTCCACCCACAGCCACGACAACGAACAGATGTCCACGATACTCTCGGGCGCTCTCAAATTCGTAATCGACGGCGAAGAAATAATAGTCGGCGCGGGCGAGACGATTCAGATACCCGCCCTGACGCCCCACTCGGCCGAGGCCCTGGAAGACACCGACGCGCTCGACGTTTTCGTCCCCGTCAGGTCGGACTGGCTCGAAGGGCGAGACGGCTATCTGCGCGGCAAGGGGTGAAGGCCGGACAAGCGTCCCCGCCCGGATTTCCTAAACAATTCGGCTTTTTTGCGCTATTCTTAGGCATCCGAGAATCGGAGACGAGGTTCATAATTGGATTTCGGCCTGAGACAAAAATCCGCCCTGCTCACCGCCGCGTCGAGCGGGCTCGGTAAAGCCACCGCCCTCGAACTGGCCCGCGAAGGGGCCCGGATAGCGTTGAACGCAAGAAGCCCCGAAGCCCTGCACGCAGCGGCTCAGGAGATCCGCGACGCGACCGGGGCCGAAGTGCACCCGGTCCCCGGAGACGTGGCCGCCGAAGCCGACGTGCGGCGCATCGTGCGGGAGACGGTCGGCCGCTTCGGAGGGCTCGACATACTCGTGACTAACGCGGGCGGCCCGCCCGCCGGGTCGTTCGAAGACTTCGCCATTGATGACTACCGCGCCGCCGTCGAATTAAACCTCTTCAGCACGATCAACCTGTGTCGGGAGGCGGTCCCCCACATGAAGGCGCGGGGCTGGGGCCGCATCGTCTCCGTAACTTCGATTGCCGCGAAGCAGCCTATCGACAACCTGATCCTCTCAAACACGTCGAGGGCCGGGGTCCTCGGTTTCGCCAAA
>DASQDI010000169.1:0-17807 GCA_035634255.1 Blastocatellia bacterium
GTGCTCGTGGGGTACGTGGTGCTGGAGGATGGGGTGAGCGAGGGGGAGGTGAGGGAGGAGCTGAGGGGGAGGTTGCCTGAGTACATGGTGCCGCAGGCTGTGGTGAGGGTGGAGAGGATGCCGCTGACGCCGAACGGCAAGGTCGACCGCCGCGCTCTGCCCGATCCCGCGCAAGCGCGCGCGGCGTCGAGGTCGCCTTTCGTGGCTCCCCAAACTGAAATCGAGCAGGCGATAGCCGCGGTCTGGCGGCAGGCGCTCCACGTTGAAGAAGTCGGCCTCAATGACAATTTCTTCGATCTCGGCGGCGGCTCTCTGGTCATGTTCGTCGTGTACAGCCAGCTTAAAGCGATGTTCCTCGATGACCCCGCGGTGCAGGCGTTGACGATGGTCGATATGTTTCAGTACCCGACGGTCGGGTCGCTGGCGAAGCGCCTGACCGAGCACCAGAGCGAGCAGCCTTCGTTCGAGCTGGCCCAGGACCGGGCGGCCAAACAGAGGGCGGTGAGGGATCGGCAGGGGAGAGCAGTGAGGGCGAGGAGAAGCAGCAATGAGTGAGCCGGAATCGAATAATACAGAAGGGGCGATTGCCATAATCGGCATGTCGGGCCGTTTCCCCGGCGCGAAGAACCTGAAAGAATTCTGGCGAAACCTGCGAGATGGGGTCGAATCTGTCTCGTTCTTTTCGGACGAAGAGCTCAGAGCGTCGGGAGTCCCCCCGGAACTCCTTGCCAACCCGAACTACGTCAAGGCGCGGCCCGTGCTGGAAGACGCGGACCTGTTCGACGCCTCGTTCTTCGGGTTCAATCCCCGCGAGGCCGAGATACTTGACCCTCAGCATCGCCTCTTCCTCGAATGCGCGTGGGAAGCGCTCGAAGACGCGGGCTACGACAGCGAGACGTACAAAGGTCTCATCGGGCTTTACGCGGGGATGCACACGAACAGCTACATATTCAATCTCTTCTCGAACCCGGAAGTGCTGGACTCGGTCGGGGCCCTTCAACTCGTGCTCGGAAACGATAAAGATTATCTCGTCACTCGCACGTCTTATAAGCTGAACCTCAAGGGGCCGTGCGTCACGGTTCAGACCGCGTGCTCAACGTCTCTGGTCGCGATTCACCACTCGGTCCAAAGCCTTCTCGATTATCAATGCGATCTCGCTCTTGCCGGGGGAGTCTCGGCGACGGGGCTGCACACCGCGGGGTACCTCTATCAGGAGGGCGGCATCAATTCGCCCGACGGCCATTGCAGAGCCTTCGACGCGCGGGCGCAGGGGACTCTGGGCGGGAGCGGCGTCGGGGTCGTCCTGCTCAAGCGGCTGGCGGAAGCGATCTCGGATGGGGATAACATTCACGCGGTCATCAAGGGCTCGGCGATCAACAACGATGGGGCATTCAAGGCGGGGTTCACCGCGCCGAGCGTCGAAGGTCAGGCCGAGGTCATAGCGATGGCGCAGGCCGTGGCGGGCGTGAGCCCCGACACCATAAGCTGCATCGAAGCCCACGGGACCGCGACCCCTCTGGGCGATCCCATCGAAGTCGCCGCCCTTACGCAAGCCTTTCGCGCGGGCACTTCCAGGAAGCGTTATTGCGCCCTCGGGTCCGTCAAAACGAACATAGGCCATCTTGACGCGGCGGCCGGAGTGGCGGGCTTGATCAAGACCGTGCTCGCGCTCAAGAACCGGATGCTGCCGCCCAGCCTGCACTTCGAGCGGCCGAACCCGCAAATCGATCTCGAAAACGGCCCGTTCTACGTCAACACGAGCCTGAAGGAGTGGAAGGCGAACGGGACCCCGCGCCGCGCGGGCGTGAGCTCGTTCGGCATGGGGGGGACGAATGCCCATGTCATCCTGGAAGAAGCGCCCCCGACCGAGCCGTCAGGCGAAGCGCGGAGGTGCAACCTGCTCCTGCTCTCCGCGAGGACGGGCTCCGCGCTCGACCGCGCGACGGCAGACTTGGCCTCTCACCTGAGAGAGAACCCCGGACTGAACCTCTCGGACGTCGCTTTCACTCTTCAGGTCGGCAGGAGAGTCTTCGCGCACCGCAGGGCCGTGATCTGCCGCGATCAGGCGGACGCGGTAGAGGCTCTTGAGGGGCAGGACGCGAAACGCGCCTTCACGGGCAAGGGTGGCTCTTCCGAGCCTTCGGTCGTCTTCATGTTTCCGGGGCAGGGGACGCAGCGCGCGCACATGGCTCAGGAGTTATACCGGGAGGAGCCGGCGTTCCGCGAAGAGTTCGACCGGTGTTCTAAAATATTGGTCCCGCATCTGGGGCTCGACCTCCGCGACGCCGTCTATCCGCCCGAAAGCGAGTCCGAGCTCGCGGCCCGCGAGCTCGAGCAGACCCGTCTCACTCAGCCCGCCCTGTTCGTGACGGAGTACGCCCTGGCGCGGCTATGGATGAGGTGGGGCGCGCGGCCGCGCGCGATGATCGGCCACAGCATCGGGGAGTACGTGGCGGCCTGTCTCGCGGGAACTTTCTCTCTCGAAGATGCGCTCAGGCTCGTCGCGGCGAGGGGGAGGCTTATGCAGGGCATGCCTCGTGGGGCTATGCTCGCCCTGCCTCTGTCCGAGCAGGAAGTGGAGCCTTTGTTGGGAGAGGCGCTCTCCATCGCCTCGATCAACGCCCCCTCGGCCTGCGTCGTCTCGGGCCCGCAGGAAGCCATCGACGATCTCCAAACCCGCCTGGACGGGATGGGGCTGGCCGGCCGGCTCTTAAAGACTTCTCACGCATTCCACTCGAAGATGATGGAGCCGACCGTCGAGCCGTTCCTCGAACATCTGAAGCGGATCAGGCTCAACCCTCCCGCGACCCCGTTCCTTTCGAACGTGACCGGTACGTGGATCACGCCGGAGCAGGCCACTTCACCGAAATATTGGGCAGAGCACATGGTTCAGACCGTCCGGTTCGATCAAGGCCTGCGCGGGCTGTTGACGAGGCCGGAGGCCGTTTTAATCGAGGTAGGGCCGGGGCAGACTTTGACCGCTCTGGCGAAACAGCAGCCCGCGCGGAGGCAGGAGCAGGTGATCCTGTCCTCGCTGCCCAGAGCGAACGAGGGGCAGTCGGAGCTCGAGCAATTACTGAGTGCGGTGGGGCAAGCCTGGATCGCGGGAGTTAAGATCGACTGGACCGAATTTCATCACCGGGCGCGCAGGCGGCGCGTCTCTTTGCCCACTTACCCTTTTCAACGGCAACGCTACTGGGTGGCGAACCGGCAGAACGGGCAGAACGGCCACTCTCACTCCCATGCCCTCGGTAAGAGGGCCGACATCGCGGACTGGTTCTACAACCCGACATGGGAACGCTCGATGCCCGTCGCCGTCGGTGAGGCCGAGAATGCCGGGGAGCCGTCTTCATGGCTGCTCTTCGCGGGACCGTCCTCAATTGGCTTTCAGATGGCGGAGAGGCTGAAGGATCGAGGGAAGCAGGTCGCGGTTGTGACGCCGGGCGAGCAGTTCGAAGTGATCGACGATTCGACCTTCAGGCTCAATCCCGCGCGGCGAGATCACTATGACCTGCTGCTGAATGCGGTCTGCGCACGACGCGGCATGCCTGGCCGAATCATTCACCTGTGGACCGTGACGCGGCCCGAAGAGGAAGGGCCGGCCCTTGATTCAAATTATTCGAATGATTCAAACGGCCTCCTTCGGGACCGGGGGATTTATAGCCTGCTCTTTCTCGCTCAGGCGCTCGGGGAACGGATGCTCGAATCCGCGAGCGGTCCAGCCTCGGAGATGATAAAGATAGCGGTCGTCTCAAACGGCCTGCACGAGGTGACGGGCGAGGAGGCTCTATGCCCCGACAAGGCCACGGTGCTCGGCCCGTGCAGAGTGATCCCGCACGAGAACCCTTCGGTAAAATGCGCCAGCATCGACATCCAGATTCCCGAGCCCGGCACGTGGCGGGAGGAGATGCTGGTGGCGCAGCTAATCTCGGAGCTTGAGGCTCAGGCTTCTGAAACGGTCGTGGCGTACCGAGGGAATCACAGGTGGGTCCCGCGCTACCGCGAGGTGAAGATAGATCGGCCCGGCTCGATGCCAGCGCGATTGCGCGACCGGGGCGTCTACCTCATCACGGGCGGGCTCGGCGGGATCGGCCTTGAGATAGCCGCTTACCTCGCGAAGACCGCCGGGGCTCGTCTCGCGTTGACGGCGCGGTCGAGCTTCCCTCCGAGAGAAGATTGGGACCGGTGGGTCGAGACTAACGGGACGGAAGATGAGACCAGCCGAAGGATCGCAAAGCTGAAAGAGATCGAATCACTCGGCTCCGAGGTGATGATCTTCAGCGCGGACGTTGCCGACCCGGACCGCATGCGTGAGGTCGCCGGGGCCGTGGCCTCGCGCTTCGGCGGAGTCAACGGGGTGATACACGCGGCGGGCGTGCCCGGCGGGGGGATGATTCAGCTTCAGACGAAAGAGAAGATCGAGGGCGCGCTCGCATCGAAGGTGGCGGGCACGAAGAACATCCTGAGGGTGTTCAAGGATGCGGGGCTCGACTTCCTCCTGCTCTTTTCGTCGCAGAGGTCGATCCTCGGGGGCTTCGGGCGGGTGGACTATTGCGCGGCGAATGCCTACCTCGATGCGGTTGCCCATTATATTTCAGCGAGCGGCGGGCCTCCGACGATTTCGATCAACTGGGACACGTGGAAAGAGGCGGGCATGTCTCTGGATGCCGCGCGGCGATTCAACCTGAACCCGGAAGAGGCGCTCAAAGAGGGGATGAGGTCGGAAGAGGGCGTTGACGTTTTCAGCCGCATCCTCTTCGCCGGAATTCCGCAGGTGATCGTCTCCACGAGGGACTTCAATGCGGTCATAAAAGACGGCGAACGACCCGCGGAGGCCGCGACGGTCGAAGACCCCGTCGCGAAGCCGGCGGCCCGCGAGCAGGCGCATTCGCGGCCGGAGTTGTCGACGCCATACGTCGAGCCGCGCAATGATGTGGAGCGGGCGATAGCCGAGATATGGCAGGCGCTCCTCGGCATAGACCGCATCGGCGTGCACGACAATTTCTTCGAGCTCGGGGGGGATTCGGTCATCACGATTCAAATCATCGCGAGGGTCAACCAGGCGGGGTTGCGCCTGAGCCCGAAGCAGGTGTTCGAGCGGCAGACAATCGCGGGGCTCGCGGAAGTCGCGGGCACGGCCAGGGCGGTCGAGGCGCAGCAGGGCGTCGTCTCGGGGCCGGTGCCGCTCACCCCGATTCAAAGCTGGTTCTTCGCGCACGGCCTTCCGGACCCTCACCACTACAATCAGGCTTTGATGCTCGAAGTGCGCGAAGAAATGGACGCGGCCTTATTAGAAAAAGCGGTCGGCCATCTTGTCGCGCACCATGATTCGCTCAGGCTGCGCTACAGCCGGAAAGGGGCGATCTGGGAGCAGAGGAACGCTGGCCTTGAAGGGATTGAAGAGGTCGATCACTTCTCTTACGTCGATCTGTCGGGCTTGCCTGATATATCTCGCAGGGCCGAGGTCGAGGCGAGCGCCGCGCGCGCGCAGACCAGCCTAAACCTCTCGGACGGCCCGACGGCGAGGTTCGTACTCTTCGGGCTCGGCGAAACCAGCAGGCTTCTCATCGTCGCCCACCATCTCGCGGTTGACGCGGTGTCGTGGAGGATTCTGCTCGAAGACCTTGGGTCTGCATACGGCCAGTTGAAAGAGGGCAAGCCGGTGGCCCTCCCGAGCAAGACGACTTCATTCAAGCGGTGGGCCGAACTGCTCGAAGAGTACGCCCAATCCCCCGAGCTTCGGGAAGAGGCGAGCTTCTGGGCGCGCCAGTCCGAGGGCATGGGATCGCGCCTGCCGGTCGATTACGAGGACGGCGTGAACACCGTGGCATCGGCCCGCGCTCTGACCGTCTCGCTCGGCCCGGACGAGAGCCGCGCGTTGCTTCAGGATGTCCCGAGGGCGTACCACACGCAGATCAACGACGTGCTGCTGACCTGTCTGGCGGAAGCGTTCGCGGGGTGGATGGGCAGGCGGGCCCTGCTCGTTGACCTCGAAGGGCATGGCCGCGACGCTATATTCGAGCAGGTCGATCTCTCCCGGACCGCGGGATGGTTCACGACCATGTACCCGGTCGCCCTCGACCTGCGCGGAAGCTCGGACCCGGTGGCGGCTCTCAAATCGGTCAAACAGCATTTGAGGAGCATACCCGGCAACGGACTCGGGTACGGGGTGCTGAAGTACCTGAGCAGGGCGGCGGATTCCCGAGGGCCGGTAGCGCCTCTGCCCGAGGCCGAGGTCTCGTTCCTTTACCTCGGGCAATTCGATCAGGTGATGGGCGAGGCTTCACCCTTCGCGCCGGCGGGGGAGTCGTGCGGCCCGATTCAGAATGAGATGGGGAACCGCCCGCACCTTCTCGCGGTCACGGGCTTCGTCTCCGAAGGCCGCTTCCAGTCGGTGTGGACCTACAGCGAGAATGTGCATAAACGCTCGACGGTTGAAGCCCTGAGCCAGAGTTTTATCTCCGCACTGAAGTCGATGGCCGAAAGCTCGCGGGCCCCGGTCGAGAAGATTTACACGCCTTCCGACTTCCCCGAAGCTGAACTGAGCCAGAACGAACTGGACGAGCTGCTCGCACAACTGAGTGAGGCCGAAGAGTAGAGAGAATAAGAGATGGCGAAAGAGATCGAAGACATATATCCGCTGTCACCGATGCAGCAGGGCATGCTCTTTCACACGCTTTACGCGCCGCAGGCGGGGGCGTACTTCATACAGCAGAGCTACGAGATCACGGGCCGACTCGACGCGAAGGCTCTGAGAGAAGCATGGGAAAAAGTCGTGGAACGCCACCCGATCCTGCGGACGGCCTTCGCGTGGGAAGGCCGCAGCAAGCCGCTTCAGGTCGTCTACCAGCGCGTGCCCCTCCCGTGGCAGGAGCAGGACTGGACCGCGATGAGCGGCAGGCAGGAGCAGGAGAGCCGCCTGCTCAATTTATTGGAGGACGACCGGCGTAAAGGCTTCGACGCGACGAAGGCCCCTCTGATGAGGCTCGTACTCATCAAGCTCGACCGGCAGGAGCACCGCTTCATCTGGAGTTTCCACCACGCCCTGATGGACGGGTGGTCGGTCGGCCTCGTCCTCAAAGAGGTGTTCGCGATCTACCAAAGCATCTGTGACGGCGCGCCCGCGCAACTGGGCCGGCGCAGGCCATACAAGGAATACATCGCATGGCTGCGGAGGCAGGACGGCGACAGGGCGGAAGAGTACTGGCGGAAGGAGCTTGAGGGCATCCACGAGCCGACGCGACTCGGGATCGACGGCTCTCCCGCAAGCTCTCCGAGCCAGGAAGAGACCTACAGAAGTTTGCAGACCTCGCTCGACGAATCGTTGATGAGCGGAGTCAACCGCCTCGCGAGACGGTACCAGCTGACGGCCAACACGATCATGGAAGGCGCGTGGGCGATACTGATGAGCAGGTACAGCGGGAAGCGGGAGGTGGTCTTCGGCGCGACGGTCTCCGGCCGCCCGCCCGACCTGCCGGACGCGGGCGAGATGGTCGGGCTGTTCATCAACACTCTGCCGGTGAGGGTCGATGTCGCGCCGGACGAGACGGTGGCGGATTGGCTGAGGGAGTTGCAGGCCCGGCAGGTCGAGTCGAGGCTTTACGAGTACAGCCCTCTGGTCGAGGTCGCGAAGCATAGCAAAGTTCAGCCGGGGTCGCCTCTGTTTGAGAGCATCTTCGTATTCGAAAACTTCCCCGTGGACTCCGCCTTGTCCGAAGGGCCTCCGCATTTGCGGATTCGCCAGCTCTATTGCTACGACTGGGTCCATTACCCGATAGCCATCGCGGCCGCGCCGGGGGCCGTCAAGGTGCTCTACGATTACCGCCTCTTCAGCGACAAGGCGATACGTCGATTGACCGGCCATTACTGCCGCTTGATCGAAGAGATTACGTCGAAGGCGGAGCGGAAAGTCTCCGACCTGACCATGCTGACCGAGGCGGAGCGCAGGGGGCTCACGGCCTCTCAGGAAGAGCCGAGAAGAGATTTCCCGCCGAGCGCGACGATCCATGAATTGTTCGAGGCGCAGGTCGAGCGGACGCCCGAGGCCATCGCCCTCGTCTTCGGGCAGGAGAGAGTCTCTTACAGAGAGCTGAACGAGAGGGCGAATCGGTTAGCCCGCCACCTGCGCGGGCTGGGGGTCGGGCCGGAAGAGATCGTCGGCATTTACATGGACCGCTCCGTCGAGATGGTCACGGCCATCGTCGCGATCCTGAAAGCGGGCGGGGCCTACCTCCCAATCGACCTCTCTTACCCGCAACAGCGCCTTCAGTTCATGCTGGCGGACGCGGGGTGCCGCGTGGTCCTGACCCGCGATCCGTCTCTTGACGCCTCGCCTGACGGGGTGCGGTTGATCGACTGTCTCGGCCCTGAGCGGGAAGCAATCGCGGGCCAGAGTCCTGAGAACCTTTCAATCGGAGGCTCGCCGTCCGGGATGGCCTATGTGATTTACACGTCCGGCTCCACGGGCGGGCCGAAGGGCGTGGCGGTCACGCACTTCAACGTGACGCGACTGCTCGACGCGACTGATGACTGGTTCGGCCTTAACGAGCGGGACGTGTGGACGCTTTTTCACTCTTACGCATTCGATTTTTCGGTGTGGGAGATGTGGGGCGCGCTCCTTTACGGGGGGCGTCTGGTCATCGTGCCTTATAGAGTGAGCAGGTCGCCCGAAGCATTTTACAGACTGTTGGAGAGCGAGCGGGTGACGGTGTTGAACCAGACGCCTTCCGCCTTCCGGCAATTGATCGCGGCGGAAGAGAACCTTGGGGGGCCGGGCGACCTGGCTTTGAGGCTGGTGATCTTCGGAGGCGAGGCGCTCGACCCGCGCACCCTCGCCGGATGGATCGACCGGCACGGAGACCGCAGCCCGCGCCTCGTTAATATGTACGGCATAACGGAGACCACCGTGCACGTGACCTACAGGCCGATCACCGCGTCGGATGCGGGCGACGGTCGGGGGAGTGTGATCGGGGAGCCGATCCCCGACCTGACTCTCTACATCCTCGACGAGAGCCTTGAGCCCGCCCCGCTCGGGGTCGCGGGAGAGATCTACGTCGGGGGGGCGGGCCTCGCGCGCGGCTACCTGAACAGGCCGGACCTCACCGCCGCGCGGTTCATACCGGACCCCTTCAGCGGAAGGGAAGGCGAGCGCTTGTACAGGAGCGGGGACCTCGGGCGCAGGCTCTCGCATGTCGATGTCGAATACCTGGGGCGGATCGACCAGCAGGTCAAGATTCGGGGGTTCCGCATCGAGCTCGGGGAGATAGAGGCGGCCCTGTGCTCTCACGATTCGGTGCGCGAGAGTGTCGTGCTCGCGCGCGAAGACAGTCAGGGCAACGCGAGGCTCGTGGCCTATGTCGTGGCCTCCGCGCCCGGTGTCGATGTGAGCGAGTTGCAATCGTTATTGAAGAACAGGCTGCCCGAATACATGGTCCCGTCCAGCTTCGCCTTCCTCGACAAACTCCCGCTCACGGTTAATGGCAAGCTAGACCGCCGCGCGTTGCCGGAACCCGACGAGGCCAGGCCCGCGCTCGCCAGAGAGTTCGTCGCGCCCCGCACCCCCGTCGAACAGGAGATTGCCGACATCTGGCGCGACATTCTGGGGATCGCCAACCCCGGCATTTACGATAATTTCTTCGAGCTCGGGGGCCACTCGATGCTGGTCCTCCAACTCGCCACGCGGATCCGAAAAGCCTTCCACGTAGAGCTGCCTCTGGCCGCGATCTTCGACTCGCCGACCATAGAGGGGTTGACCAGAGTGATCTTCGAACAACAGCTCGATGACGAAGATTCCGAAGAACTGGCGAACGCTATGAACGACCTCAGGGGGCTGTCCGCGGAAGAAGTGCGAAAGGCGCTCGAAGCCGAAGGCTCTTGAATCAGGTTATTGAATCAGGCTGTTAAATCAGGTTGTAAACCGGACCCCTGTTCAGTCTATCCCGCAGAAAAATCATGACCCGTCGCGACACACAGGCATCAATCACGGAGACGGATGGCTTAAAGGACCTGACCTCCGAGCAGAGGGCTTTGCTCATGCTCAGGCTGAGGAAGAATAAGGTCTCGAAGCAGCCGCGCGTCCCGGCGGGCCAGCCGGCCATCTCGCCCGCGCGGAGGGACCGCGAGCTGCCGCTCTCGTTCGCCCAGCACCGCATGTGGTTCCTGAACCAGTTGGAGCCGGAGAGCGCGGCCTATCACATCACTACAGCTATAAAATTCACGGGAGACCTGAACGTCCCCGCGCTTAAGCACAGCCTCAACCGGATCATAAAGAGGCACGAAGTATTGCGCACGACTTTCTCATGGGCGAACGGCAAGCCGGTGCAGGTGATCGCCCCCGCGATGCGGGCGGAGTTGCCCGTCATCGACCTGCGCGGGCTCGGCGACGAGCGTCAAGCGGCGGAGATCAAACGGCTCTCGGTCGAAGAAGCGTTGAAGCCTTTCGACCTGCAACGCGGCCCCCTGTGCCGGGTCGCCCTCTTAAAGCTCAAAGAGCGCGAGCATGTGATGCTCGGGACCACTCACCACATAGTTTATGACGGCTGGTCCGTCGGCGTCTTCACGAGGGAGCTTGCGGCCTTCTATGACTCGTTCATCTCGGGGACGGAACTGACTCTGCCCGACCTCCGGGTTCAGTACGCCGATTTCGCATGCTGGCAGCACGAGTGGCTGAGCGGGGACGTGCTCGAAGCCCAGATCAGGTATTGGAAAGAGCAGCTCGGGGATGCGTCGGAGGCGCTGAACCTGCCGACCGACAGGCCGCGCCCGGCCTTGCAGACGTACCGGGGCCGCGCGCGGTCGTTGGAGCTTACCGCCGAGCTTTCGAACTCGCTTCAGGAGTTGAGCGTTCGCGAAGGGGTCACGCTTTTCATGCTCCTGCTCGCGGCGTTCAAGACGCTGCTTTTTAAATATACCGGGCAGGACGATATCCGCCTCGCCATCCCCGTCTCGAACAGGAACCACCCGGAGATCGAGGGGCTGATCGGGTTTTTCAGCAACACCCTCGTCCTGCGGACGGAGATGTCCGGCGAGCCGACCTTCCTCGAATTACTGCAACGTGTCCGCAGAGTAGTTCTGGGGGCCATCGCGCATCAGGATTTGCCGTTCGAGAAACTCGTCGAACAACTCCACCCCGACCGGGACCTGAGCCGGACCCCGATGGCGCAGGCGTTGTTCACTTACATGGACGGCGCGGCGGACCCGTTGAACCTGACGGGCCTGAAGGCCGAACTGCTCGAAACCTACAACGACACCGTGCAGTTCGATCTGGTCCTCAACGCTCTGCGCGCGGAGCGGGGGATCAGGATTTCTCTCAGCTACAACGTCGACCTGTTCGAAGACGAGACCGCCGAACGGATGCTGGCTCACTTCGGGAATCTTCTGGAAAGCATCTCCGCGCGGCCGCACTCAAAGCTCTCGCGCTTGCGGATGCTTTCTCCGACCGAGCGGAGGCGATTGCTCGAAGGGTCCAACGACGCCCCGGCCGATTACTCAATCGACACGTGCATCCACTTCCTGTTCGAGGAGCAAGCTCGAAAGACTCCCGAGGCAATCGCGGTGTCGTTCGAGGGCAGGCACCTGAGCTACGGAGAATTGAACCGCCGCGCGAACCAGATGGCGCACTGCCTGAAATCGCTCGGGGTCGCGCCGGAGCAGAAGGTCGCCATCTATCTGGATCGATCTTTCGAGCTGATGGTCGCCCTGCTCGGCACGTTGAAGGCGGGGGCCGTTTACGTGCCGCTCGACCCATCGTACCCGAAGGAGAGGCTCGCCACGATGCTCGAAGATTCCGCGCCCGTGGCCGTTCTGACCGAAACGAATTTTGCGGAAGCGATCAGCCGAGACGGGTCGAATGTGATCTGCCTCGACAGGGACCGGGATCGCGTCGCGAGCTTCGACGAAGATAACCCGCTCGTCGAAGTGTCGCCCGACAACCTCGCGTATGTGATCTTCACTTCGGGCTCGACGGGCAAGCCGAAGGGCGTAATGATCTCTCACCGCGCGATATGCAACAGGCTGTTGTGGATGCGCGCGGCTTACCCCCTCACTCGGGAAGACAGCCTCCTGCAGAAGACCCCCGTGAGCTTCGACGCATCAATCTGGGAGTTGTTCGAGCCCCTGATCACCGGGGCGCGCGTCGTGCTCGCGAGACCGGGCGGGCAGAGGGACGCCCGCTACATGGTCGAGGCGATTGCCGAGCACGGCATAACCACGCTTCAACTCGTCCCCACTATGATGAAAGTCCTGCTGGACGAGCCGGGCCTTGAGGACTGTAAGAGCCTCAGGCTCGCATTCTGCGGCGGGGAGGCGCTCCCGCTCGAGCTGCAACAGCGGATGAGAGATAGGCTCGGGATCGAGCTTCAGAATCTTTACGGCCCTACCGAAGCGAGCATAGACGCCACATGCGGGCCGCCCGTTTCGCGCGGGAATCAGGGCGTCGCGCCGATAGGCCGGCCTTTGACCAACGTGCGGGTCTACGTGGTGGATAAGGATTTCGAGCCCGTCCCGCCCGGAGTGGCGGGGGACGTTATGATCGCGGGGGCGGGCCTCGCGCGCGGCTACCTGCGCGAGCCGGCTTTGACGGCCGACAGGTTCATCCCCGACCCGCACAGCCCGCAACCGGGCGGGCGGATGTACAGGACCGGCGACATCGGGAGGTACAGGGCCGACGGGAACCTCGAATACCTTGGGCGAAAGGATCAACAGGTCAAGCTGCGCGGTTACAGGATAGAGCTGGCGGAGATAGAGGCCGCTCTGGAACAAGACCCGGCGGTCCGCGAGTCCGTCGTGATCGTCCACGGCGATGACCTTGCCGAGAAGATTCTCGTGGCTTACGTAGTCCCCGCGGACGGCGAGGCGCTCGCCGCCGCGGAGTTGCGGGTGAGGCTTAAGGAGAAGCTGCCGGAATTCATGGTCCCGTCTCTGTTCGTCGAGATAGAGAGCATTCCCGTGATGCCAAATGGCAAAGTTGACCGCCGCGCGCTCCCCCCGATTGACGAGGTGAGGCGGGAGAAAGACTCGTCGTACGTGCGGCCGAAGACCGCTATAGAGGAAGTGTTGGCGGGGATATGGGAGCAGGTGCTCGGCGTCAGGCAGGTCGGCGCGCAGGATAATTTCTTTGACCTCGGCGGCCATTCGCTCAACGCCACGCAGGTGATCTCGCGCGCGCGCGAAGCCTTTCAGGTCGATCTGCCTCTGCGCGCCCTGTTCGAGACTCCGACCCTCTCGCAGCTGGGCCGCGCGATTGAGGCCGCGCGTAAGGCCGCGGCGGGCCTCGACCTTCAGCCCATCGCTCCGGGACCGAGGGGGGGCGCTCTGCCGCTCTCTTTCGCGCAGCAGAGGATATGGCTGCTCAACCAGATACAGCCGGAAGATCACACCTTCAACCTTCCCGTGGCGGTTCGCCTTGAGGGGCCGTTCAGCGTCGGGGCATTCGAAGGGGCGATGAACGGAGTGATCGCGAGGCACGAGGCGCTCAGAACCAGATTCGTCAGCACCGACGCGGGGGCTTCCCAGCTCATCGAGCCCCGCTTCGATCTTCATGTTCCGCTGGTCGATCTCTCTCAGCTGCCGGAATCCGACAGGCGGCAACAGGTCTCTCTGCTCGCCTCGGAGCAGGCGCGGCTCCCGTTCGACCTCTCAAGCCTGCCGCTCGTCAGGGCCCTCATCATACGGCTGAGGGACGACGAGCACGTGCTGGTAGTGACCATTCACCACATCGTCTGCGATGGGTGGTCTATGGCCATCTTCATCAGAGAGGTGGTCGAAAGCTACGCGGCCCTGAACGCGGGGCGAAGGCCCGAGCTCCCGCAGCTTCCGATTCAATACGCCGACTTCGCGGCCTTCGAGCGGGAGTGGATGAAGGGAGAGGAAGCGGCAAGGCAGTTGGAGTACTGGAAGGAGAGGCTCGCGGGAGAGAGGCCGAGGCTGTGGCTGGGGCGGACGGAGAAGGCGAGGTCGGGAGGAGTGAGGAGAGGGCGAGCCATAGGGTTCGAGATCGAAGAGCAGGACGTGAGAGCGTTGAGGGAACTGGGCAGGCGAGAGGGCGTGACGATGTACATGGCGATGCTCGGTGCGTATCAGGTGCTCCTGCACAGGGTCAGCGGGGAGGACGTGATAGTCGTCGGCAGCCCGGTGGCGAACCGGAGAAGAGAAGAGGTCGAAGGCTTGATCGGCTGCTTCATAAACACCGTGGAGATGAAGGTGGAGTTGGGCGGGAATCCGAGCTTCCGGGAGGTGTTGAGGAGGGTCAGAGAGGTGGCGCTGGGGGCGTACGAGAATCAGGAGGCCCCGTACGAGAGGGTGGTCGAGGAGGTCGAGTCGAAGGGCAGGAGAGTGGCGGAAGGCGGGATGCAGGTGTGGTTCACGATGCAGAACACGCCGGGAGCCGGGGTGGAGATGGGGGGGATGAGAGTGTCGGAGGAGCCGGTGGAGATAGAGCGGGCGCAGTTCGAGGTGGCGATGGTGGTCGGCGAGAGGGGCGAGAAGATAGAGGGGCGGATGATCTACGACGAGGGGGTCATCGAGAGGGAAGAGGCCGAAGAGCTGGTTAATGCCTACAGGATGATTCTGAGAGCGGTAGTGAGAGAAGAGGAGCGCGGGATACTGGACCTTGAATTGGGAGGGGGTGCGGGTGTGATCGAACCTCACCCCGCTTCTTCGTCCGAGCCGGAGTTCAGATTCTAGGGAGGCACGCTTATGTCTGACAAAAAGAGCTATCGACTATCGAGGTCCACGGCGGCCGAGCCGCTCGTGAACAGGTGGGTCGCGTGGGCGCACCTGATCTCGCCCGCGGCCTACAGCCTTCATCTGAAAAATTATCAGCTGGACATGATGAACTCGTACCTGGCCGACCCTAAAGTCCACTTCAACGCCTGCGCGGACCCGAAGCTCCGCAGCGGCAGCTTCGTGGAGATTCCGGAGGAGCGCGCGCCGGAGCTTATGCGATTCATGTCTGACACCATCGATTCGCACAAGGACAATCTGGAGCTGGCAACGTCCCTGTTCGAATTCCATGACTATCTGGTCAGAGAGGCTTGCGGGCAGAGCCTGGAGCCCTACTACGAAAAGCTCCCGCCCGCCCTCGGGGGCTTCGTCGAGTTGCTCTACGATTACTACAACCGGCCCATCGTGAGGTTCATGGAGGGCCTGCTTTACCGGAGCGGTTATTACAAGAAAGAGGCGCAGTCGTTGAGGCTCTTTCATCAGGAGCGGGACAACTCAAGACCTTTCTTCCTCAACACCCCCAGGCTTCCCGAAGAGGGCAAGGTCGAATGGCACCTGCCCTTCGACAGCCCCGAGGTCGACCAACTCTTCGAGCTCGACCGCCGCCCGAAGCCGCTCGGCTACATCCGCGAGCTGCTCGGCCTCGGCCCCGACGACGACAGGCACCTGATGCCGTTGCTTTCGGACGAGCCCGCGCGCAGGTACAGGAGGTGGAAGGAGAAAGACGCCCGCGTCCGTTATCTCGGGCATGCGTGCCTGTTGGTCGAATACAACGGCGTCACGATGCTGACGGACCCGTGCCTCGGGGCCGCGCCCGGCGGCGGGGGGATGGAGCGCGTGACCTACGCCGACCTGCCCGACAAGATCGACTACGCCCTGGTCACGCACAATCATCAGGACCACTTCCACATCGAGACCCTGCTCCGACTCCGCCACCGGATCGGCTGCCTCGTGGTGCCGAAGTCTTACGGCATTTTTTATGGCGACGTGTCTCTCAAATTGATTGCCCAAAATATCGGGTTCAGGGACGTGATTGAGATGGACACGCTCGGCTCGATCCCGCTCCCCGGCGGGGAGATCATAGCCGTCCCGTTCATGGGCGAGCACGCCGACCTGCCGCATGGCAAGACCGGGTACGTCATCAGGCTCGGCAATCAGCAGATGCTTGTGGCGGCGGATTCGGACTGCCTCGACAGGAGGGTCTATGAGCAGATTCGCAAAGCAATCGGGCCGATTGAGACGGTCTTCATCGGCATGGAATGCGTCGGCGCTCCCCTGACGTGGTGCTGCGGGCCGTTCTTCCCGGCGAAGCCGAAGTTCTCGCATGAGCAGACCCGGCGCTATAAAGGGTGCGACTCCGCGAGGGCGCTCGATATATTGGAGGCGATAGGCGCGAGGCGGTTGTACGTCTACGCGATGGGGATGGAGCCGTGGTTTGAATACCTGCTGGGGCTCGGCTATTCGCAGGACGCCCCGCAGATACTCGAAGCCCACAAGCTGATCGAGCGCGTGCGCGCCAGGGGCTTTGACGAAGCGAAGCTCCTCTTCGGCCCGTACGACATCCGGCTTGAGCCCCTCGCCGCCGGGAGCGCGCTGAGGGACGAAGCGGGGGAAGAGGCGAGAGAGGTGCCGGGCCTCGAAGTGATTGAAGGGGAGGGCGGGATCGAACCTCATATCCCTTCCGCGCCGGAGCCCCAGTTCGTATTCGATTGATTTAGCCGCATCCGCCGAAGGAGAAAACAATGAGCGCTGGGCGATCTAAGATACCGATTCTCGACAGGAAGATGAAAGAGGACAGGGACTACTGGGTCAGTAGACTCTCAAGGGAGATCGAACCGTCCAACCTGCGCCTCGATTTTGCGCGGCCCGCGACCGACGACGGGAAGACCGGCGCGGTAGAACTCCGCCTGCCTGACGCGGTCTACCGGAGGCTCTCTAAAATATCGGGCAATTCGCCGGAGCTCTTCTACGCCGTGCTTCTGGCCGCGTTGAAAGCCTGCCTCCACCGGTACACGGGATGCGGAACGAGCGTGATCGGAGCGCCGTCGAGGCGCTCGGGCTCGGAGGCCGAAGAGCCGAATGTTTTAGTAATGCTCGATGAGATCAGCGGCTCTATGACGTTCAAGCAACTTCTACTGAGCGTCCGCGAGACGGTGTTGCGGGCGTTTGAAAAGCAGAGCTACCCATTCGACCGTCTGCTCAACGATCTGGGATTGCCCGAAGCCCGGAACAGGTGCCCCCTGTTCGACGTGGCGCTCGCCTACGAGCGATTGCAGCCCCCAATGCCCGCGGTCGGAAATGACATCACCATCACCTTCCGCGACACGGAGGGCGGGGCGTCAGGCGTGATCGAATTCAAAGAGAGCCTCTTCCGCAGGGATTCCATCGAGCACTTTGCCGGGCATTTCCAGAACCTTCTTAGCGAGGCCCTTGAGCGCGTGGACTCGCCGATAGCCGAACTTGAGATGGTTTCAGACGCCGAGCGTCACCGCCTGCTCGTCGAGTGGAACGACACCGGCAGCGAATACCCCGCGCGTCTCTGCATCCACCAGTTGTTCGAAGAGCGGGCGAGCCAAACCCCCGGCGCAACCGCTCTGACTTTTCAGGAAGAAGCCCTGACCTGTCACGACCTCAACGCGCGGGCGAACCAGTTGGCGCACTTCCTGCGCCGCGCGGGAGTCGGCCCCGAAGTCGTCGTCGGGCTCTGCATGGAGCGGTCGCCCGATCTCGTGATCGGCCTTCTCGCGGTGCTGAAAGCGGGCGGGGCGTACCTCCCTCTGGACCCATCTTATCCCGCGGAGCGCCTCGCCTTCATGATCGAAGATTCGCGGCCGAAAGTGGTGCTCAGCCATGAACGCGCGTCCGCCGCGCTCGCGGATTGTAACGCGAACGTACTTTGTATAGACACTCAGTGGCCCGAGATCGCGGGAGAATCGACGGATAACCCGCGCTCGAATGTGTCGGCGGAGAATCTGGCCTACGTCATCTACACGTCGGGCTCGACCGGCAGGCCCAAGGGCGTCATGATAGAGCACTCGTCGGTCTGCAACCTCGCCCTCGCACAGATATCAGCCTTCCACATCACC
>DASQDI010000170.1:0-52736 GCA_035634255.1 Blastocatellia bacterium
GGAAAAAGAGGTCAACGAGGAGTTCAGTGACTGGTACCTGACGCTGGTCTGCAACCACCGCTACTGTTCCGAGGAATGCAAGAAAGAGCACAGCCGCAGCAAGTATCCTCACTAACCCCGCCGCGCCCCCTTACTTCGACCAGACTTCCCGCAGGCCGGCAATCTCCGGAACATCGCCCGGAATTGCCGGCATTTTTTATGGGCGGTATGATTTATGGACGTGCCGAAGCGCCGCTCAGCAGCAGAGACATGAATATCAGGAAGGCGGCGATGCCGAAGAGGCTCCGCACCGCGTGCAGTCTCCCCCATCGGACCAGGAGCACTCTGGTCTGGTCGGGGTCCACATCGTCCGATGTGTCGAGCAGCCTCTTGTTGACCGGGAAAATGAGGGCGAGCGTGTAAGGGATCAAAGAGAGGAGCAGGACGCCCCCGACCAGCCACCACGCGCTCGACCCCCTCGCCCACACCGAAGCCGCGGTCAGCAGGCCGACCATCAGCAGGATGCCCATCAGACGTGCGCCGCGCCTGTAGCTCTCCCCGAATTCGGTCCTGGCGAGGGCCGCGCCGCACTCTATTCTCGCCGGATGCTCGACAAGGCTTATGTAGACCGCGGCCCCGGCGAACAGTCCCGCCGATATTGTCGAAAGTAGTTCGAGAATCATCCTTGTACCCTCCGATCCGGTTTGACCGCTCACCCCGCCTCTCGGGCCGGGCGGCTAGAGGCTTGCTCTCCTGCGGTGATCGTCGATCAGGTCATAGGTCCCGCCGAAAACGAACGGTTTGACGCGGGTCAGGAAATCGTGGGGATAGCCGAGCGCGATCCGGCTCGCTTTATCGAGCCGCGCCATGTGATCGCCCGACAGGTCCGTGCCGAGGCAGCGGAGGTTCTCTTCGGCCTGCTCGACCCTGCGCGCCCCGAAGATCGGGATGACGCCCTTCTTCCTGACCCAGCTGAGCGCGACCTGAGAAGGCGTACAGCCCATCTCTTCGGCAATCGAGACGACCTCGGCGGCGATGTCTATGTTGCGCGGGCTGCGCTGAACGAACCGCGACGCGAACTCGTCGTCGAGGCGGTTGGGCCCGGCCTCCTCCCCCTGCTCGGGCTCGCGCCGCGCCTGCTCGCTGTATTTGCCCGTGAGCCACCCCGCGGCGAGCGGGGCCCACGCGGTGACCCCGATGTCCATCTCCCGCGCCATCGGCACCAGCTCGCGCTCCGCCTCCCGCTCGATGAGGCTGTACTCGATCTGGAGGGCGATGAACGGCGTCATGCCCCTCAGGTCAGCGAGCGTATTGCAGCGCGCGATGACCCACGCCGGGGCGTTGGAGACGCCGGTGTAAAGGATTTTCCCCTGCCGCACCAGGTCATCGAGCGCGCGCATGACCTCTTCGGCGGGCGTCTTGAAGTCCCATGCGTGAATCCACAGAAGGTCTATGTAATCGGTCTTCAAACGCTTCAGGCTGGCTTCGACCGACTGGACGAGGTTCTTGCGGTGTGTGCCCGCGCCGTTCACGTCCTTCCCGGCCGCGGCCCCCGTGTACTTCGAGGCTATGACGAGCCGCTCCCTCTGGCCTGAGGCGAACTCGCCCAGAAACTCTTCGCTCCGGGCATAGGTGTTGGCCGAGTCGATGAAGTTCCCCCCGGCTTCGACGAAGGCCTGAAAAATCTTCCGGCCCTCGTCCTTGGGCGTGCCCCACTTGAAGTCGAGGCCGAAGGTCATCGTCCCGAGGCAGAGCTCGGAGACGCGGAGCCCGCTCTTCCCTAAAAGTTTGTACCTCATATTCTCACCAGTGCTGACTCTGATGTCCCGGTTCCGGGCGAGCGCCCGCGCCAGCCGGGCTGGATCGAGCAGGCCCGATCCAAGACCCGTCTAATTCAAACGCGCGGCTCAGGGCACCCCCGTCCCTACTGGCACTTATTGTCGTTAACGGCGGTGAGCTGGCAATTCGAGAGCCTCCACCCCTTTTCGTCCCGGATGAAGAGGTTCGAGAGCCTGTACTTGCCCGAAATGTTGCGCCCGCCGAGTATGCCTTCCACGTCGATGACCGACCGCTTCAGGGCGACGTTCTCCGCCAGCGTGAGGACTTCCCACTCGGACGACTCGAAAGACGTGAAGTCGGGATGCCCGCCCCGGACGGAGCCGATCATCTGTTCTTTGCCGAAGGACTTCCCGTCGGGGCTGACGAACTCGTAGTTGTCGTTCACCAGGCGATCCAGGGCCGCGTCGTCGTAGTTCCTCGACGCGAGCCCCCAGATGTCGAAGAAGTGCTCGACTTTGTCGGGCGAATCGAACGGCTTCTCGGCCTGCTCGTCGAGCAAATCCTTCGCGTACTCCTTGGTTTGAATCTCGCCATCATTGATACTTTGAGCCATGATAATTTCTCCTTCGAATGGGTCTCGGATCGGGCCGTGAAGTTCCAGCGCCGGTCCGAGGAAAAAGTATCAGGTTTAAGGCAGACGGAGCGGCGGCGGTCGCTTGCCTACCGCGCGCCCGGCTCGCGCCCTGCCCCGACTTCCACCTGGGCGAAATGGCCCGGCCCTGCCGGCCGCGTCATTTCATCTGGGTGAGCTGGCAGTTGAAGAGCTTCCAGCCCGTCGGCTCCCTCAGCACCATGCTGGCGCAGCGGTACTGGCCGTTAAGCTCAAGCCCCAGGTATTTGCCTTTCGCCGTTATGACCGAGCGCTGCACGTAGGCCTTGTCCTGGCCCCAGTTCACCACTCTGATGTCGCTGTGCTCGAAGGTCTCGAATTCGCAGTCGCCCTTCAGCAGCTCCTCGACTACCTGAACTTTGTTCCAGGTCTGGCCATTGATGTCTATGAAAAGAAAGCTGTCCAAAAGCAGGTCGTCCAACTCCTTGGCGCTCAGACCCTTGTTAGCGGGGTCCATCACGTCGAAGAAGTAAGGCTCCGACGGCGTCGCTGCCTGATAGGCGGCCTGTCGATTGATAGCATCATCGATTGTGTTTGAACTTTGTGACATTAGTTATCTCCTTTCTCCGGATTTAGATTCATTTGCGTAACTCCACTCCAGTCTTTTCAGCCGGAGTGCAAGGGGATAAGATTTAAGGCTGAGAGCTTAGGACCAGAAAGTTGCCGTCCGGGTCTTCGAACGTCGCCATCGCCCCCCCCCACGGCACTTCCTTCGGCTCCTGAGAGAACTTCACGCCGCGGTTCTTCAACTCCTCGTAGGTCGCGTAAATGTCGTCGCAGTTGAAAGAGACCTGCGAAGACTTGCCGATCAGGTTCTCCTGACCCGGCGGGGTGAAGAGCGCGAGGGTGACGTTGCCGCCGGGCGGCGAGACCTCGATCCAACGGGTCTTCTCGTCCATCGGCGTGTCGTCGATCAACTTGAAGCCCAGTTTTTTGGTGTAGAAATCCAGGGCCCGGTCCTGGTCCCCGACGTATACTGCAAAGAGTTTGACATCTGTAATCATCTTCTCACCTCCCAAAGTTGGTCTCGAAATCTCAAACCCTCTCACCTGCCGTCTCTAATTGGGCACCTCGCCCGCGCGGCCGCCCTGACCCGGCTGGGGGTCGCGGAACTGCCTGCGGAAGAGGTCGAAGTAAATGCCCCGCTGCTCCACCAGCTCGTCGTGCGTGCCCGATTCGACCAGGCGGCCATTCTCTATGACCAGGACGAGGTCCGCGTTGCGGACGGTGCTCAACCTGTGGGCGATGATGATGCTCGTCCTGTCTTTAAGGAGCTGGTCGAGCGCGCCCTGTATGAACATCTCGGTCCGGGAGTCGAGCGTCCCCATCGCCTCGTCGAGGATCAGGATGCGCGGGTTTGCGACGATGGCGCGCGCGATGGAGATCATCTGCCTCTGCCCCTGGCTGAGCGGCTTGCCCCGCTCGCTGAGCTGCGTCTCGTACCCTTTCGGCAACGCCTCTATGAAGTCGTGCGCCCCGGCCTGCCTGGCCGCCTCCATGATCTCCTCCCGCGTGCTCCCCTCGCGCCCGTACCCGATGTTCTCTTCAATCGTGCCGCTGAACAGGAACGGCTCCTGCGGCACCACGGCTATGTGCGCGCGCAGGCTCTTCGCCTGAACGTCGCGCAGGTCGAGGCCGTCCACGCGCACGGAGCCTTCCTGCGGCTGGTAGAAGCGCGGGATGAGGTTCGCGATTGTGGTCTTGCCCGCGCCCGTCTGCCCGACCAGAGCGACCACCTGCCCCTGCTTCAGCTTGAAGGAGATGTTTCGGAGCACGGGGGTGCCGGGGTCGTAGGCGAAGGTCACGTCATCAAACTCGATATCTCCCCTGACCTCTTCGAGCCTGATGGCGTCAGGGGGGTCTTCCGGCTCGCACCGCTCGTCGAGCACCGAGTAGATCCGCTCGCTCGCCGCCAGCGACGACTGCACCTGCGTGCGCACCTGCGAGAGGAGCTGGATGGGGCGGTAGAACTGCTGGGCGTAGATGAAGAAGGCCGCCAGCACCCCGATGGTGAGCGAGTCGGTTATGACCAGGTACGCGCCGAACCCGACGACGATTGCCGTGCCGAGGGTGCTCAGGATGTCGAAGGTCGGCGCGGAGGCCGCCGTCACATTGACCGCCTGGAGGTTCGCGGTCCTGTATTTCAGGATGCTGTTGCGGAACCGGTGGATGTTCGTCTCTATGCGGTTGAATGCCTGAGCCTCGCGGAGGCCTTTGATGTCCTCCTCCAGCTTGGCCGTGACCTCTCCCGTCTCGTGGTGAATATTGCGGAAGGCCCTGCGAGCTTCTCTGGCGAAGTATGCATCAGACAGGCGCATGAGCGGGATGACGAGAAAGCTCGCAAGGGCTAGGGGGGGGCTCAAGATAATCATCGCTATCAGGGTGCCGGCCAGGCTGAGGAGGTACCCCGGAAGGAACGCGATGCTCTGCGTGAATATGCTGTTGAGCGACGAGACGTCACTGATGGCGCGGCTGATCAGGTCCCCTATGCGGGACTGGTTCAGGTACTTCATCGGCAGGCGCAGGTACCGCTCGAACAGGCGCTCGCGGAAGGAGGCCAGGACCCTGTACCCAATCGCCATGATCCTCAGCATCTGGCTGCGAGTGATCAGGGCTTCGAGCAAGTAGACGGCAAGCAGGACGACCATGATTCCTGCCAGCCCTGAGCGGTTGCCCGATACGACGTGGCGGTCGATGGCCTGGCTTATCAGCCAGGGGGTCCCGGCCTGGCACAAAGCGGAGACGACGTTGAGGGCGAGGACCGTGATCACCTGCGAGCGGTACGGGAGGAGCTCCGACAGAAGCCGGCGCGCGATCACCCGCTCGTTCAGGGCCCGGTCCTGCCCTATTCTCGAGAGGTACTCGATTCCTGATACCCTCTGCGGCGCGGCGCTCATGTGGTGACTCCTGTCTGCGTGGCAGGGCCGCCGGACAGCTGGTCCCCGGCAAAGTCGGTCACCTGTGACCCGAGAATGTCATAGTAAAGGGGGCTCTCTCGCAGCAGGGTTTCGTGCGTGCCCTGCGAAAGGATCCGGCCTTCGCTGAGGAGCAGGATCAGGTCCGCGTCGCGGATGGTGCTGATGCGGTGGGCTATGACGAAAACGGTCCGCCCATCCTCGCGCATCAGGTGATCCAGGCTCTCCTGGATGCCGATCTCCGTTACCGAATCGACGGCCGAGGTGCTGTCGTCGAGTATCAAGAGGCGCGGCTCGATCAGTATGGCGCGCGCGATGGCGATGCGCTGCCTCTGGCCCCCGGAGAGGTTCGCGCCCCCCGCCTCGACGAGGCTGTCGTATCCGCCCGGCAGCTTGGTTATGAAGTCGTGGGCCTGCGCCGCACGGGCCGCGGTCTCTATCTCTTCGTCGAGCGCGTTGGGCTTGCCATAAGCTATGTTCTCGCGCATCGAGCCGGAGAAGAGCAGAGACTCCTGAAGCACGACGCCGATCTGCCCGCGCAGGCTTGAGAGCGTCACCTCGCGCACGTCGCTGCCGTCGATCATTACGGCCCCTGACGAAACATCATGGAGGCGCGGGATCAGGTTGATGAAGGTCGATTTCCCGGACCCCGTGGGGCCGACGAGGGCCACGAGCTGGCCCGGCTCGATGGTGAAGTTGATCCCCTTCAGCGTCTCGGCCCTGCTGCCGGGGTAGCGAAAGCGCACGTCCTTGAACTCGACCTGCCCCGAGATGGCGGGGAGCTCGAAAGCGTCCGGGCTCTCGCGAACATCGAGCGGCGTATCGAGTATCTCGAATACGCGCGTCGACGCGCTCGCCGCGCCGAGGATGTAGGTCGTCACGAACGATATCAGAATGGTCGTGTAGTGGAGGAAGCTTAAGTAGCTGTAAAAGGCGACCAGCTCGCCTATGGTGAGCCGCCCCGCGATTGACTCCCACCCGCCATACCCGATTATCACGAGCGTCGCGACGTTGGCGAAGAAGAGGGCGAACGGGAAGTTGTTCGTGTAATGGTGGAGGAACAGGTTGTTGTTTCTCAGCCACTCCCGGTTGACCGATTTGAACCGGTCGAGCTCGAAGGCCTCCCGGCAGAAGGCCCTTATCACCCTCATCCCCGCGAGGTCTTCCTGCATGATGATGCTCAGCTTCCCCACCGCCTGCTGTATTCGCCCGAAGAGGGGGCCGACCTTCCGGCCTATCCGCATCAAAAGGAAGAAGCTCGCGGGGAGGGTCGCGAACGTGATCAAGGCCAGTTTCCAATTGAGCTGGATCAGGAGCACGAAGCAGGCGAGGAACAGGATCATAGCGCCCGAGAGCCTTATGACCCCGCCGCCGACGAAGGCCCGGACCTGGTCCACGTCCCCGGTCATGCGGGTCAATATCTGGCCGGAGTGGACGGTGTTGGAGAAGGTGTAGCTGAGCTGGTGGATGTGGGAGTAGAGCGAGACGCGCAGGTCTTCGCCTATGCTCTGGGAGACGCGCTCGGCGAGGTAGCTCTGAAGGAAAGCGAACACCGCGCGCGCGGTCGCGACGAGGAAGATCACCCCGACCGCGACCACGATGGCCGCCTTCTGCCTCTGCCCGATGCCCGTGTCAATCGCGTAGCGGAAGAGCTGCGGCACGACGAGGCTGGCCGTCGAGACGAGTATCAGAAAAATCGAAGCCCCGATCACGTCGCGCTTGTAGGCGCTCAGGTACGTGAGCGCGCGCAGGAGCGCCATCATCTGCTTCTTCTGGTCCGGCCGGCCGGCCGGCTTCAGGTCGGCCCCGCGCGCCGGGCGGCGGGCAAGTAAGTTTTTCAGTAGGGCGCCGGAGCCGCTTATTCGATTTTGTTGCTCTTGTCGAATCACTACTCAGCTCCCATCGAGGCCGGAGCGGGCCGCCACTTCTTAAGAAACGGGTCCTTAAAAATAAGGGGCACCGCGATGCGCATGCCCCTGTAGCCGACTCACACTCTTCAACAACTGGTCCCGGATCACCCGGAGCGATCAGGCCCGACCGTTGCGCGCCCCCGCCGGACGGCGGGCGGCAGAGTCCTGCGCCGCGGCCGGACCCGGCGCGGGCGGAGGAGCAGGGCCTTCAGCTTCGCGTGATCGCCTCGTCTCGGCGCCTCACCCCTTCTTGGAAGGAGGGACTATCTGAAATCCGAGCTGAAGCAACGTGGAGAGCATGTCGTAGACCCCCCAGTGCTCGGCCATCTTGCCGTCTTCGTCAAAGCGGATCATCTCCAGCCCGTTCATCGCGAAGTATTCGCCGTTGCCTTTCATCCCCATGAACTCGCCGTTGAGGTGGCCCCTCAACACGTAGCGCATGGCGACGACATCGCCCTCGGCGATGGCGACGGCGTCAGCTTCTTCGGCGTCGGTGAATGAGGAGGAGAACATCTGGAATCGCCTCTGGAGGCCATAAATTCCGGTGTAATCCTGGAAGGGCGCGTGACAGTCTACGACCCCTTCGCGCGGGATTCCGTGATCAATAATATCGTCTCTAACAAACTGCCGGAGATGTTCTATATCATACTGCTGTTTGTTGATGACCTCTTCTTGGAAGCGGCGCATTATCTCCTTATTCCGTTCAGTCTTACTTGCGTAAAATTCGACCACTTTCGGTTTCTGGTTTGGCATTTCGACCTCCCTTTAGGGCGGCTGCAACTGGCGACAGTCGCTTGCAGCCGGGTAAAGATTTGTTGTGTCACGGAGTTGGTTCTCAACCCATGGCGGCCAGGAACTCTTCAGGGAGCAGCCCCATCTGAGCCCACATCGCAAGCTCATCCGTTACGCCCCAGTGTTCTACGATCTTCTCGTTCGCAGGGCGGGCGACCCCTGCCACTGTGCAGGTGATGCGGTTGCCGGCCGGCGGCACTCCCATAAAGCTGTCCGAGAGGGTGGCGCTCCATCTCATACGGGTGACAACTTTTTTGTCTTCTTCGGCGATGATGTCATCGGATGGTAGGCTTATTCTCTTCCACCGACATGCGATGACCGCCCTCAGTGCCATAAAAAATGGCATTACCAATTTCTGCAAATCATTCGGAAACGTAGCGATATTCCCACAAAAACGGTCGGCCGACTTCTCCCAGATTGCTCATTTATTCGCCCGGTTTTAAGCCCCGGTCACTTCTTCCGGCCCTCGACCACCGGGTCTTTCGGACTGCCCTCATCAAGCGTGTAATCGATGAAGCAGGCCATCATCTCGTCGGCCGTCGGCTCGCCTGCGCGAATCGCCTTCGCCGGGTCGGGGTTCCGCCTGTTCTTCGCGGAGTTGTCGAAGTAGCTCACGACCTTCAGGCGGGAGCCCTTCGGGATCGGGACGGGCCTCTTCAGGTAGTAAGTGGTCTGCCACGAAAAATTGTAATCCGGGACCGACAGGAGTATCTTCGTGCGCCCGTCGGGCAGGGCCGCCTCCAGACGCATCGACCTGCCGCGCCAGTGCATGTGCGGCATGAAGGAGATGAGTCGGATGTCCTTATCGACCTTCCAGCATGCGGTCACCTCATGGCGCTCGGCGCCCGGAGGGATCTTGAAGTAGTTGTTTATAAGGAGCTCGTTGTGCACTTCCCTGTCGGGCGGCGTTTTCGCGAAGGTCAGGGCGAGCTGGGGCCGATCCCTCTCCACCCTGCCTTCGGGTTTGAAGTAATGCGCCTGAAGAAATATCTTCGACCCGGCGGGAATCTTCCTCGCGGTCCCCGGAGGGAAAGTCACCGGGTTCACTCCGGGCGAGTAGACGATGAGTGGGGTCGCGATGCTGGTCCAGTTCTTGCCGCTCCCGTCCCAGCTCGTGGCGCTGCCGCCGCTCGGCAGCGAGCAGCCGTCGTCATGAACCGGCGCGTCGGGTTTGGTCCGGGAGAGGTTGCCGTCGTAATAGAAGATCGAGCCTTTCTCCATCTCCGCCCTTATCTTCTCCATCATCTCTTTCGACATGTTGGCCATCTGCATGCCGCCCGGCGGCGGGGGGATGATGAACGCGGTTATGTGATGCGCGACCTTCCGGTTGCTCGGGCGAAGCTCCGCCGCCTGCACGTAGACGTCCGTCTGAGAGGGGAACGGGATCTCGATGTAATGGTATTCGTCGGTGCCCTGGGCTTGGAGGACGACCTCTTCGGGCACCGTCAGGACCGCGTCAGGCTTGCCCATATTCCACTGCTCGGACCGGCTCGGCGCTGGCGGCAGGTCGCGGGGCGATCCTTCTCTGGCACCTCCGTCGACCCATGAGACAATCGTATCGATCTCCTGTTTTGTGAGCCGCCTGTCGTTGGCGAACTCGCCATGATTCGGGTCGGCGTGCCAGGGGGGCATGGCCCGCGCCAGCACCTTCTCTTTAATGGAGCGCGCCCACGGCCTCGCCTCTTTGTAACTCAGCAGGGACATCGGGGCGGACTCGCCGGGCCGGTGGCACTCGGCGCATTTATTGAAGAGGATGGGCGCAACGTCTTTATTGAAGGACGCGGCCTTCTTCCTGGCGTCCCCCGAACTCTCCTGCGGCAGTCCCGTGAGACACACTACCCCGAGAGCAGCGATGATTTTCGACAGCCTGATAACTTTTTTCATGATTCAAATCTCCCCTTCATGTCGGATGGGTTGTTAATGGCACACTCTTCCTTCAAGACTTCGTCGGCCGGATGTTATACCGGGCGCGGTCGCGAATTCTTCTTGCAGATTGTCTATTTGCCGCGCCCGAGTCGCGTCGACGCGGTCCGGGGCGAATCAGGGTGGGCGGGCCCCGAGAGGTCGCCCGTGATCGAATTGAGCAATTTGAAAGAAGATGTGGATTTTCTTTTCTGGTATTTAATGGCTTGAGTTTCCAGCGATTCATTGGATAACCAGAAAGGAGTGAAGGCATGGCAACGACAGTTAACAACTACAAGCTCGCATATGGTCCGCGCGTGGATTTGGAGAAATTAGAAAACCTTTATGCACCACAGACGGTCGAACCGTTTACTCCCCCGACACCGGGGATCGACAACCTCGGGATCGTCTCGAAGGACACGTTCTACGTTCCGGGCAAGGGCGAATTCCAGGTTGACTTCAAGGGGTACGTCCGGGTCGCCCGTTCGCAGCCGTCCTCGGAGAAATGGGTTGATTCTACGGTTTATACCAACCTTATCGAGATGTGCATGCGTGGCGAGTCTCCCGAACTCGGGCCGATCACGGTGACGCTGCAGGAGGAGATACTTTCAACCGGCCTGCTCCGGACCCCTCATGCGGACCTGGGGTGTGACCAGCCGGAAAAGGCCTGCCGGATGGCGGTAGCGGCCCAGTTCTCCCTTCCCAAGCTCGGTCTGACCCTCTTTAACAAAGAACCGATTGAGCTGACTATCGATCACGTGAAGGCCATTCCGCCGGCGGGTGCTCCTGGTAACGGACAGATCTATCACGTGCTGCCCCTGTACAACACGGCTGACCCGGAAGGAGAGCCTGCCGCCTACCTGACCAGGCTCAAATTCGCGATGGGCACGTACATCACCAAGGACGAGATAGAGAGCATCGCTCGCGGGAATTGATCCGAGCGCCTGTCTTTGTCCGAGCGCCTCGGCATGGAACTAGTTCCATGCCGAGTGGGCCCAGGTCTGAAAAATAACGGGTGATCGTAGAACAGCGGCCGTGTCAGTGGCGGCGGCCCGCCGCCGCGCGCCCGATCATCCGTGACGGCTTCATCCAGGATACAAGAGAAAAGGCCAGGGGCAGGTAAATAGGCAAAGAATTAGCGGAAGCATATTTGCCAACTGACCTGCATAATCATGTTCATCCGGACGGATGATTTGCCTGACCCCCGGTCTTTATATCCAGACCCTCGGGCATCGCGGTCGGTCGAAGCCTCCCGCTCTGTCAGGGCTGGTGCGCGGGCCGTTCTCAGGCACTCGCAATAGGGTGAGAAAGAGGAGAACCACAATGTCTGAAATCTCCACCCCACTACCTGAAGCTCCGGACAGAAGTAACGGCAAGGGCCGGCCCGAGGCGGGCGGCTGGTCACAGGGACCCGCCCAGGGTCAGGTGACGGACCCATTCCGCCCGCCGAGCCCTGACCAGATAGAGAGAGACATCCCTCGCCTGCACACGCCGGGAGCTATGCCCGTGGTGCGGGACCGCTGGGAGCGTCTCGTTACAACGGTAGAGATTCCCTCCCCCCCCGATGAAGTATGGCGAGCCCTGACGGACCCGGCGGCCCTGAGAAAGTGGCTGGCGGTCTGTCACGGCTCGCTCGAAGTGAGCGACACGGATTGCGTTCTCGACTTCGAAGACGGGGAGTTCTTCCTCTGCCGCTCGAAGATCGTCGACGCGCCGAATCGCCTCCAATACTACTGGCGGTGGCTGGGCATCGGGCAGGCCACCTCGGTGGATTGGAACCTGCAACCGTCGGGCGCCGGGACGCGCGTGACGGTCACAGAGGAGGCATGGAACGCGCCCTGGGACTGGCAGACCTGGAACGGCGGAGGCTGGCCGGGCATTCTCGATCAACTGGCCGCCTACCTCAGGACGGGGATGGAGTGGCGCTGGCCGTGGAGGCGGATGGGGCCATATGCGCAGGTCGAACTGCCTCAGCCCATCTTCATGGCATGGGACCGCCTCTTCAACCCGAGCGCGCTTAAGTACTGGCTGCTCTCGACGCATGGCTCTATTGCGCCGAACGAGGTTCTGCCTATAATTCTGGGCGACGCCAGCGGCATGGTCGAGATGGTCGTTCATGAAGTCGTGCAGCCGGGGCAGACCGCGCCTTCTTTCCTGCCCTACGTAACTTTCTCTCTGAGGAGAAAGGTATGGCAGAGCGAAGTCGGGGGGCGGCTCTGGATAGAGCCCGCCGGATGGGGGCGGAGCGTCTTTCAGGTCTTCCACTACAACTGGGAGAATCTGCCGCCGGGGATACAGCTTTCTGAAAGGCGACTTCTCGCGAATTTCTGGGCCGGGGTGATGCAGCGCGCGCAGCAGTTGTGCACAGACCGGACGATGCCGACCTCGCCGCACAACTGGTCATAACAACCCGGGCGCGCATGCCCTGCGACGAAGGCAGCCGGCTCAGGCGAGAGAATAGTCCAGATGTCGAAAATGGCTGTCAAAGAGAGCGACTCTCAACGCGGCACCGTCAGGGTGACCAGGGCCGTCCAGTCATCAGTGAGGCAAGTGTGGGACGCCCTGACGGTGCCTGAAGTCGTCGAAAAATGGTTCGGCTCACTCTCTCACCCTCTCCGTGTTGGTGAGAGCAGCTCGCTAGATTTCGGAGACGGCGATTTCTTTTCAATCAAAACTCTCCGGATCGACCCCCCGAGCACGCTCGAATACGAATGGCGATTCCTTGGGACGGGGCCTCTCGACACGATCACCTGGAACATAATTCCGGCGGACGAGGGCTGCCTGGTGACGGTGACGGATAAAGAATCCGGCCGCACGGAGGAGGAAGCCGCGTCTTTGAGAAAGGGCTGGCTGGACTTTACCAAACGCCTTGAGAAGTTTCTAAGAAAGGGAGCGCCCACCCGGTATCCGTGGCGACACGAGTTCGATGGCAGCATCGAGTTGAGTGGCGATGCCGAAAAAGTGTGGGGGCTCCTGTTCGATGGGAAAGCGCCTGGACGCTGGTTGCCATTCGGCGATACCCATATCGAATCAGGGGCACGGTTCGCGGCCAACGACGGAATGGAGCCGATTCAGTTTGAAATATTGAACCCGGCTATCAGCCCCCGGCAAAGCCTGAGGTTCGATCTGATTGGCGAAAGCTGGCTCCATTCCACCCCCTGCTGTCTGAGCCTCTCCCCGCGCGAAAGCGGAACCCTGCTGTCCGTAAGCCACAACGGATGGGAGTCGATCAGCCTCAGGAAGTCGTACCAGAAAGAGCAGAGGAAACGGTTTTGTGACCTCTGGGTCGAGGCATTGAACCGCGCCGGAGAGGTCGTCGAGAAAGGATAAGCCCACCTCGGGCTAAGGGAAGGCGGAGAGTCTGGATCACTTTTGTAAGGGCAATAAGACGCCTCATCTCGCGGGTGCAGATTGTCTCCTGCCCTCACGATTCCGTAAAGGCGACCGGCAGGCTCCTACCTACAACTCACAATTAGGACAAATCAAGACAGAAGGTAGGGCAAATTTATGGCAAACGGATTTGATTGACCCTGAGAGCCTTATCTGAAAACTGTTGCGAGAGCCAGGACAAAATTATCCTCACAAGCCCGAAACAGCGACGTAGAGTCAATAACTTAGATGGATGAGCCCAACTTGCCTCGATAAAGCACAAGGAGATCGAATCCAGTGAAAGGAAAGAACACAGATCCTGACGTGCCGATTATGTTTCAGATACTTGCCTACTTGGCTGAGAATCCCGACGCGGAAGATTCTCTGGAAGGAATAACGGAGTGGTGGATACTGCAACAGAATATCAGAGTGGAATCGAGAAGGGTCTCAACCGCTTTGAAACAATTGTTGGAAAAAGAACTGATAAGTGAGGTGGCCGGGTTAGACAATAGGACTTATTACCGGATTAATCGCAGCAAGTACGATCAGATCAAACAACTGCTCAAAGATATAGAGCTGTAAAACTCCAGCCCGATTCGCTTCGACTCTTCTCTTTTAAAAACTGAAGTCTCTTACTGTCTGCTAAAGGGCAGGTATGGAGGAATGCTATGAGCAGCCAATCTCCTCTTTCTGAGATTCAATGGTATCTGATCCACACGAACCCTAAGCAGGAAGACCGGGCCGCGGGGAACCTGCTGGCTTGGGGCATCGAGACCTTGAACCCTAAATTGAGAGAAGTGCGGACCAACCCTTATACCGGATCCGTAAGCTTAGCGGCAAAGCCGATGTTTCCAGGCTACATTTTCGCCCGCTTTGTGTTTCAGGATCTATTCCACAAACTCCGCTTCACGCGGGGAGTTCAGGATGTTGTTTGCTTCGGCAGTGAGCCTGCTCTGGTTGATGAAGGGATCATTGAGATGGTCCGATCCAGAATGGATAAAACCGGATTTATCACTATGAGTGAAGACATCAAGCCCGGCGATAAAGTGGTCGTGAAAGAAGGCCCTCTGGAAGGCTTCACGGGAGTATTCGAGCGTCATATGAAGGGCAGCGATAGAGTGGTGATCCTCCTTAACACCATCGGTTATCAGGCTCATTATGAGATTGAAGTTGATCTCTTGAAGCGAGTCAACGAAGAAGGCCCGCAGAAAACCTCGCCCTGCTGACCTGGGTATATATTTGGTTCACGCTCACTAAGAGTCCGATAATTTTTTCGAGCTAATTATTCTTAAGTGGATCCTAGATAGAACTAATCCCATTCCCTGAAAACATTCACCCGCCTAAAGGTTATCGGACTCAAAACCCTACGCATCGCTCGCGTCTTACCCAGCGTGGTAAATATAAAACTGAAGGCAAAGAATTTAAACGCGACATGGTACAGATTATAAAGCTGATCTGCTCTTATGTAAGATCCGAGGGAAATAAATCGTAAATAAAGATTATTCTTCGTACATCAAGAAATTAACAGCGTTGAGATCGAGATTTTCTCTGCCTTGGTCGTAGCGCATCACGGTCTTCGGGTCCTTGTGCCCGCTCATCATCTGCACCTGCCTATAAGTTAGGCCCTGATCCAATGCTCTGGTTATAGCTGTGCGCCTTAAATCATGCGGCGAGAGCTTCCCTACCCCTCCGTAATCGGCCCACCTCGACACGATGTTCCAGACCATCCTCGTCGATAGAGGCTTATCGAATATGAGAGTCCTGTAGTTTGTGCGGGGCTGGAAGAGATAGCTCTCAAGGCCGTCGCTTAGCAACCTCTTCCTCCTTGGCTCATCGAGCTTAAGGTAGTCGTCTATAGCCTTCTTGACATCGGCGGGTAGGGGCAGCGTCCGTTCCCTTCCCCCTTTCACTTTGAACCTGATCACCCAACGCCCATGGCTCCACTTGACTGAAGACTCCTTCAACGAACAGACCTCGCTTACGCGCAGCGAGGTCCTCAACATCATAATCATCATGGCGTAGTCTCTCGCCCCGTCGGCCGTCTTTGTATCCGGCCCAGCTAAAAGATGGCTCACTTCCCGCGCCGTCAGAGCCCTTCCCACACCGCCCTGGTCAACTTGAGGGGCAGGCACAAGCTTAGTTGAAGCCGGGTTGAGGCTGATCATGCCGGCAGCCCTGAGGTACTCGAAGAAGGACCGAATCACGGCCAGCTTGAAGGCCACCGTGACCGCGCGCTTCTTCTTTGTGAGTTGTTGGTCTCTGAAGCTTACGACCAGCTCAGGGGTGACTTGAGTCGGGTGGATATTGTCTGCAAACAAGAAAAACTCACGAACGACTCTATGATAGGCGCGACGGGTGTCTTCAGAGACCGATTTCTGGCTGAAGCGGAGTGCGAGCCTCTGGTCAAAGCCGGACAATTCCGGCCCGGATGAGGTGGAGCTGTTTTGCCAGAGGCTATCTGTTTTCATGCTTCGGCCCTGAATGGTCAATTCACCTATAACGGGTACAAGACGTCCGCATCATGTCTCAAACGGCGTAGCAGGGTCAAGCAAGTAATTCCGAAAAAGATTATTATCGGAAATAGCTATGGAATATAATAGGTGAAAGAATAATCGTTTATATTAAACTAATTATCGATGTGAAACATACGTGAAACACATCTACGGAATCCGGATTTAGCAATTCATAAAGGACGGAGATAACTCTTGATCGTCACAGTTTTTATCTTTGCTTGACGCCCTATAAGAGTTTCTGCTACATAATGCAGCCATGGTGTAGGCTTTGCTCCGAATAGTCTTCACTGGACGGTCACTCATTAGAAAAGGTTTCCTACTTCGCGCAATCGTAAAACTGAGGAGAAATGATTCTTCCGGGGTAAAAGCCTATGAAAATACTTGCTATCGCAAATCAGAAAGGCGGCGTTGGGAAGACAACCACCGCGACCAATCTAGCAGCGGGGCTTGCTATACGAGGGTTTCGGACTCTTCTGGTTGATCTGGACTCCCAGTGTAATGCGACATTCACTTTCCTTTCTCCGGACTTAATCAAGACCACTCTCGCGAATGTGCTTGTGGGACACGATGAACGACTGCCTTTAATCGACGCCATCTATGAGACGCATATTCAAAACCTCGATATCGCACCTTCCCATATACGGCTCGCAATGATCGAGCGGCAGGTCCAGATCGAGGACCAGTACAGGCTGAAGGATTCTCTTGATTCGGTCAACGATTATGATTTTGCAATTATCGATTGCCCCCCTTCCCTGGGTATGACTTTGACGCAGGCTCTGCTGGCGAGCACGCACGTTATTGTGCCTATTGCCGCACAATATTACCCTCTGGAAGGTGTCATTGATTTGACGGGCACGATTAACGCAACAAAGCGCCCAAATCCGGGTCTTCAGATACTGGGGTACCTGATGACTCAGTTCGATATTCGCAATGGGATTTGTAGCGATGCTTTGGCAAAGGTACAAGAGATGTTCCCAGGACTGGTATTTGAAGCGGTAGTTAGAACCAACGTAAAACTACAATCGGCCCCCGCTTTCCGAAAAAGTATTTATGAACACGCGCCTAATTCTCACGGCAGCGCGGACTATGAGGCCGTCACGGAAGAAGTCCTTGACAGACTGAACCTGAGCAATGCCCTGAGGATAATAAAGGAGGCGTAGAGTGACTGACCCTAAAGAAAAACGCCAGAAGGCAAACATACCTGTCCGCGAGCCGCAGAAACGGACTAAGGCCGGGACTTTTGATAACCTGCGAAAGCTACCTCATCCCGTCGAAGAGATTTTGGGTCTCGCCAATCTCCCTTCCGAGCCTTCTTCGGAAAGAAGAGCCTTAGCCTTACCAGGCAAGGAAAAGACAGAGAATTCTCAAAACCCGGCGGCAGCTACCCCCTCTACCCCCCCTAGCCCCCCTAGAGGGGGTACCCCCTCTAGGTTATTGCAAATCGAGATAGCCCCTACAAAAGACTTTACAAGAGTCCCGAACTCTTTGGCGCGAGAGGCTGTGCCATCAGGTTCATTTACAGGCAAAAGCAAGCAATTATACGACTTCCTTTATGCGCAGACTCGTGGCGCTATCGTGCCCAAGAGATCAACTCGAATACCAAAAGATAAATTGATGCAGGGAGCCGACATAGGTTCTGAAGTCACTCTAAGAAGCAATTTAAATAAACTTCAGGCAGTCGGCTTGATCAATATAAACGAGAGGGGAGGGACCCACGGGGGGAATGAGTATGTTGTTTTCCTACCCGAAGAGGTCGGAATAACAAATATGGAAACCCCCTCTACCCCCCCTACCCCCTCTACCCCCCCTAACCCCCTCTACCCCCTCTCGAAACTAGAGGGGGTACCCCCCCTAGAAACTAGAGGGGGTAGGGGGGGTCTATCTTCTGAAGAATCAAAGGTTTCGGGCGAACGCCATACTGATATTAATACAATACATGATGATGATGATGGGATAAACGATTTTTCGGCCGTTATCCGGCAGATGGCTTGCGAACTTTTAGGGACTGATCTTCCGAAATCCGAGATCGAGCGGAATAGGTGGCGGGAATGTGGGATGGTGCTCGCCGAGGAATTAAAGCAGGCTGTTGGGCGGGCGGGAAGTGTGTCCTCGATCTCTGCTTTTTTTGCAACTCACCTTCGCCGCAGGTTCAAGGCTCCTCAGACGGATAAGAAACAATTGGCGAAGCGCGAGCCGTTGACGCCTCAAGGTCAGAAATTAGCCGGCGAAGACCCTCTTCGCAGAATGATAAAAGAGCTGCAGAATCTTCACGAGGGAGATCCCGGTTATGAGAAGAAAGATTTGATTGATGATATGAAATACCGCTGTGAGCGGGAGGGAATTGTCTGGGACGAAGAAGCTGTTTCCAGATTGGTAGAGGCGTGAGTTCTGAGTAATATAGCCCCGAATGGATTCTCCTCGGCCCCTGTATTTTGTTCAGTCAATTTGCGTCGAAATATTAATCCGGTAATCTTCCCGTAGCAATATCCTGTTTAAAGAGTCGTGCCCCGCGCTGGCGTGATTTGAGTATGCGCACGGCCGCGGGGGATTGCGCTGGGATGGGTGCGACGCGCGGGCGTGGTTCGATGGCAGCTCTGCCCGGCGCATCGCTCCTGTAAAAACTGTTTCTTTATTTTTGGGAAGAGAAAATTATTTTGGCGAAAATCTCTTCCTGGGCACATTATATATCGAAGAGCTTTCTACACGGCATGTCGAGCACGGAAGTTATTTCAGCCGAACAGCTAATTCTGCGCGCGTGTCTGCGTGGGGAGCTATCGCCTGATATCGCATTCAATGAGCTTTACATGCTTTACGCTCCGGTTGTGAAGGGGTGGCTGATAGTCAGCGTAAAAGCAGCCGAAGCAGACGATCTTTTTCAAGATATCTGGGTGGTCTTTTACAGGCGCTGGCAGCAGTGGCAGTTCCTCCCCGAGATGGGGCTGCCGGAGGCCAAGCCCGTGGCGAGCTTTCTGTACAAGACTTTCCGCTTCGTTTTGGAGGGGCATCGCCGACGTGTTTCGAGCAATCCTGAATCAATTGAAGAAATGGATGTGCCGGACAATTACGACTCTTCCAACAGGCTCCTCCAACAACTCGACGTGGGAGTATGCATGGACGTCGCGCGCCGCGTGTGCTCTCCGGAGGAGATGGACGTTTTGCTTGCCAAGCTCGCCGGCATCTCGGCTCGCGACATTGCGAAGACGCTTTCTATCAGCGAGTCGGTCGTTGACCACCGATTTCGAAAAGCCATATCTCGGTTGCGAAAGCGGTTGAAGGGGACGAAGAACCCCAAAGCGCGGAAATAGAATGGTCGAAAATACTATTTACAACGAGCTTCGAGACGATTGGGATAAATTGCTGAACGTCCCGAGGCTCAACACGTTTCCCGCTCCCGAAGCGATTCTTCTGGAAGCGGCAAGCCCTAACGTGCGACCAGTCGCTCTCTTTGCCGAGTTGGAAGATGCGAGAACGTCCTGGGATGAATTGTTCAAAGAGATTCGATCCCGGGAATACTCCGATAAGCTCGTTACGCGATTCTGGACCCTGAAAGACATGGCGGCGCACGTAGCTTCATGGGCCAAAGAATTCCGCCGTCAGGTTGAAATGGTGGCGAACGGGGAAGCCTTCGATTACGCGATTGCCAACGCCCTCTCTGACGAAGGGCCGAACGAGTGGAACCGGGTGGAAGTGGAGAAACGCCGCCACCAGTTGCTCGATGAATCGATGGAGGAGTTTGAAAGCGAGACGCGAAGCCTTCAGGAGCTGGTGCTGACGCTTCCCCAAGAAGTCATTCAAACGGAAACCGACTTCCCGATAGCGCCGACCGGAGACCCTTCGATGCTGTGGAAGGGGAACATCGGCCAGATCGTCGCTATGAAGTGTCTCCACGACCAATGGCACACAGCCCGTGTAAGACAATGGTTCGAGTCGATTCAGTCCTCCCGGTGAGCGTTGGATCCGGATGGTTATTAGGGATTGATATCAGAATAACGGTAATGGATCGCACCCAATATTTAAAGGAGTAGGCCCATGACGCAAGGAAGGATTTTATTACTAGATTTCGCACCGGCGACCGGACTGAGCGATGATCTGTTCAATGTCGTCAGTTCTTCCTCCTCCCCCGAGTGGCAAATCCACCGCGAGAGCCTCCAGCACACAGGGAATGACTTCTACGAGACTGACCTGATGAGAGTCGCTTCCGCCTTCAAGCCCACTCTGGCTTTCGCCGTCCTCTCTCGCGCCGCCATGGAACAGTCCAGTTCCATAATTGAATCGGTCAGGAAGTGGCTGCGGAATGTGCCGATCATCATCGCGGTCGAGTCGGCGGAACCGAATCGGATCTTCGAGCTGCTTAAATTCAAGTCCATCGATTTTATCACTCCCCCCTTCAACCCGCTCGATATCTTGCCGCGCATCTGGCGGCTCCAGACTCAGGCCGGGTGGAGAGAGTCGTTGATGCAGACGCTCAAGGAGAAGCAGGGCTGTAGGCAATTGATCGGGGAGAGCCCGGCATTCCTCAGAGAGGTCGAGAAGGTTTCCCTGATGGCTTCCTGTGACGCGAGCGTGATGATCTCCGGAGAGACCGGGACCGGCAAAGAGGTATTCGCGCGGGCCATTCATTACCTCAGCCCGCGGGCCAGCAAGCCCTTCATCCCGGTTAACTGCGGGGCGATCCCGACCGAACTCATGGAGAATGAACTCTTCGGTCATGAGAGGGGCGCTTTCACCGGCGCTACGACCTCGCGGCTTGGCATCATCCACGAGGCGAAAGGAGGCACCCTCTTTTTGGACGAGGTCGATAGCCTGCCTCTGCTCGCGCAGGTGAAGCTGCTGCGGTTCCTTCAGGAGAAGGAGTACCGCTCCCTCGGATCGGCCAAGGTCTGTAAGGCCGACGTGCGCGTGATCGCGGCGACCAACACCGATTTCGAAGAGGCAACCAGGTCGGGGCGGCTGCGCCATGACCTGTACTACAGACTCAACGTCATCCCGCTCAAATTGCCGGCCTTGCGCGAGAGGCAGAACGATATCCCTCTGCTCGCCCGGCACTTCCTCGCGAAATATTCGGCCGAATTCGATAAGGACGTGACAGAGATTTCGGTCGAGGCGATCCAGAAGCTTTTGCTCTATGACTGGCCCGGAAACGTGAGGGAGCTGGAGCATGTCATCGAGCGCGCCGTGGTGCTTTGCAACGAGGACACGATTCAGACGAAGCACATAGGGCTACCGCGCCGGGTGGCTCTGGAATCCCAGAAGTCATTCCAGGAGATGAAGGCCGAAGTCATCACCCAGTTCGAGGTCAATTACATCAATAGCCTGTTGATGGCGCACGGAGGGAATATCAGCAAGGCGGCACACGCCGCGCAAAAGAACCGCCGTGCCTTCTGGCAGCTCATCAACAAGCACAAGATCGACGTGCATGGCATAAAGCAAAACTTGCACGTTGTGTAGAGACTTTCAACCCCGCGCCCCACGTTTTGCGTTCGAACGTTTAAAGAAGCTGGCATGACTCGATGAAGCCCGTATTCATCGTAATGCCTTCTCGCACTCGTCCGCCCTGCGCGGCCCCTATCGTCGACCCGAACTCCACACCGTCCCCCTGCCCGCGCCGCCTGATATATCGGGCAACCGTTACGAAGCGCGCGGCAGCGCACTCCGAATCGGATATTCTTCTGACAATACTAGGACAATGTGCTCATATTCTTATTGCTTATGAAATAAAGGTTTAGGTTAGATCGATTACATCTACTATGACATAAATATCCTAGCTGAGAGCCGACACCAGGTGGAAATGAGCCTATTTCGACGGGTCACGCCATTTGCATAGATAACGGGTGCCATCAATCCTGAAAAATTCTTGCTCAATATAAAAGACAGAATTAAAGGGCAAGAGTCTTTCGACGGTGGCTCCAGACCACAAGGAATGATCGAAAAGGGAACCGGAATCTTTGGCTCCACATGCGGTAGCCCGCCCTTTAACAGGAAGCTAAGCATTCGCAAAGAACGCACCAGATCGGGTGAATCAAATGTTCGAGCGGTTTACAGAGATAGCGCGCCGAGTCGTCTTCTTCGCCAGGTACGAGGCCAGCCGCCTCGGGGCCCAGGCGATTGAGCCGGAGCACATATTGCTCGGCATCCTGCGCGAGGACTCCAAGCTCTCGCTTAAGTGTATCCGCAACGAGATGACCGTCGAGCTTATCCGGAATGATCTGGAGAATCGGATACGGCGGTCGAACAACGCTCCGGCGGCCGCCGACCTGCCCCTTTCCGCCACCACCATGCTCGTCTTCGAATTGGCGGACGAGGAGAGCAAGAAGATGTCTCGCCCGACCATCGGCAACGAGCACATCCTGCTCGGCATCCTGCGCGACGAAAGGTCCCTGGCCGCCCGCGTCCTTTTCGATTACGGCCTCAGCCCGGAAGTCGTCTACAGACAGACCAGGCGGCCGAATGATCACGCGCGCGCGTCAGACTTCGAGCGGAAGACGCCGGTGATCGCGCAGTTCAGCCGCGACCTTATGAGCGACGCGGCCTTCGACCGCCTCGACCCACTCATTGACCGCGACGCCGAGATCGAGCGGATCATCCAGATTCTATGCCGCCGGACCAAGAATAACCCCGTGCTGATCGGAGAGCCGGGGGTGGGCAAGACGGCGATAGTCGAGGGCCTCGCCCGAAGGATATCGGACGGTCAGGTGCCGCACTACCTCCGGAGCAAGCGCATAGTCGCGCTCGACCTCTCCCTCGTGATAGCCGGGGCGAAGTACCGCGGGCAGTTCGAAGAGCGGTTGAAGGGCGTGGTCAAAGAGCTGGTGGAGAACCCCGACTACATCATCTTCATCGACGAGCTGCACACCCTGGTCGGGGCGGGGGCCGCGGAAGGGTCGCTCGACGCCGCGAACATCCTCAAACCGGCGCTCGCGCGCGGGGAGCTGCAATGCCTGGGCGCGACAACTCCGGGCGAATTCCGGAAGACTTTTCAGAAGAACCGCTCGCTTGAGAGGCGCTTTCAACCCGTGCAGATCGCCCCGCCCACGGAAGCCGAGGCCATCAGAATTCTGGAAGGCATCAAGGGGCGTTACGAGTCCTTCCACCGCGTCTGCTATTCGCGCGAGACCATCGATGCCGCGGTGTCGCTGGCCCAGAGGTACATCGCCGACAGGTTCCTGCCCGATAAAGCGATTGATGTGATCGACGAGGCGGGCGCGAGGGTCAAGCTCAGGAAGGCGGGGACCAGGCCCGGAGCGGCGGCGGAACAGGAGATGGAAAGCTCACTTTCGCGAGCCGCCCTCAGGGAGGTCGAGTTCAACTCGGTGGCCGAGCCGCCCGTCGCCGTCACGCGCGAAGACATAGAAGAGGTCGTGGCGCTCTGGACGGGCGTCCCAGTCACGTCGCTCAAAGTGGAGGAGAGGAACAGGCTACTTAAGATCGAGGACGAGCTGCACGCGCGCGTCATCAGCCAGGATCGGGCCATCTCCGCCCTCGCCAGAGCCATCCGCAGAGCACGCGCCGGCTTGAAGAACGCCGGGCGGCCCATAGGCTCGTTCCTCTTCCTCGGCCCGACCGGCGTCGGCAAGACCGAAGTGGCGCGCACGCTCGCGGAGTTCCTCTTCGGCTCCGAGCAGGCGCTCATCCGTTTAGACATGTCCGAGTACATGGAGAAGCACGCGGTATCGAAGCTGATCGGCAGCCCTCCCGGTTATGTCGGGTACGAAGAAGGGGGGCAGCTCACCGAGCGGGTCAAGCGGAACCCCTACTCGATCCTCCTTCTCGACGAGATCGAAAAGGCGCACCCCGACATATTCAACATCCTGCTTCAGGTGCTCGAAGACGGAATCCTGACCGACTCGCTGGGCAACGCCATCGATTTTAAAAACGTGATAGTCGTGATGACCTCGAACATCGGCGCGCGGTTCATCGAGAAGAGGGGCGTACTCGGCTTTCAGACTCACGAGGCCGAGGAAGCCAGCTTTCAGGATAAAGTCATGCTCGCCGTGCGGCAGGTGTTCAGCCCCGAATTAATTAACCGGATGGACGAGATAATAATCTTCGACCCGCTCACCGACGCCGACCTCTTCGAAATCACGGGCCTGATGGTCAAGCGGTTCAACTCAAGGCTGGTTGACCGCAACCTTCAGGTGCAGATGACCGACGAGGCGAAGCTGTGGATGATCGAGCGGACCTGCGGCGACCGCTCCTACGGGGCGCGCCCCCTGCGCAGGGCCTTGCAGAAGTATGTCGAAGACCCCCTATCGGACGTGATTATCAGCAGGCGCTTCGAAGAGGCGTCGGTCCTCGAAATTTATGTTGAGGATGACGCGCTTCAATTCCGGCCCCTCGACCTTGATGAGATGAGCGCCTCACCTGACGAGAACTTAGTCGCCGCACACTGACAGATCGCAGAAGGCTAAGGACGAGTGAGTATCAAAAATCGAAAGGAGAAATAAGATGAAAAGAGGTTTTCTGATCGCTATGCTGGCGTCGGTAATGATCCTGGGATCGATAGGCAACGATCTACAGGCTCAGATGGCCGCCGCGTACGCCTGGACCCCTGCCGCTGAGACCACCGTCGTCTCCAAGGTTCTTAGAATCGCCGAGACCTCGGACGTGAAGCGGATGCCGTCCGTCGAGATCGAAAAGTTCGCGCTCCCCCCGGCCGGGGTGGACGTGATGCGGATTCGAATGGAAGGCACCTACACCATCAACGGCATCGGGACTGACAGGGTCGAGCTGAGTGGCTGGCTCGCCTGCATACATCGCGATCCGAAACCCGCTCCGGGAATGACGGAGAACTCCTGGAACTCGTCGATCATTGATACCGAATTCGTCGGCTTCGACATAAGCGGCGAGAGTAAATTATTCGGCACCATCCGCGCCTACCTGGACCCGGAGAAGCCTTCGTCCGGCAAGGCCGGGGCGATACAGATGCCCTCCATTTCTCAGATTAAATCGGCGGCCTCTTCCGACTTCGGGGGGCGATTGAGGAGCTCGGCGCTGGACGGCCTCATGTCCACGTGCCCGACCCCTCCGGACTGTCCGGGCTGTGAAGTCTCGCTCAACCTGATCATAGAAATGCCGCAGCTCGGCCTCAGGATGAAGACCGCCGAGGCGCTTCGCAACTACTCATTCATCGAGTCGATACCCCCGGTGGGGGCAACGCCCTCGTTCGCCCTGGCCCCGACTTCACTCGTCCTGGACGGGAGGGAAGTGGGCACGCTTAAGAACTCCTCGTCCAAGCTGCGCGAAGTGGTCATGCGGGTTCCTTTCGACGGGGGAGGGCACGGGTCGCCGGGCTCTTTCCGCGCGGCGGGCGAGTAGCAACCATCCGCCTCTTCTCTCACCCGTTGTCTGGTGCTCTTGGTCTCCAGCATAGGAGGGCTGAATCATGCGATCCATTCACAGGAACTGCTGCGCGGGCGTCCGGTTCGTACTCGTCCTGGCATTCTGTAGTCTGACCGTGATGTCGCAAACCGCGCCGATCACTCTGCAAGGGCGCGTGGTTGACGAGCGCGGGGACGTGGTAGTGGGCGCGGTAGTCAAAGTGGATGATGGGAGCGGGGTAGAGAAGAGTGCTGTTACCGATTCGCGGGGCGTGTACTTTATCCAGGGCCTCGCGGCGGGCGAGGTGCGCGTCAGCGCCGAGGCGAGCGGCTTCGCCGGGTTCGCGGAGAATGTGAATGTCTCTTCGCAAAAGATACGCCTTCAGTTCGACATCGAGTTGAAGGTCGTCATACGAGAGACGATGCGCGTGCAGGCCGGGAACAACCTGAGCATCTCTATGGATGAGAATGGCGGCCAAGTTGTTCTCGATGAAGCCCTGCTCGATTCTCTGCCGGATGACCCGGATCAGCTGGCCTCGGCGCTCGGGGCGATGGTGGGAGCGTCGGCCGGAAGTCAGGGCGTCGAGGTCCTGGTCGACGGAGTGAAGACCGGGAGGCTCCCTTCCAAGGACCTGATTCGCGAGGTCCGCATAAACAGAAACCCCTTTTCGGCCGAGTACGACCACCCCGGAGCCAACCGCGTGGAGGTCTTCACCAAGCCGGGCACGGAGAAACTGCACGGGCAGGCTTTCGTCAACCTGTCGAGCGAGGGCTGGAACTCGCGCAACCCGTTCTCGCCGGACGGCGCGGCCTTCAGGTCGAAATTCTTCGGGGGCAGCCTGAGCGGCTCTCCGATCTCGTCCAGGATCACCGGCTTCCTCAACTTCGAGCGCCGCGACATAAACGACGAGATAGTCGTTAATGCAACGGTGCTCGACCCCCTGCTCAACATATCGTCGTTGGGTCAGATCGTGAGCGCCCCGAACTACTACACTAACTTTTCATCCCGCGCGGACTTCCTGATCGATCCGTCGAGCACGCTCTCCGCGCGCTACAATTATGCCGCGTCTTCAAGCGACCGGGCCGGGCTCACCGCATTCACTCTGCCTTCCACTTCCTACTACATTTCCAACAGAGAGCAGTCCTTGACGCTCAGCTTTCTGAAGGCGTTTTCCGGAAAGACGTTTAGCGACTCCCGATTCCTGTACGCGAAACTCGGCAGGCGGCAGAACGGAGACAACTCCCTGCCCACGATAAACGTCCTCGAATCGTTCCTAGGCGGGGGCTCGCAGATGGGCTCATCCTCTAGCAGCGAGCAGAGGTGGGAATTCGCGAATAACGTGAGCTGGACCAGAGGCCATCACAGCCTGAGGGTCGGAGCAAGGGCGCGCCATGTCCACGTCACAGACGTTTCTCTCCTCAATTACGGTGGGACCTTCCTCTTTTCAGGCGGCCTCGCTCCAGCCCTCGACTCCCAGAACCGGCCCGTGCTTGATGGGCGCGGCTTACCGAAAAATGACCTCATACCCAGCATAGAGCGGTACCGCCGCACGCTCGCCCTGACGGCGAAGGGGCTGTCGCCCGAGATGGTCCGGGAGCTGGGGGGGGGCGCGACTCAGTTCACCATCACCGCCGGCAGGCCGAAGGCGGAGATCGGTCAGCTTGACTTCGGAGGGTTCCTGCTCGACGAATGGCAGGTGCGGCGGAACATGACTTTCTCTTTCGGGTTCCGCTACGAATCGCAGACTAATATAAACGGGAGGTTCGACATCGCCCCGCGCCTCGCCTTCGTCTGGGCGCCCGGAGGCAAAAAAGGCCAGCCGACCACGGTCATCAGAATAGGCTCGGGCCTCTTCTATGACCGCGTGAATGAGAGGCTCTCGCTCGAAGCCCTGCGGTACAGCGGGGATTATCAGCATCAGTTCGTCGTCTCCGACGACACGGAGACCGGGAAACGCCTGCTGGACTTCTTCCCCAACCTGCCGCCGATGGAACTGCTCAGCAGCTTCCCGCGCGCGGAGGCCACGAGGCGCATGGATCAGGGCCTGCGCTCGCCCTACATGATTCTCACCGGCGTCAGCGTCGACCGGCAGTTGCCGCATAAGATCATGCTGACCACCACGTACGCCCACAGGCGCAGGCTGCACGACCTGAGGTCGCGCAACATCAACGCGCCGGGGCCCGACGGCCTGCGCCCCCTCCACGACGCGGGGAACATCTTCGAATTCGAATCCGAGGCCATGTTTAATCAGCACCAGTTGACCGTTCAGACGCGGTACAACTCGCCCCGGCATTCGCTGTTCGCGAGCTACACCCTGAGCAAGGCGGAGAGCGATTCCGACGGCCCGTTCTACTTCCCGGCGGATTCCAGCACGCTCGCCCGAGAGTACGGCCGGACGGCCCTCGACATCAGGCACTCGTTCGTGATGGTGAGCAATCTTACGGGCCCGTGGGGGCTCGCGCTCAGCCCTCTCCTCACGCTCAGGTCCGGCATTCCGTACAACATAACGACGGGGACCGATTCCAATCTCGACGGGGTTTTGACGGACCGGCCGGCTCTGACGAATGACGCGGGCAAGCCGGGAGTCAGGCAGACCAGCATGGGCCTGCTCGACCCTCACCCCGGCCCCGACCAGAAGATCATTCCGCGCAACTTCGGGAGCGGCCCCGGCTTCTTCCAGCTCGACCTCCGCCTGAGCAAAACGATCACCCCATCGTCTCTGGCCCGCTTCGCCCGCTCTATTATCGGGGCCGGGTCAAAGTCTGACCGGGGGGCCGCGGCGGGCGCTTCGGCCGGCAAGGGCCGGGAGAAGGATGGGTCCAAACTTACGTTAGCCATTCAGGTCTACAACCTCACCAACCGCACTAACCTTGGGGCGACGGTCGGCAACGTCAGTTCGCCGCTCTTCGGCAGGTCAAACTCTATAATCGGGGGCTACGGCTTCGGCCCCAACAGCAATCCTTCCTACAACAGGCGCGTCGAGTTACAGGCACGTTACAGCTTTTAAATACCAGTTGCTTTTGAATCGATACCGAGGTTGAAAGCGGAGAGTGCGATGTTGCGGCTGCTTAGATTTTCAGTAGATCATCCCTGGCAGATGCTGTTGCTCGTGGCGGCGGTGTCGGTCGCGGCGTGTGTCTTCGCGCCCCGCGTCCGCCTGCAACTCGACGCGCGCGCTCTGATCCCCGTCAACGACCCTTCATTGGCCTCATCCGATCAGGCGGCCCGGTACTTCGGGTTGAAAGACATGATCGCGGTCGGGGTGGTGAACGAAGAGGCGGGCGTCTACACGAAGGAGACTCTGGAGCGCATAGACAGGCTCGGCCGAAAGCTCGCCCGCGTCGAAGGCGTCGTCGCGGGGTCGATCACGAGTCTCGCGACCGTGCCCCGCATGTTCATCGAAGGCCGCGAAATCGATACCCGCCCGCTGCTCAGCCAGGCCGAAAGCGTCGACGCGGAGACGGTCGAGCGCGTGCGCAGGGAGACGGAGCTCATGGGGCTCAACAACGGGCTCCTCGTCGCCGCCGACGGCAAGGCGGCGGCCATATTCGCCGAAGTCGAGGAGGACGCGGACAGGTACTCTTTGCTCCAACAGATGCGGGTGATCGTAGAAGGTGAAAGCGATGGCGGAGACACTATCCACCTGAGCGGGACGGCGCTCGCGCAGGCAGCCGTCGGGCATTCGGCTGCCTCCGACCTCGCGAGGCTGGGCCCCGCGGTCGTGATAGTTCTCGCCATAGTGCTGATCCTTACCTTCGGTCACCCGCTGCCGGCGTTCGTCTCCCTGTTAGAGGTGGGAGTCAGCCTGCTGTGGACGTGCGGGCTGATGGGATTCACCGGCCAGTCGGTCTTCATCACGACCCTGATCCTTCCCGTCATCCTCATCGTCATCGGAGTCTCGGACGATGTCTACGCGCTCAACGAGTATTTCACGGAGTCGCGAGACGCCTCGGACGCCTCGGCCCGGACGACGGCCCTGAATGCTTTGGGCCGGGCGAAAAACTCGATCATGCTGACCTCGGGGACGACGATTGTCGGGCTCCTCTCCCTCACCATAACGCCCCTGGAACACTCAAGGGTCCTGGGCGTCTACGGGGCCATCGCGATTGCCTTCTCGGCGCTGATGACCTTCACTCTAGTGCCGGCGGTCCTCGTGCTGTTCCACCCCCGAGTCATGCCGAAGCGCTTTCGGATGACGCGATTCGGCGCGAGGGAGGCCGTGGCGAGGACGGGCTCGTTCGTCAGGGCGAACCCGCGCCGCGTGGTCGCGTCCGTGCTGGGCGTCGCGCTCTGCTCCCTGATGCTCGCGACGACGGTGAGGGTGGATGATGCGTGGGTGAATAACCTGCCCGCCTCAAGCGACATCTACCGGGGGGACAGGTTCCTCAACGATCTCCTCGCGGGCACGACCGCTTTGGAATTGATGGTTGACAGCGGGCGCGAGGAAGGCTTCCTCGCCCCGGAGACACTCTCGGCGCTCGGGGAGATAGAGGACGCGACGACGGGCCTCGGCTACGTGGGGGCCGCAAACGGAATCTATGGCGATGTCGTTCGGCTGAATGCCTCGCTCAAGGGGCTGGCGTATCGGGAGTACAGGGAAGCGTTGAAGGAAGGCCGGGCCGCGCTCACCCGCGAAGAGATCGAGCAGTCGCTACTGCTGATCGCGTCGGCCCGGCCCCTGACGGCGGGGGACCGTCTCGACGGGGCGTCCCGCCGCTCGCGGCTCACGGTCCTGATCCGCCATGCGGATTATCGCCGGATAGATGAAGTGCTGAAAACGGCTGCCGGAGCCAGTTTGAAGGCGTTCGGCTCGCCCGAACGGGTGGTCGCGTTCGGCGGGGGCTGGATCAGCTACCTGACCGTTCACCTTCTGGTGAGCGGGCAGATGTACTCGCTTGCCGGGGCGATACTGGCCGACCTTCTATTGCTCTCTCTCATGTTCTGGTCGGTGCGGTCGGCCTTACTCACTATCGCCCCGGTCGTTTTCAGCCTGCTGGTCGTCTTCGCGGTGCTGGGCCTCGCGAACCTTCCTATCGGCATCGCCAACTCCATGTTCGCCGGACTCGCGTGCGGCATCGGACTGGATTTCTCGATACACCTCTCTTCCGTCTACCAGCGGAACCGGGCGCTCGGGTTGACGGACGTGGATTCCGTCATTCGGGCCCTCGTTCACACGGGCCCGGCGATCATCACGAGCGCCGTGGCGACCGTCGCCGGCCTTTCCGTGCTCATGCTCTCGGAAGTCGCGCCGAATGTTCAACTGGGGCTGATGTTGTGCGTCAGCCTGTTCGTCTGCTCAGCTTCTACGCTGCTGATCCTGCCGGGCGTAGTCCTTTGGAAGAGGATTAGAAATGATCACCAGGAGCCTCCAGTTCTTACTTCGTTCATTGATGGTACTCCCGCTCGCTTTGGCGAGTATTTCGTACTCTGGGCCAGAGCCCGCCTCGGTGCATCGGCCGTCCAGCGAAATAGCGGAGACTGACATACCCCTGCTTGAGATGAACGAGTTGATCCGGCAGCCCGACTCGTCCCCGCCGGACGTGAGGGGCCTCGTCGATCAATACAACCGCCGCGACCTGGGGACCCCCGCGTGGCGGAGGGTGGTGCTGAAGCTCGTCAACAACCAGCAGGTTTCGCGCACGTTCACGGTGGTCAACCTCTGGCTCGACATGGACAGGCAGGTCCGCACGCTCTTTTTACTGGAAGACCCATCCGGCCTGCGGGGCACGAACTACCTGCTGATGGAAGACAGGGGCGGCCTTCAGGATTCCGACATGAAGATATTTCTTCAGCTGCCGGCCGGGCAGCGTCTCCCACTCGAGATCAACTCCGGCAGCTTCAACGAAGGGTTGCTCGGCTCCGATTTCAACTACAACGACATGCGAATGCTCATGCCCGCGGCGGGGTACGAGTACCGCATGGTCGGGCAATCGACTCTGCTCGATACGCCCGCGTGGGTCATAGAAGCCACCCCTTCATCGAAGGCGACGCTTAAGAAACATGCGCGGTCTTCGGCGCTCTATTACCTCGCGCAGGACTTCCCGCTCGTCCTGGGGGTGGACGTGTTCGACGGCACGAAGACCGGCGAGCAGGGCTGGGCGAAGCGGATGCGCGTCCAGAGCTTCGAGAAGATCGAAGGCATCTGGACGGCCACGCGCATAACCATGACCGCGCCCGGCGGCCGGGCCTCGATCCTGGAGCTGAAAGACATCCATTACCGTGTGAAGCACCGGCAGGAGGAAGTGTTTGTGCCGGAGCGCCTGCCGGACCTGACCGAAAGAGTGCGCCGGGGCTGGTCTCCCGAAAACGACATAGGCCGTTAATTCCGCCCGGAGGCTCACAAGATCATGTTCATAGAAAACCGACAAAGAGAAGAAAGCTTCACTTCACCGCAGGAATGGCCGGTGCCGGCGGCGAGCGGGAAGAGGCCTCTGTCTCTGAACTGGCTCCGGAAGCGGATGCTCAGCATCTCGCCCGAAGAGGCGAGCTTTGAGAAGAGAGGATTCCGGGAATGCGACCCGGCTTCGCGCCAGCGGCTTGAGAAAGTCGGGCGGACTTTCCTCGAAGGCTACCACGCGGCCCTTGATGACGAAGACCTCGTGACCCTTGCCGACGGGCTCGGCTCCATCGATGCCGAGCTGCGTGGCTTCGCCTTCGAGGGCGCGGCGATGGGGCTGACCTTCCTTGACCTGCTCTCGCCGAGAAAGAAGGACAGGGTCGTGCGCTTCTTGAAGGGCCCCGGAGCCGACCACATCTACATGGTTCATGTGGGAGTCGGGTGGGCGCTGGCGCGGCTCCCGTGGAGGATGAGGCGGACCATCACCAGACTCGACCCTCTGCTCCGCTGGCTCGTCATCGACGGGTACGGCTTTCACGAGGGGTTCTTCCACTCTCGGCGGTCCACCGAAGAGCACGCGGTGCCGCGCCGCCTCTCCGGGTACGCGGTGCGGGTCTTCGATCAGGGGCTCGGCCGCAGCCTGTGGTTCAGCCTCGGCGCGGACGTGGAGCGAATCCCCGAGACTATCAATGCGTTTCACAAGAACCGGCGCTCCGACCTATGGAGCGGCGTGGGACTGGCCTGCACGTACGCGGGAGGGAGCGACTACGACTCCGTCGTGAGGCTGCGCGAGGCGGCGGGGAAGTACTGGTCCCACGTGGCTCAGGGCGCGGCCTTCGCCGCCAAGACCCGAGAGAGGGCGCGGAACATGACCGATCATACCCGGATGGCCTGCGATGTTTTATGCGGAGTCAACGCTGGCGTGGCGGCGAGCATTACCGACTCCTCCCTGATCGAGCTCGACGCTGAGGGACCGGAGCCGGACTACGAGGTGTGGCGTCGCCGCATCCGGACCAGCTTCTTGATGCTCAATAATTGAGGCGGAGGGATGAAATGGAGAGCTTGAAGAGATTTCTCAGAACATACGCGAAGAGCATGGTGGCCATCCTGCTCATCGGCGGAGCCTATTCATTCGCTCGCATTCCGGCCTTGTCGAGCACCGAACGCGCGTACCTCGCGTCTCAGTTCAGCTTCGCGAAGTCGCAACTGCCCGAGATCGAGGGGCACCAGAAGAAGACGATCCGCGCCGTCCACCCGAGCCTTGAAGTCATATCGGCGTGGATATCGACCGTCGGGGCCGCCGTGGCTCTCAACGACCTCGACGGCGACGGCCTGCACAACGACGCCTTCTACGTGGACACGAGGATCAATCAGGCGATAGTCGCGCCCGCGCCATCCACGGGCGCGCGCTTCGAGCCGTTCACGCTCAACCCCGCGCCGCTCCATTACGACCCGGAGACGATGGCCCCGATGGGGTGCCTGCCGGGCGATTTCAACGAGGACGGCTTGATAGACGTGCTCGTCTACTACTGGGGGCGGACCCCCGTGATGTTCCTGCGCAACGGGGCGGCCCCGCTCTCGAATCCCGAACGCCTCTTCACACGCGCGGAGCTCGTCTCCGGGTCGGAGCGGTGGTTCACCAACGCCGCCACGCAGGCCGACCTCGACGGCGACGGCCACGTCGATCTGATCATCGGCAACTACTTCCCCGACGGCGCGAGAATTCTCGACGCGAAGGGCGCGGGCACCGAGAGCATGCAGCGTTCGATGTCGCACGCGCTCAACGGGGGCCGCAACCGCCTGCTGCTCTGGAACGGGCTCAACGCGGGGGCGAGCGATGGGGCCGCGATCCCGTCTTTCACCTCCGCCGACGGGGCCCTCACGGACGACCTGTCGCGCGGGTGGACGCTCGCGGTCGGCGCGGCGGACCTCGATGGGGACCTGTTGCCGGAGCTCTACTTCGCGAATGATTTCGGGCCTGATCGGCTGCTTCACAACCGCTCCACGCCGGGCCGCCTTCGGTTCGAGCTTTTGAAGGGCGAGAGGACGATCACGGTCCCGAAGTCCAAAGTGCTCGGGCGGGACTCGTTCAAAGGGATGGGCGTGGATTTCGGAGACGTGAACGGCGACGGGCTGATCGACATTTACGTCAGCAACATCGCCGCCGAGTACGCGCTCGAAGAGAGCCACTTCATGTGGGTCGGGACCGGGCAGATCGAGCGGATGAAGGACGGGGTGGCCCCGTTCGCCGATCACAGCGAGGGCCTCGGCTTATCCAGAAGCGGTTGGGGATGGGAGGCGAGGCTCGCCGATTTCAACAACGACGGAGTTGTCGAGGCCCTACAGGCGACGGGCTTTCTTAAAGGGGAGGTCAACCGGTGGCCGGACCTGCACGAGCTGGCGATGGGCAACGACCAGCTTCTGCACATTCCGGGGAGCTGGCCGCGGATTCAGCCCGGAGACTCCCTCTCGGGCAACGACCACAGCCCGTTCTTTGTCAGGGCGCGCAACGGGCGGTTCTACGACCTGGCCGGGGAACTGGGAATGGGTGAGCAGAGGGTGAGTCGCGGCATCGCCATCGCGGACGTGGATAAAGACGGACGCCTCGATTTTGCCGTAGCCAATCAGTGGGACTCTTCGATCTTTTACCGCAACGTCAGCCCCGAACCCGGCACCTTCCTCGGCCTCGACTTGCTTTTACCCATCGATAAGGCGGCGTCGCCGCAGGGGAGGGGCGTGGGACGGCCGGCGATAGGGGCCTCGGCGACGGTCCGCCTCCCGGACGGCCGCCGCCTCGTCGCGCAGGTTGACGGCGGGAGCGGACACTCCGGCAAGCGCAGCCCCGCTCTTCATTTCGGGCTCGGTCATCTTTCTCCCGACACGAAGCTGGAGGTCGAATTGCGATGGAGAGACTCCGGCGGTCGGGCCTCCCAGAGGACTTTCTACCTGTCGCCCGGTTGGCACACAGTTTTGCTCGGCTCATAAGCAGAAGGGAGAATCTCGCGATGAATAACGATAACTGGTCAAAAGCAAGTCGGCTGGGAGGCCTGCGGCGCTTCGCCGTGGCCATCACTGTACTCAATATCCTTGGCCATACGGTCTTCGGCTTCGAGCAGTCGCTTGCCCAACCTCTGTCGGCGCTCGTCACCGCCTACATCATCGAGTTGCTGCTCGAATTCATCGACGCGCGCACGACCAACCGGCCCCCGAATTACCTGGGCGGATTCCGCAACCTTGTAGATTTTCTGCTGTCGGCTCACATCACGGCCCTCGCGGTCGCCATGCTCCTTTACGCGAACGAGGCGATAGGGCCGGTTATCTTCGCCACCGCTGTAGCCATAGGGTCGAAGTGCCTCTTCAGGGTTCGCATCGGCTCGGGGAAGAGGCACTTCCTCAACCCGTCAAACTTCGGGATAACCATGACCCTGCTGGCCTTCCCGTGGGTCGGCATCGCCCCGCCCTATCACTTCACCGAGCATCTTGAAGGCGTCGGGGACTGGGTTTTACCCGCGGTGATAATCGTCTCCGGCACGTTCCTCAACGCGCGCTTCACGAAGAAGCTGCCGCTCATAGCAGCGTGGCTTGTGGCCTTCGTCCTTCAGGCGGGTTTGAGGAGCGTGATGTTCGACGTGTCCTTCGCCTCCGCGCTGCTGCCGATGACGGGGGTGGCGTTCATCCTCTTCACCTTCTACATGGTCACGGACCCCGCGACGACCCCGACGGGGACTAAAGCGCAAATCCTGTTCGGGGCGGCGGTGGCCGCCGCCTATGGCACTCTCCTCACCGCGCACGTCGTCTTCGGCCTCTTCTTCGGCCTGTCGATAGTCACCGCGCTGAGGGGGCTTGGAATCTATGCGAGCGAGTTCGCCGCGACCAGAAGCGGCTCGAAGGAACTGTCGAAGCCTGCGCCTCAGGTCGTCGCGGTCGCCAGGGAGGTCGAGTTATGACACCCGCCATTGCAATCGTCGGGATGGCCTGCCTCTATCCCGACGCCCATTCTCCCGTCGAGCTGTGGGAGAATGCCCTCGCCCAGAGGAGGGCATTCAGACAGATACCGCCCGAGCGGTTGCGGGTAGAGGACTATCTTTCCGAAGATCGCAATGGCACCGACTCGATCTACCCGATTGAAGCGGCGGTGATCGAAGGCTACGAGTTTGACCGCGTCGGCTTTCGCGTCGCTGGCAGCACTTTCCGCTCGGCCGACCTGGCTCACTGGCTCGCCCTCGACATCGCCGCGAAGGCCCTGGCCGACGCCGGCTTCGACGAAGAGGACCTGCCGCGCGAGGCCACCGGGGTCGTTCTCGGGAACACGCTCACGGGCGAGTTTTCGCGCGCCGGCATAATGCGCCTCCGGTGGCCCTACGTGCGAAGAGTTCTGGAACCCGCCCTCATAAAAAACGGCTGGTCCCAGCAGGAGCGCGAGCAATTTCTGGGAGAGCTCGAAGCCAGTTACAAAAAACCGTTCCCTGCGGTCGGCGAAGAGTCCCTCGCCGGGGGGCTGTCCAACACCATCGCCGGGCGCATCTGTAATCACTTCGACCTCAAGGGAGGCGGCTATACGGTGGATGCGGCATGCGCCTCTTCGCTCCTCGCCGTCACCACGGCCTGCTCCTCCCTCGCTTCGGGAGACCTCGACCTGGCGCTCGCGGGCGGCGTCGACCTCAGCCTCGACCCGTTCGAGCTCGTCGGCTTCGCGAAGACTTCGGCCTTGACGCCCGGAGAGATGCGCGTCTATGACTCGCGCTCCAACGGCTTCTGGCCGGGCGAAGGCTGCGGGTTCGTGGTCCTGATGCGGCACGAAGACGCGGTCGCGCAGAACAGGCAGATATACGCCCTCATCCGCGGGTGGGGCGTCTCGTCAGACGGCAAGGGCGGCATAACTCGCCCCGAGGTCGAAGGGCAGGCGCTCGCGCTCAAGCGCGCGTACCAGAGGGCGAGCTTCGGCATCGACACCGTGACCTATTTCGAGGGGCACGGCACCGGCACGAGCGTCGGCGACACGACAGAGCTGCGCGCCCTGTCGCGCGCGCGCCGCGAGGCTGCGCCCGACGCTCCCCCCGCTTTCATCAGCTCGATCAAGGCGAACATCGGCCACACGAAGGCGGCGGCGGGGATCGCGGGACTGATCAAGGCGACTATGGCGCTCCACACGCGAATCCTGCCGCCCGCCACCGCCTGCGGCGAGCCGCATCCCGAATTGACCTCCGGCTCCGCCGCCCTGCGCGTTCTTAAAGAAGGGAAGTCGTGGCCCGCAAACCTGCCCCTGCGCGCCGGCGTGAGCGCGATGGGCTTCGGGGGGATCAACACTCATATCGCGCTTGAAAAATTCTCCGCCGAAGGGCGCAAGAGTTTGAACGCGCGCGAGCGGGCCGTGATCTCCTCCGCTCAGGACTCGGAGATATTCCTGCTCGGCGCTCGCAACACGTCGGACCTACTGAAGCAGGTCGAGCACCTTCAAACGATTGCCCACAGGCTTTCGCGCGCGGAGATGTCGGACCTGGCTTCAGCGCTCGAACGCTCGGTCAACCGCCCGAGGCTGCGCGCCGCGGTAATCGCCTCGACGCCGCTCGACCTCTCGGCCCGCCTCGAAATGTTGAAGGGGTGGCTCGACGCGGGGACGGAGTCGCAGATCAACGCGCGCGCGGGCGTCTTCCTCGGCAGGCCGACGTCCTCGCCCCGTATCGGGTACCTCTTCCCCGGACAGGGCTCGCCCGCTCACCTCAACGGCGGAGCGCTGCGCCGCCGGTTCGATTTCATTCGGCAGCTTTACCGGAAGATGAACTTCTCCGAAGAGGAGGATAGTATTTCCACGCGGGTCGCACAGCCCGCCATCATCACCGCTTCACTCGCGGGCCTGCGCGCGCTCGACAGGCTGGGCATCAGGGCGAAGGTCGCCGTCGGCCACAGCCTTGGGGAACTGGCCGCCCTCCACTGGGCCGGGGGCTGCGATGAAGAGACCCTGCTTCGCATCGCGACCGCGCGCGGTAAGGCGATGTCGGAGCTCGGCAGCGCGACCGGGGCGATGGCCAGCATTCGCGCGGGGCGCGACGAAGTTGAATCCTTGATGAACGGGGACGCGGCCGTCATCGCCGGGTTGAACTCCCCGACCCAGACGGTCATCTCGGGCGAGTCGTCCGCAATCGCCGTGATAATCGAGCGCGCGCGGGCGAAGGGCATCGCCGCGATAAAGCTCCCCGTCTCTCACGCATTCCATTCCCCACTCGTGCAGGCCGCCGCGCCCGTTTTCGCGGACTACCTGAGCAAAGAAGAATTCCACCCTCTGCGCGGGACGGTCGTTTCGACCATCACAGGCGCGCGGCTTGAGCCGGACGCGGAATTGAAAGAGCTGCTCAACCGCCAGATAACCTCCGCCGTCCGCTTTCAGGAGGCGATCACGCTCGCGTCGGGCGAGACGGACCTGCTGCTTGAGGTCGGGCCGGGCGAGACGCTCGCGGGCCTCGCCAGCCAGCTGACCGACGTGCCGGTAATCTCTCTGGACGCCGGCGGGCCGTCGCTTAAAGGGTTTCTGAAGGCCGCCGCCGCCGCGTTCGTGATGGGGGCGGAAGTGAACCACTCGGCCATCTTCGAGGATCGGTTCACGCGCCCGTTCTCTTTGGACTGGCAGCCGAAATTCTTCACGAATCCTTGTGAGCTTGCGCCACTCCCGTTGAACGGCCATAAGGAATCTTCGCCGGCCCTGACGCTCGAAAATCAGTACGACTCGATTGAGGAAGAGAGCAGGCCGAGCGCCGAAGATCAGGCGAACGCACCGGCCGTCGAATCCACCTCCGCTTCGATCATCGGCCTCGTTCGACGCCTCGTCGCCGAACGCGCGGAGCTGCCGGAATCGGTGGTGAAAGAAGACAACCGCCTGCTGAGCGACCTTCATTTGAATTCGATCACCGTCACACAGATCGTGACCGAAGTGGCGCAGCGCATGGGGTTGCGGAGGCCCTTCTCTCCGACCGATTACGCGGACGCGACGGTGGGAGAAGTCGCGCAGGCGTTGAGCGCCCTGTCGAGCGAGGACGATTCGCCCGAGTTGATCGATGATGACAGACTGCCGACCGGCATCGATTCGTGGGTGAGGACATTCACGGTCGAGATGCGGGAGACGCCGCTCGCCCGCGCGCCACGCTCGGGGGCGGCGGGCGAACTAAAGATCATCGCGCCTCCGGATCATCCTTTCGCGCGCCTGCTTGAGCAGAGGCGGGAAGGCTGGGCCGGGTGCTCGGCCGTGGTCGTTTGCCTCCCGCAGGAGGCCGACGAGCGACACGTCGATCTCTTACTCGAAGGCGCGGGCGCGGCGCTCGAACAGCCCGACTCGACGAAGTTCGTTCTGGTGCAGCACGGCGGAGGCGCGGCCGCTTTCGCGAAGTCTCTGCACCTCGAAAACCCCGGCCTGACCACGTGCGTCGTTGACGTGCCGGCGCAGGCCGCGTTTGTCGACCGCGTGCTCGCGGAGATCGAGTCGGCCGCCGGGTACTCCGAAGCGCATTATGACGAAGCGGGGGTCCGGCGCGCGCCCGTCTTGAGGTTCCTCGACCTGGGCGAGCAGAGAATTGAAATGCCGCTCGGCCCATCCGACGTTCTGCTCGTGACGGGCGGGGGCAAGGGGATCACCGCGGAGTGCGCGTTGTCTATCGCGCGCGCGACTGGCGCTTCGCTCATGCTGTGCGGCCTCTCGAAAGCGGACGCCGATGAAGAGCTGTCGATAAATCTGGCAAGGATCAAAGCCGAGGGGATTCCCTTCAAGTATTTCTCCGCCGATGTCACCGACGCCGACGCCATGCGGGCGGCGATCTCGGAGGCGGAGGCGAGCCTCGGCCCGGTCACCGGCATCATTCACGGCGCGGCGGTCAACGCCCCGCAGCTGGTCCGCTCGATGTCGCGGGAGCAATTCCTGAAGACGCTCGCGACGAAAGTTCAGGGCGCTCGCAACGTGCTCGCCGCCGTGGACACTTCGCGCCTGAAAACATTCATAGCCTTCAGCTCGATCATCGGGCGGGGCGGGCTGGCCGGAGAGTCGCATTACGCGGTCGCGAACGAGTGGCTCACGCGCCTGACGGAGGGGCTCAAACAGGAGCGCCCCGAGTGTCGGTGCATCGCGATTGAGTGGTCGGTCTGGTCGGGCGTCGGGATGGCCCAGCGGATCGGCGGGATAGACCGGCTGGTGCAGGCGGGCATCACTCCGATCACTCCGGAAGAGGGCGTCGCCATCCTCAAGCGACTGCTCACTTCTGAATTGCCTTCGGTCCCGGTCGTGGTGACGGGCCGCTACGGCGACCTGCCCACCCTGAAGGTTGAGCAGCCGGACCTGCCGCTCCTGCGGTTCCTCGAAAACCCCCGAGCTTTCTATCCGGGCATCGAGCTAATCGCGGATTCGCACATCTCTTCGGACACGGATCAATACTTGAGCGACCACGCCTTCCAGGGCCAGAAGCTCCTGCCCGCGGTGATGGGGCTTGAGGCGATGGCTCAGGCGGCGATGGCTCTGGTGGGGGCGACCCGCCCGCCCCTGTTCGAGGACGTGAAATTCGCCCGCCCCGTCATAGTGCCGGAAGGCCAGTCACTCGTCATTCGCGTGGCGGCCCTCGTGAGGGAGACGGGGCGAGTCGAGGTGGTGTTGAGAAGCCGCGAGACCGCGTTTCAGGTCGATCACTTCCGCGCCATTTGCAGCTTCGCTCAGGACTCGTCGCGCTCCGAAGAGGCTCTGCGGCTGTTCGACGGCGAGATCCATTCGCCGCTGCTGCCCCTCGACCCGGAGCAGGACCTCTACGGCGGCATACTGTTCCACAAGGGCCGGTTCAGGAGGCTACGCGGCTACCGCCAGCTCAGGGCCAAAGAGTGCCTGGCCGAAATTTCTCAGAACGAGAACGGCCACTGGTTCGGCCGTTATCTGCCCGCGAAGCTCCTGCTCGGGGACCCGGCGGCGAGGGACACTGCCATCCACGCGATACAGGCCTGCATACCTCACGCCACGGTCCTGCCGGTCGGGGTCGACCGACTCATCACCGACGCGAAGGAGACATCCGACCTCAGGTTCGTCCACGCCTGCGAGCGCGCGCGCGAGGGGGACACCTTCACGTACGACATCGAAGTGTCCGCCGGCGATGGCGTCGTCATCGAGAAGTGGGAAGGGCTGAAGCTCAGGATAGTCAGCAACGGCGCGGCGCACGCGGCGCTCGCGGAGACTCTGGTCGGGCCTTACATCGAGCGGCGCGTAGGCGAGCTGATCCCCGGCGCTGAAGTCTCCATCGCCGTCGAGCGAGACACCGGGACGGAGCGCCACGAGCGGAGCAACCGCGCCATCCACCGCGCGCTCGGGCAGACCATCCCGATCATAAGAAGGTTCGACGGGAAGCCCGAAGTCAAAGGCGAGTTCGGCGTGTCGGCGACCCACTGCGGGAAGCTGACGCTCGCGATGGCCGCGCACGGGGAGCTCGCCTGCGACGTGGAGAGGGTCGTAGAGCGCCCCGTCTCCGTCTGGCGCAGCCTGCTCGGGGCGCCGCGCTTCAAGCTGGCCGAGATCATCGTGCGGGATTCGGGGGACGACCTCGACGCGGCGGCCACGCGAGTCTGGACTGCGGCTGAATGCCTTAAGAAAGCCGGCATTTCGGTGGCCGCGCCGCTCGTGCTCGCCTCCTCGACCCCGGACCGGTGGGTGCTCCTCTCTTCGGGTTCGTTCACCGTCGCCACGCACATCGGCTCCGTGCGTGGCGACGAATCGATGCTGGCGATGGCAGTTCTTTTAAGGAGGAACGATGCGATCCTTTGAATACCAACACGTCGTCGGCTTCGAGGAGACGAACCTCGTGGGGAACGTCTACTACGTGAACCATGTCCGGTGGCAGGGCCGGTGCCGGGAGATGTTCCTCCGCGAGAACGCGCCCGGGGTCCTGGCCGATCTTGAGAACGGGCTCGCGCTCGTGACGACGCGGTGCTCGTGCGACTACATCTCCGAGCTGTCTGCATTCGATCAGGTGGTGATCCGGATGCGCCTCGGCTCTCTGGTCCAGAACCGGGTTTCCATGGTCTTCGAGTACTGGAAGCGCGCGGGCTCGGGCGAGGAGCTGGTGGCCAGAGGCGAGCAGCAGATCGCATGCATGCGGCGCGAGGGGGATGGGCTGGTGCCGGTGCCGGTGCCGAAGGAGTTGCGTGAGGCGCTACTCCCGTACGCCGACGCCTGACGCCCGCCCGACAGGAGAAGTTTATGCCGATTGATGACGACGAGTTTCGCTCCACTTTGAGCCTTTTCGCGAGCGGCGTCACCGTAGTGACGACGTGCGACGCGGGCAGGCTGCACGGGCTGACCGTGAGCGCCTTCAGCTCGCTGTCTCTTCGCCCGCCGCTCGTGCTGATCTGCGTCAACAGTCAGAACGGCAGCCGCAAGGCCGTGGCCGACAGCAGAGTCTTCGCCGTTAATTTTCTCTCCGACCTTCAGGAGAATCTTTCGAGGCGGTTCGCCTCGAGAGCGCCCGACAAGTTCGAAGGCATCGCCTACACGAGGGGGATCGGCGACGTGCCGGTGCTCGCGGGCGCGCTCGCGAGCCTTGAGTGCCGACTGGTCCATGCCTACGAAGGGGGCGACCACACGATATTCGTGGGCGAGATAGAGAGGGTCACCCGGACGAGCGGGGAACCCCTCTTATATTACCGCGGCAGCTATGCCCGTCTGACCGCCTGACATCCTCACGCCACACGAGGGGCGAGCGCAGGACCTGCGCTTCACTGTTAACAGACGCTGAACAAAGGGCCCGGCCTTCATCAGGAGGCCGGGCTCGGGAGAGATTGATTATGGATCCCAATGTTCACTCCACCGGTTCCGCGGTTCGGGCCACGACGACCGAATCATACCGCCGGGCGATTGAGCGCGTGATACTGGCTATGCGGGAGCGGCTCGACGAGCCCCTCTCCCTCCGGGACCTGGCCGAAGTCGCGATCATAAGCCCGTACCATTTCGACCGCGTGTTTCGCCAGATGACGGGGATCCCGCCCTGCCAGTTCCTCGGCGCGCTCCGGATACAGGAGGCGAAACGCCTGCTGCTGACGACGCGGCTGAGGGTCACCGACATCTGCTTCGAGGTGGGCTACAACAGCCTCGGCAGTTTCCTCACCCGGTTCACGCAACTGGTGGGGCTCACCCCGCGCCACCTGCGCCGGCAGGCGCAGGGGCGGGAGGGCGACCTGAAACAGTTGTTCCGCTCGCTCCAGAACGAACCGGCGGAGGTGGAGGAAGGCTGCGGCGGGATCAAGGGCGAGATATTTGCACCGGAAGAGTTCGGTGGGGTCATCTTCATCGGCCTCTTCCCCACGCCCATACCTCAGAGCAAGCCCTCCGGCTGCGCGGTGCTCACGGGGTCGGGCTCTTACTTCATTCCGGTGACCGAAGAAGGCACTCATTACGTGCTCGCCGCAGGCTTCCCGTGGACCGAAGACCCGATGGCCCACCTGATGACGGAAACCAGCGAGCTCTGCGTAGGGTCGAGCGCCGGCCCGGTCACCGTCAAAGACGGCGAGGTCAAGGGCGATATGGACATCGTGATGCGGCCTCTAAGTCTTATGGACCCGCCACTGCTCACCACGCCTCCTCTACTGCTCAACTCCTGGGAGGGAGACATCCAGGTCATGTCGGAAGCCGGCCCGCGGTACGCGACCGCGTCGGCGGGGGATTAAGTGACTATGGAAAAGAGCAATCTGAGAGAAGATGTGAAACCCCACTTGACGTAAGATGACCGCCATACAGGTCAGATCAGAAGGAGGAAATTAGACATGGCTATTGACCTTTGCAACAAGGTTGAGCATATGCGCGTCGCAGGTGACGAGGCGACGTGGGAACCCGTTTTTGGAAACACGCTTGATAAATTAAGTGTGCCTCTCGACTCGCTCCCTGTTGACAAGCGAGAAGTCATCGAGCTGGCATACCACACCGCTCTTACTCATCCCAATCCATTGATGCATGTGGTCGGCGACCCGGCGGCCTGGGAGAGCAATTTCGCGCATGCGCTGGATCGTGTTGCGCTGAGGCTCGACAACCGCTCGAACGAAGAGCTGCGTAAAGAGGCCCTCACAAACCCCGATCCCGTGATGCGCGAGCAGGCGCTTTATGAGTACGCGGACCGCAATCACGAGGATGCGATAGAGCTGCTGTGCGAGGCAGTGCAGAATGACACCGACAGGCAGGTGCGGTGGGATTCGCTTTGGGCGATAGAGAAGCTGGGGGGCATTAAGGGCATCCAGGCGTTGAGGAAGTTCCAGAAGGACGCCGACCCGGAGATCGCCGAATGGTCCACGCTCTTCATGAGCGAGCTGCGATCCGGGGACCCGAGTTTTGACAGCCGGGGCTATCGTTACACGCCCGGCCGTACGTTCGACGAGACCATATTCCTCCTGATCCACTGCGACCTCTACATCCGCCTGCACCCGTCGAATCAGCAGTGGGCCAAGCTCTCGCTCGCGCCGCAGGGCCTCGCGAGGGTGTACGGCCAGGCGCATGCCTGCCCGAACGTCGCGACGCGCGAGCGGCAGCTCGTCATCGCGAAGCAGATCTCCGGCTTGCACGCGGACAACAGCCTGCACATAGACAACTACCTGTTCCGAGGCTTCACCGAGCGCACGCACGCCGACCGTGGGAACTTCTACTTCGAGTCGCACGTGAAGCGGCCGTTCTACCTCTCGGGCAAGGCCGACGACCACTCGCAGGGCGTTCAGGACAGCTTCATCGGCTTCATGCGTGAAGGCTGCTGGCACCTCGACAACAACTTCAAGGTTCACGGCCAGGACGCCATCCGCTACGTGCGCGGGCGGTTCCAGGGCTGGGGCTACACGAACCTCGAAGGGCTGGCGGGCAAGGGGCTCGACGAGATCCTCAGACCCGGCAACGGAGTCCTCTCGAACCTGCACGACCCGGTCGCCGGGCCGCTCACGAACGTCTTCATTCACGGCACGTTCAAGGGCAAGCTCAACGACTGGGACGGCGACGGGCTGATCGACCTCAACTCGCGCGACGTGTACTCGACGGTTGAGGGCGAGCTCGACACCAATCAGGACGGCATCCCGGACGAGCCGGGTCTCTCTTGCTGCAACTACGTGAACCCGCTCGGACTGTAATCGGACTGTAAGTCGATTTGGTGGCCGTTATGTTCACACGAATTGGTAGCGTGCCGATATTCGTAAGCGATCAGGAACGTGCTCTCGCGTTCTACCGCGACAAACTCGGCTTTGAGGTGGTGTTAGATCAGCAGTACGGTCCGGAGTTCCGCTGGGTGACAGTGGCACGGCAAGAAGGAGAAACCGAGCTTGTCCTGTTCCGCCCTGTGCCGTCGATTGCTGGAAACCAATTGAAGGAGTTGGAAGGGCGCATAGGGATCTGGACCGGCATCACCTTCCTCACGGCCGACATTAATGCCACGTACCAGACTCTACGCCAGCGCGGGGTCGAGTTCCAGACGGAGCCGACCCGCCAGGCGTGGGGCGGTACAGAGGCCCTGTTCTCCGATCCTGACGGGAATTACTTTCACCTCGTTCAGAGACCGGGGAGCTAGTGAACCCGAGCGGGGCATACAGAAGTCGGACGCCTTTTCCGGGGGCGGGCACCATCGCCGCCCCCGGATGAGGCGGCGGCCCGAAAGCTCGCACGCTCTTGTCCGTGTGCCCTCGATTTAGAAGCTCGCCCCTCCCTGACCACATCAGGCTACCCCGAGGAGCGGGCAAATCAATAAGTGAAAGTAGAGCTTAAAAGACGGTCGGGCCTCGACCGAAGGGGAGGGACTACCGTGGGTGCAACACGCGAATCATTCAACGAGCAGGGCCAGATGCCACAAGGCCAAATGCCGCAGGGTCAGACGCCGCAGATGGGCTTCCCGCCCGCGATGGACATGGCGAGGTTGCAGGGGTTCATGAACAGGATCATGAACGACCTGAGCGGCGCGGTGGCGAGCATCATGTGCGCCATCGGCGACCGCCTGGGGCTCTTCAAGAGCCTCGCAATCGCCGGCCCGGCCACGAGCGAAGACCTGGCCGCGCGCGCGGGGATCAAGGAGCGATACGCCAGAGAATGGCTGTACGCGATGACGAGCGCGGGCTACGTGACCTACGACCCCGTGACCAAGCAATTCACCCTCCCGCAGGAGCACGCGATGGCGCTCGCGTGGGAAGGGGGGCCGATGTTTATGGGCGGAGTCTACCAGCACCTGCCGGGCCTGTTCAGACCCCTCGACCACGTCATAGAGGCCTTCATAAAAGGCGGGGGCGTTTCGCAGGCGGCCTTCGATGATGACTTTCGCGAAGGGATGGAGCGCATCAGCGCCGGGTGGTTCGAGAACTTCCTCGTCTCCGAATGGATCTCCGCGCTTCCGGGCGTGAAGGAGAAGCTTGAGCGCGGGGCCCGCGCCGCCGACATCGGGTGCGGGGGGGGCCGCGCCCTGATCAAGATGGCCCGAGAGTTCCCCGCCTCGACCTTCGTGGGCTACGACATCTTCAAGCCCGCCCTCGACCGCGCGGTCGTAAACGCGCGGCAGGCCGGGGTCGCCGACCGCGTCAGCTTCGAGCAGGTGGACGCGGCCGAGGGACTGCCGGAGCAGTTCGACCTGATCACGACGTTCGACGTGATTCACGACATCGCGAACCCGCTCCAGGTCCTCCGGGAGATCCGCAAGGCTCTGCGGCCCGACGGCACCTTCCTGATGCTTGAGATCAGGTGCTCGGACCGGATCGAAGAGAACCTCGGGCCGGCGGCGACGATGCTGTACGGGACCAGCGTGTTGTACTGCACCCCCACCTCCATCGCGAATGGGGGCGAAGGGCTGGGGACGATGGGCATGCCGGAATCGAAGATTCGCGACCTCTGCGCCAAGGCAGGGTTCAGCAATGTTCGGCAACTGCCCATCGAAAACCCCTTCAATTCTGTTTACGAGATAAGACCGTGACGGTCGCGGCCCGCGCCGCGCTTTCTGGGAGGCGAGCGCTGCGGGGCCGTGATCGTTCGGGGAGGACCCATCGCTCACACGCGCGGTGGCTTGTTTGAAGAACCGTCGGGCCAGTTCCCGGCAGGGTGCCGGGGCCACAGATTTTGAGCTGGCCTTTGTCCGGATTATGGAGAGTCGATTATGCCAGTCGAGTTATACGGAGCATTGGAACAGGTATGGAATGAGATGCTCGACATCGTTCTGATGATCTTAATGGTGATGAGCGGGGGGCTGCTCACTCTGTATTTCGTGGGCAACTGCATCTACTTCATCAGCCGCCGTCAGAGCACTAAGGAGACGGCGCCGCAGCCGCTGCTCGGCACCGAAGTGGTCACCCCATTCCTTGAGCACAAGTCGATCATCACGCCGCGCCCCGCGGTGCTCGAAGACCTGCGCGCGGCGAGCAATTCGAAGTCAGATCTCATGATCTGGCAGGAGGCGCTTTTTGCCGACGCCGACCCGATCCGGGCCGGGATCATAAGGCTTATGTGACCGACACGATTCTCTCGCGAGGTGTTCATGGGGGGCAGAGGCCGTAGAGCCATAATAATCGGAGCGGGTCCCGGAGGGTTAACGTCCGCGATAGCGCTCCGCAGGGCGGGCTTCGAGGTTGCCGTTTATGAACGCGCGCAGGAGATGCGCGAGATAGGGTCGGGGCTGACGCTCTGGCCCAACGCGATGCAGGCCCTTGAAAAGCTGGAGCTGGCGGAGGCGGTGCGGGCGGAGAGCCTGCCCTCAGCCGGCATAGCGATGCGCTCGTGGCGCGGGGCCCCTCTGTTCTTTGCGGGATCGGAAAAGACGGCCGACGACCCCGCCCCGGTCTACGGGCTGGCGATCCACCGCGCGGAGCTACAGCGGATCCTGCTGAACGCGCTCGGGGAAGATGCCGTCAGGCTCGACGCCCGGTGCACGGGCTTCCGCCAGGAGTCGGGGAAGGTGACGGCGCAGTTCGAGGGCGGGAGGGCCGCGACCGGAGACGTCCTGATCGGGGCCGACGGCATAAGGTCGGTTATAAGGGACCGGCTGTTCGGCGAAAGGCCCCTGCGGTACGCGGGCTACACGGTATGGAGGGGCGTCACCCCGTTCCCCCTTAAAGACGGGGTCGGGCTGACCTCCATGGGGCGCGGAGAGCAGTTCGGGCTGTTCCCGATGACGCGGGGCCGCGCCTACTGGTTCGCGTCGGCGATTGCGCCCGAGGGCGGGCGGGACTGGCCGGTCGGCCGGAAGCGGGAGCTGCTCGAAAGATTCCGCGGGTGGCATGCCCCGATTTGCGACGTGATCGAGGCGACCGAAGAGGCGGCCATACTAAGGAGCGATATTTACGATCAGACGCCGGCAAGAGCGTGGAGCAAAGGGAACGTGACCCTGCTGGGCGACGCCGCGCACCCGACGACTCCGGGGCTCGGACAGGGGGCTTGCCAGGCGATAGAAGACGGGGTCGTGCTGGCGAATTGTTTGGTCGAAAAGGGGGACGTGGCCTCCGCCCTGAAGGCGTACGAGGCGCGGAGGATCCCGAGGACCAGCGCCATCACGACGCAGTCGAGGCGAATGGGTGAGATGGGCAAGTGGAGGAATCCTTTCGCTTGCTGGTTGCGCAACATGCTCATCAGAAGCATACCGGAGAACCTGATGCTTCAGCAGTTGAGCAGGGTGTTCAGCTTTGATGGGCATTGATCCGGGACCGGCCCCTCTCGGAGCCGGGACGGGCTATCTGCCGTCGAGCCTGCGGCCGTCAACGTGATCCTGGGGCACTGCTCGACCGGCGCTGGTGAATGGTTATTTCACTATTGCAGGGCAGGCTGCATTTTAATATTCGCCTGCGGATTCGAGGAGAGTCGATATCCGTCTGAATCCGGCGGGGTAAATAGGAGAACAAACAATGACGATGCTACTGATGATCTTTTTAACGTTGATGCTCAGCTTTCCGGCCGGACAGCAGAACCGGAACCCGAACACCGAAAGGGGCGACGAGGCGAGCAAGAAGGTGGACGCCAAGCCGAACCAACCCGGCGAGCGCCACAGGCAGCTCGATTACTTCGTCGGGAGCTGGGATGTCCAGATCAAGTTCAAGATCGGCGGCCAGGAGCGCGAAGGCCGTGCGCTGCTGGAGTCCAGGTGGGTCCTCAACGGTCGCTTCCTGAAGCAGGAGTACAAGACCATGACCGGGGGCGTGCCCTTCACGGTCGTCCAGTACGTCGGCTTCGACAACAACAGGAAGAAGACCGTCGAGGTCAAGTTCGACAGCAACGACACCGGGGTGCAGGTGACGGAAGGCACGCTCTTCGAGGATGGGAAGATCATCTCCAACTCGGGCGAGCGCGTCGACCCGACCACCGGCAGGAGGCGGGGCCTCCGCACCGTCACCATAATTTTCGATAAGGATCACTACACGGTCGAATGGTACCAGGTGGGCGACGACGGCAAGGAAGATAAAGTGGTGACGTTGAGCCACACAAGAAACGAGACGTAAAAGTCCGCCCGAGCGAATACGCCTGACCACTCTTTACAAAGGTGCGCGCGAAGCATCTTCAGGGCCGGTTGACGAGGCTCCGCGCGCAACCTGTAATTTTTTTTTGGTACGGCCTTTTGTTAGGTAAAAAGACCGGGGCGCTGTTTGACAACCTGCGGGGAGGAGGGGATCGAAATGGATAAGGTTAAGTCACTGATCCGTCTCGATGGAATAAAGAAAGTGTTCCTGACCGACGAAGTGGAAACGCATGCCCTGTCGGGCATCCATCTTAAGATAGACCAAGGAGAGTACGTGGCGATTGCCGGGCCGTCGGGGTGCGGCAAGTCCACCCTGCTCTCTATCCTGGGGCTGCTGGAGGTGCCGACCGAGGGCCACTACTGGCTCAACGGGGAGCTTGTGGACCGGCTCTCCCTCGGCGACCGGGCCGACCTGCGGAACCGCGAGGTGGGCTTCATCTTTCAGAGCTTCAATCTCGTGGGGGAGTTGACCGTAGCCGAGAACGTAGAGCTGCCCCTCATGTATCGCGGGATGAAGTCTTCGGAGCGGAAGGACCGCGTCGGCGAAGCCCTGAGGAAGGTGGGGATGGATCACAGGGCCTCACACATGCCGACCCAGTTGTCGGGCGGGCAGCAGCAGCGCGTGGCCGTCGCGCGCGCCGTGGTGGGGGCCCCCTCGATCCTGCTCGCCGACGAGCCGACGGGCAACCTCGATTCCAGAAGCGGGAAGGCCGTGATGGACCTGCTCTCCTCCCTGCACGAGGACGGGGCCACCGTCTGTATCGTGACGCACGACCCGAGGTACGCCGATTACGCGCCGAGGACGATCCACCTTTTCGATGGACAGGTGCTCGAAGAACGGGTCGCGGCCGCCTGAGGGCGACCTTCTCAATCGACCGTCGGATGGACGCGCACAATTTCCAGAGAGGAGGATAAGCTAATGGAAAGCTTATTACATGACCTGCGCTTCGGCCTTCGAATGCTCGCCAGGCGGCCCGGACTCAGCGCGGCCGCCATCGTCGCTCTCGCCCTCGGCATCGGCGCGAACAGCGCCATATTCAGCGTGATCAGCGGGGTACTGCTGCGGCCGCTCCCGTACGGGGACCCCGACCGGATCGTGATGATCCAGTCGGTTAAGCAGCAGGACACCACAAGCACCGGCCTCGCGTCCTACCCCGACTTCGACGACTGGAGGAACCAGAGCCAGTTGTTCGAGCGGATCGCGGCGATGGAGTTCAGGGGGCTGACCCTCACGGGGCAGGGGGAGCCGGAGCGCCTCGAAGGGGCTTCGGTCTCGGCCGACCTCTTCCCTCTACTCAACGTCGAGGCCACGCTAGGCCGCACGTTCACCCCGGAGGAGGATAAGCCGGGGGTGGCCGTCGTCGTCCTCGGCTACGGGCTCTGGCAGAGCCACTTCGGGGGCAGGCGCGACATAATCGGGGAGACGATAACGCTCGAAGGCATACCGCGAACGGTGGTCGGGGTGCTGCCGCAGGACTTCAGATTCCCCATAAGGATCGAAAAGGCTCAGGTGTACACCCCCGTGACGTTTGACGGCCTCAGCCTGAAGAGGCGGGGTAATCGCTACCTCACCGTGATCGGGCGGCTCAGGCCGGGCGTCTCGCAGACCGAGGCCGAAGCCGAAATGAGGACCATAGCGAGCAGGCTCGAAAGGGAGTACCCGAACGTCAACACGGGCCGCTCGGCGACTATAGTGCCGATCTATCAGCAGCTCGTCGGGAGCATACGCCCGGCCCTGTTCATCCTGTGGGGGGCCGTCGGCATGCTGCTCCTGATCGCGTGCTCGAACGTCGCCCACCTGATGATGGCCGGCACGGCCGCGCGGCTCAAAGAGGTTTCGATAAGGACGGCTCTGGGCGCGAAGCGCAAGAGGATCGTGCGCCAGCTCCTGACCGAGAGCATGCTGCTCGGGGTGCTCGGCGGGGTGGCGGGGCTGTTGCTCGCGGTGCTCGGGGTTAAGCTCCTGGTCGCCATCGGCCCCGACAATATTCCCCGCCTGAACGAGATCGGCATCGACGCCTGGGTCTTCGCCTTCACTCTGGCGATCTCCCTGCTCGTGGGGATGGGGTTCGGGTTGATACCTTCCCTGCTCGCGACCCGAGGCAGCGTGTATGGCTCCCTGAAGGACGGGGCGCGCGGCTCGTCGAGCGTCTTCGGGCACCGCCGCTTCAGCAACGTGCTGGTGATATCAGAGATAGCTCTGGCGCTCGTGCTCATCATCGGCGCGGGCCTGCTGATCCGCAGCTTCATCAGGCTCTACCAGGTGGACCCCGGATTCAACCCGGAGAACGTCCTCACGATGAAGATCATCCTGCCCTATGCCAGGTTCAAGGAGTCGGCCACTCTGGTCCGCAAGGCCATCGAGAAGGTCGAGTCCCTGCCGGGCGTCGAATCCGCGGGGGCCGTGACGCAGCTCCCCCTGAGCGGCGATAAGCTTGAGACCTCGTTCAACATCGAAGGCCAGCCGCTCCCCGAGAAGGGCAGCGAGCCGAGGGCGGAGCTGAGGGCCGTCACGCCGAACTATTTCCGGGTCATGCATGTCCCCCTCGTGTCGGGGCGGGTGTATGACGAGAGGGATACGGAAGAGAGCCCCGGCGTGCTCCTCATCAACGAGGCGATGGCCCGCGCCTACTGGCCCGACGAGAACCCGGTCGGCAAGCGGATCAGCCTGAACCTGAAGCTCTACGACAACGAGCCGAACCCCAGAGAGATCGTGGGCGTGGTGGGCAACGTCAGGCACTTCTCATTGATGCAGCAGCCGGTGCCCGAAATGTACGTGCCGCACCGCCAGCAGAATTGGCCGTTTATGACTCTGGTCGTCCGGTCGAACGGGGAGGCCACTTCGCTAATCCGCCCGGTGCAGCGCGAGATCCTCGCGGTCAGCGGCGACACCCCCGTCTCCGACGTGCAACTGATGCGGCAGCTCGTATCCTCTTCGGTCGCGAAGCCACGCTTTTACATGATACTTCTCGGCATCGCCGCGGTGCTGGCGCTCGCTCTGGCTATCGTCGGCATCTACGGGCTGCTGACTTACTCCGTCGCGCAGAGGAAGCAGGAGTTCGGCATCCGCATGGCGATAGGGGCGAGCAGGATCGACATCCTCAAGCTGGTGCTTGGTCAGGGGATGAAGCTCGCCTTCTCCGGGGTCGCGATTGGCCTGCTCGGGGCCTTCGTCGTCACGCGCATCCTGACGAGCCTGCTCTTCGGAGTGAGCGCGACCGACGTGATGACATTCGTGGCGGTCCCTCTGGTCCTGTCGGGCGTCGCCCTCCTGGCCAGCTACCTGCCCGCCCGCCGCGCGACCAGAGTCGATCCGATGACCTCTCTACGTTGCGAGTGACCCGAACAGGAATAACAGACCGATGTGCCGGGGGCGCGAAAGCTCCCGGCACGAAATCGGCCACTCCGGTTGAGTAGATTCAAGCGAAACCTGTCCGATCTGAAAGACCGCAGGCATGGCGGCGCCGCATTCGCCGATTACTTCGTGGCTGTCGGCTACTCTCGCCGCTTCCAATAAAAACCATTATTGAAAGGAGAAGATCATGTCTATGATTTACGTTCAACACCAGAAGACAGGGCGGACGGTCGAGGTGCCCGGCGACGCGGAAATACCGGAAGGCTGGACCGTAGTCGATTCGGTGCTCTGTTCCTGGTGCGGGGAAAAAGAGGTCAACGAGGAGTTCAGTGACTGGTACCTGACGCTGGTCTGCAACCACCGCTACTGTTCCGAGGAATGCAAGAAAGAGCACAGCCGCAGCAAGTATCCTCACTAACCCCGCCGCGCCCCCTTACTTCGACC
>DASQDI010000171.1:0-55489 GCA_035634255.1 Blastocatellia bacterium
AGCTATTACCCTCGTTAATCTAGGCCGAGTCTACACTAGACAAGAGAAATACGTTGAGGCGGAATCTTCTCTGAAGAAAGCTCTGGATTTATTCCGTAGCCTTCAAATCCGGGTTTATGAAGCAGCAACGCTTAATAACCTTGCAGCACTTTATATGCGCGAAGGGAAGTTGCGCGAATCTGAGGGGGTTCTTCATCAAGCGTTAGAAATTTCTCAGGATGAAGGTAGTATTAGCATTGAAGCAGAAGTCTTATATGACCTGGGCATTGTTCACATAATGAGGTCCAAATTCATGGAAGCGAAGGCGTCGTTCGAAAAGGCGCTAGATATTTTTCGAAAAATCGGGGCTCAGGGTTTAGAGGCGTCCGCTGTTCGATGCCTTAGTTTGATTGAAGAACTCAGTGGAAACTTGGAAGAAGCTATAAAGCTCTCTCAACAGGCAGTAGCTGTTTTAGAAAAGATTGAAGATTCGCTCTCTCTTTCTTCTGAAAGAAAACGGCTTGAAGAGCTTAAAAACAGAGACATAAATCACGGCAACGAGCTATAGGTGTTTGCTTTAATTAAGCGCCCTACAAACTCTCTTCTGCTTGACAGTTCGCGGGTCAATCCGGTATTCCTGAACAGCTTGTTTTAAAAGCCCGTGCTCTCAGATCAGGCATGGCGGCGCGGCCGCTCAGTGGATTTTTACACCTATATCGAACCGGCTTGAATAAAGGTGACATATGATCTTTCGCAGCCCATATCCGGAAGTAGATATTCCGATCACGCCTCTCACCCCGTTCGTCCTGCAACACGCGAAGCGTCTGGCCGATAAGCCCGCGATCATCGACGGGCCTACCGGGCGCGCTCTGACCTATGGCCAGATCGATAGGCTCGTGCGGCTCTTCGCGGCGGGACTATCGCAGAGGGGGTTTAAGAAAGGCGACGTGCTCGCCATCTACAGCCCTAACGTCCCCGAGTACGCCGTGGCCTTTCTGGGAGTCGCCCTCATCGGGGGTATCAACACGACCGTCAACCCGCTCTACACCGTGGACGAGCTGGCCTTCCAGCTCAACGACTCGGGGGCGAAGTTCCTCCTGACCATCCCGCAGTTTTTAGACAAGGCCCTCGAAGCGGTTAAGAAATCCCAGGTGGAAGAGGTCTTCGTCTTCGGCGAGGCGGAAGGGGCCACGCCCTTCGCCGCGCTCCTGCAAAACGACGGGCGGGTCCCCGAGGTCGACATCGACCCGCGCGAGGACCTCGTGGCCCTGCCTTATTCGAGCGGCACCACGGGGCTCGCGAAAGGCGTGATGCTCACGCACTACAACCTCGTCGCCAACTGCTCGCAAGCCCTGACCGTCGAAGTCCCCTCCGAAGACGAAGTGCTCATAGGCGTGCTCCCCTTCTTTCACATTTACGGGATGGTGGTGATCCTCAACATGGGCCTCCACCTCGGGCAGACCATCGTCTCGATGCCGCGCTTCGATCTCGAACAGTTCCTCGAACTCCTTCAAAAGTACGGGGTGACCCGCGGCTATCTCGTGCCGCCGATAATCCTCGCCCTCGCGAAGCACCCGATAGTCGATAAGTACGACCTGTCGAAGCTCAGCCTGCTGAACTCCGGCGCGGCACCTCTGGGGGAGGACGTGGCGCGCGCGTGCGCGGACCGGCTCGGCTGCATAGTCAAGCAGGGCTACGGGCTGACCGAGACGAGCCCCGTGACTCACATGAGCCCTTCCGAGCGCGACAAGATCAAGCTCGGCGCGTCGGGGCAGCTGATCTCCAACACCGAGTGCATGGTCGTGGACCCGGCGACGGGCGAGCCGCTCGGGCCGAACCAGCAGGGCGAAATCTGGATTCGCGGGCCGCAGGTGATGAAGGGCTACCTCAACAACCCCACGGCCACGGCCATAACGATTGACGAGGAAGGGTGGCTGCACACGGGCGACATCGGCTACGCGGACGAAGACGGGTACTTCTACATCGTCGACCGCGTGAAAGAACTCATCAAGTACAAAGGCATGCAGGTCGCGCCCGCGGAGCTTGAGGCCGTGCTGCTCACCAACCCCCTGGTCGCCGACGCGGCCGTCATCCCGAGCCCCGACGAAGAGGCGGGCGAAGTACCCAAAGCCTTCGTCGTGCTGAAGGGCGAGGCGAGCCCGGAAGAGATCATGACCTACGTAGCCGAGCGCGTCGCCCCTCACAAAAAGATTCGCAGGCTTGAGGTGATCGATCAGATTCCCAAGACCGCCTCGGGCAAGATACTGCGCCGGGTCCTCGTGGACCGCGAGCGAAAGAAATAGCCTCGGGACCGTCGATGGATTCAAACCAGAAATTCGAGATCACGAGGTCGGCGGGCGAGCGGAACGAGCGCCTAATCGAAAGCCAGCGCGAGCGGGTGATCGAGCTCGAGCCGAAGTACCTGGTCCAGATGGCCCACCTGACCACACCCTCCACCGTCTGGAAGTACATTGAAGGCGCGGTCACTAAATCCGCGGCCAACCTCGTGATGCTCGACCTGGAGGATTCGATCCCGCGCGACAACCCGGACCTGCTCGCGCTCGGGCGCGCCAACGTCGTCCGCGCCTTCAACGAGCTCGACTGGGGGCCGAGGCTCAGGTTCTTTCGCCCGCGCGGGCTCGACCTCGATCCTGGGCACGAGGACATCGCGTCGGTCGTCGAGCGGGCGGGAAAAAATCTCGACGGTTTGATCTACCCGAAGGTCGAGAGCCCGGAAGAGGTCCGCTCAATCGACGCGACTCTGCTCGCGCTCGAAACCGAACTGGGGCTCGCGACGGGCTCGATACGCCTTGAAGTGCTGATCGAATCCGCAACGGCAGAAGAGCGGGCCTTCGAGATCGCTCGCGCGTCCCGCCGCCTCGTGGGGCTCGTCTTCGGGTCTTACGATTACTGGGCGAGCCTTGGGCTCGGGGCGAATGCCTACAGGCATGATCATCCGCTCATCAATCAGGCGCGCGCGCGCGTCGTGAAGGCGGCGGCCTCCGTCGGCGTCCCCGCCATCGCGGAGATGACCACGAACTACCCGACCCGCGACAAGAGCGAAGAAGACCGCCGCGCCGCGAGCGAAGAGTTCCGCCGGGACGCCCTGCTCGCGCGGGACTTCGGGTTCGCGGGCAAGTGGACCGGCATCCCGGAACAGGCGGCGCTCGCGGTAGAGATATTCCGCATCCCGGACGAAGAGATCGGGCGCGCGGTCGAAGAGGCGAGACTCTTCCTCGAAGCCGAAGCCTCCGGGCGCGGGGCTTTGATGATCGGAGGTAGGATGGCCGACCGCGCCACCGACCGCGTAAATCGCAGGACGCTCAAAACGGCTTACGCGCTCGGGCGCATAGACGAGCGGATGGCCAGGGAGCTTGGGCTAATCTGAAGAGGCCCGCGCTGGTATGGAAAGCAAAGCAAAAGGGGGCCGCCTGATCTCGCCGAAGTACGGGCGACTGCTCGCGGACTTTAGCGTGGGCGACACCTACCACCACCCGTGGGAGGTCACCGTCGATGACGGGATGCTCGCCCTGTTCGCGGCCTCTTTCCTCGACCCGAACCCCCTCTATTCAAGCCGCCGGTTCGCGCGCGAAATCGGGTTCCGCGACAGGGTCGTGCACCCGATGGTGCTGCTGAATCTGGCGCTCAGCTTCTCCGTCCACGACGTGTCGGAGCAGACCATCGCGCACCTTGGCTACTCGAAGCTGGTCTTCCCTAACGCCGCTTACGCGGGCGACACGGTCAGGGCATTCTCCGAAGTGCTCGGCGTGCGCCCGAGCGAATCGAAGCCCGGCCGCGGGATCGTGCACGTGCGGGTAACGGGGGTGAATGAGAGGGACGAGCCCGTGATCTGTTTCGAGAGGCGGGCCCTGATACCGGGAGGCAACCTGGCGGGCCGCGCGCACCCGTGCGCGGAGCCCGCCCCTTCGCGCCCCGCGCAACGCGCTTCAGAGCTTCCCCGCGAGCTCGCCTCGCCGGTCGAAATTCCCGCGTGGCCGGGCAGGCCGAAGGGGACGTTCGAAGATTTTGAAACGGGCGACGTCATTCTGCATGACGCGGGCCGCACGGTCGGGGAGAGCGAGCACATGCAGCTCGCGCAGCTCTCCCGCAACAGCCACCCGCTTCACGTCGATGAAATCTACTCGCGCGATCACAGCCTCGCGGGAACGCGCATGGTGTGCGGGGGGCTGGTCCTCGCATGGGCTATGGCGCTCGCCAGCCGCGACACGTCCGCGAACGCGCTCTGGGAGATGGCCTGCGATAACGGCAGGCACTCCGCGCCCGTGCTCGCGGGAGACACGCTCTACGCCGCGTCGCGCGTGACGGGCAAGCGCGGTCATAACGACCGGGCGGGCGTCGTTGAATTTCATCTCGTCTGCGTGAAGAATGAAAGGCCCGACGCCTTGATTCGCGCGGGCAAGGATCTCTTCGAAGGAAGGCTCGAACAGAAAGCCTTCGAGATCGAGCGGAAGGTACTGCTGCCCAGGAGGCTCAACGCGCAGGCCACGGACAGGTGAGCCCGTTCGACAGAGGCACGCGTTCAGGTTTCCCGCCAAACTCTTCGGGCGAACTCTAATCCCCTCACTCCCCTGCCACATTTTCACTTCATATGGTGCAACCTTCCGGCGTTCGACCGGGCGACTCTCCGCGTTCCCCTTTAGCTTTGCGGGCGCTTACGAAACGGCATAGGTCTTGCCCTTCGAGAAGGCGCAATCAGCTCATCCCTGAATGGAGGTGCACCTTGTCTTCCCATGAAACCCGCCCATTACTGTTGATTGCCTCCCTGCTGGCAGCCGTGGGATTTGCGATAGTCCCACGGCCCGCCGGCGCGGAAGGCCGGGAGGCCGACCTTCCGTCACGCGCGCGCGCGATTCTCAGCAACCGGTGTCACTCATGCCACGGAGCGAACGGCGTCGCCAGAAAGAACGTCTTCGTGCTCGACCGCGAGCGGCTCGTCTCGTCGAAGGTGGTGGTCCCCGGATCGCTCGATTCACCACTGTTGAAAGCGGTCGAGACGGGAGCGATGCCGCTCGGGAGTCCCGAATTACCCGAAGAAGAGAAGGCCGTATTGAGGGAATGGATAACCGACGGCGCGAAGGGATGGGAGGGCGACGAGGGCCCGCGCGGCTCGCGAGCCTCCCTGTCCGAAGAGGCGATAGTCGGCCTCATCCGCGCGGACCTGTTGCAGGCCCCCGCCCGCTCGCGAATCTACTTCCGGTACTTCAGCCTCGCCCACCTCTACGGCGCGGGCGCGAGCCGCGAGGAGCTTGAAAGCCACCGCGTCGCTTTATCGCGGCTGGTCAACAGCCTGTCGTGGCACAGGGAGATCACCGCGCCCGTTTATCTCGACCCGGAGCGGACCGTATGCCGGATCGACCTGCGGGATTACAACTGGACTTCCGCGACCTGGGACATGCTCCTGAGGGCTTACCCTTACGGGCTGCGCTCCGTCGGAGGGGACCGGGTCGCGCGGCTCTCGGGCGTCGGTTCGCCCTACGTGCGGGCGGACTGGTTCGTCTCCGCGGCGTCGGCCCCCCCGCTTTACCATGAAGTGCTCGGGCTGCCGCAAACGCTCGGGCAGCTAGAGAGGCTGCTCGGGGTGGACGCGGCGCGCAACATCGAGGAGGAGAAGAACGTCGCGCGCGCGGGCGTGCGCAACAGCGGCGTCTCGCAAAACAACCGGGTGCTTGAGCGCCACTCGTCCCCGTTCGGCGCTTACTGGAAAAGTTATGATTTCCGGAGCAACCTCGAAGACCAGAACGTCTTCAAAGACCCTGTGCGGCTCGTTCCGGCGGGAAGCGAAATAATCTTCAACCTTCCGAACGGCCTGCAGGCGTACTTTCTCTCCGACGCCGAGGGGAGGCGGATCGACTCCGCGCCGATCCAGATCGTCTCGAACCGCAATACCCCGGACGACCCGGTCATCCGGAACGGCCGCTCGTGCATGAGCTGTCATTACGAGGGAGTGAAATCATTTAAGGACGACGTCCGCCCGGTGGTGAGCGGGCTCACTTCGACGGGCTTCGACCGCGAGAAGGCGCTCGCGCTCTACCCCCCGCAGGAGTCGCTCGACCGGCTGATGGAGAGTGACCGCGAGCGGTTCCGGGCTGCCATAGAGCGCACGGGCGGGCGCGTCGGGAACAACCCCGCGGCCGAGCCTATCAACTCGATGTACCAGAGATTCACGGCGGAGCTGAGCGTCGCGCAGGCCGCGGCGGAGGCGGGGCTCAGCCCCGAAGTATTTCGGGAGAGGCTGCGAGCGAGCGATAGGCTCGCGTCTCTGGGCTTCGGGCAGTTGCTCGTGCCGGAGGGCGGCATCAAGCGCGACGCATGGGAGAGGGCTTTCCGCGAGGTCGCTTCCGAGCTGAGACTCGAAGACATCGCGCAAGGGCTCGCGGGTCAGGCTCCCGGCGGCTTTCAGCCGCGCGGCCCGCTCGCGACGGCCGAGCCCGCCGAGCTAACGCGCGCGACCCGGACGGTCGTAATAAACTCGCGGACCAGTTTTCTGAAGCCCGACATGCTGGCGTCGGAGCTGCAAAAGAGGCCGGAATTCCGCGCCTCTGGGCTGGTCATCGTGAAAGACGAGAGCGCGGCGGACCTGCAAATAAATATCGACCGGGCCTCGCTCAGCTTCAATTACAGCTACTCCCTGACCCACAGGAGGACGAGCGTGGTGCTGGTGAGCGGCAAGGTGACGGCGTGGGACGGCAGCTTCGCCGCGCCTAAGATCGCGAAAGAGATCATGAAACGCCTCCAGGCGGCGCGCGCGCCCGGCCGAACGGAGGCGAAAAAATAGCCGGGTCATGGTCGCGGCCTGTTCCGTTCCGACGGCAGGCGGCCGGGCCGGAGAGCCTGCTTTCGGGCCGAGGACCGTCCCTGCCTCGGCCCGCGCGTGATCGCGGGCGTCTCCGCGCCCGGCTCCAATAGCGGAAGCCGCGAGCAGGCATGATCTTCGCGCCTGCTCGCGGCTTCAATTCAAAAGGCGTGCCCGTCTACTTGCCCGCGTTCTCTCCGTTGCCGAGGAACTTCAGGACCGCAGCGTTGAACTCGGGGGCCTTCTCGATCTGCGGGACGTGCCCGCACTTGTCGAAGACGAGCAGCTCTGAATTCGGAATCTCTTTCCTGAACCTTTCGCCCATCGCAATCGGCGTGAGCAGGTCCTCGCGGCCCCAGACTATCAAGGTCTGGTGCTCGAGGCCCGAGAGCCTGCCGTCGAGCATGTCTTCTCCGTGGATGATCGAGTCGATGAAGCGCTGGATGGTATACCCGTCGCCCGCCGCGATCCGCCGCGCGAACATGAGATCGACGGCCACGTCGCTTGTGAACGATTTATTGTAAAAGATGGCCGAGAGCACTTTGCGCGCGTCGTCGCGCGTTGAAGGATTCAGGGTGTTGAACGTGCGCGGGTCGACGCTCTTGTCGGGCCTGAACCCGGCCGCGTCCACGAGGACCAGCCGGTCCACTTTTTCGGGGTGCGCGAGCGCGAAGGCCGCGGCGGTCCACCCGCCGAGGGAGTTGCCCACGAGCGAGGCGCGCTCGATCTTCAACTCTTTGTAGAGGCCCGCCAGAAAATCGACGAGGGTGCCCACGCGGTAATTCATCAAGGGCTTGTCGGACTTCCCGAACCCTATCTGGTCCGGCACTATCACGCGGTACTTCAGGGAGAGCGCGCCGACGGTCGGGGCCCAGTTCGACGCATCGCCCCCGAGGCCGTGCAGCAGTATGACCACCGGGCCGCTCCCGGCTTCCAGGTAATGGATCTTCGCGCCGAACACGGTCGCGTACCTGTCCGACACTTCCGGCTGCGACGACGAGAGCCGGGCGGGGGTCCTTGCCTGAAGCAGTTCCGCGCCGAGCGCTTTCAACTCCTGGGCCGCCGTCGATATCGAGAACGGCACGAGGAGGAGCGCGGCCAGCACGGCCGTCGAGGCGCGTTTGAGCATGCTCTGACGGGAGGATTTATTCATTCTCATTCTCCGGGCCGAAAGCCCCGCGGGCCGGGTCGTTTTACACCCACACCTTTTCCACGGGCTCTCCGCCTTTGCACATGGGGCACTCTTCGGGGGTGTAGAATTTCGAATCGACTCTGAGGAGCGTTTTGTACGGGACGCCCGGGATGTCGACGTGCGCGTCGTTGAAGTGGACGAGGGAGCCGATGGCGACGACTTCGGCCCCGGCGTTGCGGATCAGGTCGACCATGTACGTCGTGACCTTGCCGGAGCGGACGATGTCATCGACGAGGATGCACTTGAGTCCGCGCACGTCGAGGTACTGGCGGAAGTAGTAGCGCCCGTCTTCTTTTTCGGCCCATATTATCTGGTCCGCGTTGAGGGCTTCGCGAATGCCGAAGGCCACGGGGATGCCCCCGGCCGCGGGCGCGACTATGGCACAGTCCGGCAGGGCCGAGAGCACGTCGGGCTCGGTCCTCATAAGCCTCGACAGGGCGACGTTCAACACGCGGGCGTTGCCGTGATACCGCATGGCGAGGGGGATTTGAAAGTAGTACTCGGAGTGCAGCCCGTTGGGGAATTCAAAGTGCCCCTCCCGCATTGCCGCGGTATCCTTCAGGAGCGCGCAGACCTGATCGGGCGACGGTACCAGTTGAACCTTGGAAATTAACATTGGACCTCCGTGGGCGTGAATATAGCGTGCCGCTCTGCCGGAACGTATGATTGTCTGCCCTTGCGACGTGCGATGCGTTATACATGCCTGCGGCACAGAGAGACAGATTATAGGTGCGCCACACGGTTGTTTCAAGCTGGCGCGACGCGCTCAAAACGAGAGGGGCACGTCCCCGCGCATCATGTAATAGAAATTGGCCGACCTGCGCACGGCGGTCGAATACTCCGACTGCTCCCAGCGGCGGTGCAGCATGAACATCTTGTGGTTGTAGGAGCCGGCAAACGGTATGGAGACTACGTCGCCGCTCGGGGCCCCGTTGACGTAGAGCGGGTTGAAGGCTTCCATGTGAATTTCGGCCGCGCCGTCTTCGAACACGCCGACGTGCAGGGCGGCCATGCCGATGTTGTTCTCCATCCACGACTCGACCCAGCCTCTATGGTTCGAGGCGTTGAGGTAGGCGAACAGCCCGTTGCGCAGGGTGGACCGGATGTAGACTCCGTCCTGGCCGGACTTCGAATCCAACACCTCCGAGAGGGTGCCGGATTCGCTGACGCGCGGGTGGAAAAAGAAGCCGCCGTCCCACGGCCAGCCCTTTATCGGGCCGACCGACGAGAGCCAGCCTTCGTTGTAGACCTTGTCGATTATGAGCGCGGTCGAGCGGCGGTAAGTTTTCGGCCAGTTCTCCCACACTTCGCGCGCTTCCTGCTCGCTCCCCCCGCAGACGATGCGGGAGACGTGCTCGAGCATCTCTTCGTCGCGCGACTGGGTGCCGCGCGTCACTTCCTCCCACGAGGGGACCGGCGCGTCCTCGTCCGCGTGCCTGCAATAATCGGGGAAATCTTCGGGAAGATTATCGAGAGTCGTACTCATAAAGCATCCTCCTTCTTCGGGCCTGTGCGGTCTTGGCGATAGTCTATGCTCTTTTATTTGCGGCTTCAATGTATAATGCTGCGCGGAAAGACACAGACGATACGAATGGACAACACACCGCGCGAAAAGAAATCTCTGGACAGGCTCACGATCATGGGGGTGGCCGGGCTTTTCCTGTCGGGCGTGATCCTGTACGCGGGCAACGCCTACGCCATGCGCGACGTGTGCGCGGCGCGGGAGAGGTTCGAGGCCGGCGCTTACGTGGCCGTGGCCGTCGCGATGGCCTCCGCCCTGCTGCTCGCCTGGAGCGCGGTGCGGAATAGGAACTGGCTGAATATATTTATCGCTTCAGCCGCGGTCCTCGCCTGCATCGGCCTGGCCCTGCTGGCTTTCGCGGCCGCGTGGGTCGGGGTGGGCGGAGAGGTCGCGCCCGAAGTCCAGGTGCGAGGGGGAGACGGAGTGCGCTTCGGCTTTTCCGAAGGGTTCAGGATCAGCCAGATAGAAGTGCGGGGGCCGCAGGCCCTGTGGAGCATCAGGGCCGTCGATCAGAGGCGGCCCCCTTTGGTCGAAGAGGTCGGGGATTTCTCTTTAGGCCGCGCCCCCGAAGGGTACGTCGAAGTCGAGCCGCTCGAACATGACCCCGCATCCCTGCCCGACGGGGATTACAGATTAACCGCGACCGCCCCGTGCGCTTACCGCCCGGCGCAGGCATCGTTCACGGTCCGGCAGGGACGAGTGGTCACGGACGAATAAACATGAAGTCGCGGACGCCGCGCGCTCCCGGGCCTATTTCCCCGGAGGCGCGGGCGTCTCCACGCCGAGCACGTGCTTCGCGTGCCATGCGTACTCGCGGCGCATCTTGTCCAGTTGATGTTTAGGCTCAAGTATCCCGTGGCCCTGGCGCGGGTAAAAGACAAGCTCCACCGGCACGTTGTTCTTGCGGAGCCCCATGTAAAGCTCCTGCGCCTGCCCGACGGGCACGCGCTTGTCTTCGGCCCCGTGCAGGATCAGGGTGGGGGTCTTCGCGCGCTTGATGAACATCATCGCGGACGCGCGGTTGTAGGCTTCCATGTCGTTCCAGGGCTGGTCCCCGAAGTACCCTTCGAGCGTGCGCTGCAAATCGTTGGTCGAATACATCGAGAACATGTTCGTGAGCCCCGCCCCGACCATCGCCGACTTGAATCGGTCCGTCTGAGTGATGGTCCATGCGGTCATGTACCCGCCATAGCTCCACCCGGACTGCGCCAGCTTGTCGGGGTCGGAGACGCCTTTCGCGATCAGGTGATCGAGCCCGGTCTGTATGTCCTGAAAATCTCCGCCGCCCCAGTCCCTAACATTCGAGAGCAGGAACTTCTCGCCGTAGCCCGACGAGCCTCGCACGTTCGGGTAGAAGACCACCCAGCCCTTGCCGGCCCAGACGTGGCCGTAATTCCCCCACGAGCCGGGGAAGCTCTGCGTCCAGACGCCGGCCGGGCCTCCGTGAATCAGCGCGACGGTCGGGTAGCGTTTTCCCGGCCGGTAATCGACCGGGTAGATGACCAGCCCTTCGACCTCCAGCCCGTCCCTGCTCTTCCAGCGGATGACCTCGCCCTTGCCGAGCGCGAGCCCGCCCGCCTCCGGGTTGTGATTCGTGACCCTCACCGGAGCGGCGGTGCCGGAACCCTTCGACACGTACACGTCCGCGGGGCTGTTAAGATCGGACTTCGTGAAAGCGGCCACCGAGCCGTCGCGCGAGAAGGTCGGCGCGCTCATCATTCCCGTGACGTCCGACAACTGCTTCGCCTCGCCCCCAGACGCGGGCACCGAGAAGAGTTGCGAGGTCGTCCGCACGGTCGCGTTGAAGCGGAGCGAGCGGCCGTCGGGCGACCACGAGGGCGCGCCCGGCTGATAGGTGAAGGACTCCGAGAGCAGGCGGGCCTCGCCGCCTTCGGACGGCACGACGGCGAGTTTCATCTGCCCGATCATCCCGCCCTTCACGTCGCGCGTGAGGAAGGCGACCCGGCGGCCGTCGGGCGACCAGCGCGCCGAGGAGTCCGGCCCGTCGTTGCTTACGAGCTTTCTCTGCTTGCCGGATTCGACATCGACGGCGTAGATGTCGGAGAGGGGGCCGTCGTCCGCTTTCGGAGTCGGCACCGCCGTGTAGCTGATACTGCGGCCGTCGGGCGACCACTGGGGGTCGCTCACGACGTAATCGCTTTTGACTAGCTCCGTCGCCTTCTTAGTCGCCACGTCGATGACCCACAGGCGCGAGAACTTGAAGTCCTTATCGACGACTATAACGTCGTCTTTCTCCTTCAGCCTCTTCTCCTCATCCGGGGTCGACTCCTGCTGCGCGACGTAGGCTATGCGCGTGCCGTCGGGCGACCACTGGAACGACTGCACGCCGCTCTTTGATTCCGTGAGGCGCTCGGCCTCGCCCCCGAAAGGTGAGATCAAAAATATCTGCGGCTTCTCTTCGCGGGCGGAGATGAATGCGAGGCGCTTCGAGTCGGGCGACCACCGGGGCTGCGAATCGTTCTTCCTGCTCGCGGTGAGCCTCACGGGGTCCCCGCCCTCCGCCGGCACGAGCCACACGTCGGAGTCGGTGGAGCTTTCTTTCAGGCTGGACGTGGTGACGGTGTAAGCGACCCGGCGGCCGTCGGGCGACACCTGCGCGTCGGAGACATTTTTCAGAGCCAGCACGTCTTCGAAGGTCATCGCCCGCTTCTGTTGCGCGAATGCGCCGACGAGCCCGGCCAGCAGGGAGATTGCAAAAAGAACTGGGAGGCGTCTCATGATTTTTCCCCTTCGCGAAAGGTTTGAGCTATGCGATTACACCACTTCATAACTTCCCAGTCAAACTCCCTCTGGCCCCTTCCCCGCCCAGCGTGTATATTTCAAATTCAAGCCATTCAATTTCAAAAAAGCGGCGGAGACCATAGATGAAACAGAGCCTTGTTGTCGCCATCACTTTCATTTTAATAATGACCTTTCAGGTCCCCGAGGGCCGGGGGCAATCAGGCCCATCAGGCCCATCAGGAAAGTCCCTCGGGCCGGGGCCCATCCGCGACCAGCAGGTCGCGCAGATAGCCGAGCAGCTCAAGCCGCAGATGGTCACCCAGCGTCGCCACTTTCACATGCACCCCGAGCTGTCCAACCGCGAGGAGCAGACCGCCCGCGTCGTGGCCGAGCGGCTCCGCGCGCTCGGGCTTGAGGTGAAGACCGGCGTCGCCAGGCACGGGGTCGTCGCGCTCCTGAAGGGGACGAAGCCCGGCCCCGTGGTCGCCGTGCGCGCGGACATGGACGCGCTCCCGATCCAGGAGAATATCGACGTGCCTTATAAGTCCCAGAATCCGGGGGTGAAGCATGCCTGCGGGCATGACGTTCACATGACGGTCGGCCTCGGGGTGGCCGAAACGCTCTCGAAGATGCGCGACCAGATTCAGGGCACGGTCAAGTTCATTTTCCAGCCCGCCGAGGAAGGCCCGCCCCCCGGCGAAGAGGGCGGCGCGGCGCTGATGATCAAAGAGGGGGTGCTCGAAAACCCGCGCCCGCAGGCGATCTTCGGCCTCCACGTCATGCCCAACATCGAAGTCGGCACGGTCGGCTACAACTCCGGCCCCGCGATGGCTTCCGCCGACCGGTTCGTGGTGACGATCAAAGGCAAGAAGGTCCACGGCGCGTACCCGCACGACGGGGTGGACGCGGTCGTGGTCGCCGCCGAAGCGGTCTCGGCCCTTCAGACGATCCGCAGCCGCCGCATCAACACTCAGGAGCCGCTCGTGCTCAGCGTCGGCATAATTCAGGGCGGGAACCGCTTCAACATCATCGCCGACGAAGTGAAGCTGGAAGGCACCGTCCGCACGCTGAGCGAAGAGGTGCGGAAGAGCGCGCAGGAGATGATGCGGCAGACGCTCGCGGGCGTGACCTCCGCCTACGGCGCGAGCTTCGACCTGCAATACGTGGAAGGCGCGGCGGTGACTTACAACGAGCCGAAGCTGGTCGAAGAGAGCCTGCCGACGATCAGGCGAATCCTCGGCGACGCGCAGGTCGTGTCGCCCAAGCCGCAGATGGGCGCGGAGGACTTCTCATACTTCCAGAAGGTCATCCCCGGCTTCTTCTACTTCCTCGGCGTCGGCAACAAGGCGAAAGGGATCACGGCGATGATTCACACGCCCGAATTCGACGTGGACGAAGAGAGCCTCGTCGTCGGGGTGAAGGTGATGTCGAACGTCCTGCTCGATTACCTCGACCGGCACGCCGCGGGCAGGTGAGGGCGCGGCCTTTTCATCCCAGCTACTTCCCCGGCCCTCTGTCGCGCGCGACGTGCGGGGCCGGGAACCTCTTAAGGACTTTCCAGAGCAGGGTCAAGCTGCCGTCGGCGTCGCGGCGCACGACGCGGAAAGCGATCAAAGTGTCCGCGTCCTGAGGCTCGATTGAGCGGAGGGCGTACGTGGTGTTGTTAACGGCCGCGACGGAATCGCCGTATTTGAAACCGTTCGCTTCGAAGAGGGAGCCGGCCCGCCTCTTCTCCCTGTGCATCTCGCCGGGCGAAGCGGGGACCTTATACTCGACCAGGTATTGCAGGCCGGGGTGGTCGAGCGTCACGCCTTGCAGGGGGATGTCGCCCAGGTTTACGAAGAAGCCATAGTCCGCGCCCGCAAACCCGACCTTGAACCGGTCCTGTTCCAGAGATATGTCCGAGCCATACCCGTATTCGTGCGTCAGCCGCCTGAACGAATAGACGTACCCGCCTCCCGGTATGGTCAACTTCTGCCCATACTTCTCCCTCGGCAGAAGCCTCGTCAACCCGGTGTCAGGCTGTCGAAGGAATGCCGCGAAGGCGGCTCTGTCTTCGGCGGAAGGCTCAAGAAACTCCTTCTCAAGTCTGCTCAGTTGCGCGCGCAGAGCTTCGATCTTCTTCTCGACCTCCGCGCGGCTCTCCGTCTGAGCGGCGGCGCTCGACGGGCCGGCGAAAATGACCGAGGTCAGAATCATCGCAAAAATGGAGCGTCGGAGGTTCATCATCGTTACTCCTCTTCGTAGACGGGGCTGTTCGGGCCGGGCCTACTTATACTATGCCCATAGTTAATGAGATACAACACGAAAGCTCTTCCCGAGATTTGGGCTGCGCGCCCCGGCCTATTCTGCTAACATCACGCGCGGTGAAATGGACCGGCTCACAGCGGGAGGCGATAGAGGCGCGCGGGCATCGGGTGATAGTGTCGGCGGGCGCGGGCTCCGGCAAGACTCGCGTGCTGGTCGAGCGATTCCTGCGCCTGCTCGAAGAGAACGAGGGCTGGCGAGTCTCCGACATAGTCGCGGTCACCTTCACCGAGAAGGCCGCGAGGGAGATGGTCTCTCGTATCCGCAAAGAGATTCGGTCGCGCATCGAAAGTACCGCGTCGGCCGAGGGGCGGGGGCGATGGCGAGCGCACCGCAACGAGCTGGACTCCGCGCGCGCGGGCACGATCCATTCCCTGTGCGCTTCCATACTGCGCGCGCACCCGGCGGAGGCGGGGCTCGACCCCGCGTTCGAAGTCATCGAAGAGACTGAAGCCTCGGCCCTGCTCGATCAGGCGATAGAAGAAGCCCTCAACGAAGCCGTGCGCGAGTCCGCGCTCGTAGAGATATTCGGTTACCTGTCGCTCCACGAAGTGCGCGCGGCCCTGCGCTCGCTCGTCGCGCAGGGCGCGCGGGCGCGCGGCGCGATGGCGAAGCTCAGGGGGCTGGACGCGAGGGCCATCCGCGACTTCTGGGCGGAAACGCTCGAACGGGCGAAGGCAGAGGACGCGCGCGCGCTCGTCGAGAGAGATTCATGGACGCGGGACGCCGCGGTCGTGAGAGGGGTCAGGGCCGAAGACCCGAGCGACAAGAGGGAGCAGTGCCGCGCGCGGGTGTCTGCCCTGCTCGCGGAGATCGACCCCCGAGACAGCGCGGGCCTGATACGGACTCTGCTCGATATATCGGCATGCGTGGACCTGCGCGTCGGGTCGAAAAAGAAATGGCGGTCGGAAGAAGAATTCCTCTCGGTCAAAGAGGCGCTCGCGGGCCTGCGCGAAGCGGTGAGGGGCGAAAAGCTGCTCGCGCTTGAGATGAACGAAGCCGACCGGATCGCGGCGGAGGTGATGGTCTACCTCGCGCGCCTGTACGACAGGGCCTCCGAGCGTTTCTCCGCCCTCAAGCGGAAGCGTGCGGGCCTCGACTTCAACGACCTTGAAGAGATTACCCACCGCCTGCTCGACGAGAACAGGGACGTGCGCGACCGCTACTCGGAGCGCGGCCTGCTCCGCGCCCTCATGGTCGACGAGTTTCAGGACACTTCGCCGATTCAGAAGAGCATCCTCTGGATGATCGCCCCGCGCTCGGACGAACTTTTCATCATAGGCGACGCGAAGCAGTCGATCTACAGGTTCCGCGGGGCGGACGCGACTATTTTTCATGGCGCGCGCGAAGAAGTGGTTGCGGGCGGGGGCCGCGAGGTAGGCCTGAGCGCCTGCTTTCGCACGCACGCGCGGCTGGTGGGCTTCGTCAACCACATATTCCCCCGAGTCTTCACCCGCGAGAGCCATTACGACGCCGCCTACGAAGCGATGAGCGCCTCGCGCGCGGCCGCGCACGAAGGCTCGTCCGTCGAGCTTCACGTCATCACGCAGGGCAAAGACGACGGGCCGCGCCTCGATTACTCAGGGCTGCGGGAGGCCGAGGCCGCCTTCATCGCACGAAGGATCAAGGAGATCATCGGGCGCAAAGACCTTCTGGTCTGCGACGACACGGGGGCGCGGGGCGCGACGTTCGGAGATTTCGCGCTCCTGTTCCAGGTCTCGACCAGCTTCGAGATTTATGAGCAGGCGCTCGCCGAAGCCGGGGTCCCTTACGTCACCATCGCCGGGCGCGGCTTCTACGACCGGCAGGAGATCACCGACATCGGCAACCTGCTCGCCTTCCTCGTCAGCCCCAACGACAGCCTCGCGCTCGCGGGCGCGCTCCGCTCGCCCCTGTTCGCGCTCTCGGACGAGACCCTGCTCAGGCTGAGGCTCTCGGAAGGGACTCTCTGGCGGAGCCTGTGCGACCCGCAGATAACTCACCCCGAGGGCGAGCGCGACGCGATAGACTTCGCCCGCCGTGTACTCGGGGAGTTGCGCTCGCTCGCGGGGAGGGCGAGCCCCGCGGAGATAATAATGTCGGCCGTCAGGAAGACCGGCTACCTCGCCGCGCTGATGATGCTCCCCTTCGGCGAGCGCCGCGTCGCGAACGTCGAGAAGTTTATCGACCAGGCGCACGTGCTTTCACACATGACCCTTTCGGAGATGGTCCGGCGGATAGCCGACCTGAAGCTCAGGCAGGCGCGCGAAGGCGAGGCGTCCGTGGAAGAGTCGGGGGCCGTGCGGTTGATGACCGTGCATAAATCGAAGGGGCTGGAATTCCCCGTCGTCTGGATAGCCGATGCGTGCTACGGGGGCGGGCGCGATAAATCTCTCCTGGCCGTTCACCCCGCCTTCGGAGTAACGATAGACGCGAGGGCCGATAAGGACGAGGCGGGAGACGAAGCTATGCGCCCGGCCTCTTTCGAATCTATCAGGCGGGTCGAAGAGCGGATGGACCGGGCCGAGAAAAAGCGACTACTCTACGTCGCGGCCACGCGCGCTCGCGATCACCTGATAATCTCAGGCGCGGTCGGGCGCGGTCGCGTCGCGGGCGACCACTGGCTCGGGCGGGTAAGCGCCGGGCTCGGTATGGACGAAGAAGAGCGCCCCGAGAGCCTACCCTACCCCGGAGGCGAGGTGATGGTCGGATGGCACGACATCGAAGAGATTATGCCCGAAGAGATTATGCGGGCCGCGCGCGACCTTCCGGCCGATGAAGATTATTATGAGTCGATTGATTCAAATGATTTGATCGATTCGAACGTCAAGCCCGGCTCGCGCTCGCCGGAGTCGGACGCCTTCCCTCTCCTTCGCGACCTCGTGCGCTCATGATCGCTTTTCTACTCTAATCGTTAAATTCCGCAAATTTTCAACGAATCGGCTACGGCACGGGTGTTGCCTTAATTAGCTCAGCGCTCGCGACCGGCCTCAAGGTGTACGGGAACGGTGCTAAAAAAAGAGCGGGCGGACCCGCTTTTGATACGAGAAAAAGAGGGGTAAGGGTTATGAACAAGGGGGTCGTATCAATCTCGAAGCGGCTGGCGACGGCAGCGGCCGGGATATTTTTATTCGCAATCATAGCGGCGGCGCAGGTCAGCGCGACCGGCGAGCGCGAGAAATACTTCGACAACGCGCGGCAAATGACTTCGCGGGGCGACCTGAAGGGCGCGGTCTCGGAATACCGCAAATCTATAGAAGCGGCGGGCGGGGAGTACCCCGAAGCCTACAATAACCTCGGGATGGTCTTAGGCATGATGGGCGAGACGAAGGAGGCGATCACGGCCTTCAGGACCGCCCTGAAGCAGAGGCAGGACACCTACGCGGAAGCGCACTATAACTTAGGCATCGCGCTCAGCATGGAAGACGACCTCACGGGGGCGGAGAAAGAGTTCCAGACCGCGGCGCGGCAGAAGCCCGGAGAGTTCCCCGAAGCTTACGCGAACCTCGGGATAACCTACGCCCGCAAGGGAGAGTCGGAGCGCGCGATTACCACTTTCAAGATCGCCATCGAGCAGGCCGAAGGGTTCTACCCCGAGGCGCATTACAATCTCGGCATCGCCTTCTTCAACACGGGAAGGTTCGAAGAGGCCATCGCGGAATTCAAAGATTCGATTGCGCAGAGCGAGGACTTCCCCGAGGCGCACTACAACCTGGCCGTCGCCCTGACTAAGGTCGGAAGGAACGAAGACGCCGCCGAAGAGTTCGAGTCTTACCTGAAGCTAGCGGTCGACGCCTCGGACAGGGATGAGGTCCGCACCCGCATTACGCAGTTGCGCAAAGTGTCGCTCAGGTGAGGCGCGGGGAGCTTTTCAATTCATCGTCTAACTCTATAAGGGCGGGCCGCTTTTAAAGCGCCTGCCTTTTTTTCCGCCCCCGCCATTCGCCGCAAGGTGACTAACCGTGCCGCGCGGTGATAAAATTCTTCTCCGCGAATTAACAGAGCGGCCATTCAATCAAAGCTGAGGACACATGGATTATAAAGAGAATATTCTCGATCTCATCGGGGCCACGCCTTTAGTCAGGCTCAATAAATTAACGAAGGGGATGGACGCGCTCGTGCTCGCGAAGATGGAGTCGCTCAACCCCGGAGGGTCGGTGAAGGACCGCATCGGCATCTCGATGATCGACGCGGCGGAGCGGGAGGGGCGCTTGAAGCCGGGCGGGACCGTCGTCGAAGCCACCAGCGGCAACACGGGCATCGGCATAGCGCTCACCTGCGCCGTGCGCGGCTACAAAGCCGTCTTCGTGATGACCGACAAGTGCTCGGTCGAGAAGGTCAGGTACCTGAAGGCGCTCGGGGCGGACGTGGTGGTCGTCCCCGTGAGCGCGAAGCAGGATTCGCCCGACCACTACGTCAACACTGCCCGGCGCATCGCCAAAGAGACCCCCAACTCTCTCTTCGTCTTTCAGTACGGGAACCCCGCCAACCCGGAAGCGCACTACCGCACCACGGGGCCGGAGATATGGGAGCAGACCGAGGGCCGCGTCACCCATTTCGTTTCGGGCATAGGGACCGGGGGCACCATCAGCGGGGCGGGCCGTTACCTGAAAGAGAAGAAGCCGGGCATTAAGATAGTCGGCGCGGACCCGTATGGCTCGGTCTTCAAGACTTTCAAGGAGACGGGCAAGCTGATGGAGAGCACGCCTTATCTGGTCGAAGGGATAGGCCAGGAGATAATCCCTGAAAACGTCCACATGAAGTACATAGACCAGATCATCAACGTGACCGACCGCGATTCGTTTCAGATGGCGCGGAGGCTCGGGCGCGAGGAGGGCATCTTCTGCGGGGGCTCGACGGGCACGATTGCCTGCGCGGCCCTGAGCGTGGCGCGCGACCTGGGCAAAGACGATGTCGTGGTCTTCATCGTCTGCGACACGGGCGAGCGCTACCTGTCGAAGTTCCTCTCGGACGAGTGGATGAAAGAGAAGCGGATGCTCGGCGTGGAGAAGATTTCGGTCGGGCTGCTCAACCAGACGAAGCAGTCGGACTCGACCCCGAGCCTCGTGTCGGTCGGGCCGGATCACGTGGTCGGGGACGCGCTCCAGATGATGCACAACTACGGCCTTTCGCAGTTGCCCGTGCTTCAGGAGGGCAAGGCCGTCGGCTCCGTGCGCGAGGGGAGGCTGATGTCGAAGCTGCTCGAAAACCGGGAGCTCGCTCGCTCGCGCGTCTCGGAAGTGATGGACAAGAGCTTCCCGGTCGTGACCGAAGACGTGGGCGTGGAGACCGCCACCAAGTACCTGAAAGACTCCCCGGCGATCCTCATCGAAGAGTACGGGCGGATCGTCGGCATCATCACGCGCTACGACGTGCTCGACGTGCACCCTTGAATCGAAGCGGGTGAGGGGCAGGAACGAGCCTGCCCCTCACCGTACCCCTTACAAGGTCCCGCACAAATCCCCTAATCACCTCACGTCGCTTCATCCTTTCTTCGAGGTCGCGGTCGAAAAACTCGAAGGCTCAAGCATCACCTTGATCCACCCCGGCTGCCTCTCGTCGAAAGCCCTGTAAGCCTCGATGGCGGAGACGAGCGGCTCGCGCTGCGTGAGTATCTCCGCAGGGTCGATTGCGCCCGCGCGCACCATGTCGACCAGGTCGGGAATGTATTTCCGGTGGTTACAGTTCCCCATCTTAACGGTGAGGTTCTTGTTCATCGCCTCGCCAATCGGGAACGTCTGAAGCGTCTGCGGGTAGACGCCGATGATGGAGAGCGACCCCGCCTTCGCGAGTGATCTCACCGCCCACGAGAGGGCCTGGGAAGGGGCGTCGCCCGGCACCCAGTTGTCGCCGTCCGGGTTCTGCTTCGGCGCGACCTGCCGGACCTGCTGCTCGAACTGCTCCTTCTCCTTCTTCGCCTGCCGCGCCGCCGGCCCTTTGTGCGCGTGCTCGGCGTCGACCCCGACGGCGTCGATGGCGCGGTCGACGCCTATGCCCCCGGTCAGGCCCCTGATGATTTCGACCGGGTCCTCCTTGTTGAAGTCTATTACTTCAGCGCCCTGCGCGCGCGCCATCTCCAGGCGCGAAGGCACCGTGTCTATCGCGAGTATCCGCCCGGCCTTCAGGAGCTTTGCGGACGCGATGGTGAACTGGCCCACGGGGCCGCAGCCGAACACCGCCACCGTGTCGCCCGCCTCGATCTCCGCCAGGTCCGCGCCGAAGTACCCGGTGGGGAAGATATCGGAAAGCAGGATTGCCTGATCGTCGGAGACTTCGTCGGGAAGCTTGATCGGCCCGACGTTGGCGAACGGGATGCGCGCCCGCTCGGCCTGGAGGCCGGCGAAGCCCCCCGCCGTCTCGGGCCCGCCGAAGAAGGCCGTCCCCGCCAGAGACCCGTTCGGGTTCGCGTTGTCGCACTGGGCGTAATAACCGTCGCGGCAGTAAGAGCAGTACCCGCAGGCTATGGTCGAAGGGATGACGACGCGGTCCCCGACGTTCAGGTTGCGCACGTCTTTCCCGATCTCTTCGACCACGCCGACCCCCTCGTGCCCGAGGATCATGCCCGGCTTCATCCCCGGAACCGTGCCGCGGACGAAGTGCAGGTCGGTGCCGCAGATGGCGCTCGCCGTCAGCCTGACTATGGCGTCGGTCGGCTCCTTAATCTTCGGGTCGGAAACATCATCGAGGCGTATGTCGCCGATCCCGTGAAATACGACTGCTTTCATTCAAAAGACTCCTTTTCCGGCTCCGGTGAGAGCCCGCAGAAAACGGTTCGGGATAATTCGAAAATTACGGAGCGGGCGACGCCGCTCAGACATCGTCGCGCCCGTGGACGGCGGCGGGCGGGTAAGTGGCTTCGACCGCCGTGAAAGGCTCAAGTATCTTGTAAGTGTGAGACGAGCCCTTCGGCACGACCCACGAGTCCCCCTTTTCGAGGATGACCAGCTGCCCCTCAAGGTGCAGCTCCGCGCGGCCCTTGATCACATAGCCAACCGTCTCGTAATCGCGCACGGACTCGGGCTTGAGCGGGCCGGGCTCCTCGTTCTCCCACAAACGCATGGAGATGTTCTTGCCCGACGCGAGGTACTTCTGACCCATCTCGCCCGTCGGAGAGTGCTTCGACTGCACCTTCATCACCGTTGTATCGCCCATAAAAATCTCCCTCCTTGTTAATATCTTGCCGTTGCTTGAAGCTGCAAAATCCGTACCAGCAAGCCAAAGGCTGAGCCTTTTAAAAGCAGAAGGCGGCGCGGGCAAGGCTCCGCCCGCGCCGCGCCGTCGAATGAGCGAGCCCGGCTCAAGGGCTCGTAAATAGCCTCCGGTCTTTTGATCTATTACGCGGTGCGGACTGCCTGCCCTCGTCCGCCTGCCACGAGCCGCCGGCCAATTCGGTCGTCGGTGCTAAGCCCCGACTATCAGGTTAAGGCTGAGAACAAGGGCGCTAAGAATCGCGGTTAGCCCAATCGCTCTTAAGGTAATGCGGGTCATTGCGCTCCCCCTTTACTTCCTCCGCGCGGCGGGCCGAAGAGACATACGCGCGGACTAGTTTCGGCTACCTGGCTGACCTTATACCCTTCCTTGCATCGGCGTGAGACGGGTTTGCTCGCTCGCCTGTTCCGGTGTCTGTTCAGGGACAAGATGAGCCCCTTCAAACAGCGAGTTTGAAAGTGTGAGGATTACTTCTGAGATTTCGCACGGCAATACCCGTGCCGGCGCGGGCTCAACATGAGCGGTAGTAAGACAGGATTATGATGAGCGAGAGAAGGATGAGCGCGCCGATCTGTTGGGAGCGGGAGAAGGACATAGGGGAGCAGGGGCCAGGAGTCAGTGGTCAGGAGTCAGGGGCTAAGGAAGGAGCATCTCAGACTATCTTTATAGAATCCTTTTACTCCCCTGACTCCTGAATCCCGGCCCCCGGCCACTGAATCACTCTTTCGCCGCCTGACTGCAGACGTAATTTACGAGGGTGCGAATGCCCACGCCGGTCGGCCCCTTCGCCATGTAAGGCTTGCGCTCGTTCTCCCAGGCGGTCCCGGCTATGTCGAAATGGACCCAGGGGCTGTCTTCGGCGAACTCTTTCAGGAAGTACGCGGCGGTGATCGTTCCCGCGTAGCGGCCGGCGGAGTTCTTGATGTCGGCGATCTCGCTCTTTATCATCTCGCGGTACTCTTCGTCCATCGGCAACTGCCAGAGGCGCTCGCCCACTTCGCGGCCGGCCTCGCGCACCTCGTCGATGAAAGCCTGATCGTTGCCCATTATGGCGACGTTGATCGTGCCCAAAGCGATGGCGACCGCGCCCGTCAGAGTCGCCAGGTCTATTATCTTCGTCGCCCCGAGCTTGCGCGCGTAGGTGATGGCGTCGGCCAGAATCACGCGGCCTTCGGCGTCGGTGTTGATCACTTCAATCGTCTTCCCGCTCATCGCGCGCAACACGTCGCCCGGCTTGTAGGCGCGGCCCGAGGGCATGTTCTCGGTCGCGGGCATCAGGCCGATGACGTTGATGCGGGGCTTGAGCTGCGCGATGGCCCGCATCGTGGCGAGGGCCGCGGCGGCGCCCGACATGTCGTACTTCATCTTCTCCATGCCTTCGGCGGGCTTGATCGAGATCCCGCCCGAATCGAAGGTTATCCCTTTTCCGACGATGGCGATCACGTCGGCGTCGTTGCCCATCGGCTCCGCCCCCTCCGGCGTGTAGCGCAGGACGATCAGCTTCGCGGGCTCGTCCGAGCCGCGCGCGACCCCGAGCAACGCGCCCATGCCGAGCTCTTTCATCCGGGCTTCGTCCAGAACGTCTACGTCGAGCCCGTAGCGCGCGGCGGTCTCCTTGGCCCGCTCGGCGAGCTCCGTGGGGGTGAGCGTGGAGCTCGGCTCGTTCGAGAGCTCGCGCGCGAAGTTCACGGCCTCGCCTATTATGCGGCCCCGCTCCACGCCCCGCGCGAGCGCCTCTTCGAGGCCCGGCGCCGAGGCGACTATTATCAGCTCGTCGATGCGCCGCTCCTCTTTATTTTCGGTCTTGTACATGTCGGGCTCGAACAGCCCGATGAGCACGCCCTCGACGGCGGCCTGCACGCTGCTGCCCAGGTCCAGCTGCGAGCGGCGCAGAATAGCCATCGTGCGCGCGCCCTTGCCGCGCAGGAATCTCGCGGAGGAGCCCGCCACCTTGCGCACCGTGTCGAAGGAGAAGTCTTCGCGCTTGCCCGCGCCCACCAGGAGCAGGCGGCGCGCGCGGATATTCCCCGGCCGGTAGACGTAGACCATGTCGCCCTGCTTGCCGCGCATCTCGTCGCCCGACAGCACCTCGCTCAGCATCCCGCTCGTGCGCTCGTCCAGCTCTTTGAGGGTGCCCTCGCCGGCCTTCTCGCCCTCGTAGATCATCACGACGAGCGCGTCGGCCTCCACGTCATAAAAGTTTCCTGAGTCTGCCCTTACTTCCATCTCTTCTCCCTTTTCCGACAGCCGTGAGTGCCGGATTAGCTCCTGCTCTTCGCCTTCATGGCCGCGCGCACCTCGCGATCCGACTCGCGCTTGCGCTCGGTCTCGCGCTTATCGTACAGCTTCTTGCCCTTCCCCACCGCGAGTTCGAGCTTGATCCGCCCGTTCTTGAAGTAGAGCCTCGTCGGCACCAGGGTGAGCCCCTTCTCCTGCGACTTGCCCAGCAGGCGGTCGATCTCCGTCTTGTGCAGGAGGAGCTTGCGCGTGCGCGTGGGCTCGTGGTTCTCGCGGTTGCCGTGGCTGTAAGGGCTTATGTGCGCGTTGAACAGCCATGCCTCCCCGTTGCGCACCTGCCCGTAGCTGTCCTTCAGGTTGCACCGTCCCTCTCGGATCGATTTCACTTCTGTGCCGGTTAGCGCGATGCCGCACTCGTAGGTTTCGAGGATGTGATAGTTATGGTACGCCTCTCGATTGGTCGCCACCACTTTTTCGCTAGTCATAAAGCGTGCGTGTGCGTTGCGAGTAACTTCCGGATAACACCAGTTATTGAATGGCTGTCGAAGCTCACCTGGTCAGTCCAAAATATATCCGATGCCGCGTCGCGCGCGCAACGCCGATTTTTCGGCGCGGGCGGGCGGTGGCTCAACCCTTTCGAGGTGGTGTAGAATTGAGTTTCTTTCTCTGGCCCCGGACGAAGGCTTATGAGCGCAGACGAGAGGTACTCACGCCAGATTCTTTTCGAAGGCATCGGAGCGGCCGGGCAGGCGGCGCTCGCGGCCTCGCGCGTCGTGATCATCGGCTGCGGGGCGCTCGGGGCCGTCCAGGCGGAGACGCTCGCGCGCGCGGGCGTGGGCGCGCTCGTGCTGGTCGACCGCGACTTCGTGGAAGAGTCGAACCTGCAGCGCCAGGTCATGTTCGAGGAGAGGGACGCCCTGGACCGCCTGCCGAAGGCGGAGGCCGCGGCCTCGCGGCTCAGGCGCGTGAACTCTCTGATCAAGGTCGAGCCGGTAGTCTCCGACGTGAACTTCGAAAACGTGGAGGAGATAATCGCGGGCGCGGACCTCGTACTGGACGGCACGGATAATTTCGAGACGCGGTTCCTCATCAATGACGCCTGCGTCAAAAACGGCATACCCTGGATATACGGGGCGGCGGTCGGCTCCTACGGCCTGACGATGACGATCATCCCGAACGTCACCCCCTGTCTCAGGTGCGTGCTCGAGGATTTGCCCGAGCCGGGGTCGAGCCCGACGTGCGACACTTCCGGGGTCATCATGCCCGTGGTGTCGATCGTCGCCTCTTTGCAGGCGGCGGAGGCGATGAAGGTGCTGACGAATAATCTCGACAGGCTCCACCGCTCGCTCGTCAGGCTCGACGTGTGGGACCTTCAGGTGAGCCGGACGGACTTGTCCGATTACGGAGACCGCTCGGCCTGCCCCGCGTGCGGCAAGGGCCAGTTCGAGTTCCTGCTCGGGGCGGGCCGACAGGTCACCACCACCTTATGCGGGCGCAACGCCGTGCAGATCGCGCGCTCGGAGAAGACGAGCCTCGATTTTTCGGCGCTCGCGGACAAGCTGAGGCCGCTCGGGCAGGTCGCATTCAACGACTTCCTCCTGCGCTTCAAGGTCGAAGAATATGACATAACGGTCTTCCGCGACGCGAGGAGCATCATTCGCGGCACGGCGGACCCCGCGGTTGCGCGCGGCATCTACGCGCGGTACATCGGAGCTTAGTATGGAATTAGGGATTGAGATCGCACGGAGCGCTGCCGGGGAAGCATTCGAGCGCGACTTCATGGGCGGGGGCGAAGTGGTGGTGCGCCGCGAGGGGAACAGCCGCGCGCGGCACCTCTTCATAACCAACGGGCGCACCATCGCCCGGTTGAGGTGGCAGGGGCTCCGCCGCGCCCTCTACGAGGCGGACGACCTGCGGTTCGAGATAAGCGTCGGCGCGCTCGCCAAGCGCATCGCCATCATCTCGGAAGACGGCAGCGAGTCCTTCCTGATCGAGCGCTCGCGCGCCAACCCGAATCAGGCGCAGCTCCGCGTCGAGATGGCGGAGGGCGACAACTTCTACCTGCTCCGCTCGTGGGACAGCCGCCTGCGCTCGCAGGCCTCGCTCTGCCTCCAGAAGGAGTTCTACAACTCCACCCTGCTCGCCTTCAACTTCAACACGATCCGCCGCACGCAGCCGACCGTGCGGATCGAAGTGAAGGAGACCATGAAGTGGGAGTCCCGGTTCATTCACAGGTTCTTCGCCCTGGTCGTGTGCCGGATCATTCTGGAGCGCCGCTCGTCGGGCTCGAAGCCGACGCGGGTCAAGGAGAAGCCCCGCCGCTTCGCGAGCAGCGCGAGGGCGCGCGAGAACAAGCGCCCGAGCCGGTGAGCCCGAGCCCCGAACCTGACTACTGCGCCGCCCGGCAATTCATGATAAGATTTGCACCGGCTCGCAATTTTAAACAACTATTCGCAACAGAACCGATTATCTTATTCGCTTGAACCGAGGAGAATCATGGTAAAGAAAAAGGCCGCCCGGCGCTTCGGCCGCGCCCCCATCATCATAGCCATCATAGTCGCCGCGGCGTCCGCAGTCACCATAGCGGCCCTGTCGTTCCGCAACGAGACCGCCCCGCCCGTCGAGATCCCGTCGGAGCCCTTAATGTCGTCCAACGTGCAGAAGAGTCTTGAGGCTTACCGCGGGAAAATTCTGGTCGTGGACTTCTGGGCCACGTGGTGCGGCCCCTGCCGCATGGAGATACCCGGGCTCGTCGAGCTTCAGAACAGGTACCGCGACCAGGGCGTCGAGATCATAGGCGTCTCGCTCGACCCCATCACCCCGGGGACGGGCGCGGCCGCCGTCGCCCCTTTCATGAAGAGCTACGGGATCAACTACACGATACTGATGGTCGACAGCCAGGCGGCCATGAGCGGCTACGACGTGAGCAAAGGCATACCGACCAAGTACGTGCTGGACCGCCAGGGCAAAGTCGTTAAGTCTTACATCGGGGCCAGGCCCACGAGCGTCGTGGAGAACGACATCAAGAGCCTGCTCTAGCCCCGCAGGAATTCCCGGCAGATCGATAACGGATCAGGCTCGCGCCCTGAGTTCTTCGGCCGCGAGCCTTTCACCTTTCTATGAGCCAGCTCCTCCTTCATAACGCCAGAATCGTCACCGGGCGCTCGATAATTCCGGGCGGGCTGCTGGTCCGCGACGGGCGCATCGCGGAGGTCTTCACGGACGAGCACATACCCGTGGGGCTAGGGGAGAGGGAGTCGCTCGACATGGCGGAATCCATCCTCGCTCCGGGCCTGATCGACATTCACATCCATGGGTCCGCGGGGGTGGACGTGCAGAATGCCGACGGCGCGGGGCTCGCCCGCCTGTCCGAGTACCTGCTCGCGGAAGGCGTGACCGGGTACCTAGCGACCTTCGTCCCGACCGACGCGGGCGGCTACCTGAGCGCCGGGCGAGAGATCGAGTCTTTCATGAAAGCCCAGGACGGGGCCGGCCCGGGCGCTCGCCCGCATGCCCGGGCACTGGGAATTCATTTCGAAGGCCCCTTCGTGAGCGAGCAGAGGTGCGGGGCCCTGCGGCGCGAGCACTTCAGGACTTACGACAATGACCCTAGATCTCTGGAGCTTTTCTTCGGGGGCTCCGGAGGCTCGGGGCCCGCTTTCGCGCGCGCGATGACGCTCGCGCCCGAGGTCCGCGGAGGGCTCGACCTGGCGCGGGCCGTGACCCGCCTGGGCGCGCGGGCCTTCATAGGCCATTCGCAGGCCGACCCCGAGACGCTCGACCTCGCCTTCGAAGCGGGCGCGCGACACATCACGCACTTCCCGAATGCGCTCGACGCGCTCCACCACCGAAAGCCGGGCGCCGTCGCGTGGGGGCTCACGCGCGACGACGTGACCGTGGACGCCATCGCCGACCTTCATCACGTCCACCCGCTCATGCTGCGACTGGTTTACAAGTGCAAGGGCGCGGGCCGACTCGCTTTGATCAGCGACGCGATACAGCCGGCGGGCCTCGGCGATGGGGAGTTCACGGTGTGGGGTGAGAGGATCGCCGTGCGCGGCGGCAGGACCTCCCTCGCGGGTGACCCGAAAGATACAATCGCGGGCTCGGTCATCACCTTAAGGGAAGCCCTCAGGAACATGGTGGGCCTGGGCCTGCCTCTTCACGAAGCCATTCACATGTGCTCGCTCGTGCCCGCGCGCGCGGCTGGGATCGACGGCGAGTACGGCTCTCTGGAGAGGGGCAAGCGCGCGGACATCGTGGCATTCGACGACGAGCTGAACGTGCAGCGGGCGTTCATCGCGGGAGGACTCCGCAAAGAGAGTCTTCCATGACGCGGGAAAGCGCGGCACCCGGGATCGGGTGCCGCGCCCTTTAATCCATTCCTAAGACTGTTCCCTACTGGCCTCGGGCCCCTGCCCCCTGACCCCCGTCCCAAATGTACTGGCTGAACCACTCGTAGTTGTGCTCCATCACGGCGCGCTGCTGCTTCGGCTTATCTATGCCGTGGCCGAAGCCTTTGTAGACGATCAGCTTGACCGGCACGCCCTTGTCTTCGAGCGCCTGCTGCAACTCGTAGGCGTTCGGGATCGGCACGCGCTTGTCGAACTCCCCATGCTGGATCAGGGTGGGAGTCTTCGCGGTCTTCACGTACGCGATGGGGGAGGTCTTCTGATAAATCTCCGGGTCGTCCCACGGCGTGGCCTTGAGGTACTGCCTCGTGAAAGGGGCGATGTCGGTGTTGACGTAGTAGGTCATCCAGTTGGAGATGCCCGCCCCCACGGAGACGGCCTTGAATCGGTCGCTCGTGGTCGTGATGAAGGCGGAGATGTACCCGCCCTGGCTCCACCCCATCGCGCCCACGCGCTCACGGTCCACCATCCCCTTCGCGATCAGGTGATCGACGCCGGAGATGACATCCCAGTAATCGCCCACCCCGAGGTTGCGCACGTTGAGCGAGCGGAACTTCTCCCCATACCCCGCGGAGCCCCGGTAATTCGGCCTGAGGATCAGAGCGCCTTTGGCCGCGAACATCTCCATCGGGTAGTAGCGGTCCCCCGTGACGATTGGGCGGTCGATGCCGGTCGGGCCTCCGTGGATCACGACCAGCAGGGGGTACTTCTTCGACGGGTCATAATCCGCCGGCTTGATCAGCACCCCCTCTATCGGCGTCCCGTCCGTGGACTTCCACTCGATGACCTCGCGCGTGGCGAGCCTGAAGTCCTTCAACTGGTCGCTCATCGCGGTCAGTTGCCTGGGCTTGAAGGGCGCGAGGCTTGAGACGTAGACCTCCGGGTAACTGTTCGTCGCGGCCCCGGCGAAGGCGGCCTGTTTGAAGTCCTTCGTGAAAGTGAACTGTGAGAAGAGCCACCCGTCCCCGGCGGTCACGCGGTCGATGGCCTTGGTCCGGGGGTCCAACCGGAACAGGTGCGCGTAGGTCTTCTGAAGGCCCGAGAAGTATATGCCGTCCTGAGACCAGTCGAGCAGGCCGGGCTGCTCGTCGAAGGCTTCCGACAGCACGCGGGGCGCGCCGCCCGACGAAGGCACCACGGCGATGTAGGAGTTGGTGTAGAAGAAGAACTCGCGCTCGTTCGCGGTCTGGTATGCGATCTGGCTGTCGTCGGGAGACCACACGGGATTGCTGTCTGGCCCTTTGGTGGACACGATCTTTTTGACGGCCTTGTCGGAGACGTTCACGACATAGATGTCGCTCGAATCCGACGAGGTCAGGTCCGGGTCTTTCGCGGCGCTGAATGCTATGCGCGAGGAGTCACGCGACCAGCTGAAGCCCCCGACGGTGAAGCTCGTGCCCTCGGTGATCCTCTTCGGCTCGGGCATCTTCTCTTTCGGGTCATTCGCGACGTCAATCACCCAGAGGTGCGACATGGTGTAATCGTTGTTGACTACTTCGAACTCCCCGTACTTCTCTTTGCGCTCCTTCATCGCCTTGCTCTCGGCCTCGGCGGCGGTGAAGGCGATCCGCGACCCATCCGAAGACCACGCGAAAGAGCTCACGCCCGTTTCGACGCTCGTCAACTGCGCGGCCTCGCCGCCAGCGGGCGCTATGAGATAAATCTGGCGCTTCCCCTCGCGGTCGGAGGCGAAGGCGAGCCGCCTGCCGTCGGGCGACCACGCCGGGCTGTTGCTCGATTTCTTAGCGTTGGTGAGCTGGTAGCGGTTGCCGGTCCCGGTCTCGGCGATCCAGATCTCCGTCTCGAAGGCGTTGTCCGTCCAGTTCGCCTCCTGAACCAGATAGGCGACGTAGCGCCCGTCGGGCGAGATGCGCGGGCTTGAGGCGGACTTGAGGCCGAGCGACTGCTCGATTGTGGGGGTCTTTTTATCCTGTGCCGAGGCGGGCGGCGCGATCAGTGAAGCGAAAGAGATGATGAGTGCGACGGCGAGTGTCTTTATTCTCATAGGCTCATTCCTCCGGCCACTTGTGCTCAGTCGAGCGATTCGAGAGCTTCCTGAATTTCGCCGCGGGTCTTCTGGTCGCCCGCCGCGATGGCGGCGTCGAGCCCGCGGCGGTACATGGCTCGGGCGTCTTCGACCTGCCCCAGCCGGGCGAGCATGCGCGCGAGGTGGTAGTAGGCCGCGACGTAATCGGAGTCGCGCCCGATCAATTCCTGCAACTGTTCGGTCGCCTCAAGCACCCGGCCCTCTTTTTCGAGTTCGAGCGCGAGGGCGTAGCGCGAGAACGAATCATCCGGGTCCTCGGCCACGAACTCTTCAAGCATCTCTCTGCGCGTCTTCATCCACATCTCCGAGCCCGCGAAAATGCGTCCGCCCTGTGAGTCCGGGATTCGCGCCGGCATGGCGCAGAGGCCGTGCGGCCCTACCGATCACCGTCATTGTATGGGCGCACGCCATACCAGTAGACCGCGCACACCAGCAGGAAGAAAGCGAAGACGTAAATCGCGACCAGAATAGGAATGATCTTCACACCCAATCCTCACCTTGCCGGATCGGCGAGCGAAATGAAGCGAGGGGCGGGCAACGTCCCGCCCCCTCGATCTCTTCAATTATTCCTGTCCGGGCCGAGCGTTCTGCTCCGTTTCAACCGGCTCGGGCGTGGCGGCGGGCACTTTGGCGGTGGCCGAAGCCGTGGGGGCCCCGCGCGTGCCGCGCGTATCGCGCTCGCGGATGCGGGCCGCCTTGCCGCGCAGGTTGCGGAGGTAGTAGAGTTTCGCGCGGCGCACGCGCCCTCTGCGCGTGACCTCGATGCGGTCGATTATGCTGGCATGAAGCGGGAAGATGCGCTCGACCCCGACGCCGAAGCTGGTCTTGCGCACGGTGATGGTCTCGCGCACGCCGGAGTGCTTGCGGGCTATGACCACGCCCTCGAAAGCCTGGAGCCTCTCTTTATCGCCTTCTTTGATCCGCACGTGGACGCGAACAGTGTCGCCGGGCTGGAAGTCGGGAAGAGTTCGCAGCTGGCGAGTCTCTACGTTTTGCACTACTGGATTCATCATAAATACCTCGGTACCTTATATCTATTTTTCGTCATCGATCTCTTTCAAAATCTCTTCGGCCGGCTCGCTCCCGCCCGGATCGCGGAGCAGGTCCGGCCTGCGGTCGCGCGTCTTCTGCAAAGCCTTGCGCCGCCGCCACCGCTCGATCTCCGCGTGGTTGCCGCTCAGGAGCACGTCGGGCGTCTTCATCCCCCGGTACTCCGCCGGGCGCGTGTAGTGCGGGTAATCGAGCAGCCCGTCGGCGAACGAATCCTGCTCGGCCGACTCCCCGCACCCGAGCGCCCCGGGGATCAGGCGGGTCACGGCATCGACCACCACCATCGCCGGTATCTCTCCGCCCGAGAGCACGTAATCGCCCACGGAGACCTCCTCGGTCACCAGCGACTGGACCACGCGCTCGTCGACGCCCTCGTAGCGCCCGCAGATCAGGACGACCCGCTCCCTGCGCGAAAACTCCTCGGCCGCGCGCTGGTTGAAGAGGCGGCCCTGGGGCGAGAGCAGTACCTTCGCGGCACCCTCCGCGCCGTGCGTTATGGCCTCGACCGCGCGGAACAGGGGCTCGGGCTTCATCACCATCCCGGCCCCGCCGCCGAAGGGCCTGTCGTCGACCTGCCGGTGCCTGTCGTAGGTGTAATCGCGCAGGTCGTGGACCTTGATCTCGACCAGGCCGGCTTCAACCGCGCGGCGAATTATTCCGAAATCAAAGACCTCCCGGAAAATCTCCGGGAAAATCGTTATTATATCGAACCGCATCTCTGAACTTCTAAAGATCGAGCAGCCCCTCGGGCGGGTCGACCGTGATGCGCCTGGACTTCACGTCCACGTCCGAGCATATCTCATCGACGAACGGTATAAGGTGCTCGCGCCCCTCCTCGCCCCGCACCACGAGGAGGTCGTGCCCGCCCGTCCGCATCAGCCCCGTCACCTCCCCGATGACGCGGCCCCCGCTCGTGACCGCCTGCGAGCCTACGATGTCGTACTCGTAAAACTCGTCTTCTTCGAGCGGCATCGTGTCGGACTCGGGGATGACGACCAGCCCCCCGGCGAGCCGCTCGGCCTCCGTCATGGAGTCGTACCCTTCAAACTTCAGGATCACCCGCCCCTTGTGAAACCAGTGGCCTTCGAGCGTCAGGGCGAGGCGGGAGCCATCAGGCATAAGGGCGGTGACATCCTCGAGCGTTTCGAACCGCTCGGGGAAGTCGGTCGCGACGTCGCAGGCGACCTCTCCGCGGATGCCCCTGGCTTTGACGATGCGGGCTATGACCACATCGCCCTCTCTTTTACCCGATTGCTCCACTACTCCAGAATCTCTAGCACGAATCTCTTCTTCTGCTTCATACCGGCCGCGCGCAGGATGGTCCGCATAGCGCGCGCGGTGCGTCCCTGTTTCCCGATCACCTTACCCAGGTCCTGCGGGGCCACCTTCAGTTCGAGAACCGTGGTTGCCTCGCCATCCACCACTTTGACCGCCACCTCATCCGGAGTGTCTACAAGGGCCTTCGCGATAGCCTCGATGACATCCTTCACTGAGCTGTCGTCCATATGTCACCTCCTCAAACAATAAGCAAGGAAGGGAGGACGCGCCACGCGGCCGGTGCTAATTCGAGTCCAAGGGCTGCGTTACAGGATCAAGCGTTCGCTTCGGTGCTTTCCGCCGCGCCGCCCGCGGCCCCGGCATTGCGCTTGATGATGCTGCGTACAGTGTCACTCGGCTGCGCCCCGCGTTCTAGCCAGTAATTCACGCGCTCCTGATCCAGTTTAACGTCGGCCGGGTTGCGGCAGGGGTCGTAGTAGCCTATCGACTCCACAAAACGGCCATCCCGCTTGGATCGTTTTTCCGTTACGATTATTCGATAAAAGGGCTTCTTCTTCGCGCCCATTCTGGTCAACCTGATTGCTAACAAAATGCACCTCCACGTTCGACTGAGGAGATCAGCCCGTCGATCTTCGGCTGAGCTCGAAACCAACTGATATCAGTGTAAATCGCCTTCCCAACAAACTTGTGCGGATTACGCGCGCAGGTCAGGGTTATCAAAACCCGATCACTCTGGCCCGGTAATTCACAATACCGGCCCGGCCACTGAAAGCCGGGCGCTAACGTTTCTTCTTTTTCTTCCTCTTCGTCGCCTTGCGGCGGGTGCCGGCCCCGAAGCCGGGCAGCCCCTTACCCATCAGCCCGCCGGCAAGCTTGCCGCCCAGCCCGCCCATCATGCCCCCGAGCCCCCCGGAGGTCATCATGCGCATCATCTTGCGCATCTCCGTGTACTCGTTGATCATCTGGTTCACGTCGGTGACGGTGGTGCCGCTGCCGCGCGCGATCCGCTTCCGGCGCGAGGCGTTGAGCAGGTCGTGATTCCGGCGCTCTTCCGGCGTCATCGAATTTATTATCGCCTCCGTGAGCTTCAGCTTCGACTCCATCTCGGACGCCTGCTCGGGAGTCATCTTCAGGCCGCCGAGCATGTTCGACGGCAGCATGTCGAGGATCTTGTCGAGGGAGCCGAGCCGCTTCATCTGGCGGAGCTGGTCCCGGAAATCCTCCAGGGAGAATTTATCTCGCGCGAGCTTGTCCTGAAGCTCAAGGGCCTTCTCCTCGTCCACCTCGGCCTGGACCTTCTCGATCAGGGAGAGCACGTCGCCCATGCCGAGGATGCGCTGGGCGATCCTGTCGGGGTAGAAAGGCTCGATGGCGTCGTAGCGCTCGCCCACGCCGATGAACTTGATGGGCTGGCCCGTAACCTCTTTGATGGACAGGGCCGCGCCCCCGCGCGTGTCGCCTTCCATCTTCGTGAGTACCACGCCCGTGAGCCCCACGCGCTCGTGAAACTGCTCGGCCGAACGGACCGCGTCCTGACCCGTCATCGCGTCGGCTATGAAGATGATCTCCGTCGGCGTCGTCTCCTGCTTTATCCGCTGGAGCTCGACCATGAGTTCTTCGTCTACGTGGAGGCGGCCCGCCGTGTCGACCAGCAGAGTGTCATAACCCATCTGCTGGCACTCCCGCAAGGCGAGGCGGCAAAGCTCGACCGGGTCGTTAACGTCGGGGGCTTCGAACACCGGCTGATTAATCGCCTCCCCGATGATGGAAAGTTGCTGCCGCGCCGCCGGGCGATAAACGTCTACGGACAACAGCAGAGGCCGCCGCTTCTGGCTCCCCGCCAGCAACCGCGCGATCTTCCCGGTGGTCGTCGTCTTCCCCGACCCCTGAAGGCCGACTATCATGACCACGTTGGGGATGCGCTTGGTAAAGACGAGCTGCGTCGAGGTGCCCCCGAGCATCTCGACCATCTCGTCGTAGACGACTTTGACCACCTGCTGCGCGGGCGAAAGGGACCCCAGAACTTCCTGGCCCAGGGCCTTCTCCTTCACGCGGTCGATGAAGGACTTGACGACCTTGTAATTGACATCGGCTTCGAGCAGGGCGATGCGGATCTCCCGCATGGCCGCCTCGATGTGGACCTCGCTCAGCTTGCCCTGCCCTCGCAGGTCCTTGAAAACTTTCTTCAGCTTATCTGAAAGTGCTTCGAACATGACGCTACCAGCCTAAACACAGAATTTAATAAGGTATATTCCCTTGGTTAATATGTCAAGCTTGATGAGTCCCGATACATCGCCTTATCTCTCACCGGCCCGAAAGGGCGTCGAAAAGCCCTCTCAATTGTACTCACTTGCCAAAAAGTATTCACGGATAAACGGAGCGATTTTCCGGGTGAGGGCTTCCGGCTCCGGGCTGACGGGGCGAAGGGTTTTCAAATAAAAAGGAGGACCATTGCTGGTCCTCCTTGGAGTCATTGGGAAAGGAGGTGAAGGGTCACCCCTTCACCCCTCCCTCTTTGGCCTTAGTTGGTCGGGCAAGCCTGGTTGCAACGGAACGGTGCCGAAGCTCTCGCGCCGGGGTTGGTGACGACTATGTCGCCCGGCAGCAGCGCGCAGAGTCTGCCGATTGCCACGATCCTGTTGAAGGTGTTCGTGCCGCTCTGCAGATCCTTGAACTTGAGCTTCCTCGGCGCGCTCCCGTTGATTGTCAGGGTAGCGCTCGGTCTGATGTTGCTACCCGTCACCTGCAACGTGAACTTGCCAGTTGCGCTACGATCCAGCCTGCATCCGTTCACCACGGCGATGTTGACCGTGTCGCCGCCGTCTCCTCCACCACCGCTTCCGGTAGAGCAGGTGAACGTCACCGGCACTCCAAGCTCGTTGCCCAGCGGGCAATTCGCAGGCGCGCCTGCCGGCAGGCTCGTCAGGTTGCGGCTGATTCCTCCCGGTCCCTGTACGAAGATCAGGAAGGTCCTGCCTGCGTTAGCCGTACCGAAGTTGAAGAACGCATCCAGCCTATCGTTGCCAAGCACCACAAACCTCGTGGCATCGATCCGGTTGGTCGTACCTCTCTCGATTGCGAACACGCTCGTCACAGCGGGCGCTCCGGTCGGTGACAGGAAGCACGCGCCCGTGATGATCAGGTCTTGCGGTACCGCGCAGTCGCCGCTCGACGGAGTCACCGAGATCACCACAGGTGCTCTCGTGCCCAGAGGCAGCGGGCAGGTGACCGTTCTGGTGAACGGTCCGAACACGTTGTTGTCGCCAGCCGTGAACGTCGTCGTCACCGTCAGGGTTCCCGTTCCGCCGCAGCAGGCCAGCGGGAATCCGCTGCTCGTCTGCGCCGCCGTCGCGTTGCCGATGCCAACAGTCGGAATCGTCGCCTGAATCAGGTTCGGGTTCCTCGGGTTGACAGTGACCAAAGGCAGAGTCGCCTCCGGTATTCCGTCGCCGTTGGTGTCGCAGGTCAATGCGACTGCCGTCGTCACGGTCTTGCCTGCGCGCTGCGGGTTCACACCCGTCTCGCCGGCGAACACCTGACACACGGTCGTCACTTCGTTCGGGAAGAAGCCGCAGCCGAGGATGTTCAGCGGCACGGCGCACAGCGCGTCGACTATGTCGGTGGCACTGTTCCCACCCGGAGTTACTGCGAACGTCGGGACGTTGACCAACACACAGTCCGGAGCAGGCGGCGGCAGGCAGCCTATTCCGAAGAAGCCCACCTTGCCTCGGTTGAGGTCATCCTGTCTCGCAGGCGGTGTGCAGTTGCCGTTGCCTTCGAACCTGAGGTCGAAGTCAGCCGTCGCGAACGTCGGCACGCCACCCGAATCGATTGACGGGTCGGCACCTTCGTTGAACAGCTCGAAGATGGTGGGTTCGGTACCTTCACCGATCAGGCAGGGAGCGATGATGCCGGTCTGGCCAGCAAAGACTCCGAAGCCCGTGGGCGCAGGCTGTTCGGCCGCTCTCGCGGCTTCACCAAGTCCGCCAAGTCCGACTTCGCACAGTCCGGGCGGGTTGAGCGGCGACAGGCCGCCGATTGAGTAGCCGACCAGCACAGGATTGACCGGCACGCCGAGCAGATCCATGCGGCAGTACTCGAAGATGAAGTGGCCCGTGCCATCCCTTCTCGGCGGGCAGCCGACGAGGATACCGGTGACAGGCTCGCGAGTGAAGCGGAGGTCGGTCGGACCTTCCTGCTCGTCGAACGCCGGGTCGATGTTGTCGCCGGTCGGGTCGGCAGGATCGAGCACCTGAGCTTCGTTCTCGTCGCGCAGTCTGCCGTCGTCATACAGAGTGACCGCGAAGGTGTTGCTCCTGCCGCCGTTGATCTGGGTAGCGGTGCAGCCCTCGAGGCCGAATTCGGGAACGTTGATCCAGCGGATCTTGAACGCGTTGACGTTCGCGAATCCTAACGCCTGGACCGGGAAGTTGCAGAGGTTGACGGCCCTGGCCGCCGGGTTGAGGTCAGTCCAGGCCGGAGCGATGCGCGGCAGCCCGGCTCTGAAATCGAGCACGTTGGCGAAGTTGTCGGTGTCCCCGCCGCCGAACGTGATGTTACCGTTCGAGTTCAGGAAGAATCCGTTCCACACGCACGAGGCCACAGGCCCGCCGAACAGGAACTCGAATCCGCCTTCGAACTGGCCGACCAGCGGAGGCGTTCCCGCGCCGTTGTTGTCGTCGCCGCGGAACGGCGTGTTCTGATCGTCGCCGCCTGCCACCTGGTGTCCAGGATCGAGGTTCTCGAAGATGATCGTTCCGTCCGTGTCGTCGTCCGTCTGTGTGCGCTGCGTAACACCCAGCGCCACGCCCGGCCCGAGCAGGCCAGGAGCAAGGCGGTTCGTGTAGCGGAGGAAGCCGGTCGCGAGGCCCGACAGTCCGCCAGGCGTCAGGGTCACCTGATCAAGCGGTGACTGGTAGAAGATGTGATCGGCCCTGTCTGACACGCCATCGCCGACGTTCGCGGCCGGAGCGGGCGGGTTCGGCAGGGTGCCGGTCGTTCTCATATCGACAGGATCGGCGATGCGATCCATCGGGCACATATCTTCGAAGCAGAGGATCTCGCCCAGCATCGGCGAGGGGTTCTTGCCAGGTCCGCCCGGAGCGCCGCCGGAGATCACAAACACGGTCCCTTCTTCGTTGACCGCTATCCCGGCGTGCGACTGGAAGTCGACCTGGAAGTCGAGCTTCAGCGTGTTGGGCGTGATGATCGCTGCGTTGGTGCCCGTGCGCGGGATGTCGGGGCCCGTGCCCAGCGCGAACACTCGGAAGTTGTTCACTCCCGCGGTGGCCGCGAGCGTCCCGGAAGCGACGCCGTCCGCGATGCCGTCGGCCACGGGCAGTATGCCGGGGAAGCCGCCAATCGCGGTACAGGGGTCGAAGAATCCGCCGCAATCGGCGAAGCTGATGATCATCGAAGGAGTGGCACCGAGGCCGGCCGGGTTGTTGAAGAGGCCGGTGGTGTTGTCCGTGCCGTCAACGTTCGAGCGCGAGACCGCCGCGTAAAGAACGTTGCAGGGCCCGGCGTCCATCGCCACGACGTTTCCGAACGTGGTCGAGTTGCCGGAGAAGTTGGTCAGGCGCACGCGCTCACCGGGCTCGACAACCGCGTCACCGTCGTCGGTGATGGCGGAAGCCTGAGACAGAGTGAGACCGACCGTGCCGCCGAAACCGGTCGCGCCGCCGGGGATGTTCGGAATCACGCGGTTGACGCGCGGATTCGTGCCCGGAACGGTGCAGCCTACGGAGTTGCCGCAGACTTCGGTCGCCTTAAAGATCGCGGCGCCCGAGAAGCTGATCAGGTCAGCCAGCTGGAAGTAGAGGCTTCCATCGTCATCCACTGTCACTCCCGCCACGTTGTGCAGCGGGCTGCGGAGGATCTGGCGCACTCCGGCAGGAGCGACGCCACCCACGGTGTCCGTTACCGCGAATGCAAATATACGAGTGCGGAAGATCTGGTTGGCCGCGTTGCTCGCGCAACCCTCGGTGTCAGAGACCGAGACATAAATGACTTCGCCAATCGTTCCGCAAAGGCCGAAGTCTCCGAGATCAGCCACGGGGTTGACCGCGATGCCGGTCACCGTGACCTGATCGTCCGTGCAATCTCCGGCTTCCGGCTCAAGAAGGGTGAAGCCGCCCGAAGCGCCCGTGTTTACCAGAGTCGGGATGTTCACCTGCACGACCGTGTTGACGTTGGCGTCGGCGTCGGCCCCGGCGTCGGTTCCGATCCACAGGTTTCCTACTGAGTCGCCATAGTAGAATACGTTCTCAGCGAATCCGTTTGCTACCGTGTGCTCCGATATCGCAGCCCTCGTAAGCACAAAGTCTATCTCAAGCTCCGCAAACGAAAAATCATCCACCTTGTTCTCGCGGTCCGCGACGCAATCTTCGCGCCCGTCCCAGTCGGCGATCAGCGCCACTTCCGAGAACTGATTGTCCCGACCGCCGATGGTGGTGATCAGGCCGGCAGATAAAGCGCTATTGGGGTTGAGCACCAAGGGCTGCCCTGATAGCGGCTGCGCTCCGCCCGAGATTCTCTGGCGGATCGAGTCAGCAATGCGTGCGTTGAGCTCGCCCAGCGCCGCGCTGGGAACTTTCTTGTAGCCAAGCGTGTCGATGACTTCCTGGCTGGTCTTGCCGAGTTGAGCCTGCACGACAGACTCGTCGGCAACAGTGGCTTGCTTTGTAGTAGCCGCAGCAGCTGTCGGAGCCGGAGCTATAGCCCGACTGGCAACAGCGGCTGATGGCTTGGCCGCCACCGGCCCGCCGGCCGCGCGCGCGCGCAGGCCCACGACCGGTAACGCCAATGCGGCTACTGCTAAAGCCAGCACTGCCATTATTACCGCTCTTTTCATTTTCATCATCTATCCCTCTCCATATGGGAATTAATCGTGAGTCGAGCACGTGCGCCCGACAGAAATTTGAGACCACCTGCTAGATTCTTTTGCCCTCTTTAAGAATCTGAGAGCAGTGCGACCGGCAGAAAAGACTGCTGGGGAACGACACCCACTACTACCGGAGTTAGTCCACGCGAGCAGTCTGTCCGATCGCGTTCGTTCAATTCTTTGGGGTCAGACTCGCTAATTGGATCGAAATCTGGCAACTCCGCTCGGGAGCGCTGGGGCTTCAACCTAATCCTTTGGCAAAGCCAGGTCTTACAAAGAGTGCGTATAATAAATCGGAATCTTTGTAAAAGCAACACCAAATTTTCAAACAAAATCAATTGTCATGATAATTTAAACAGAAATACACCACAGTTCGTAAAAACCCAGATGCGTCTAACGCACACCACGTGCCAGGATGAATAGCCCTCCGATATTAACGCTAACCTTGACTCATTAAATCGTTTATTTAAAAGGAAAACTTTTGACCGCTTCATGTTTTAACACCCTCAACCCCAACCTGCCTTCCTGTATACATGGATACTTAGTATGCGTTTTCCTGTTAAACATGTAGCCATTAGGCAGATTATATCCAGTCAAAAACTCCTTCTGGAGAGCCTGAAGCGCCTGCCAAAAAATTTGTCGGGCGCAGTCTCTTCATGCAATTAATAGAGGAAGCATGACCTCTCTCCGTCGAGCGATACTCCCCGGCGGTTTAATTTCAACTGTAGCGGTAAATCTGTTTACAAGCGCGATTGTACGCAGCCGTAATTAAAACCTCGGATAGTGACCGAATCACGAGAGCCGGATTTCAAACGGCCCCACCTCGACCTTAAGGACCGTCTTTAGATTAAGTCAGTCATGCAGCAGCCGGAACAACTGCGATTTGGGAGAAGTTCGCCCCCCCGTCGAAGTCCAGTAACGGCTGCCCGCGCCGGAGTAGATGAAGTCCCTCTGCCGCTTGAGCCGCTCCTCGTTTAAAACGCTCTTCGAGATCGAGTAGCGGACCTCTCCGCTCGGGCCGAGCGTCACGGTCGCGCCCCCGACGAAATCGAACTGCGGATTCCCGGCGGAGTCGAGGACCGTCCTTCTCTGGGTAACTTCTGCCACCAAATCGAAAACGATCTGGCCGTCGGGACCCGCCCTGCGCGACGAGCGGATCGACTGCACGCATGGCAGGTCGACATCATCTCCGCCGAGCCGCGGGTCGCCCCTGTGCGCCAGGCCGAACGCTCTGAGATACTGAGGGTCGGAGATCACCCGGCCCAGGGCGCATGCCTGACGCCTTAATTCTTCCTGCCCGGATGGCCGGCCGGGGTCCCCTTCGAACTTCAATATCCCGAAGCTCAGGTCTTCGATGTCGGGGACGGAGTTCGTCGGGGGACGCCACAGCAGAGCGTCTTCGGAAAAATTATCCACATTTCGCGGGTATATCTGCCTTTTTCTGAAGGCATCTATGAGCGCTTCGCGGTAGCCCCACGGGTCGTCCGGAACGAGGTTGTAATCTGCTGTTATAACTGCCCTGAGGAACTCCCCGAACTCAAGGTCGATGGGCGGACAGTAATCTATCGCACGGATGCAGATTGAAAGAAACTGGCTGGCCAGCTTGCTCGCCTCGTCCGCGAGGACCCTCTGCAAGTCGGCCGAAAGCTCTCCGGGCGGGAGCACGCCCGAGCCGCTCGTCGCCAGCTTTATATAACGTTCCGTCTTGCGCCTGAAGATCGTGTCGAAGGCTTCGAACACGGCGGAGGTCAGCACCGAGCCGAGCTCGTGGGGCTCGTCATCCGCACCGTAAATCTTCTGCTCCGCCGAATCATTGACGGCGCTCCGGAGCGCGTGATCCTGCCCCGTGGTGTGGCCGAACTGCCGCGCGAGGTCGGTCAGCAGGGAAGCCTTTCTGAGGTCCCCGCGAGCTTTTCTTATGGCCGCCTGCACCACCTTCTCATAGCTGAAATGCTGAAAGATGGCGACCAGGTCGGCGAACGCTTCGTGGAAGGCGAGCACGTCGGGGCCCGTCGGCAGATTGAAGTGAGTCCGCAGCCCGTCGAGCAACGCGTGAGTGACTTCGTGCGCGATAACGTCGTGCGACAGGCAGGTAAAGATCATGCTGCCGGGCAGGTTCCGGCCCGCCACCTGACGGTCCGCGCGGTAATAACCGAAGCATATTTCCCCCTGATCCTTGTCGTAATACGCATTCCGCTCGTTGCGCGCGTGCGGCCTGAGGCGGAGGCGTTGGGCCCCGTCTTTCGAATCTTCCGACGGCGTGAACCCCCAGGCGATGTGACGGCCGAGGGCGCTCCTGAAGGCCGCGTAGACGGTGCTGCAAACCGCGTAGACCATCTGCTGATGAAATCGCGGGTCGGAAGGGGACGGGTCGCGGCCATCGCGAATGAGCACGTCCGCGTCGTCGAGGTCGACGCGGCGCAGGTACTGCCAGCCATCATAGTTGTCCACTTCGAAGACCCGTCCGATCGGGCCGGGCTTCAGGGGCTCGTAGGGGACGTTGACGGTTGCGATGGAGCCTTCGAGCCGCGATTCCGCCGGGTCGAGTGTGAAAATCTTCAGGGGCCGGTAGACGGGATCATTTCCGCTACGCTCGTAGGGCTGCCCGTGGATCGCGCGTTCTACCCCCGGCCCGATGTAGAAGCTGCCGCCTTCCCCCTTGCAGGAGGGCTTGGGGCTCGCGGCAGGCTCGTCGGTCGCGGCGACGCGAGTCTGCGCCGAGGCCGCCGTCGCAAGGGGAGTTGAAATATCGGACTTCTTCGAGCTGTCTGCCATGGACTTCACCTCGACTTCAGAAGCAGGTCGGCAATCGTTCGAAAGCCCTGAGCGATGGCTTCGATCTCTCTGGAAGAGGTGCCGGAGGAGACGCCGCCAGAGGGCGCGCCCTGAAGTCCGGCGACGGGATTCGAGAGGCCCTGCGAGGTCAGAGGGCTGAGCAGACCGCGCCCGCGCGCGTCCTGGGCGCAATCGAGGTCCGGGTGCTGTCGCGGGTTTGCGCCGAAAGCCTCGACCACCTTCTGCTGGAACAGCTCGTTCGACATTCCGTTCGCCCCGCTCCTGAGTATCTGCGTCGCCCGCGTCGTGAAATCGCCGTGGCCGTCGTTTTCCCACGCGACCTCGCTCTGAAGGCAGGCCGAAAACAGTATCTCTCTCATCGAGTCCGGCCCGCGCGAGGTGAAAGAGCGCGACCGGCCGAGGCTCTTGCGGAAGCCGAGATGATTGCTCTCCATCTCGGGCGTGGCGACGATGAAGCGGGGCCGCTCATTACGCGAGCGGCCCTGGCCATTCGACGAGTCCCCCACGGCGAATCGCGTTATGGTTCCCGAATGGCAGCAGTCTATGAAGCAGGTGACGTTCACGCCTTCCGGTATTCGCGTGAAGATTTCGGCAACGTCGTCATCGACGATGAACGCGCCGCCGGCGAAGTCGTGAGGGCAGAGCGCCTCGTCGCGGCCGGGCATGCCCTTCACAATCTCATCCTTGTTCTTATCCGCGAGCGTCGTCCCATGCCCGGCGAACTGGAAGACTATGACATCCCCCGCCCGGCTCGAAGTGACGAGGTCAGAAAGCTCGGACAGTATCGAATCATAGGTCGCCTGCTCGTTGGTCAGCAGGGTCGTTTCAAACCCGAGCGAGCCCAGAGTGCTCGCCCACTCCTCCGCGTCGGCCACGCAGCCGGCGAGCGGCGCTGTCGGGTAGGTGTTTATGCCGACGCAGAGCGCGAGCCGTCTCCCCCCGGCCCCGTCCGGCCGCCCGTCTTTCGACGCGCCGGACGCCGTTGAAGAGGCATGCGCGGTGGATGGGATGGCGGATGAAGCTGCGGACGAGGCAGACTTCTTCGGCCTCGCGCGGACCGAGCGCGGGGCTATCTCTTCCAGCTCTTCCTCCCAGTCCGACGCATCCTGCCACGGGTCGAGGGCCCGTCCCGCCGCGACCTCTTTCGGGAACTCTTCGATCTGAGCAGTGTCGTCGAGGCCGAGAATGCGGCGGGCCGCGCTGCTCATCGTGGGCGCGTCTTCGTCGAACCCGCCGTGGCTCGCGGAGGTGCTCGCGTTGCGCCCGCTCTGGACCTCCGTCTTCGACCATATCACTTCACCCGCGGACGAGGAGTTACCCGCGAGCCCGAAGAGCCTCGTCAGGTCCGCGTCCTTGCGGAGCGACTCTTCGAGCCCCAGGATCGGGGTCTTCGATTCGGGCTCCAGCGCATGATGAATCAGGTATAGCAGGGACTTCCGGTAGAGATGAGCGCAATGATCGGCCCGCTCCCAGTCCTTCTTCATAGTGAATACGGTCAGGTGATCGATGCCCGCCCCATCGCCGACCTTCGAGGCGAGCAACTCTTTGAACGTATCGACGCGGATCGCGGGCGCGAGGAAATGCATGGACCGGAAGCGCGGGGCCCCCAGCTTGAGGGCCGTCGGGATGAAGTGCGCATGAAAGATCGAGCCCGCGCTGTGGCCCATCGCGTGCAATTCCACGTCCCCCCCATTCGCGTCGCAGAACTCCTTCAGCTTTCTCGCCACGTACCGCGCGCCTCCGCCCGCGGCCACCGAAAGCTCCGCGCTGCGCTTCATGCCGGACCAGATCGTCACCCCCCCGAGCCTGCGCGCCGCCGCTTCGAGGAGCGGGTCCGACGTGAAGTCGAATATGTCGCGGGCCGCTTCGAGCGCGCGGCTCTGCCCGGACCTGAGGAGTTGGCCGATGATTTCAAAGAATCCCGTCTCCCACACGAAGTAGATCGGGTAGACGCTGTTGCTCTTCCACCAAGTCACCTGCCGGTGGGCGATCCGCAGCCCGCTCGATTCGCTGGTCAGGCCGCCGTGCGCGAAAAAGAGCAGGCGGAGCTTTCGCCCTTCGTCCCTCGCCTCCGCGAGCGCCCTGGCCAGATGCTCGCCGAATATCGCATCCACGTCATCCGACGAGGTCGAGAACTTACCCTCGGAAGAGAACTGGCCCTGTCTCAGGTTGATGACGTGCGGGCGGAGGCTCGACAGCATCTCCGGGGTAAGGTCGCCCGCCGACCGGGCCGACCGGCCCCCGGCCCCGTCTTCCGCGGTCGCGAGCGGGACGAGCAGCCCCTCATTGATCAGCCGGTACACCTCATGCTCCTGCATCCCGTCATCGCCGGTCTCGGCCGAAGGCGGGTCCTCGCGCTCCACGCCCGCGCGGCTGAGGGATTGGAGCAGGGACTCGACCCTGCCCGCCACCTCAGATTCCTCATCCGTGAACGGGCGGTCTTCCGCGCCCGCCCTGAGAGCCCGCCCGGACTCCTCTGCGGAGATTTCCTCGCGCTGCCGCTCGACCTCCTCCAGGAACGCTTCATAATCTATCGAGCTGCCGGGGCAGGTCTTGGAAGACATCTGGTTGTGAAAGCGCAGAGAGCTCACGGGGAGGTCGAACTTCATCTGCACCCGCGCGATCACTTCGAGGGCGGCCGCCCTCTGGGCCCCCGCGAACCGGTCGCGCCCCGAATCGAAGTCCCCGATCATCTCGAACATGAAAGGGCCGGAGATGCTGTTCCCATTATGGCCCGAGGCGCTCGCGGGCGACTTGTTCCAGTCGCGGCCGGTCCAGATCATCCCGTCCGGGTCAATCGTTATGTGCTGGGCGATGTCGCTCCACCCATTATCCCGCGTGTGGAACCTGTACATGGCCTCGATGGACTCAAGCCCACGGAACTGGCGGTGGTTCGGCCGCCAGGTGTGGTGCATGTGGACGGAGTCGATCCGCCGACGGAATGGGAAGCGTGCGAGTAACTGCGCGAACTCTTCCAGGGATAGGCGATTGAATGGCCTGGGCATAAGTTCCTCCGACTTTATAAATTTATGAAGCTCATGGAAGTCTCGCGAGCCCCCAGAGTTTTATCAGTACGGTAAAGACGTTCTTCGGCCCGCAATAGGTATTGACGGAAACCGGCTCCCGGAGGATTCAAACCCGGCGGGCCGAAGCCCCCACCGGGGTAATCAAAACCAAGGTTACGAAATGACTCGGAGTCATGCGATAATTTGCGCGATGCTAACAGGATTCAGGCGTTTTCAAGCGGCGATAATGTTGATGGCTTTCATCGCCCTGCCCGCGCGCGCCGCGGACTGGGGGCGCGGCGTCGCGCTCTACAACAGGAGCGACTACAGAGCCGCGCTCGCGGAGTTTCAGGACCTCGCCCGCGAGCGGCCCGACATAGCCGGGGCGTGGTACTACATCGGCCTGTGCGAGTTCCGCCTGAAGCGTTACAAGCGGGTCGAGCGCCCGCTCGCCCGCGCGCTCGACCTGCTCGAAATCCAATCGCCGTCGAGCCCCGACATAGCCGGGGCATGGTACACCATCGGCTTCTCGCATTATCTTTCAAGCGAGTACGAAAAAGCCATTGAGCCGTTGAAGAAATACATGGATATCACCGCGAAGGCCAGCCGCACCCCCGACCCCGGCGCGCGCACGGCCCTCGGCCGGAGTTACTTCTTCCTCGAGCGGTACGACGAAGCGATGCCCCTGCTCGCGGCTTCCGGCGCGGCGGCCGAGCAGTCGAAAGAGAGCGCCTCGAACTTTTATTACGTTGGGGTCATTCACTTCAAGCGCGAAGAAGACGAGCGGGCCATCGCCGCGCTTCGGGAGGCGGTCAAGGCCAACCCAGACGAGCCGGCCGCCCTGGAACTGCTCTCGGAAAGCCTCATGCGAAAAGCGCGGAAGGCCGGTCCGGGCGCGGCCTCAAATGGGCTGTGGGCGGAAGCAATCGAGGCGGGCGAAAAGCTCTCCTCGCTCCGGGACGACCAGAAGAGCGCGGGTATTCTGGGGCGCGCCTACCTGGGCGCGGGCCAGTTCGAGAAAGCGGTCGCCCCGCTCGAAAAGATCGCGAAGGCGAACACCGACAACGGGCAGGCGTGGCTGTTTTACGGCATCGCTTTATCGCGCAGCGGGCAGATGAGGAAGGCTATGGAGGCTCTTGAAATAACGATTCAGCTAGTGCCTGATTCGGTCCCGGCTCTGTCGGAGCTCGCGTTCGTTTACGAAAGCGACAAGCAGTACCAGCAGGCCCTGCGAATCTATGAGAGAGCTTACGCCGCCACCAATGACCCCGCGATCAAAGAGAGTATCGAGCGCGTCCGGGCGCTCGCCGCACAGCCCTGAACGAAGTGGCGGGGGCGCGGGAAAGCTGCCGCGCGGGAGATTCACGCGCCCCATTCCGGTCCGCGCCGCTTACTTCGCGGCCTCCCCTTCGGGCGATGAGAAAGAAGCGATGGCTTCCCGCTCGGTCTCGTAGGTGTCGAAGACCGTGATCAGCTTAGTGATGCTGAGCAAGTCCTGTATGCGCTTGGTGAGGTTGACGAGCTTCAGCTGCCCTCCCCCGCGCTTGCAGGTGGTGTAACTGCCGATGAGCGCGCCGAGCCCCGCGGAATCGATGTAGCTCACGTCCCCGAGGTTCAGGAGAATCCGTTTCTGGCCGTCCGCCAGCAGGTCTTTGATCCGCTCCTTGACCTGCCCGTCGCCTTCCCCGAGGACGATCTTGCCTGAAAGGTCCAGCACGCTGACGCCCTCAACTACCCGTTCCTTGATGTCCATATCCGCCTCCTGATCATATTTCCAACCCGGCAAATTATCACAGCCCGGATCGATCAGTCAAAGAGGCCCCGCGGCCGGAGGGGGCTCCCCCGCGCCGCTTGACAATTCCAAACGCGGGCCCAAGAATCGGCCTGCCGCAAATATATTTCAAGGAGATTACCCGTGATGATGCGCGCGATTTTTTTATTATTCCTGCTCGCCGCGACCGCCCCGGCGCAGACGCCGAGGGGCGCGGATTCCGTCTCCACCCGCGACATGAGCGAGATCAACTGGATGGAGTTCAAAGAGGCCGTGCCCTCGAAGATCAACACGGTCATCCTGCCCACGGGGACTCTGGAGCCCCACGGGGTCGTGAACAATGGGGCCGACATAATCGCCCCCGTGGCGATAGCCCGCCGCATCGCGCGCGAGGTCAACGCGATGGTGGCCCCGGTGGTCCCTTACGGAATGACGGGCAGCATGGACGCATACCCCGGAGCCTTCTCGATTTCAGAGCAGGCTTACCGCGCTTACATGCGAGACGTTCTCGCGGGGCTAGCGAAGACGGGGTTTCGCAACATCATCATCGTCAACGGGCACGGGGGCCCGCAGACCGCCGTGCTCAATCAGGTCGCGATGGAAGTGGGGCAGGACAAGCGGGTGCGGACGCTCGTGATCAACTGGTGGAGCTACGCGTCGGACGTGACTCTGTCGGTCTTCGGGGAGGACGGGGGGCACGCCGGGTGGAACGAGACCGCCATGATTCAGGCAATCGACCCGAAGCTGGTGCACAAGGAACTCTACTCGAAAGACATGGTCACGCCGAACCCTCCGCCCGGCACCTATTCGGCCTACCCTTCGCCCTCGTCGATCACCCTGTACAAAGAGGGTCAGGGCTACGTCAGGTTCGATCAGGCGAAGGCCGACGAGTACTTCAGTCGGGTCAGCGAGAAAGTGGCGAGGTTGATTCTGGAGATGCGGCGCAAGTGGGACATGGCGGGCGTGTAGAGCGGGGCTTCTGACGTTCAGAAGCCCCGACCGTCTCTCATCTCCCGCGCGGCGTTCATTTATTTTTGAGCGCGGTTATGCTGGGGGCCAGGCGTCCGGAGTCGTGACAGGAGAGACACGTTATGCTCGTGCCGGCCGCGGCCGCCGGGTCTTTCTTCCACTGCTTCGCGATAGATTCGTAGGGGGTGTCGCGCATCACGGCGAGTATCTTGTCGAGGTGCTGCGTCATCTCCTCGGTGCGGCCCGTGCGCTGCGCGGACTGGGCGAGGCCCCCGAGAAGTTCGCCCTTCAAATGCGGGGGGAGCTTGTCTACGATGGGGCTCTGGTGTTTCCACAGTTCATTGTAAGAGGCGTAGGCTTGCGCCCACGCGGCCGCGCGGTACGGCTCGGGCAGGCGGTCGGCGAAGAGCGCATAGCTGCCCCCGGTGACGGCGACGACCCCGCCGTCGGCCGGGTTGAGCTTGCCGGCCTGAGCGAACAGGTCGAGCGCCTGCTGATAATTTTTCTCGAACTCTTCCTTGCGGTTGTTCTCGTGCGCGCGGACGGCGCGGTAGAGCATCGCGCCGGCCTTCCAGGCGAGCAGGCTGGCTTTATCGGCGGGGCGTTTTTCGAGCAGTAACTGAATGTTCCTCTCCCCCCTCCCGAACCGCTCCATGTCATCGGTCAAAAAGCCGGCGAAGATGTCCTCGCGGAGCAGGGTGTGAATGGTGAGCCGGGAGTCGGAGAGCGGCGGCTCCGGCGACTGCGCCGCCGCCACGGACACGAACACGAGCAGAAGAAAAATCTTTTTGAGAGCGTGCATAACCAGCACCTCCTGGGTAGAAATATCGGGTGGCTGCCGAGTCTAACAACCTACGGATCGAGAGTCAACGACGGCCTACTCACGGTCACCTTTACGCGGAAACCGTCCGACTAGTTCCGGGCCATCGCGCCGGATCATACGCCGCCCTCGCCACCGGCCGCCAGCACCGGCCGGGCGGGGCGAGGCGGGGCCGTGAAGAATCTCGCGCCGCGGCCGTAATTCGCGGTTTTCGTTTTCCCCCTTCCGGCCTTATATTATTGTCTGCGCGGGGCGCTCGCTCCCGGAGATCGAGACTGAAGACGTGTTATAAGGAGAGCCTATGCAATGCCCAGGTTGCGGCGTTGAGAATCGCGAGGGGTCGAACTTCTGCCGCTATTGCGCGACGCCTCTGGCGGAACGGAACCCCGATCCGAACACCGGCTACACTCCTTCAGTGCCGCCCCCGAACCCCACGATGTACGGGACGCCATACCCCCCGCAGGCGTACCAGCCGCAGCAGCCGCTCGCGCCGCTCGTGGGCCACTTGAGGTGCCCGCGCTGCGGCTCCATGAACGTGATCAAGGGGGGCATCCCTTTATGGGCGATCCTGGTGACGGTCATAGGCTTTTTCTTCGTCTGTTTTCTTTCGCTCTTTTTTCTGCTCGTCAAAGAGCCGAGCCGCTGTCTCAACTGCGGCTGCGAGTTCAAGTGAGATACCCAAGGAGAACATAAATGAGTGCTTCGGAACGACTCGATGTGAAGGTGTACGACCACCTTTACGTGAACGGCGAATGGGTCAGGTCGAGCGGGGAGGGAAAGCTCGATGTCATCAACTCCACCACCGAAGAGGTCATGGCGCGCATACCCGAAGGCACGCCCGAGGACGTTGACCGCGCGGTGTCGGCGGCGCGCGGCGCATTCGATTCGTGGTCCCGGACCTCGCGGGAAGAGCGCGCGGGGTTCCTCACCCGGATAGCGGAAGGGCTGTCGGCGCGCGCGGGCGAGGTCGCGGGCATCATCGCGAGCGAGGTCGGCATGCCCCTGCCGCTCGCGACGGCCGTGCAGGCCGGGCTGCCCGCTAAGGTGATGGGCTCTTTCGCGGGCCTCGTCAGGGAGTATGAATTCGAGGAAGAGATCGGGAACTCCCTCGTGGTGCGCGAGCCCATAGGAGTAGTCGGCTGCATCACCCCGTGGAATTACCCCCTGCATCAGGTCGTGGCGAAGGTGGCCCCGGCGCTCGCCTCCGGCTGCACGGTCGTCCTCAAGCCGAGCGAGGTCGCCCCGCTCACGGCTTTCGTGCTGGCGGAGATTATTCACGAAGCGGGGCTCCCGGCGGGCGTCTTCAATCTGGTCACGGGGACCGGGCCGGTCGTGGGCGAAGCGATGGCCGGGCACCCGGACGTAGACATGATTTCTTTCACGGGCTCGACGCGCGCGGGCAAGCGGGTGAGCGAGCTGGCCTCGCAGACCGTCAAGCGCGTGGCGCTTGAGCTCGGGGGCAAGTCAGCCAACATCATTCTCGATGACGCGGACTTCGAGAAGGCGGTCGCCTCAGGCGTCGGCAACTGCTACTTCAACTCCGGGCAGACCTGCTCCGCGCACACGCGCATGCTGGTCCCGAAAGAGAGGCACGACGAGGCGGTCGAGATAGCGAGGCGCGCGGCCGAAAAATTCACGGTGGGGGATCCGAGGGAAGGGCGCGCGAAGCTCGGTCCCCTCGTGTCCGATGCGCAGCGCGAGCGCGTGCGGGGCTACATCAGGAAAGGGATAGAGGAAGGGGCCACGCTCGTCACGGGAGGCGCGGAGCCGCCCGAAGGGGTCGACAAAGGTTACTTCGTGAGGCCCACCGTCTTCGCCAACGTGAGCAACGACATGACCATCGCGCGCGAAGAGATATTCGGCCCCGTGCTGTCGATCATCCCTTACGAGGACGAAGACGACGCCGTGCGCATCGCCAACGACACTATCTACGGCCTGGCCGGGGGCGTCTGGTCGTCGGACGTGGAGCGGGCCAAGCGCGTGGCCCGCCGGCTCCGGACCGGTCAGGTGGACATAAACGGGGGAGGCTTCAACCCCCTGGCCCCCTTCGGCGGCTACAAACAATCCGGGAACGGGCGCGAGCTCGGGAAGTATGGGCTCGAAGAGTACCTCGAAATAAAATCACTCCAGCTTTGAAAGCTCGGAGGCCGGGGCGGACTGTGGAGCCTGCCCCGGCCTCGCAGCGATTAATCGAATCGAGCCCGCGCGGGAATCAGTCCTGACCTTTCCGCTTGATGGTGACCCCGCCGTTGGTCGTGACGGCCCGCACGGTCGCGCCGCCCGAGCCGAGGTCCACGGATATCTCTTTATTTACGCGGCCCTGCACCGTGACCGGGAAGCCGAGGTTCAGGCCGCCGTTGCGCGTGCCGCTCTCCAGCCGGGCCGAATAATTCTCCGGTATCAGGATATTCACCCCGCCATTTGTCGTGACGGCGTCGAGCCCTTCGCCCTCCCATCGGTTGCCCGCGAGGTCCACGTTGAGCCCGCCGTTAGTCGTCGCGCCCCGCACGTTCCCCCCGAGGCGGCGGAGCGACACGCCCCCGTTGTGGGCCTTGAATTCGATCTGCCCCCGCACGTCCGCGACGCTGATGCCGCCGTTATAAGTTTCGAGCGACAGGTCCGATTGCTGCGGGACGTATATCTCGTAGCTGACCGCCCACCGCTGATCCTCCACGCCGGTCGGCCCCTCGGCGCGAACCTGCGAGCCGCCCGTCTCTATCCTGATCTGCCGGGCCAGCTCCGCCGCTTCCTGAGAGGTCTTCGCGCCCGTCTGTATGCGCGCGCGGACGAGCACGTTGTTGCGGTCCCACCCCTTTATCGAGATCCCGCCGTTGCGGCCCCCGTTGACCGACAGCGTGCCCCCGGCCGAGATGGTCTGCTCCCGAATCTCGCAATGGCCGGAGTAGTTATCGCCCCACCAGTGGTCGTTGCCGTTGCAGTCCATTTTGCGCTCCTGGGCGCTGGAACCCGACACGAACGCGGGAACGCATGCGACGCAGAGGGCCACCGCGACGAGCGTTATGAATCTGAGAATCTTTCTTTCTATCATGTCATCTCTCCTTCCCGACAAGCAGCGTAAAGCGGGCCTCCGCTTCCACAGTTAAAGACGACCGGGGCCGCCGGAGCGTTAACACGAGGGCTCGCGGGGCGGAAGAATAATCTCACATAAAAAGAAAAAGGGAGAGGGTCGATGACGACCCCCTCCCGCAAGCTGGAACCATGATTCAGCTTAGAAAAGGAAGCGGATGCCGAGACGCATCGTGCGGCTGCCGCCGTTGTTGAAGCCCGGATTGTTGTACGAGCTCACGGCGAAGCCGTTGAAGGCGTCTTCGGTGAACGGATCGGGAACTCCGAAATTCCTGCGGTTGAGGATGTTGAAAGCTTCGACGCGGAATTCGAGGCTCTTCGACTCGGTCAGCTTCAGGTTCTTAAATAACGACATGTTGGCGAGGTAGAACGGCTCCCCGATGAAGGTGTTGCGTCCCACGTCCCCGTACGGGCTGCCGAAGTCGTTGAAGGCTTCGAGGTCGGCCAGCGGCACTCCGAACACGCCGGCCAGGCCGAAGTCGTTGTAGATGACGCGGGCCTGGTCTCTGGCCGCGTTGACGCCTCCGACAATCGTCCCCTCGGTACCCGGTCGGAGCGTGTCGTAGACGATGTACTGTCCGGCGGGAACGTCGACGCCGAAGATGATGGACGCCGCCGTAGCGCCGAACGCGATTGTCCCGTCGCCCGCGTTGGGGTTGCCGTTGAACGGGCGAGTCGCGCCGGACCCGACGAATGCTGCGTCGAAGCCGGGGTCAATGCGGCTGAACGCCTGGGCCGGGGTGTACGGGCGGCCCGAGCCCAGACGGACGATCCCGTTGAGCTGATAACCGCCGAGGAGCTTGCCTACGAAACCGCGCTGCTCGGAGAAGAACGGCAGGTCGTAGAGGAAGCTCGCCACGAAGTTATGCTTCTGGTGGAAAGCCGACAGGCCGCGCTCGCCATCGGTGTAGTCGAACGGGTTCTGAGACGTGGCGACCGTCTGGCCCCCTCCGAGGGTGCCGAAGATTTCCGAAGCGTTGTCGATGGTCTTGCTGAACGTGTAGTTCAGGTTCATCGTCAGCACGTTGCGGATGCGCGTATCGAAGCGGGTCTGTAGACCGTGGTAGGTCGAGGACGCGCCGTTGATGCGCGTGCGGGTGATGCCGAAGTTCGGGTCGAGACGGCCGTTGCCGTTCGTGCCGACGCGGTTCGCGAAGTTGTTCTCAACCGTCGCTCCGGGGGAGATGCGACCGCCCGTGAAGCGGCCGGGGTCACTGAACAGGAACTGACCCGCGCGGGCTAGGAACCTGAGGTCAGGGTTGCCGTTGATGGTCTGGAACTGTCCGACGATGCGCGAGCCGACGTAACGAGCTTCTAACACGGCCCCCCGGTAAATCTCCTGCTGGATGCCGAAGTTGAACGACATCGTGTAGGGGTTGTAGAGGTCCGGGTCGACTCTCGTCTGGTTGAACAGGCGCGGGTCTCCGCCGTTGGTGCCGGGCGTCAGGTTCAGCTCGGCGGTCGTGGTCGGGCGGAACGGGAATTCCACCGAGCCGGGGGCGCCGGGGGTCTGAAGGATGGTGCCGGCAGCCGCGAACGGGGCGGCCGTGACGGTGTTGTTGACGATGTTGATGTACGGGGGATCGTACGCGATGCCGAATCCGCCGCGGATGACCGTGCGGCCGTTGGTGAAGCGCTCGCCCAGGAAGCCGAAGTTCGGCGTCCAGGCGAAGCCCACGCGCGGCCCGAAGTTGTTCTTGTCGATGGGGAGCTCGTTGGCGGTGCGGAATTCGAGCGGGAAGCTCGTGTCGAAGACCGCCGTCGCCGGGTCAGACTCGCGCCTGTTGAGCTCCCGGATTATCGGGTTGAAGAAGTTGGTCGACACTTCGTAACGGAGACCGAGGTTCAGGGTCAGGGTCGGGCGCACGCGCCAGTCGTCCTGGATGAAGAAGAAGAAGTCATTCTGGTGCGTGTTCCTGTCCGCGGGCCCGAGCGCGAACTGAATCTGAGTCGGCCGCCCCAGGATGAAGTTCTCAAGGGCGGTCGCGGTCGTGCGCGGCGTGCCGTTCAGGTTGAAGAACGTGTTCGCCGGCAGAAGGCCGCCGCTCTGGAACTGGTAGGTCCCGAGGAAGTTCGGGAGGAAGAAGTCCTCCGAGTTCTGGCGGCGAATGTCCGCGCCCATCTTCAGGGCGTGGGTCCCAAGAGTGGCCGAAAGCGTATCCTGGAACTGGTACGTGGTGACGACGCGCGACTGCGGGAACGTGTTCTGCGTCCCGAAGGCCGGGTTCAGAGTGTTGACGAGGTTGGACGTTCCGGCGAACTGTATGCCGGGTCCGGGGAGCGTCCCCTGCGGGTCCCCGAACTCCACGTCGAGGGTCGAGAAGTTGAATCGCGCTTCGTTGACGAAGCGGGAAGACAGCGTGCGGGTGTAGGTGATCCCCGCGTTGTGGTTGGTCGACGGCACGTCGAACAGAGAGCCCGCCAGGAACCGCCCTACCGCGATTGGGAAATCATCCTTGTCGAAGATGTAACGGCCGGTGAGCCGGTCGTTGTCCGTCAGGTTGTAGTCGATGCGCGTGATGAACTGGTGCTGGTCCGCGTTCGAATCGAGCAGGCGAACGGCCTCGCCGCCGAAGATCGTGCGGGTGCCGCCGCCCGGCGCACTGACGATTGCGAGCGGCGCGAGCAGGTTGTCCGTGAAGCCCTCGAACGTGAAGGCGTCGGGAATGCCGTCGCCGTTCGTGTCATCAAGAGGCGGGGCGATGAAGAACTCGCCGACGCCCTGCGCGAAACCCGGACCGCCGCCGTTCTCGGGCGAGACCAGCGCCGCGGTCGCCGCGTTGCCGAACCTCTGGTTCAGGAAGAGCGCGTCCTGCGGCGTGATGAAGGTCTGGAAAGCGGTCAGGTTGTTTACGGTGATCTCACCCCTGATGGGGTTGGCTTCATAGGTGGCGAAGAAGAAGGCCTTGTCCTTGACAATCGGGCCGCCGATGGCCCCGCCGAAGCGGTTGTCGGTGAACGGCTCCGGGTGCTTGTAGCGCTCGGCCAGCCCCGCGAAGTTGCTGAAGCCGTTGTCGGCGAGGAACTGGTACCCCGCCTGCTCCCTCTTCTCCACGTTCGTGCGCGCGTTGAGGCGCGAGTTCTGGAGGTACTCGAACAGGGAGCCGTGGAACTCGTTGGTCCCGGGCTTCGTGATGACGTTGATCTGAGCGCCGGAGTTGCGCCCGAACTCGGCCGAGAAGCTGTTGGTGATTACCTGGAACTCACCGATGGCTTCGTTGTTGGTGATCGTCAGCGCGGGGCCTGTGACGGAGTTGTCGTTGTTGTCCTGGCCGTCGATCTGGAAGTTGTTCGAGCGGCCGCGGTTGCCGTTGGCCGATATGCCTACGCCGTTGGCGAAGTCTGTGTCGCCGGGCGTGACTACGCCGGGGGTGAGCAGCGCGAGGTTG